>JBFLYN010000021.1:0-57032 GCA_040756655.1 Bacillota bacterium
GTTTCTGGTTGTGTTGTTGCATTGGTTTCCCGCCTCCTGGTCTTTGTCTGGTATGTTTAGCCACTACCATCTTGCCAGGAGGCTTTTCTATTGTCAAAGACCGTTCACAACCCTACAGGAATGCTCTAGGTTCTTTGGTGATGGCCTCGATGAAGAGCCCACAGATACGCTCTCCGTCTACCTCCAGGATCACCCGGGCATTGGGAGCGCGCCCGGAACGGCCAGGCCAGTCCAGGGCGGTCAGACCCCGTGCGACCGTGCCTCCCGTCTCCACGGCCACGAACGTCTCCATGGCACGGAGTACCACGGCCGGCTCGATGATGACCGCTGCTGCCACCAGGTCGCATAGTACCAGGCCCTCGATGCCCAGGTTTTTCTCGATCAGGCGTGCCACGATCCGGCTGGCCCGCCAAAAAACGCCGGCCAGAGGCACGTCTGCATCCCGCAGCCGTTCCAGGGGCCCGCCAGTCAGCACGCAGCGTAAGGTGGTCTCCCAGGGGACCATGGTAATGGGTATGCCTGACTCAAAAACCATGCGGGCTGCTTCCGGGTCAGCGCACACGTTGAACTCGGCGGCCATGGTGGTGTTGCCTTGCGCTGCGCTGGTACCGCCCATCAGGACGATACCAGCCAGCTGGCTGGCCAGCGACCGGTCCTTGGCCAGCGCCACGGCGAGGTTGGTAAGCGGTCCCAGCGCCAGTACACTTAACTGGCCGGGGTGGCGCCGGGCCTGGTCGAGCAAGAAGTCTACGGCATGCTCCTTTTCTGCCGCTCGTGCCGGCCGGGGCAGGCCCAGGTCCCCGAAGCCGTCCTTGCCGTGTACCTCGGGCGCGTACCGGGGCGGTTCCAGCAGGGCTCGTTCCGATCCCCGGTAGACCGGGATGTCAACTCCCAAGAGTTCCACCAGCTTTAGCGCATTGCCGGTGGTATGCTCCAGCGGCGAGTTGCCGTGGACCGTGGTTATGCCCGCGATGTCCATCTGCCCGGTGCGGACGGCGGCGATGATGGCCGCCGCGTCATCCACGCCCGGGTCCGTGTCAATGATCCACCTCCTCAACTGCTCCTCCCTCCCAACTCTCCTTGCAGGAATGCGTCAACTTCTGCCCGGTCCGGCAACGAGGTCTGGGCACCCAAGCGGGTGGCAGCCAGCGCGCCACAGGCATTGGCAAACCGGATGGCTTCAAGCAGCGGGTGCCCCTCCAGCCGGGCCACGGCCAGGCCGGCGGAAAAAGCATCACCGGTGGCAGTAGTGTCCACTGCACGAACGGGAAACCCCGGGACGTGGAATACCCCGTCGCGGCAAGCGGCCACGGCGCCCTGGGCGGCCAGCTTGACCACCGCTGCCCCTACGCCCCGCTCCAGAAGGGACCGGGCGCAGTGCTTCCCCTCCTCCAGGCCGTCCACGGGCACTCCCACCAGGGCGCTGGCTTCGGTCTCGTTGGGCGTGATGATATCGACGTTCTCCAAAAGGGAGGCGGGAAGCGGACGGGCCGGAGCAGGATCCAGCATGACCGTGACACCGTGCCGGCGGGCCAGGCAGGCAGCATATTCCACGGTTTCCAGGGGGATTTCCAGCTGCATCATCAGGATCTTGGCAGATGCCAAAAGGTGCTCAAGGGCGGCGACGTCCGCCACCGAGACCCGGCCGTTGGCGCCGGGCACCACTACGATGCTGTTTTCCCCGGCATCATCGACCACGATCAGTGCCGTGCCGGTGGGAACGCCGGGCGTGGTCTGCACCAGCGAGCAGTCCACTCCAGCTGCCCTCAGGTTCGCCACCAGCAGGGGAGCGAAAGTGTCCTCACCTACTCTCCCGGCCATGGCCGCCTTCTTCCGCAGCCTACCCAGACCCACGGCCTGGTTGGCGCCCTTGCCGCCCGGGACCACGCTAAAGCCGGTACCAGTGACAGTTTCTCCCCCCCGGGGACGCCGGGGCGCCTGCACCACCAAGTCTATGTTCAGGCTGCCGAGCACGATGATCTCAGGTTGCAACCCATCGCCTCCCTCCACAGGACTCCCTTACCACCAAACGCGGGTGCAACACCCGCACCCGGGGCGGCAACTCCGGCCCGGCCAGGCGTTCCAACAGCAAGCGGAAGGCAGAAGCCCCCATCTCGTAGGCCGGCTGGGCGACGGTGGTGAGAGCCGGTCGGATCAGCGATGCCAGCAGGATGTCGTCGAACCCGACCACAGCGATGTCCGCGGGAACGTCCAGCCCGGCATCGGTGATGGCCTGGATGGCCCCGGCGGCCATCATGTCGTTGGCCGCGAATACCGCAGTGCATCCTGGGCCCCGTAGTAGCTCTTGCATCTGATCGTAGCCGGACTCAAAGCGAAAATCCCCCACCCGCAACAGCTTGGGGTCTACCCCGGGGCCCCCAGCCAGCGCCTTGAGGTACCCGGCCTGCCGGTCGCGGCTGACGGCCAGGGCCAGCGGGCCGCTGATGTGGGCAATGCGCCGGTGTCCCATCCTCACCAGGTGCAGTGTGATATCATGGGCGCAGCTTAGGTTGTCGATGACCACCGTGTCGGCTTCCACCCCTTCCACCCGGCGGTCGATGAGGACAAACGGGTATTGAGCCTCTATCAGCTCCTGGATGGCGCTGGTGTCTGCGCTGGAGACGGTGAAGATGATGCCGTCGATGCGCTTTTCCATCAAGGTGTGGACATAGGCCTTCTCCTGGCCGGGATCGCTGTCGGTGTTGCAGAGGATGACCGCGTACCCGCTGGAGTAGGCCACATCCTCCACCCCCCGGGCCAGCGCCGGGAAGAAGGGGTTGGTGATGTCCGGCAGCACCAACCCAATGGTGCGGGTGCGACCGCTGGTCAGGCTCCTGGCCAGGCCGTTGGGTTTGAAACCCAGATCCTCAACGGCTTCCAGCACCCGGGCGCGGGTACATGGACTAACGTACCCGCTGTTGTTGATGACCCGCGAAACCGTGGCCGGCGCCACTCCGGCGTGCCGCGCCACATCCCTGATGGTTACGTTTTTCAATAGACGCACCACATTTCTGACGTATGAAACCGGTTTCAGATCTTCCTTTCGCCAGACCACGAGAGTTATCCTTCTTCGATCTGGTGGTTTTTCGGTAGAAACTTGGAGGCTGCTTGTGGCGGTGGGAAGGCGCCCGGGAAATTGCCGGGGCCTGGGATACCAGTAGGGGGAGCAGGATCCGGTGGTGACCGGGGTCGGAAACTGGGTCCTTTGCTGTGAGGCAAAGGCTGGCTGGTCCCTGGACATGGTCCAGTACGGTCGCTTCCAAGGTGCCCGGGCGTTGTACGGAGCGCCGGCCCTTCCCCTGCCCGCATCCTCCAGCAGAGGAACTGGCCGGTGCATCGCTGCCTGCCTGCTGGAGACCCTGTGAACGGGCCGTCCCCCGGCAGGACCCAAAACCAGGGCCAGCGGGTCCCCCCGGCCGAGTATCGCTGGCCCCTGCGCTACGCTTGGCCTTCTAGAGCAACAAGAGCGCCCTTTCGAGATGACCTGTAGCTGTTCTGTCCGGCTCGCCAGCCTTTCTTACCAGGACCGCCACCTCCCGGCTCACCTTCTGCCGGGCCAGTTTCCTGGCCATGCCCTCCCAGGTTGGCGCCGCGACGGCCTGCCGCATGTCCATGCCCACCCGGTGCTCCTGGTCCAGGGCCCTCGACGCAGCCCGGAGTTCCTGGGCCGCGACGGCGTGGGCAGCTGCCTCTTGTTCAAGGTACTGGTGGGCATACCACCGTCCCTCGGTTACCATGGTGATGGCATCAAACCTGGCAGACCAGGCGCTCGAACAGCATGGGCAAGGGCGCATCCTTGGGAAACTCGCTCTCCCGGAGCGGGGCGGCGGCCCACGCCGCGAAGGCCGTGAAACCTCCGGCATGGTTGAAAACCCGGGGGGTCTGCATGACGGTGAGAGCAAACTCCAGGCAGTCTCTGAGCGCCTCCTGCCCGGCGAGGGTGGCTACCGGCTGGCCCACGGCCATGACGGCCAGGATCTCTGCGTGCTCAAACCAGCCCCGCCTGACGAAGTACCCACAGGGTTCGGTGGTGACGCCAGCGGCCCATTCGGGCATGTCCGGGAAGAAATTCCACCCCAGCAGGGCTTCCCCGGTCTCGCGGTAGCCCGTGATGAGGCACGCCTCCGGGGGCCCGATGATCCCATAGCCGATCACGGGCCGGCCAGCGTCGATCTCCCTGGTAACCAGCTTCACAAAATCCTCCCGGCCACCGGTCTTGATGGCCAAAGCACCGTCCTGGGCGCGCTCGGCCAGGTAGTGCCCTTCCTTGCCCGCCTTGCACACCAGCGCGAACGACCTCCCGGCCGCCGCCAGTGCCCGGCGCAGGGGTTCGGTGACATCCTCCCGCATGCACAGGATGTCTACGTTAGCCCCATCCCAGTGGGTGGTGTTCCCCATGAGGCGGAAGGCCGCCCCGGACCTGGCCATCAGCCTGGCATAGTCCTCGTCCTGACCCATGTAACCCAGGCACGTCCGCAAAGAAGAAATGAAGGGCGTGCATTCAACCTTGGTGTAGCTGACTCGCGGGACTCCGTACAGCACAGTGGAGTCTCCATGATCACCGTTCGCCACCTGCGGCTCCTCCTTTCTTCAGACCGATGGGCCATACACCCCGGGGACAATGAGCTTGCCACTCACAGGTGGCTTGCTGGACCGAGACTCCGAAGGTGTCTGGTGAAACTCCCGTCTAAGCGCCCTGGTAAAGGCGTCATGGGAGCCAAAGCAGAACGTCATGGCAATGTCCGAGACTGACCTGGAAATCTGCGCCAGTTCGAATGCGGCGTGGTTTAGGCGCCGGTTCTTGATGTACCTGCCCGGGCTCTGACCGGTGCACTGGCGGAACAGCACGCGCAGGTGAGAGGCGGAAAACCCGGTGGCCCCCACGATGTCCCTCAGCAGGAAGTCCTCGGCCACCCGGTTTTCCACGTAATCCAGCACGGCCTTGACGGTAAGGGTTTGGTCCATGCGTCCTGCCTCCCTGCACTGATAATAACCGGCCCGCCAGGCGGTACGCTCGACATATTTAATGATGGTGAGGGCAAAACCTCTCCACCCGGGACAACTGAAACCGCGGCGGCAGGAAGTTGCAGGGATAGACCCCGGAAGCCCGGCCGGGCCAAGAGCCGGGCTCAGTCGCGGAGGCGCGGGTCCAGGAGGTCTCTGAGGCCGTCGCCCAGGAGGTTGAACCCCAGTACCACCAGCATGATGGCCAGGCCTGGGAAGGTGGTGATGTGAGGAGCCGAGAACACGTAGGTCCGTCCCTTGGAGAGGATGGTGCCCCATTCCGGCACGTTGGGCGGAGCGCCCAACCCCAGAAACCCGAGGCCCGCGGCAGCCAGGATGCCCGAGGCCAGCTGCAGGGTGGACTGGACCAAGATGGGGGCCAGGCACTGGGGGAGGATATGCCGGTACATGATGCGCCAGTCCCGGGCACCGCTGGCCCGGGCGGCAGAAACATAATCCTCCTCCTTGATGGTCAGCACCGACCCCCGGACCAGGCGGGTGTACCTGGGGATAGATACCACACCCACGGCCAGCATGGCGTTGGTAAGGCCCGGCCCCAGGATGGCCACCATGCCGATGGCCAGAAGCATGCTGGGAAAAGCCAGCATGATATCGGTCAAACGCATGAGCACCGTGTCCAAGAGCCCACCGTAGAACCCCGCTACCAGCCCCATGGGCACTCCCGCCAGCCCGATGCCCACCGACACCAGTCCTATGATCATGGAGATACGGGCACCATGGATAAGCCGGGACAGAAGGTCCCTCCCCAGTTCGTCTGTGCCCAGCCAGTTGGTGGCCGACGGGCCCCGCAGGGCCCGGGCAAAATCGGCAGCGTCGGGGTTGCGCGGGGAAAGCACCGGGGCAAAGACCGCCAGCACCGTGAAGGCCACCACCACCACCAGACCGAACACCGCCGCCGGGCGGCGCCGGAACGCGCGGGTAGACCTGGCCAGGGCGCCCAGGATACCGGGCCTGGGCCCCGTTTCACTGATCGCTTTGTCAAAACCGGCTGCCAACCCTCTTCCTCCTCTAGTGGTACCGGATGCGTGGGTCTATGAGAGCGTAGATCACGTCGACGGCCAGGTTGGCCAGGATGAAACCGGTGGCCACCACCAGCACCACACCCTGGACCATGGGATAGTCGCGGTATGATATGGAATCCACCAGCAGGCGACCCAGACCCGGCCAGGCAAACACGGTTTCGGTGAGGACTGCCCCTCCCATCAAGGTACCAAACTGCAGCCCCAGCACGGTGATGACCGGAATGAGGGCATTCTTCAGGGCGTGTCGGTAGACTACTGCCCGCTCGGCCAGGCCCTTGGCCCGGGCGGTCCGGATGTAGTCCAGGCGGATGACTTCGAGCATAGAGGAACGGGTCATCCGGGCGATGATGGCCATGGAGTTGGCGGCCAGAGTAACGGCGGGCATCACCAGGTGCTTCCACGAGCCCGCACCGGTGGGCGGCAAGAGCGGCGCCCCCAGGCCCAGCCATCTTGGGATTAGTATGGCAAACAACATCATCAGCATCAAGCCCAGCCAGAACACGGGCATGGACACACCCACCAGGGCCGCCACCATGCTGGCATTGTCAAAAAAGGAGTAGGGACGAGAGGCGGAAACGATGCCGGCCAGCACACCCAGGACCGTGGCCAGGACCAGGCTGGCGGTGGCCAGGGTAAGGGTCCTGGGCAGCCGGCGCAGGATCTCCTCGGAGACCGGCAGGCCGGTGCGGGGAGACCGACCCAGGTCGCCACGGACCGCACCCGCCATGAACCGGAAATACTGGGTGAACAGTGGCTGGTCCAGGCCCATATCCTTCCTGATCTGGGCCACCAGAGCCGGGGTGGCATGTTCGCCGGCGATGGCAGCCGCCGGGTCACCGGGGATGAGCCGCACCGCAGAGAAGATCACGAAGGACACACCGATGATGGTTGGTAGGACAAACAACAGGGACTTGCTGAGGTATCTTAGCACAACGCTCCTCCCCGGTGGTCACCGGGGCGGTTTCCCGCCCCGGTGACAGACTCAGCTGCAGCTCTTACTTGTCGGCGCTATGAGCCATCAAGCGCTCGGTCGGGTGCACCATGAAGCCTTTCACGTCCTTGCGAAGAGCGGTCAGCTGTACCTCGCTGTGAAGGAACAGCCACGGAGCGTCAGCCCACAGCAGCTGCTGGGCCTCCCGGTAGTAGGCCAGGCGCTTGGTGGTGTCCGCCGTGTTGCGAGCATCGTGGAGCAGCCGGTCCACCCGCTCATTCTTGTAAAAGCCCAGGTTGAACGAGGGTGCCCACTGGGCAGAGTGGAACAGGTCATAGAGGGCGTAGTCGGCGTCCATGGTAACGCAACCCCAGCCCAACAAGGCCATAGACACCTGGTTTTCGGCCAGAGGCTTGCGAATGGCCTCCAGGTACAGGGGCCACTCCATGGTGACCAGTTCCAGGGTCACGCCCACTTCCGCCAGCTGGGCGCGGATGGCATCGGCGATGCGGGCATCCTGCACGTAGCGCCCGGTGGGGTGATGGAAGGTGACCTTCAGACCGCTGCCGTACCCGGCCTCCTGCAGGAGCGCCTTGGCCTTTTCCACGTTACGCTTATACGCCGTCTGCTGGGCGTATCCAAACACCGCCGGGGCGATGGGGGCATCAGATACCCGGGCAGCACCCAAGAGCAGGTGGTTGACAATGGCATCCTTGTCCACGGCGTAGTTGAAGGCCTGCCGGACTCTTACATCGTCAAATGGGGGCTTGGTCACGTTGAAGTACACGTAGATGGTGCGCAGGCCGACGGTCCGGTCGATGACCAGGTTGGGGTTTTTCTGCAGACGCTCGACCTCGCTGGGGGGCACGCGGACGGCAATGTCGGAGGTCCCGGATTCCACCTCGATGAGCCGGGCTCCGTCCTCCTTGACCACCTTGAAAACCACTTCGTCCAGGGCAGCCGGCGTCCTCCAGTAGTCCGCGCGCTTGGCCAGGGTAACCGACTCACCCTGTTTCCACTCCTTCAGCACAAAGGGGCCGGTCCCCACCGGGTTCCTGGCCAGGTAGTCGGGTCCTTCAGCCAGGGCCTTGGGGCTGATGATGGCCAGCCCGGAGTGGGAAAGGTGAGAGAGCATGGGCCCGAAGGGTCTCTCGGTTACCAGCTGGATGGTGTGGGAGTCGATGATCCTGATATCCGTGACCGTGTTAATAAGCGAGCGGTACGCGGCCTTGTTCTCCACGTTCAAAACCCGCTCGAGGTTGACCTTGACGGCGTGGCTGTCAAAGGGAGTCCCGTCAGAGAACTTCACGCCCTTGCGCAGGGTAATGGTATAGACGTTGCCCTCTGGTTCCACCTTGAAGGTCTCAGCCAGTTCCGGCTTGACTTCTCCAGTGGGGGACATGAAGAACAGGGTTTCGAAAATGTGACTCAGGACCGAGAAGGTCGGCGAAGCCGTAGACAGGTGAGGATCGAGCCGCTCGATGTCCGTCCCGCTGGCGATGGTGAGCACCTTGGGTTTGGGCGGGGGCGGAGGAGCGGGCGGCTGGGCTGGGGTAGTGGGTGCGGGCGCAGGAGTCTTGGGAGCGCATCCTGCAACCACGGCCACTACCAAGAACACAACGGCCAGGGCAAGCAACAGACCTCTAACGCGGCGGTTTCCCATGTATCGGGCCCTCCCTTTCATGATTTCTCTGGTCCTTTTGACTACCAAAACCAGCCTTGTAGTTCCCATCACCTCCCCCGGCCACTACCACGTGGCAAAGGGCTGCAAGTCACCGGCGCGCATCATATGACAGCCCCTACTCCACGCGGATGGATTTCTACAGAAGGTCCAGAAACCCTCCACAAGTTACAGACGCTTGTCACCTTTCTGTTAAGCCAAAACACGCTGGCTCTTTAACCCGTACCTGCCTGGAACATAGTGGCAACACTGGCCCCGGCCACTCACCGGGGCCGGTGTGGGCGCATCTGAGCGCCCGGGCGCGGTGCGGACCGGCGTGTTGATCTCGTCGTCCGGTAGCCTTTCTGCGGCAGGAACCTGTTGTCCCAAGGAGGAATTCCATCTTAGGTACCAGCCGCCACCAGACTTCACCAGGGAGGGGAATTCATGACCTTTGACCTGATCATAAAGGGCGGAACCGTGATCGACGGGACGGGTAATGCTCGCAAGCAGGCTGACGTGGGAGTATGCAGGGATACCATTGAAGCAGTAGGTGACCTGTCCCGGGCGACCGCGGCCAGGATGGTTGATGCAACCGGGCTGGTGGTGACCCCCGGCTTTATCGACATGCACTCGCACTCCGACGCTACTATCCTCCACTACCCGGCGGGTGAAAGCTCCATCGCGCAGGGCATCACCACCAGTGTGGGCGGCCAGTGCGGCTCCTCCATGGCCCCCCTCCACAAGCACGTCAGCGTCGGCCTCTGGGGCGCCAACTGGCGCGACAAGGTAGCCCCGGCCAAGTACTACTCTGAAGGCGCCATTGATATCGAGAAGGTAAGGCAGGCGGCCAAGGAATACGAAGGCTTCGACCTGGACTGGAACACCTTCGGCCAGTGGCTCGACCGGGTCGAGAAAGCCCAACCGGGCATCAACCTCGTTCCGCTGGTGGGCCACGGGACGGTCCGGACGGCCGTGATGGGCAAGGATACCCGGCGGCATGCCACGCCCGACGAGATCGCGGCCATGAAAAGGTACGTGGCCCAGGCCATGGACGAAGGTGCGGCGGGCATCTCCACGGGCATGGACTACCCGCCCGGGGTGTTTGCCGCCCACGAGGAATTCTGCGAGGTGGTGGCCGAAGCGGCGCGGCACGGCGGCTATTTCTCGCCCCACTGGCGACGCACTGGTCTGAGGCAGGGATTCGGCAACCCGGGCCTGATCACCGGCTTGCGTGAAGCTCTCGACGTAGCCAGGAAAACCGGTGCTAAGACCCAGGTGGCGCACTTGAGCAGCGGCTACCTGGTTTCCCCCTTTCCCACACCCCGGTTGGCAACGGTGGCCGCCGAGGAGACGCTCCTGGCCATCGACGAGACTATCGAGGCCGGCGTGGACTTGGCCTTCGACGTCATCCCCAATCATCTCACCGGTGGCACCATGCACCAAAAGTACGTGGCCAGTACCCTGGCCCCGTGGTTCAAAGAGGCAGGTTCTTTCGAGCAGTTCGCCACCAACCTGGCTGCGCCTGACTTGCGCGCCGAGATCAAGGCGTACATCATGTCGGGCAAGTGGTATCCTCTCAACCCCATCCTCCAGCCCCTCTGGACGAGTAGTCTAAGAGTGGATAGAAGCGCCATCGCCGAGTTCCATGGCAAGACCATCGAGGAGATCGCGGCCAACCGGAAGACCGACCCGCTGGATGCCCTCATGGATGTGATCCAGGAGGACCCGCAGGCCTGCGGCGGCCTGCGGCGTCCGTACGCATTCGACCAGGCGCTGCGCGTGTTCTACAGCCATCCCATGGCCATGGTCGGCATCGATACCACCCTGGTCGACCATAGCTTTGCCATGACCGTGCCCCCCTTCATGTACCCCAACCTCAACACTTTCGGCGGGATGGCCCGCTTCGTGCGGTTATACGCCCTCGGGCATCTGGGGCTGGAAGAAGGTATCCGGCGGCTGACGAGCCTACCCGCCGGACGGCTGGGCCTTGCCGACCGCGGCGTCATCGCTCAAGGCATGAAGGCGGACCTGGTGATCTTCAAGCCCGAGGATGTGGTGGAAAACCAGGATGACACCGAGCCGGTCCAGTATCCCAGGGGCTATCACTGGGTGTTTGTAAACGGCGTGGCAGCCATGGAAAACGGGGTCTTGACCCGTCAGCGGGGCGGGAAGGTGTTGAAGACGAGCTAGAACGCACGTCTCCATGTCACGGTCATGGAGATACGTCTGTTATCGGAACTTCGGGGTACATCATCGGTTGACGCCGAGCAGTGCTCCAGGGCAGACGTGATGCCGTCGCGCCAAGAAGCCCAACGCGCCAGCAACGAGTCTCACAACGAGAGGTACAGACTATGTGATATAGGTGATCAGGCTGCGGTCCTCCTTTCGCGCTTCCTCGTGGCCCTCGTTGCTGGTGCTGGTGGTCCTGCTGGCAACGTTCTCTACCCCGGCCGAGGGGCCGGTCTACGCCTCCTACCAGTCCCCGGTGCTGGCCGCGGCGGGAGCGTCCACTAAACCGGGTTAGGATCAGTTTGCCGTATGTTTCTTGACTGCCTTCATCAACAGCTCATGGTCAATATTGTCGAACAGGCCCTTGATATCGAAGTCCAGTACCCAGTCGTACTTCCAGCAGCGCTGCCGGGTTACAGCAAGGGCATCGGCGGCCGACTTTCCCGAACGGTAGCCATAGAAGTCCGGGTGGAATTGAGGTTCTACAACTGGCTCGAAATAGATCTTGACCACCATCTGCGCCACCCGGTCCGCCACCGTGGGCACTCCGAGCGTGCGCTTCCCCCCGTTCGTCTTCGGCATTTCTACCGCTTTGACGGCCGGAGCGAAATAGCTGCCGGAAGACATCCGATGCCGGATCTTGTAGAGGTTGCTCTTCAGGTTAGCCTCGAATGCCTCCAGGCTCTCGCCGTCCATTCCAGCCGCTCCCTTGTTCGCTTTCACGCGGTTGGAACGCTTCCAGCACTACATGCTTGGAGATTTCACACGGCTTTGTTTTGTCCATTGGCTCCTTCCTTGCGGTTGACCACTGTCCAAAACGGGATGACACAGCCCCTTCGCTCCACTCCCATTACGGAGCTTCGTCACTACTACGGGCTGTTCCGCCCCTGCCCTCCGCATCGGTACTTTCGTCCTTGCTGGTCCTCCGCTTGGAGTTTTCTCTGGGCATCGGAGGGCAGGTTCCCACGTTCTTAACCGCAGCCTATGCCACGTTCGCGCCGCCTCGCCTTCATGCCGGCCACCACCTGGAGGTAAACAGGTTTCCTCCAGCTTCATCCCGGGCTAACGACTACCTCCCGGTTTTGATGGCGTCCCTACGCCTTGGACACGTTATCAGCGATTCACGGTTGTTCGTCTCCATCGGTACTTACCTGACGAGGTATTGCTTCGCCTTTTCCGTAACGCTCACTACCATGGCTTTTGACCACAGCAGCTTACGGTGGTTTGAAGCCTCCACCTGTATGACGGCTCCGAGGGGCCTTCCCTCATCTGGCGGTTAAGCATGGCTTTCGAGCCTTACACAGCCCTACGCCTTCGTGGCACACCGTCATCCGCGTAACGAACGAAGTGGTGCCCGCGCTCCTCCAGTTCCCGGTCCAGTTCGTCGAGCAGGATGTTGGCCAGCAGCGGGCTTAGTGGGCCACCCTGGGGCGTGCCCTCCTCCGTCCTGACCTTCACCCCCTCGACCATCACTCCCGCCTGGCGGGATGTGGTCCGGGGGTGGGCCGTCGGCAAACTCGGCCCTCCCACCGGCAGTAGTAGCAGTTGTTTCTGTCACCCTGGGCGGGCTTTTCTGCTGTCGGGGCTTGCCGTGCGAACGCACCGCGTCCCATCCCCTCCTGATGTTTGGCCCTTCCCAGCGGCACCGCCACTGGTACTATGGCCTCTGCTGACTCCTGCCGGCTCAGCCACGCCTCGCAGCGTAGGTTGCCTTCCAGCCTGCCGGCAGGCCTCCCCGGGTAAGAGCGAGTACTTTCACCGCGCGCCCGCCCGGTTTACAGCACCGCCCTTGACCCATCTTGGGCTTTGCCTTGGCTTGCAGGCTCGCCCAGACGATACTGCCTCGTCCAGAGTTCGTGCTCCTCGGGCCGCGGTTTTGCCTCCGGCTTCCTTCAGATTGCGCGTCGCCGCGGACACCCTTGCCTTCGGCTAGGGGTTGTACGGGGCCACCCTCCCCACGGGACTTTCACCCGCTAGCACTCGCCCATGCCGGGCGCACGTGGCCAGGGGCCCCGGCGCCGCCGGGACCCCTAATGCCTTCCCCGGGGCCTAACGCACCGGAGTGAGGGTGGGCGGGCCCTGGTTGCCCTGCACCGTGATCTTGCGCGTCAGAGTGGTGGGGTTGCCCGCCGGGTCCCTGGCCTCGATGACCAACACTTTGGTACCGTGGTTGAGCTGGACCGGGTGGGCGAAGGTGAGCCCCTCTTCACACAGCGGGATCTCCTGGCCGTTGATGGTGACTATGGCACCCGCCTCGGTGACACCCGCCACCACCAGTTCGGTGCGGTTGTACCGGTAGTGAGAAGCGGTCAGGTCGGTAATCTCCAGTTGAGCCACGGGATCCAGGATGACCAGGTAGGTAAAGGTGTCGGCACTGGCATTGCCCGCCGCGTCCACAGCGTGGATGGTGATGGTGTTGTCCCCCTCCTCCAGAACCGCCCGGTGGCTGAAGGCCAGCTCGCGGTTTTGCCTAAACAACCGGGCCGGGTGCCGGTAGGCAAGGTCCGCCGGCTCGCCGTTGACCAGGACCCATCCGTCCACGGAGCCGAAGGTGTGCATGACGGCGTCGGCCACGGCTCCCGTCACCACCAGCTCGCGCTGATTGGTCAGGACCGGGAGATCGGCGTCCATGCGGAGCACCGGGCGGGTGCGGTCCACCCAGATACGAGCGTAGGTGGATCTGAACACGAAGGCCGGCGCCCCGGGCAACCGATACCAGACACCGAGATTCCAGCTACCCTCGCCCAGGAGACTGCCGCCTGCAGTGCGTCCGTTCCAGGCGTGGGTATGGGTGCCGGGCTCAAGGCCTCCCTGGTTGGCCGTGAACCGGGTGCCAGCCAAGGTGCCCAGATACCAGTCTTCAGCGGCCGTCCCACGGTGAAGGTCACGTCCAGGGACTGGTGGGGGCCGGGACCACCGGCGCCCACGAACCGGTTGGATACTTGCAGGTTACTCACGGGCGCCCGGTAGACCAGGAAATACAGAACCCGGTAAGTGTCCGACGGGTCGGCGGTATTCACCAAGTACAGGTAGCCTTCATACTCGCCGGCCTGGGCCACGTCCGGGTCGATGCTGGCCGTAAGGTCGATGGTGTGCTGGCGGTTGCGGCCGGTACGGTGGATCTCCCCGGGAGCTCTGGGCAGTGACGGTCACGCCCGCCGGGGCCCCGCGCGGCACCACCTCCACTCGGTAGCGACCGCCGGTCACGTAAGTGCTCACCGTCAGCCGGCGGGTGCGGGTGTACCCGTCGGCGGCGGTAATGTGACCAAAGCTGACGCTGCCGGGTTAGATGGCCAGGCGCGGCGCTATGGCCCGGCTCACGTCCAGCCGTCCGGCTCCCTGGTCCAGCACCCGGTAGTGGTTCCCCCAGATGTCCGTCCCCATGTCCGCGGCGGTGTTCATGGCCGCCAGCTTGACCTGTTCCGGAGCCCAGGACGGATGGGCCTGGAGGATCAGGGCCGCTGCACCCGCCATATGGGGCGCGGACATGGAGGTCCCGGAAGACGCCCTGACGTCGGCGGGATCAACACCAAAGGGGACGGCCGCCACGATGCCCACACCGGGGGCACTCACGTCGGGCTTGATCTGCGTCAGGTCAACGGTGGGACCTCGCGAGCTGAAGCCCGCCATCTGGTAGCCGGCGTCGAAGTTCTCCACGGGGGCTGGCGATGACCGCCAGCCCGTTGGGGTGGGACATGGTAAACCCGGGCAGGGCCGAGAAGGTGGCGCTGAAATCGGTCCACCGGGCGGCGTCGTTGTAGATGATGAGGCCGGCCGCTCCGGCGGCCAGCGCCTAGTTGGCCTTGTTGACGAAGGTGGCGTCTTCGCCGGCCGGGCCGCCGCGCAGAGCAATGGCGATCTTGCCCGCCAAGTCCTTGCCGTCGTAGTAGGCTGGGGAGTTGCCGAAGCCCACGTCCACTACGTCCAGCTCAACCCTCAGGAGCTCGCCGGGAAAAGGTACGCTGTAGGTACCCCCCCACCAGAACGGCGCCGATCTCCACCACGGTGACCCGGGGGAACGGGATGGGCCGGACGTCGACGGCACCCACGCCGATGGCATGAGGAGAAGACCCGTACATGCCCACAGTATAGTAGCCGGGACCGTTGTTGCCGTTGGAGTTGGTGAACACCATGCCGGCCCGGACGGCGTTGGACACCATCTCCGTCCACGGGTTGTCGACGGGCCCGAAGGCATCCTGCAGGCCCAGGCTCATGTTGGCCACGTGAGCCCCCATGCGCACGGCATAGTCGATGCCGGCCATCACCGGCCCTAGGGTGTTCACCAGCGAACCGCCTAGCACCCGCACCGCCAGGATGCTGGCCCCGGGGGCGACTCCGTGGAGACCGGCGGCGGTAGCAGCCACGTGCGTGCCGTGGGAGTCCCCCGGCACCGGCATGGGGTCATCCTTGAGGCCGCGGAAGTCGTACTCATCCACGACCTTGAAACCCGTTCCGATGCCGCCCCCCAGGTGGGGATGGGTGTAGACTCCGTCATCGAGGATGGCCACCAGGACACCGGCACCGGCGTAGCCGGCGGCCCACGCCGCTGGAGCCTCGATCGCGTCCACGCTGTAGTGCAGGTCGACGGTGTGATCGCCGTCCTCGGGAAACACTCGGTGGTGTACCACTTCTACGTCAGCAAAGATGCCGGTTATGCCCGGAACATCCGCCAGCAGCGGGATCTCGTGGGCAGGTAGCGTGAGGGTGAACCCGTTGTAGGCTTCCTCGAACTGCAAACCCGGTGTAGCCCGTACTCCCCGGGCCCAGATGGCCCCCAGCACCCGGGCCGCTCGGCCCAGTTGCCTGGCCCGGGCTGCCTCCGCCACTTGCTGCCCGAAGTCCCTGTAAGCTGCGGCATGGACGGCCGCCGACTCCTCGGAGAGCCGCACGATGACAGTCACCGGTCCTTGGTGATCGGTATCCAAATACCAGAGGTATTCGAGCAACCGGGCGTTTTCGGCCGCCATGGCTGGCCCAGGTAACCCCCTTCCACCTCCCACGCTCCCGACCAGCATAGTCAGGGCCAACAGCAGGATCGCCCATCGCCGTTTCATCAACCCGCCCCCTTTCCTAGGCTTGCGGGGACGAGTTTCTATAGGCAATTGCCAATTTCTTCTCCCCGGCCCAAGTTTTTTCCAGGGCTTGGCGGCGGGCGGTCCGGTCACTGCAACTTGGGATCCAGGGCATCGCGCATCCCATCGCCGAAGGTGTTGGTGGCCAGCACGCTGGTGGCGATTACCAGGCCCAGGTACGTGGGCCCGCCCGGTCACCGCAGCGAGCGCACGGCGCAGGCCAGGCCCATGCCTCCGTTGACGCACATGGTGGCCAGACCCCGGCCCGGACCGGTCAGGTGGTGGTCAAGGGCCACCAGCAGCCGGACCCCGGTCATGCCGATAGGATGGCCCAGGGCCACGGCTCCCCCGTTGGGGTTCACATCATCAGGGGTAAGGCCCAGTTCCATCAGGCAGGCCAGAACCTGGACGGCAAAGGCTTCGTTGATCTCGATGGCATCGAAATCGGTCACCGCCATGCCCAGGGCCCGGGTGAGTCGCTCCACGGCCGGGACCGAGCCTATGCCCATGTAGTCGGGATCCACCCCCGCGCTGGCCTCCCCCAGGTACTCCAGGCCCGGCTGCAGGCTATGCTCGCAGGCGAAGGACTCGGCCATAACCAGCAGGGCGGCGGCGCCGTCGGCGATGGCAGACGCGTTCCCGGCGGTGACCTGCCCGTCGCCAGCGAAAACCGGCGGCAGGCGCGCCACCTGGTCCAGGGACGTGTCGAGCCGGGGGCACTCGTCCTCTTTCCATTCCAGGGCCGGTCCCTTGCGCTGGGGAATGGAGACCGGGGTGATCTGGGAGGCCAGGGCACCCGAGCTGCGAGCCCGCACCGCTTTCTGGTGGGAGGCCACGGCGTAGGCATCGGCGTCAGCGCGCTGCAGCCCGTAACGCCGGGCCAGTTTCTCTGCGGTCATGCCCATGTGCTGGTCGGTGAGGGCGCAGATGAAACCGTCCCGGTACAGGGCATCGTGCAGGGTGGAGTTACCCAGCCGGTACCCCCAGCGGGCCTCGTCCAGCAAGTAGGGGATCCGGCTCATGGCCTCCACCCCCACCACCAGGACACAGCGGGCGCTCCCCAGCAGGACTGCGGCGGCCGCCAGTTCGACCGCCTTCAACCCCGAGCCGCAGGCCATGTTCACGGTGTAGCCTGGGACTTCCAGGGGGAGCCCGCATCTGGGCACCAGCTGGCGGCCCAGGTTGGGACCGGTACCGGCCTGGCGGGCGTTGGCCACCACCACCTGATCCACCCACCCCGGCTCGACGCCGGCCCGGGCCAGAGCCTCCCGGCCCACCAGCCCCCCCAGCTGGGCGGCAGTGAAATCCTTGAGCGTGCCCCCGAACCGTCCCATGGGGGTGCGCACCGTCCCGGCGATTAACACTCTCTCCATCATGTTGCACCTCCTAGACCACTTGGGCGGCCCGCAAGGCCTGGATATCCGCGGGCCCATACCCCAGCCACGAGCCGAGGATCTCCGCAGTATGCTCACCCAGCCGGGGCGCCCGGGCGGCGGTAACCTCGGGCGCATGGGATAGCCGGGCGGCCGTGCGGGCCAGCCTCAGCCCGGGCAGGCCGGGCTCGGGGACTTCCAGCAGCATGCGCCGGGCCTCGGCCTGGGGACAGCTGGCCAGGTCCTCGGCGGTCTGTACCGGGCCGGCCGGAACCCCGGCCTCGATGAGCGCGGCGATGGCGCTGGCCCGGGTGCGGCCCTCCAACCAGCTCTCGATGGCCACCCGTACCAGCGCGTCGTTTTGGGCCCGGGCCGGGCCGGTACGGGTGCGCTCGTCTTCCACCAGGTCCTCCCGGCCCAGCACCGTGGCCAGGCGTTTCCACATGTCATCGGTGGGGATGTTGATGGCCACGTAGCCGTCGGCGGCCAGGTAGGCTCCCCGGGGACCCAGCACGCGCTCGCGGCCCCGGCACGGGACTTCGCCGGTAAGCGAGTGCAGGGCCACCGACCGTTCGTTGAAAGCCACCATGCAGTCGTACATGGAGGTGTCCACCCACTGCCCCCGCCCGGTGATCTCGCGGTCGTACAGGGCCAGCATGATCCCGTAGGCGTTGACCAGCCCCGAGTACACGTCGGCCATGCCGTAGAAAGTGGAAAGCGGGGGACGGTCCTCGTACCCCACCATGTGCATGATGCCGCCCATGGCCTCCACCACGATGTCCAGCGCCGGCCACTGCCAGTAGGGGCCGCGATATCCTTCCAGTTGGCCAAACCCGGTGATGGAGGCGTAGATAATACGGGGGTTCAGCTCTGCTAACTGTCGGTAGCCCAGCCCCAGGCGGTCCATGGCGCCAGGGCGTAGGTTCTCGACTACCACGTCTACTTGCGAGACCAGGGCGCGGAAAATGGCCTTCCCCTGCTCGTCCGCCATGTTCAGGGTCAGGCTCTTCTTGCTCCGGTTATACTCGAGAAAGCCCCCGCTCACTTTCTGCCCGTCCTGGGTCTGCACGAAGGGGCCGATGGTGCGCCGGGGGTCACCGGTGCCCGGACGTTCCACCTTGATGACCTCGGCCCCGGCGTCGGCCAGGAGCATGGTGCAATAAGGGCCGGCGATATACTGCTCCACGGCCAGCACGCGCACGCCTTCCAGCGGCCGGCGCAAGACTCGGTCTTCAGTCAATGGCAAAACCTCCTTCATGCCAGTTCGCGGGCCAGCTCGTCCAGCCCCGCGATGACGCCCTGAGCCAGTTGGCGGACCTCGGCCTCGTTAATGACCAGGGGCGGGCCGATGAGGAACTGGTCGCCGGCCACGCCGTCCACCATGCCGTTGCCGGGGTAGACCACCACTCCCTGCTTGAGGATGAACTGGGTGGCCACCTCGGCCATACCCCGGGACGCCGGCAAGGGCGTCCGGGTGGCCCGGTCCTGTACCAGTTCCACGCCCAGCATCAGGCCCAGCCCGCGGACATCGCCTACCACCGGGTTGTCCTTGAGGGGCGCCAGTTCCGCCAGCAGCAGCTCGCCCAGCTGCCGGCAGTGGGAGACCAGGTCGTGCTCGAGGTAATACTCGAGCACGGCGGCGCCGGCGGCGCAGGCCAGCGGGTTGCCTCCATAGGTATGACCGTGTTCAAACCGCCCGCTCCCCTGGCGGAACACCTCCCAGATCTTCTCGTGGACTATGGCCGCTCCCAGGGGCGCGTAGCCGGCAGCCATGCCCTTGGCCGCGGTGATCACATCGGGCACCACTCCCCAGTGGTCCACGGCAAAGTGCCTGCCGGTACGGCCGAAACCGCACATGACCTCGTCGGCGATGAGCAAGATGTCGTAGCGGTCACAGATCTGGCGCACGGTGGGCAGATATTCAGGCGGCGGCACTAGGGCCCCCGCGGCGGCCCCCACCACCGGCTCAGCGATGAACGCCGCCACATACTCCGGACCCACCTGCTTGAGCATGACCTCCAGCTCGTAGGCGCAGGGCACCCGGCAGTCCGGAGGGGTGCGGCCGTGGGGACAGCGGTAGCAGTAGGGAGGGTTGATCTTGGGGAAGTTCAGGAGGTAGGGAGTGTAGCGCTTCCTGCGGGGGACCAGGCCGGTCATGGAGAGAGCGCCCAGGGTGTTGCCGTGAAAGCAGTGCCAGCGGGAGATGACCAGGTGCTTTTGGGAGTTCTTGTCGCGCTCCAGGAAATACTGACGGCTGAGTTTGAGAGCGGTCTCGGTGGCCTCGGAGCCGCCAGACACAAAATAGACCCGGTTGAGGCCGGGCGGCGAGATGGTGGCGATAAGCTCCGCCAGCCGCTGGATGGGCAGGGAGCTGAACCGGGACAGATGGGTGAAAGCCACTTTCCGGGCTTGCTCGTAGATGGCCCGGGCCACCGGTTCCACGCCGTGGCCGATGTTCGCCACCAGGGCTCCGGAACACCCATCCAGGTACCGCCGGCCCTGGTCGTCGAAGAGGTACACCCCTTCCCCGCCCACAATGACCGGATGCTCCTTGCGTACGTCCCGGAAAAACACGTGCGACATGCGCTTACTCACTCCCTTTCTGCTTGCGTCGGGGGAAGGCGTAGACACCGTAGGCCTCCCACACCCGTTCCAACTCGTCCAATGCCTGCATGGTCCGCGCCTGGTCGCGGACGGCCACCGCCGCCATCAGCGCGTTGATGAGGCTGAGTGGGGCGGAAAACGAATCGTAGTAGGACAACTGGTTACTGCGGGCCAGGAGCAAAAGGTCGGCATGGGCTGCCAGCGGGGAGACGATGCTGTCGGTGATGGCCAGCGTCCGGGCCCGCTGCCGACGGGCCAGGGCTAGGACATCCACAGTGGCCCGGGAGTAACGGGGAAAGGAAATTGCCACCACCGCATCGCCGGGCCCGGCGGTGAGCACCTGATCGGGAACATCGGCCGGGCTCTGGCCGACCACGGTGACGTTACGGAGGACCCAGTTGAGCCCGTACCCCATAAGATAGGCCAAGGAGAAAGCGCTGCGGAAGCCCGCCACGTAGATGCGGCGAGCCTGGACCAGGGCATCCACCGCCGCTGCGAACGTCTCCGGGTTGAGCTCCTGCAAGGTGGTGCGGATGTCCTCTATGTCCACCGTCATCACCTTGTGAAAGATGGTCTGGTGTTCTTCCAAACTCTCGCTGGCCCCCCGCAGGCGGTCGATGGTCGTGAGCCGGGTGCGCAGCAACTCCTGCAACGCCCGCTGGAACTGGGGGTAGCCCTCGTACCCCAAGGCGGCGGCAAACCGCACCACCGTGGACTCGCTCACCCCCACCCGTTGGCCCAGCTGGTAGGCGGTGAGGAAGACGGCCCGCTCGTAATTGCTGACCAGGTAATCGGCAAGCAGGCGGTGGGCCTCGCTCAAGTCGTTGAGGCGTTCCCGGATGCGCTTGATGATGTCTGTGTGCTCCAAAGGTTGATGGCACTCTCCCGTCATGTCACTAACTCAATGCAGGACCTCCGTTAATTGAGAGATTCTTCTGGGCCCGCCGTTGGATTCCTGCCGGCATCACCGAGATTTTTCGCCGGACTGGAGGGCAGAGAAGGAAAGCGGAGAACTCAAGCTACACTAGCAGCACGAACCATAAGAGCGCGGGGGGGTGAATCCATGCTAAGGACTGTCCGGGTAAGCCTGTCGTTGCTGGTGGCGACCGGGCTGGCCGGTTGCCTGGGGGACGGCGCCGCGCCGGCGTACCGGGCGGCCTGCCCGCCACCCGGATCAAGTCGTGGTGGTGCGTGCCGACGGTTGGGCCCGGCCCCGCCCCCGCCGTTCCTCTGAACTCTCCGGTCCTGAGCGACTGGGAGCGGGCGTGGGGCCTGGATGCCAGTGCGGCCGAGGATCGGGGCCCCGGGGGAAGTGGAGCAGCCGGTGAGCAGGCTGAAGGACACCGTCTACACCGCGGCCGACCCAGTGGCAACCGCCCATGACCTGCTCAATCGCTACCTCTGGCCGGGCGCTGCCGACAGCAGACCCTCCCTCCACTGGCTCCAGAAGGAGCTGGCGGCCCTGGAATCAGCGTGAGCGGAGGCGCGGTCCAGGTGGGAAGAACTGCAGGACCTCCCGGCAGTGGCTGCCTGGGTCCGGGATGTCGACCGGGCCTTCCTGGCCGCAAACAGCGCATCCTGGTTCCGCCAGCAACCTCTGGTCGCGGCGCACCACATCTTCCATGACCTGGACCATCTCTGGCAGCGAACTGACCCTCCGCCCCACGGGGTGACGGAAACCGGGCGCATCCTGTGGGACCGCTGAGGCGACGGTGCTGGCGGGCGGCCCGCCGCCGGGTCCCACCTTTCGCCCGGCCTAGAACCGGTCGCCGCCGTAGGCGGCTAGCAGCTGGCCGGGGATGGCCATGCGCGCGGTCTTGAGGGGATCCACCACCTGGCTCACCTGCAGCTGGCCGACCAGGCTGAGCAGCATGGCCGCATGGTTCAAAGTCAATCCCGTGCGCTCCCTGACAAAATCCACGGCCTGCTCGATGGCGAGACGGCTCGCCTCGTCCAGGGTCAGGGCCGAGGCCAACACGTACCAAGTCCCCCCGTGCCACACCACCGGCCCGGGGGCCCGGCGTCCTTTCACTAGGTCCACGGTGACGGTCACTTCTCCCGGCACTTCCAGTCCGCACACTACGATCTCCCCGTCGCCCATGAGAGCGTGCAAGTCGCCCAGGGCCAACCCCGCGCCCGGGACATACACGGGTAGGTAAACCACGGCTCCTTCCCGGATCAGGCGGGTGTCCAGGTTGCCTCCGTGGGGCCCGGGCGTCCCGCACGGGATCGCCTCCCCTTCGGGCTGGGTCCCGATGACCCCGATCATGGGTTCCATGACCAACTCAACCGGGCCAAAGCTGGCCAGGCCCTGAGAGATGGGTATGATACGAGTCTCCTCGCGGGTGATCAGGTGACCCAGGGCTCCGAAGCCAGGCACCGCGATCATGGTGCCCCGGGGACCTACCTTCACCTGCTCCACGGTTACCACCAGGGTGTCGCCCGGCTCGGCTCCCGTCACGGCCAGCGGGCCGGTGGCCGGGTTGATGTTCTCCCACCCCACCTCAAAAAAGGAATCCCTCTCCTCCTGGAGCCGGTTGGAGAAACAATCCCGGGTCTCGAACACCACCCGAGTGCCCGGCGGCACCGTCGCGGCCGGGGGGTGTTCGGCAGAAAAGGCATACATGGCACGGGATGCGGGTATACGCACGGCGTCCAAACCTCCATTTCACGCTTGCCCTGTTCTCTGCATATTATGTCACCATAACCGCCTGCAAGGAAGGCCGTCCCTTGTCCCAGTCACCCCAACATCGCTGCATCTTTCGCGTGCAGTCTGCCAGTGCTGAGGACATTCGGCGGCTGGTCGGGCACACCGCCCGCTAACTGCCCCGGGTGGACATGTGGGTCGGCTGTCTCCCCCCCCCCGCCCGACTCGCCAACCTCAGCCGAAGCGGGTGCCTGGAATGGTCGGAGCCGGACCGGGGCATCCGGCTGCCCCCGCCCTCCGGCCGCTGCCAGCCCCCCGGACTCCTGTCCCTGGGGCGTGGACTGGGTGGACGCTCCTGCCGCCTGGCGGCTGACCCGGGGGAAGGTGCCCGGGTGGCCGTCATCGACACGGGCATCGACCACCAGCACCCCGGCCTGGCCGGGGCCAGGCACCGGCATCAACCTCGTAGCCCGGCACCCGCCCCCAAGACGGCTGCGGGCACGGCACCCACGTGGCGGGCATCATCGCCGCTCGCACCGGCACCATCCCCGGGCTGGCGGGGGTGGCTCCCGGCGCCATCGTTTGCCCGGTGAAAGCCTTCGACCGGGGCGGACGCTGGCAGGTGTGGTACCGGATCACCGCCGGAGCCTCGCGGGCGAAGCTACCCACATCCAAGGCCTCCAGGTCATGGAAGCGGTGCAGGGCGCGGGTGATGCGGGCGGCCAGCCAGCTCCTTGGTGCGGGCATAGTTGACCAAGTAGGCGCGGCGCTCCCGGGGTGAGGGCAGAAGGCGCACGGGACCACAGAGGCAGATGCGGCAACGGGCGCTGGGATACGCGCCGGGCGCAGCAGCCCGCACGGTGAAAGGCGCACTTATCGCTGCTGCTGCCGACAACCTTCAGCTCGGTGCCCCCGGCTCGGATTTCCGTGTCCCTCCGGTCCAGCAAGGCGTGGAGAAACTCCAGCTCCCCGGCCACCACCAGCTGGGCCAGGTCCGGCAGGGTCCAGGCCGACCGCCAGTTGCAGCAGCCGTTCCTGAAGTTGCGGGCGGTAGCACAGGCGGCAGCGGGCTGCCCGCACATAGCTCTCCATCCCCCGCCACACCATCAGGTCCACCCGGCCCCACCTCCGCCGCCAATATTGGGCAAGGGGACGGGCAATTCCTGCAACCAACGCGCCGCCCGCCGGCTCGCCCCGGGCCGGCAGCTTTCAGCGCGTTCCCAGGAACATGAGGACCACGCCGGCCCCTACCAGGGCCAGTTTCGCGGGAGACACCGCCGCGGCCAGCCCCAGCAGCCCCAGGGCCGACACCACCAGGAACACCACCGGGCCGATGCTGCCGATGAGGGCGTTGATCCTCACCGCCGAATCGATCCGGCCCAGCCGGAGCATGAAAGCTGCCGCCGCCAGGTTGAACAGGCCGAAGGCAAAACGGATGGCGAACATGACCAGCACCGTTCGGTTCAAGGTCGTTGCACCGCCGCCAGGGCGGTAGTTCCCTCCCTTCCGCCGCCCGGCCGCCGGGCGGGGACTTTTCGTGTTCCTAATGTACACGGGAAAACCCGGGCTGCCACCGACCTATTCACCCAACCGCACGCGGACGGCCTGTAACTCCGGCATGTCCAAGATCATGGCGGCCACCCGGCCGAAGGTCGCCACCTCGCCGGTGGTGGCGAACTGGCGGTAGCCCTGCCGCCCGGGCGGGAGGAGCAAGCCCCGGGCGCCCAGCTCATCCTCAAGGATCTCCACGGTGGCCAGGGCCGGGTCCACCAGCATGACCTCGTCCCCGAGGTAGGCCTGGATCCACCGGGCCAGGAGGGGGTAATGGGTGCAACCCAGGATGACCGTGTCCACCTTGGCCCGGGCCAGGGGCCCCACGTACTCGGCCACCGCGTCCTGGATGGCCCGCTCGTCGTCCAGGCCCGCTTCCACCAGCGGGGCGAACTTCGGGCAGCCGTGGGCGATGACCTCCAGCCCGGGCACCAGCTCCTGCAGGCGCCGCTGGTAGGCGCCGCTTTTCACCGTGCCCTCGGTGGCCAGCAACCCGATCCGGCCCCGGGTCATGCCCACGGCCATGCGGGCGCCGGGCTCGATGACTCCCGCCACAGGAAAAGGCGCCCGGGCCCGGGCCGCTTCCAGCCCGGCGACGGTGGCGGTGTTGCCGGCGATGACCAGGGCCTTGGCTCCCCGGGCCTCCATGAATTCCACCACTTCGAGTACGTACCGGCACACCTCATCCTGGGGTCGGGGCCCGTAGGGCATGCGCGCGGTGTCTCCCAAGTAGAGAAGGTCTTCCTGGGGCAGGTGCAGCAGCAACTGCCGCACCACGGTCAGGCCGCCCACCCCCGAATCGAACACTCCGATGGGGCCGTCCATGTCCTTCACCTCTTTGTGCAGAAAGTCATCCCCGACCGACCGGCCCGTGGACGCGCAGGTTGAGGACATCCTTCAGGGCGGCGGGGGCTCCCCGCGGGTCCGAAGCCCCGCCCACCAGCGCCAACTCGCCCATGGTGTCGGTCCGATACACGATGGCCTTGGCGCCGCCGCCGACTCCGGCCAGCAGCGACCCGGCCGGCAGGGTCCGCAGTTCCACTCGCGCCTGCACTCGAACCGGCCCGGACCGGGCCTCTCCTACCAGCTTGAGCACCTGACTACCATGCAGTCGGCCAACACGTCGGCAACCCTGTCCACGTCGCGCGCGTCCATCATGATGTCCACATCGTGAGGGTGCACGGCAATGCCCCTAATCGAGGTGGAACAGCTCCCGGGTAACCACCATGGATGCCGGCAGTCTGAAAGCTGGTGGCTACCTGGAGCAGGGTATCAGCCCAGGGGACGGGTCTGAAGTTCCCGACTTGGGCAAACATCTCCTCGGCGTACTCCAGGTAGTTGGCCTTGACCCTCTCCAGGTACCTGCTTTCCCTGGGAAACACCTTCACGTATCCCCTTCCCGGGTGTAGAAGAGGCTTGGCAGGACCGGCTGGTACCGGCGGTCATAGTGGCTGATCACGAATTTCACGTTGCAACCGTCTTCGACAAAGGTGATGATCACTGGCAAGGCCCCCGTTTCTTGGCTGGACACTACCACCCCGCGGCGGGCGGGACCAAATCACCACCAAGCTGTCCGGCAGGGCTTCACAGAACTCAACCGGGTTCACTGCAGGAAAGCCCCATACCACCAGCGGCCCCGGGCCAAAAGCAGCGCGCGCAACCTTACGGCCAGCGTGCACGCTGCCACCAGCCCGGCCACGGCCAGCCACCAGGACCCGCGGGCAGGTGGTTGAGCCGGCGGTTCGCCGGCCCTCCCGGCTTCGGTGGTACCGGAGAATACCGCGCGGTTTCCGCGGGCATCGATGACCTCCACGGCATACTCCAAGACGGCGCCGGGTGGAATGCCTTCCGCCAGGTATCGACCGGTCACCCGGTAGGGTTCCGCCAGGGCGCTTTCGGCCAGCACAGCCCTGCGATGCCCGCTTTCTGTGTACCATGCGTTCATCATCACGTAGCACAAGTCGCCGTCAGGATCCTCTGCCTCAAATGACAGCCAGTAGGTGCCTGGGCCAACCTCCTCGTGCCGCCTCCCGGCCAGGCTGGGAGGGGTCACCACCACCCGGTTTTCCGGCAGTAGCGCTTCTACCTACCTCTGCATGGGCGCGGCATGGGCAGCTCTCAATTCCCGGGCCAGGCTCTCCAGCCAGTCCTAGCTACCTGTGATGTGGTGGGTGCGGGCCAGGAAGTAGCTGGCCTCCCCTACCGCCAGCCGGGCCACGTGGTACTCGTCGCCCGGCTTTTGGGCCAGTTCCAGCAGGCGTTCCCAGGCGGCCCCGGCATCCGGCCGCTGCAGCCCTTCCCGGGCCCGACCTTCATACAGTAAGAGCACCGCCTCCTGCCCCGGCGGGTACCCGCTGGCGCGCGCCTGGGCCACTTCCTCCAGGAGCTCGCTGTACCGCCCGGCGGCCCACAGGTATTCCCATTCCACGGCCGTCCCAGGCGAGATCTCCCATTGCACGTACGGCAACAGTCCACGGGCGTCGAAAAACACCTCTATATCGAAAAGCGGGTCCAGGTCTCTCCATTCCCACACCAAGGTGTCACCCTCGAACCGGTAATCGCCCGGTTGGATACACATGAGCTGGTGAGGGAAGACTCCGTCAAACTCCATGGTAACGCGGGCATGCCCGATGGGGCCCAGCCAGGTCGAACCCGTGACCAGGATGTACCCGGCCATGGTCACCCCGTTGGACCAGGCGAGGTTCTTTACCCAGTAGGTGTTCTGCAGTACCCGGGTCTGGTCCGCGTGGAACTCCACTTCCCAAGTGTACCAGGCCGGGTAGTCGATGGCCCTGGGGTTCACCGCCGGCACCAGCCCCGGTTCCCGCCTGACTGCCACCTCCTTGCCATCAACAAAGGCCAGAAAATCGTGGAGCAAAAGGTCATCCCCGAAGTGGCCGCGGTCCGGATCGGGTGCTTGTTCCGGGAATCCCACCAGCACCGTAACGGCGGGCCCGGTGTTGTGGAAGGTGAACGTGGCGTCCACCCGCGAATGCCCGGGCGTGACTGTCACCCGGACCTCCTCGCTCACCATCCGGACCTGGTTGTTGAACAAGGGCTGGACCGCCTCGCCTACTCGCCCCAGGCTGGCATCATCAGCACTGGCAGGCACGGCTAAGACCAAAACCGCCATTAGGACACCAAGGAAACCGGCTTTCCTCACAGCAATCCCTCCCTACTGCACTCTACAGTGACGCTCAGACCCCTTTCGATGTTTTAACTACTATGAAGCATTTTCCAGGTGGCCCACCGCAGCCTCTCATACTTGACAGACCTCTACCGGCCTGAGATAAGATGGATTGGGAACCCGGTTGGGTAGCCCCGCTCGGCAAGACCGTACACTGGAAAGAGTATCAGCATGGATGTAGCAGGGACCCAGGATACGCTGGTTACAGGACCACATGGCCTTTTCCAAATCCTGCAGCCGGTGCGCGATGCAGAAGGCCGGCCCCTCACCCGGCCCGGCGCCGGCCAGCTGCCGGTACCCCTATTGCAGCCCGTGCACCAAGCAAGCCTGAGAGCAGCCATGGAGCAGGTACTTGGCCTGCCGCTGCCTCGCGCCCTCTTGCGCCTGGACCATGCCTGCCGCAACTACCTGCGAGCGCATGGAAGCAGCCACGACCTGCCCGCCCCGCAGCCCGGCCCGGCCGCCATCCAGGCAGAAGGAGAGGACCGGCCGGCAGTCGGCTACTGGCTCTTGTCACCCGGTGGCGAGGAAGAAGACCATCGCTACGACCTCTATTCTTCCATCTACACGGCAGGCGACGCCTGCACCAGCGGTGCCGTGGAGCGCATCTTCCCCCACGAACACGCCCACGTGGTGATGACCTCCATGGTGGGGACGGGGGAGGACCTCCGGAAGAGCACCCGTATGCACCTGAGTACGAGCATCACCGACTACTACACGGCTTTCTACGAAGGGTGGGGCATCAGTCACGAAACCCTCGCCCTGGACCTTACCAGCAACCACCGCCTCAGGACCCAGGAGAGGTTTGACCCCTCCCCGTTGGCCCACTGGATCTGCACCGTGGAACAGGCACACCGGGCCCACCTGGTGCGTCAGAACGCGTTCATCCATGTCACTGCCGAGCCCGACCCCTCACTGGTAGCGGATATGACCAGCACCGCCTTTCTGCCCGGGGTGCTCAAGGACCCGCAGCAGCTTTTGTCTTCTGAGGGAGTGGCGGCTGCCTTCTTCTACCGGGTTTTGACCAGCGACCGGCTGCTGGCGGAGGCCCCGGACCCGGGTTTTTTCCAGGCCTTTCTCTCCGACCCCGGTCCTTTGGCCACCGGGTGCTTTAGCCCCTTCGAGCGGCTGTGTCTCAAGCTCTACCACTCGGCCGGGCGCTGGCTCACCCGCCCGCGCCTGGACCCGGGCCGGCCCTTGCTCACCCAGCTGGTGGTGGGTTACGGGCGCGACTTCCCCGCAGAGAAAGTGGACCTGTACCGCCTGTTCCTGGAAACCACGTGTTGTGCCACGGTGTCGACCGAGGCCCCCCAGCTCTACCACAATCTGGTTTGGGCCGGGCGCAGTGGCGACATCCCGCGCCTGAAGACCCTGGCCGGCCAGTGGCGCCAGCTGTTCTCGGCCGCGCTGGAGCGGGCCCTGGCCACCGAGGACCTGGAGAGCCGGGTGGGGCCCGAGCTCTGGCTGACCAACCCCGGCTGCCTGGTGACGCCCGCCCTCTGGCTCTCCGAGCCCACCCGGCCCCACACCTTCAACCTCAACGCGGCCACCCCGGCAGACCTGCTGGCCGTACCCGGCATGAGCCCGGATGCGGCCAGGGCCATCCTCGAACACCGCCGGAGCCTGGGCCACTTTACCAGCGTGGCCCAGGCGGCAGGCTTGCCCGGGGTACCCCAGGTCCTGCTCACCATGGGGCCGGGCGGCCCCGGTCCGGTCTAACCGGGCGCTGGGTGCCTTCGGTTCGCGAAAGGTAAAGGGGGACGTCCTTCCCGGCGTGCACCGGGAAGCCAGCGTCCCCCAAAAGCCCCGTACCCGCTAGAAGCTCTTGACCACTTCGTCCACCAGTGACCCCACGTAGGTCACGGCGGCCCGGATGGGATCGGGCTTGGCCATATCCACGCCGGCCAGCCGGGCCAGTTCCAGGGGTTTCTTGGTGCCGCCGGCCTTGAGCACCTCCAGCCAGCGGTCAACCACGGGCTGCCCCTGGTCCACTATGGACCTGGCCACCGCCGTCCCCACGGTGAGGCCGGCCGAGTAGGAGTAGGGGTAAAGGCCCATGTAGTAGTGGGGCTGCCGCATCCAGGTAAGGCGGGCACCGTCGTCGATTTCCACCTCACCGCCCCAGAACTCATCCAGGATCTCGCCCTGTACCTTGCTGAGGATGGAGGCGGTTACGGGCTGCCCGGTCTCGGCCAGGGCGTAGATGCGGCGCTGCAACTCACCCTCGATGAGGTGACGCACGAAGTTGTGGTGGTAGGTCATGAGCAGCTGCATGATGAGCCAGCGACGCATGCGCACGTCGTTGCTTTGGGACAGGATGTAGTCTGCCACCAGCAGTTCGTTGATGGTCGAGGGCGCCTCCACAAAGAACATGGAGGGGCGGGTGTTGGCCAGACGCTGGTAGCGCTGGGAAAGCACGCCGTGGCCTGCGTGACCCAGTTCGTGGGCCAGCGTCAGGACGTTGCGCATGCTGTCCGTCCAGGTGATGAGGATGTACGGGTGAACACCGTATACCGAGTTACAGAAAGCACCGGTGGACTTGCCCACGTTGTCGGCCAGGTCGATCCAGCGGTTCTTCAACCCCCGGTCCATGATCTCAAGGTACTCCGGGCCGAGGACTGCCAGGCCGTCCAGGAGCATCTCCGTGGCCTTTTCGTAGGTAGTCTCCGGGCTGTACTCGGGGTCCAAAGGAGCTTCGATATCGCAGTAAAGCATCTTGTCCATCCCCAAGACGTGCTTGCGCAGCCGGGCATACCGGCGCATGTGAGGGGCAAGTTCTTTGAGGATGATGTCATGGAGATTGTTGTAAACCTCCAGGCTGACTTCCTGGCGGTGCAACAGCATGTGCACGGCTGAGGGATAACGGCGCAACCTGGCCATGACCACGTTCTTTTTGACCTCGGTGCCCCAAGTGGTGCCGTAAGTGTTCTGGTAGGCTTTGAGCCCTTCGGTAAAGGAGGCATAGGCGTTACGGCGTAACGTCACGTCCGCTGACCGCTCATAGCGGCCCTCGTAGCCGGCAAAGGACATGGGCCACTGTTTTCCGCCGGCGTCGGCGACCGGCTTGAAGGTCATGTCGGCGCTCTTGGAGCGCTGGTACACCGTGGACGGTGCATTCAGCACCTCACCCAGGGCGGCCAGGGCCATTTCCGTTTCCGGGTGCAGGACGTGGGGTTTCTCTTCCACCATGCGTTCGATGGTCCGGCGGAAGGAGTCAAGAGCCGGCTCTTCGGCCAGGTATCGCTGGAGCGTGCCTTCAGGAAGACCCAGGGCTTCGGTCTGGATGAACGAGGTCTCAGCCTGCAGCTGGGCCCCCAGCGCCGACACCCGGCCGGCCGCTACCTGGTTGGCAGGCGAGGTTCCATCGGTGGAAAGCTGTAGGGTGGCGTAGGACACCACGCGAAAGACCCGCTGGTATAGGGCCTCCTGGGCCTCCAGGCACGCCAGTAAGACGTGGGCACCCTCTCCCAGCTGGCCCTTGTACTGGGTAACCGAAGCCACGGCCTGGGACACGGCTTTGAGTTCTGCCTCCCAGGCTGCGGGCGTTGGGAAGATGTCTTCCAGGTTCCAGGTTAGTTCCGGCGGCACTTCCGAACGGGCAAGACGTCTTTCCATGGTCATTCCCCTCCATTGGTGAGATTGATCGCAAGCCTGATAGTCACTTCTGGACTCGAAGGGTTATTCCCTGCTTAAATAGGTAAGTTCTGCCATGCCCGGGCCCGTTCCTCTCCCGGGAAACCGGAATGGCCCTGGTCACCTCCCGGCCGGGGTTTGGCCTGACGGCGGGCATGCCCTGGGGCCAGGTACCCCTGGCCAAAGGCCTGCAGGCAATGGCCTATCTTTTGCGTGAGCTGGATCTCCAGGTGCGGGTACAGGATGCCCCGGGGTACGGCGGGCACATCCACGCCTCGCTATGCTACAGGGGGGCCGGTCCATTCTGCTCCTGGGGCACCCGGACACGGTCTGACCCGTGGGGACCCTGGCCCGGCGCCCGTTCACCGCAGAAGCCGGCATGGCCACCGGGCCCGGCATCTACGACATCAAGGGGGGCTCGCACTGGTGCTGCACGCCCTGGTGCTGCTCCAGGAGCTCGGCCAGCCTCCCCGGTCCGGCGTGGAACTAGTGGTGAACACCGACGAGGAAGTAGGCAGTCCTACCTCGCGCCAGCTCATCGAACAGGTGGCCGCCCAGTGCTCCAGCGTCCTGGTATTCGAACCCGGGGATTTGCCCGGAGGGGCGGTGAACACCTCCCGCAAGGGCGTCATCGACCTGGACCTGGTAGTACACGGCCGCGCTGCCCACGCCGGCGCCGATCATGCCTTCGGGATCAACGCCGCGGTGGAACTGGCCCGGCATACCCTGTAGCTGGACGGGCTCACGGACCACCAGGTGGGAACCACGGTGAACGTCGGTGTGATCAAAGCAGGCGACCGGTCAACCGTAGTGCCCGGCCGGGCCCACGCCGAGGTGGACGTCCGGGTTGCCACCATGGCCCAAGCACGCCGGGTGGAAGCCCTGGTAAGAGCCAGGCAGCCGTCCCGCCCGGGCCTTACCCTGGACATCTCCTTTCAGGCGAACCGCCCTCCCTTTGAGTACCATCCCGGCGTGGCCGGGCTCTATGCACATGCTCGTGCCCTGGCGCGCGACTTGGGGTTTGACCTTCCGGACCGGCCCGGCTCGGGCGGCGCCAGCGACGGGAATTTCACCGCCGCCATGGGCCTGCCTACCTTGTGCGGCCTGGGTGCAGTGGGGAACGGGGCGCATGCGGAGGATGAATACATTGCCCTGGAGTTTTTCCCATCCCGCCTGGCCCTTTGCGTGCGGCTTTTGCAGACGTTATAGCTCAAAGGCCCACTTGCCGGAGTGCGGGGTGCAAGGTCGCCATGATGAGGCCCGCGCCCAAGATCGCATCATGCTTGGGGCCCGCGGTGCCCGGCTCTGGCCGAGTTTCTCCACACCGTTTGCCACCGGCCGGCAACCACGGCGGTACTTGCCTGGTGCGCCGGGTGCTCGTAGCCCCGGGCCGCGCTACCTACAGAACACTATGTCCCAGGAGATGCCGAACTTGTCTCTAAGATGGCCCATAAGATCCCCCCAGGATCTTCTTTAGAGGGCTGAAAACCACACCGCCTTCCTGCAGCACGTCGAAGTACCTTTCTGCATCGGCCAGCGCATTGCATTCCACCGTGATCGAATGGGCCGGTTTTTCGTAATCAAGGACTTGGTCTGTGTCCGACATAAAGATGTAGAAGTTCTCAATCTTTAACTTTGCATGAAAAACTTTCCCTACCAGCGCCTGGTTGCTTGTGATGCTTCGCAGTGAACTTGTGCATGCACAGGAGTTGGGCGTTGAACAACCTCTGGTAGGTGCTGAGAGCTTCCTCACAATTGCCGCCAAACTGCAGATTGGTGGCGATGCTCATATGAACCCCCTTGAGCCAAGTTTATGTCCTGTCCCATCCTGACCTCTCTTTACCCACGGTAACCAGGCCACATGCTGACCTCTTTTTAACATCAAGTTTCCCGCGCGGCCTGCGACCCAGTATAGAAGTGGTGGCTCGTACAGGAGGGTTTGATTGACCCTCAGCCTCTTCGTGGGAGCAATGACTGTGACCATAGAAGCTTCCACTGTCGTGACTGGGGCCCCGGGTACTGGTCGTGCACGAGGGGAAAGGCCGGTGAAGGGTGCGGCCTCGTGCAACGAAGAAACCGGTGGCACACGCCTTCGCATCCCCGAAGCACGCGTGCGCGGCGGGCTGCAGGGACCGGCTCAACGCCGGAGCGTCATACAATCATCGTGGCGTCCAAGAGCTGCCTCCGCCTCCGGCAACCCCAACCGCCTCATCACCTCGCCAAACACCCACGCCGCCGTCCTTGCTTCCTGCCGGGCGTTGACCAGCCAGCCGGTTGCGTGGAGCTCTCGTCCCAGGTGGATCCCGTCGGGACAGTAGGCCTCCCGTACCGCCAGCAGCTCATCCTGGAGAGGCTTGGGACACCTTTCCATGAAGTGTGCCGTGTGCAAGGCCATTTGCACCGGCTCCATGTCCGGGAAGGGTCCGGCCACATCCAGGGTCTTGACGCTGAGGTAGCCAGGGATCGCTGCCAGGTTGGAGCTGCCGGCGAAACCATCGCGGGCGGCATAGCGCATGGCCCGGATGCCGGACATATACAGTGCTCCGAAACAGAGGGGGCAGGGCTCCATGGTGCTGTAAAGGGTGTAGGAGTCGCAGCGCTCATCGCCCTGCCTCACCTGCAGCAAGGCGTTGATCTCAGCATGGGCCAGCTTGGTTCCCGCCACCTGGCCGGGCGGGGCGACCCGCTCGTATATGCGGTTGCGGCCACGGGCCAGGATGTTCCCGTCCGGACCCACAATGGCGGCTCCCACGGGCATGGAGCCATGGCAATAAGCGTCCCAGGCTTCTTCGAAGCAGGCGCGCCACTGGGGCGGCATTCCGTTCCACACGGCTATTCCTCCCGTAATATGGTACTACGGCCGGAGCGAATAAACAAGCCCGGCCTCACCATCAACCAGGTCTCCAAGGGCGGAGCGGTTGGGGTTGCCCTGGTGGGTAACCAGTAGCTGGCGAGGATAGGGAATCCCCAAAAAGAAAGGGGAAAGCACGCCTCGCCCTTGGCCGGGCTCCGGGTCTCCAGGCTGCCGCACATCGCTCCATGGCGGCGAGTTCACCAAGTGCTCTCCCGGACGGGCGCTGCCCTCCATCTATCCCGGGGTCCCCTCACCGTCGAGATCCGCCAGCATGGCCAGGGCGGCCAGGGGCCGGGGTGCCCCGGCACCGGGAATGCACAGGAGTATGGCATCGACTAACTGGTCGCGGGTGACCCCGGCCTGAAGGGCCAGGGTCAAGTGCCCGGCCACCGCGCCGGCGTTGCCCAGAGCCACGGCCACCGCCAGGCGCACCAGTTCCCGCTGGGCCGGGTCCAAGTGGGGCGTGCGGGCCAGCGTCTGCACCAGTTGCCCCAGGGCTTCCATGACCTCCGGCCTCTCTTGGCCAAGTACGGCCAGCAGATCGCGGGACATAGACATACGGTAATTTTCCACCTTTCCTGCTCGGTCTGGGGTATGAGTTTCCACACCGCATGGCAGCTTCCTCCAGGGCATGCCGTGGCTTAGGCGACCGGGCGCCGGGCGGGTATGGCCAAGTCCTCATAATCCCAGGTTATGACCAATCATTAGCAATATTTCCCCTTTTGCATAAAACGCGAGAGGGTTCGCACCGCACCATGGCGAATGGACCACCCGGTAAATGGGTTGCGTCGGCTTGCAGCTGGTGTTCTCGGGTGGACTTGACCAGTTTGGGACTCTCTGGGGAGGAGCCCTACTCACGCTGGGGAAGGAGGGTTGCTAATCAAAACCGGGAAGCCGGCTAGAACTGTCTCAAGATGGGAGGTTAGAACCGTGAACGCTGCCGTCGTTGCTTTGGGCGCCCTGGCTCTCTTTGTCCTCGCCTACCGGTACTACGGGACACACCTGGCAAAAAAGGTATATGACCTCAACGACGCCAACTCCGTACCCAGCCATACCTTCAAAGACGGCGTGGACTACGTTCCCACCAAGATCCCGGTCCTCTGGGGCCATCACTTCACTACCATCGCCGGCGCAGCACCCATTGTGGGACCGGCCATTGCCGTGATCTGGGGCTGGGTGCCGGCCCTCCTGTGGGTGGTCTTCGGCACCATCTTCATCGGGGCCGTCCATGACTTCGGCGCCCTGGTAGTATCATCCCGGCACAAGGGCCGCTCCATCGGCGAGGTCACCAACGACCTGGTCGGCCCACGCGCCCGTACCCTGTTCTTGCTCGTCATCTTTTTCCTGCTCCTCCTGGTCATCGCCGTATTCGCCCTGGTCATATCACGGCTCTTCATCGGGTTTAGGGGTTCGGTGATTTCGGTATGGTCCGAGGTCCCGCTGGCGCTCATTGTCGGCTACCTGATCTACCGGAAAAACTCCAGTCCCTACCTCCCGGCACTCATCTCCGTGGCCATCATGTACTTCCTTGCCCACGTGGGCACCATCTACCCGTTCACCATGCCCGCCATCTTCGGGACCGAGCTTATGACCTGGATCGTAGTGCTCCTGGCCTATGCATACGCGGCATCCACCTTGCCCGTGGGCACGCTCCTGCAGCCTCGTGACTTCATCAACGGGGTGCAGCTGGTCATTGGTGTAGGTGCCCTGTACCTTGCCGTGTTCATCATGCGGCCACCCATCGTAGCCCCGGCCTTTAACCTGGGGGTCCAGGGGGCGCCGCTCATCATACCCTTCCTCTTTATCACCATCGCCTGCGGGGCCATTTCCGGTTTCCACTCCCTGGTGTCGTCGGGCACCACGGTGCGGCAAATCGACCGCGAGAGCCACATGAAGCCGGTAGGCTACGGCGGGATGCTGGGCGAGGGCGCGCTGGCCACCATGGCGGTCCTGGCCTGCACCGCGGGCTTTGCCACGGCCGCCGCCTGGAGCCAGCACTACGCCAGCTGGGGTACCGCCGCCGGAAAGGAGACCGCCGCTTTCGTAAGGGGAGGCGGGTATTTCCTGAGCACTTTCGGCATTCCATCGGCCCTGGGGACTACCATCCTGGCGGTGATCGTGGTCAGCTTTGCCGCCACCACCCTGGATAGCGCCACCCGCATCCAGCGCTACATCGTATCCGAGCTGGCCACTGCCTACAAGGTGCCGTTCCTGACCCAAAAGCACCCGGCCACGCTGGTGGCAGTGATCAGCGCATTCCTCCTGGCCAGGATCGATGGCGGCACCGGCGGCCTGATCCTGTGGCCACTCTTTGGCACCACCAACCAGCTGCTGGCCGCACTGGCCCTGCTCACCATCAGCCTGTACCTGATCAAGAACAAAAGGCCCACCCTGTACACGGTCATCCCCATGGCGTTCATGCTTACCATGACCGTCGCGGCCATGGTCCTGAACCTGAGGCTCTACATCCAGAGGCAGCAGTGGCTGCTGGCCAGTTTCGGCGGCGTCATCCTGATCCTGGCCATCTGGCTGGTGCTGGAGGCCGTGTATGGTCTGCGTTCGGCGCGAGCTGCATCCTCGACCACTCTGAAAGCCTGAGCTCGCCACATCGAGCACACCCGGTCAAGGCGGGAGTCACCCGGTGGCTCCCGCCTTCTCCCTGGTATTGGCAAGTAACGCTTCCCAGGCAACGTCCTAGCACCGGCGGGTCAGAAAACCAGCGGCAAAGTCCACGGCCTTGGCCAGGCTAAACAGGCGAGCAGTGGCGGAACCAACTCTCCCGGTGACCACCTGGCCGCCGGCTTCAAAGGCCTCGCCTATGGCAGAAAAGCTTCTGGCATCTCCGGCCACGTCCTCGTACACCACCCACTCCCGCCGGCCCTGGCTCATGACCGGGGCCCCGCATGCTACCGTGGACTGGAACACCCGGGACTCGGCCAGGTGAAAGCAGGAGTTGCGGCTGTAGTCTACCCCCAGCAGCAACACCCGGCTGTCCAGGCGGTATAGGATACCCAAGGGGGAGCCCTCGCCCAGCGGGAAGGACCGGGGGTGGTCGCGGGTGACCAGGAGCGCCTGTTTCCCCCAGGCGGCAAAGGACACGGCCGGGTGACAGCTCCGGAGGACCCCGGGCCAGGTGCGGAAAGTCTCGGCGACCTGGCCCACGCCACGAGTGGGAGTGCGGAAAGGGTCGAAGGCGGGCATGGCCCCGCGAATGACCGGCCACCAGGCTGCGGGCACCGGTGGGTTCCTCCACTGCGATGGCTCGGAGTACTCGCCCGTGAAGGCCGGCATGACCAGGGTGCCTTCACTGGTGAGAACGTCCACCAGGGCCCAGATCACGGCCACCGCCCCCCCGGCCACCCAGCCCAAGGCGCTCAAAGAGGCATGGACCAAAACGGTATCCCCCGGTCCAAGACCCAGAGCCCGCAGCTCTTTGGCCAAGCTTTCCCGGGTGCGAGGAAACGGGGTGCGTGCCACCACGTCTGCTTCGGTCACGCTATCACGCTCCCGGCCCGGGCTTCGCCCCCGGGTGGCCCGGTTCCTGCCGGCCAAGGCTGGGCATCTGAATGAAACTCCGCCTGCCCCGGGGACGTACATCCAGCTAGCAATGCGGGCCGGCGTCCAGCCGGAGATAACGTGCTGTGCCGGGCAAGGTCTATGGTAGAATAAGGGACGGGTGGTAGGCTTGCCCGCTCCACGGCGGCATGGATAAAACCGGGGAGGGATCGGCAGATGGTGTGTTCGCAGGCTCCCTTGGATGGCGGCGCCCGCCGGAGGGCCCGCGAGAATCTGGCTGCAACCGTGGTGATCTGGGTGGTAGCCAGCCTGTTCCTCGAGCCTCTCATCAGGTCCTGGGCCTCAGGAGTTGACAGTCCTAGTCACTTTTTCGGTAGAATGGTCGTGACCTTCACCGTATCAGTGGTGCCGGTGCTCCTGGGGTGGCTAACCCGGCGGGAGTATGGCCTCGCGCTTCCGGTGGGAGGCTGGGCCCGGACTTTCCGGGTGACGTCGCTCTGCCTGGCAGCAGCCATCGTCCCCATGCTCACCTTCGTGATCTTCCTCCCGCCGTCCCATGCCCCCGTAGACCTGGTCCGGGCAGCTATCATGAGCGGGTTAGTCAAACTGGTCTTTTCCAGCTCGGGCGAGGAGTTCTTTTTCCGGGGTGCCCTCCAGCCCCTGGTCAACCAGTCCTGGCCGGGCAAGCTGGGCACGGCCCGGCTGTCCTTTCACCGGGGCACGGTGCTGGTGGCAGTAACGTTCGGGCTGGTGCACCTGATGGGCCCAGCACCGCTCCAATGGAAGGCGGGCCAGGTCGTGTTCGCCACCATGTTCGGACTGGCGGCGGGCTATGCCAAGGACGAGCTTCAGACGGTGTGGGTCCCGGTGTTCATGCACATCGTCATAAACTGGTTTTTCTTCCTGTTTTCCCTGGTCCGGATGGGCTAGGATGGGCCGCTTGGTATCGGGGAACATGCGCCCGGCGTTCACACCGAGCCTCGAGCTTAGATCACGTCCAGGCGGCAGCAACGACCGGGTGATGCCGCCGGAGGAGGCAGCCGACATGGGATAGTCGTGGCGCTACTAGCCGGCGTGGGCTGGGCCCTGCTGGTCCTGCTTGGCCTGGTGCTGGTGCTGCTGGCTCTGGTGCTGTTCACCAGGCTCAGTTTCGAGGTCCGTGTTCACCTGGCAGCAGAGTGCCCCGTGGACGCGCAACCGGATCTGGAGTCGTTCCTGTCTGCACTGGAGCCAGCTACCGAGTTCAGCGCCGGTCCAGGGGTACGCTTGGATTACCGGGCCGGCGGTTACATACGCCTGCTGGGCGGCCTCTTCTATGCCGACCGGCATGGCGCACGGCTGCTGGGGCGCCGGGTGAACGGCAGGGCCAGCAACCGGCCAGCGAAGAGGCGTTCCCGGGGGCCATCCCGCCGGTCCGGCAGGCGCCGGTCCCGCCGGACGACCCGGGTACGGCCGGGCGACCTTGGCCGGCTGTGGCCGCGGGCCTGGCAGGCGTTCAGCCGCAGCTGGAAGGCCCTGCAGCTGGACCTGGTCGTGGAGGTTTCCTGTGGCCTTGAAGACCCGGCTTCCACCGGGATGCTGGCGGCCTGGGTGCCGGCAGCTATAGAGTCCCTGGTCCGGCAGCTTAATGCCCGGTCGCCCGGCAGTGTCAGTTGCCGCTTCACACCGGTGTTTGACCGGGAAATCCTGGAGGTAGAATGCAGGCTCAGGGGCCGGCCCCGGCCTGCCGAGGTGATCTGGCCCTGGTTGAGGTTTGCCCTGCGCCGCCAGGTGCGCCAGCTCTGGTGGCCCAGGGTACGGCGACGCACAATACTAGAAGGAGGAGGTTGCATATGGACATCAGGGACACCTTGGCTTCACTGACAACGGGGTTTGAGAAGTTCATCAACACCAAGACACTGGTGGGGGAACCCATCACCATCGGCGACATCACCCTGATCCCACTCATCAGCGCCAGTTGCGGTGTGGGCGGGGGCGGCGGCCAAGGCTCGTCGCCCCAGGCGGAGTCAGCTGGCAAGGCCACCGGTGCGGGCGGCGGCGCCGGGGGCGGCTTTAGGGCCAGCCCGGTGGCGGTGATCGTGGTCAAGGGTGATAGCGTGGAAGTGCTGCCCGTTGGGAGGAAGGGCTCGGCCTTGGGGAAGCTCCTGGAGTCCCTCCCCAGCCTCGTGGAGAAGATCGGCGGGAAGTCCAAAGAGGACGAGGAAACCAACGAGTAGCCAGGCAGGATGCTGAGCCGGGGAGGCCGGTCCTCCCCGGCTCCATTGGCCACCGGCCGGTATGAGCCTGTGACCGCACCGGAAGACCGCCTGGAGCTGGCCATCTCTTTACGGCCCCTCGCGGCCACCGCCTGCTGGCCGTAGAAGCTGCCCTGCTCGGCGGGAATCCCCTCTCACTCCCTGCGTACATAAGGTTGTGCTCATATCCGCAGGTAACCATAGGATGGCCATTGTCGTCAATAGCCTTGGCCGAATTTACACCACTACTTGAGACTCTAACGGTTACTGTCTTCTCGGTTTGTCTAACTGTTCGCTACGCTGGCCGTCCGGCGGGTTTCGGGACGAATGCTCAACGACCTGCCACGCGCTCCTCGGCGCCCCGCCAGCTTGACGCTACCACCCAGCATCATTCGTGAGAATATCGCTGACCTCGCCGGCTGCCATCCGGCTGGCCCAGTGGCAGTGCAATGCCCGTACCAGGCCAGACATCGCACAACCACTAGTCAGCTAGAAGGGAAGACCCGGACCAGCACCTGGGCACCACGTAGTCCAGAGCTGGTTGCACACTAGCTGTGAAGAACCGTGAGTGGGGTGTTCCCAGAGGTGCCGTTTGCACTAGTTGCTCATGGTAGGCCGGTATGGTACAGCGTGTAGGGGGTTGGCGGCCCAGCTGAGGTGACCCAAATCATTAGACCCACGGGAAGGCAGCGTTAGGGGCACCCGGCTCCCCGGGGGCCCGCGGGAACCGGTGGGCGTCCGGCGAAAAGGCCCAGTGCAGGTTCACCCGGACCAGGTCACCGCCTCCTGTGAACGCCAGCGTGATCGCGGCAAAACTCCCGCGGTGGCCCGGGCCGCAGTTGACCACGGTGGTGGGGCCGTGCCCTACCACGCCCCGGGCCTCGTGGATGTGACCACACAACACCAGGTCGGGCCGGGCGGCATCCACAAACTGGCGCCCTGCCCGGCTGCCGCCGGGGTTGCCGTTCCAGGCAGCATCCACCAGACCCCAGCGCGGGGTGTGGCTCACCAGCACCCTCGCGGTACAGCCGGACACCCCAGCTTGGCCTGCCAGGAGCCACGCCGCCAGCTGCTCCTCCCCCACTTCCCAGGTGGTACCGAGGTAGCGCTGGGCGGAACCGGCACCGGAAAGGCCAACCGTTCTCCTTTCGTGGACCAATGTCTCTAAAGGTTCCTGCTTCATTCACCGGCCGCAGCCGGGGGTGTAGAGCCACCCCCGGGCGCGCCCACACCCTAACTTTCTTCGCCCGGCCACCCGGGCCTTGCTAAGCGCCGCCCGGGCCTGGCGCCATGTTGACACCGGCGTCAGCTGGTGATAGAGTGAAGCTGACACCAGTGTCATGTGGGGGGGTGAACCTCATTGCCTACTGAGAGATTCCGGAACCTCAGCCAGGAGAAGCGGGAAAGAATTGACCGGGCCGCCATCGACGAGCTGGCCGAGCTGGGCTTCGAGGGTGCCACGGTGGCGGGCGTGGTGCGCCGGGCCCAGATCCCTCGTGGGAGTTTCTACCAGTACTTCGCGGACATGAGCGACCTCATCGCTTACGTTTTCGGTCTCATCGTTGAGGCAAAGCTGGTCTACCTGGGCGACACGCTGGCTCTTGCGGGCAAGATCCCGGTCTTGGACTATTACCGGGCCGTGTTCGCACAGGGCCTGGCCTTCGCCGAAGCCCGTCCCGAGTTTCTGGGCATCGGCAGGCACATGTACCAGTCCCACAATCCGGCGTTGAGAGAGCAAGTGAAGCAGGGCATGACGGAATGGCACCGGTTACTGAGCCCCCTGGTCAAGCATGACCAGGAAAAAGGACTCATCAGGCCAGACGTGGACCCGGATCTGACGGCGCGGTTGTTGGCGACCATGCTCACTGAAGCGCTACTGGAGGAGCTGTACCGGGAGCACCGGTCTGCCGCCGAAGTCATGGCGTTCGTCGACCACACCGTCGGCATTCTCAAACACGGGCTCATGAAATGATGGGAAGGTGAAACAGGTGTTTGAAGTCAAAGAGCTGAGATTTCGCTACCCCAAGAACAAGGATTACACCATCAAGGGCATTTCTTTCGGCTTCAGCCAGGGGGAGATCTTCGGTTTTCTTGGGCCCTCCGGAGCCGGCAAGTCTACCACTCAAAAGACCCTGATCAAGATCCTGAAAGGGTACGAAGGTGAGATCCTGTTCAGGGGCCAGGACCTGAGAACCCTGGGGCCCGGGTTCTTCAACGAGATCGGCGTAGGCTTTGAGATGCCCGTGCACTTTTCCAAACTTACGGCCATGGAAAACCTCAGCTTCGCCATGCAGCTTTACCGGCAGCACGCCGACGTGGAGACCCTCCTAAAGCGGGTGGGGCTTTGGGAAGATCGCAACAAGCGCGTAAGCGACTTCTCCAAGGGCATGAAAATCCGGTTGAACTTCGTGCGGGCGATGCTCAACAACCCCAAGACCCTGTTTTTGGACGAACCCACCAGCGGCCTGGACCCCATGAACGCCCGCATCGTCAAGGACATGATCCTGGAGTTTCGCAAGGCCGGTGGCACCGTCTTTCTCACCACCCACCTGATGCACGACGCCGAAGAGCTGTGTGACCGGGTAGCGTTCATCGCCGAGGGTGAAATCCGGGAGATCGACTCCCCCAGGAACCTGAAACTGCGGTTCGGCCGGCGAATCGTCGGGGTCGAGTACAAGGATGGCGAGATCCGCAAAGAAGAGTTCGACATGGATACCCTGGCCACCAACGACCGGTTTTTCGACATCGTGAAAACCAAGGAACTGATCACCATTCACAGCGGAGAAACCACCCTTGATGACATATTCATCAAGGTAACCGGGGTGAAGCTGAGTGCCTAACAACTTGAAGCTACTGTACGCTGGGGAACTCAGGCGGATGTACAAGTACGGGATCACCGGGGCAAGCCTGGCAGTGGTGCTTCTTTGGATAGTCGCACTGCACTTTGCCGAGGTCGCCGCCGTCAAGCTGGTCTTTCCCCTGGTGCTTTTCATCGACGCAACCATGATGGCATTTCTCTACGCCGGGGTCACCATCGTGTTCGAAAACCAGGAAAACACCATCAAGTCCATGATGGTACTGCCCATCACCAAGGGCGAGTATCTCTTGGCCAAATCACTGGCAGTGGTCACCTCAGGCCTGTTTACCCTGGTGCTCCTGGTCCTTTATGCCACCATGGCCAGGGGCGTGGGCGTCAACGTGCCGGGCCTGGTCGGTGCCGTGGCCATCAGCGCCTTTGCCTTCGCCCAGGCGGGCATCATCATGACCTACTACTCCAAGGACTTCACCGACTTGCTCATGAACATGTTCCGGTTCACCATTTTGCTGGCAGTGCCCACCATCTTGGAGTTCCTCAACGTGGTAAACGCCTCCTGGCTCAAGACTCTCCAATACCTCAACCCGACCAAGAACGCCATGGTATTGCTGCAGGGAGCAGTAGTGCCGGTGGAGCGGGCCGACCTGGTCATTGCCGTTTTGTACCTTTTGGTCCTAGGAGTGCTGCTGCACCGGGTAGCCTGCAGGTTGTTCGACGAGTATGCTATGAAGGGAGGGGCCTAACATGCTCCACCTGAGCTATGCCGGGTTCGAACTCCGGAAGTGGTGGCGTGACTCCATGTCCCGGTTCATGCTCCTGTACCCGCTTCTCCTCGGGGCGGTGGGCCGTTTCATCATACCCTTTGCGGAAAACCAGTCGGGCACCACCTTTGCCCTTTACTACCATGTCATCCTGGCGACGTTGGCCCTCATGGTCGGGCGGATCGGCGGCGCGGTGGTGGCCTTTTCCATCCTGGACGACCGCGACGACAACGTGCTGTTTTCTGTGCAGGTGGCTCCCCTGAGCGTCGAGTTTTTCATCGGACTCAAGCTCTTCTTGGTTTTCGTCCTGACCTGGGTGGGCACCGCCTTCGTGCTCTGGTTTGCCAACCTCGTGCCCCTCCCGGCCGGGGTCATCCTGGGCACCTCCTTCCTGGCCGCCTTCGGCGCTCCCCTGGCCGCGCTGCTCATCAACTGCGTGTCCAAGAACAAGGTCGAAGGGTTTGCGGCCATGAAGAGCCTGGGCGCCCTGCTGATATTCCCGGTGGCCGCCCTGTTCTTTGTGGACATCAAGGAATTTCTGTTCGCGTTGGACCCGGCGTTTTGGCCCGCCAAGGCGCTGAGCACTGCCATCCTGGGTGAGGGCATCCACCAGCTAGGCTACACCACGTATCTTGCTCTCGGCCTGGTATACGTGGCCGCTGCAACGGTGCTGGCCTACCGGGTGTTCAAGCGACGCCTGATCTGAAGATACCCTGCATACCACCGGCTGCACGGCCTGCACCACACCGCAGGTGGCCACCGCCACCTGCGGCCCGCTTTTCCGGCGGTGCCGGGCACGGCCCGGTCGCTGTCTCCCCGGCCCAGTCCCCGGCCAGGGCGGCAGGAGTTTGCCGGCTGGCCGTAGAAACCTATGCACCATACAAAGCTACCATTCACATCATGAATAATGGTGAGGCCCTTGACCGTTACCGGGTCCCGCAAGCCTACCCGCATAGGCTCAGTCGAAAAAGCCCTCGCCATCCTGGACCTGTTGGTGGAAAGGCGGGCACCTGCCGGTGTAACCGAAATCAGCCGGACCTTGGGCTTTACCTTTTCCACTACTCACCATCTCATCTCCACCCTGCGAGCCTCTGGCTATCTCGACCAGGACCCGGCCACCCGTAAGTATCGCCTGGGCCTGGGCGCCCTGCGCCTGGGACTGGTGGCCCCGGACTTCTTCGACCTTCACAGCCGGGCCGGCCCGGTGCTCCAGGAACTGGCGCTGGAAGTAAACGAAAGCGCCAACCTGGCCATCTTTGACCACCTGGAGGTCGTTTACATCCAGCAAGCATCCAGCAGCCGCCCGTCGCGCATGTTCACCCGGTTGGGTGCCCGGGCCCCCCTGTACTGCACTGGCGTGGGCAAGGCATTCCTGGCGTCCCTTTCCCCGGCGGAAGCCCGGGCGCGGTTCGAAGCCTCCCGGCCCACCCGGTTTACCGGGAGTACCGTGGTGGACTGGCCGTCCCTGAAAGCAGAGCTTGAGCACATCCGGCAGCTGGGCTATGCCCTCGACCGGGAGGAACGCGAAGAAGGGGTGGCCTGCGTGGCCGCCCAGGTCCGGGATGCATCCGGAAAAGTGTGCGCAGCCATGAGCGTGTCGGGACCGGCCGGCCGGATCCTGCCCCGGGCCGCCGAGTTGGCCGCCGGGGTCATGGCCGCGGCCGGGCGCCTGTCGTCGGGTCTCGGCTACCGGCCGGGAGAGCCCCGAGAAGGGTGGGCCGGTCCGCCCGCCCTTGGAACATAAAACCCAAGCTATGGAGGTCGGTACCAATGCAATCCACCAGACCAGAGGAAGTCCTGCTCCTGGGCCCAGGGCCCAGCCCGGTCCACGCGTCCGTGCTGGAGGCCCTGGGCTGGCCCACCCTGGGTCACCTGGACCCCCAGTTTCTGGCCTACATGAACGAGACCATGGAGCTTTTGCGCCGGGTGTTCGAGACCACAAACCGCCTTACCCTGCCCATATCAGGCACGGGCAGTTCGGGCATGGAGGCAACCTTCGTCAACCTGCTCGAACCGGGCGACAAGATCATCATCGGTGTGTGCGGGGTGTTCGGCGCGCGCATGGTGGACATGGCGTCCCGTTGTAACGCCCAGGTGATCCAGGTGACCGCCGAGTGGGGTCAACCCCTGGACCCGGCCGGTTTCGAGCGGGCGCTGGCCGAGCACCCGGACACCAAGGTGGTGGCTTTCGTCCACGCCGAAACGTCCACGGGTGTGCTGCAGCCCACCGAAGCTATTGTGAAGGCAGCCCATGCCCGCGGCGCCCTGGTCCTGGTGGACACAGTGACCTCCCTGGGCGGCATGCCCGTCCAGGTGGACGAACGCGGGTTCGACATGGTCTTTAGCGGCACCCAGAAGTGTCTGAGTTGCCCGCCCGGCCTGGCCCCCCTCACCGTCAACGAAAGGGGCCTGGAGGCCCTCCGCTCCCGCCGGGGCAAGGTGCAAAGCTGGTACTTTGACCTGACCATGATCGCCTCCTACTGGGGGAGCGAGCGCGTCTACCACCACACGGCCCCGGTGAACATGGTCTACGGTTTGTACCAGGCTCTCAAGCTCATCGACCAGGAAGGGCTCGAACCCAGGTTCCGGCGTCACCGCATCAACAGCCAGGCCCTGGCAGCCGGACTGGGCCAGTACGGCATCGGCCTGGTGCCGCCGGCCGAGCACAGCCTGCCCAGCCTGGTGGTGGTGCACATTCCCCAAGGTGTCGCCGACGGTGCCGTGCGGGAGCGCCTGCGCAAGACTCACCTCATCGAGATCGGCGGCGGGCTGGGACCGTTCAAGGGGCGGGTCTGGAGGATCGGGCTCATGGGAGAAGGCTCGCGCCGGGCCAACGTAGAGAGACTGCTGGATGCCCTCGGGGAGACTCTCAACACCCTGGGATATAGCTGTTCGGTGGACCAGGCCATGGCAGCCGCCGCCGGGGTATACGCCGCTGCCGGGTGCCCGGGTGATTGCCGTTAGCAGCCAGTGAACGCGCCCCGGGGCCCGGCCGGGCCCCGGGGTATGCCCCCAACCCAGTCCAACTGGAGTGATAGGATGCCGGTTCGAGTGCGGGAGATAGCCAGAAAACGGGACATCCGCCGCTTCGTCGACTTGCCGTGGTCCATCTACCGGAAAGACCCCCACTGGATCCCGCCGCTCAAGTCCGAGATGTGGAGCATAGTCACGGGCAAGGACAATCCCCTGTTGGCGTGCGGTCGGCATGCCCTTTTCCTGGCAGAGAACGGGAAACGGACGGTAGGCCGGGTCATGGCCAGCATCGATAACCACCTCAATGCGGCCCGGGGCAGGGGCTATTTCAGCTTGTTTGAAAGCTGCCACGAGGCCGCTGCGACGGGCTGCCCGGGTATCCAGCAACCTTACATGGGGAGTGATGCCCAATGGAAAAGATCGATGTCCGGAAGAGCCTGCACCACCTGTACAGCCCCAGGCCAGGCCAACCCGAACTGGTCACGGTACCGCCGCTCAACTACGCCATGATCGACGGAAAAGGGGACCCCAACACCTCCGGCGATTTCCAGGGCATGATCGAAACCCTGTACGGAGTGTCCTTTGCCGTGAAGTTTTCTCTCAAAAGGGCCGATCCGCCCGTGGATTACACGGTCATGGGCCTGGAAGGCCTGTTTTGGACCGACACCCCGGACGACTTCAGCATGGAACGCAAAGACGACTGGCAGTGGACCCTGATGATACTCCAGCCGGAGTTTGTGACTCCTGAGGTCTTTCAGAATGCAAAAGAGCAGCTTGCCGTTAAAAAGCCCGCTCTTCCCTGGGACAGGCTCAGGCTGGAGACACTGGAAGAGGGGCTCTCGGCCCAGATCATGCACCTGGGCCCTTACGCGGAAGAACCCCCCACCATTACGGCACTACACGCTTTCATCAAGGAAAACGGTTACCGGCCACGGGGCAAGCACCACGAAATCTACCTTAGCGATCCCAGGAGGTCGCAGCCGGAGAAATTGCGGACCATCATCCGGCAGCCGGTCCAGTAGAGCGGGGTGGCGGGAGGACGCGTAACTTGGAAAGCACGGCCTGGCGGGACCTCACCAGAAGGAATCACCCAGGAGCGGGCGCAAGTCGACTGCACAATAGTACCTCGCTAAGCTGGTTGCCAGGCCGTCGCCAGATGCCGGATCGCTCCTCCGGTGGCCCACGGTCGGGGAAGAACCGGGAAAACCCACAGGCACAGCTGCTACCGGGTGGCTGGAAGAGCCCGGACCCACCACCTCTCAAGGGAGCCGGGACCTCTCGCCCGCCAGCGACCCTACCGGGACAGCCGGTCCAAGACACGCAGCCGGTAACCCCAGATGACCAGGACCGCCAGCACCAGTCCCGCCAGGTCCAGGGCAAAATCGCCCAGGGCGCCGTGGCGTCCCGGGACCGTTGCCTGCAGGGCTTCGTCGTGGGCTGCCACCAGTGCGCCCAGGACCAGGGTAAGGATGCCTGATACCCCCCAGGCACCGGAAAGGGTCAAGTGTAACGCCCGGTATAGGAGCAAGCCCAGGACGAAATACACCAGGAAGTGCCCGGCCTTGCGTACCGCATACTCCCCGTACCGGGTCTCCACCAGTCCCAGAAGTCTTAGGCCCGTACCCCAGTCCAGGCGTATGAGGATGCGCCGGGCTACGTCCAAAACGCGCAGGGCCGGCGTCGAGGCCAACCTGTTGATCAAAAGGACCCAGGCCCCCAACGGCACCCACGACCACAGCACTTTCGCCACCATACCTGCCCCATCTCGTATGATCTGACCCGGCCGTTCTCACCGCACCCTCTAGATTCTAGCCAACTGGGACCACGGTGATGCCCCGACCGGAGGGGTTCTCTGGACCAGGACCCGGCCTGAGGACAGCATGATGCTCCCCCCACGCTCATGACTCCAGCTGCTGGCGAATAGTCATCTGGAGCGGGGGTGTCCACCATGCCAGACCCAAGCTCCAACCGGGCCCAGCGGATTGGGGCGGTGCTCAGCATCGCTCTTATCCTCAGTATCCTGGTACACGCCGTGCTGGCATGCGCCTTACGCCGTGAAATACAGGCCGTGGCAAAAAACGTCCTGGCGCTGACGAGCGAACTACGCAGGGTAGTCCAGGAAAAGGAACAGGCCCACCAGCACTACCGCCAGCTCCTGGGGGAGCTGGAGGAGCTGAACCTGTGGCTCCAGGGCCAACTTGACAAAGCCAGGGACCGGCAGATGCTGCTCTTGGAGGAGCACCGCAACGGTGCTCACCCGCCCCAAGAGGAACCGGCCGTACCTACCCAGGGCCCGGCCGGGCCAGTGGCGTACCTGACCTTTGACGACGGGCCCAGCAGCATTACCATTAAAGTCTTGGACATCCTCAAGCACTACGGGATCAAGGCGACTTTCTTCGTGGTGGGCAACGACACGTCCTTCGGACGGGCCACCTACCGGCGCATGGTTGACGAAGGACATGCCCTGGGCAATCACACCTTCTCCCACCGCTATCACGTGATCTACTCCTCGCCGGAAGCTTTTTTGGACGACGTCTGGATGTTGCAGGCTTTGCTGCTGGAGACCACGGGAACCTGGCCCGGCATACTGCGGTTTCCGGGCGGGTCCAATAACCACGTAAGCCACCAGTACGGAGGGCCCGGCATCATGCAGCAGCTGACCCGCCTCGTCCTCGACCAGGGGTTTCGCTATTTCGACTGGGACGTAACGGCGGCGGATGCCACGGCGCAGCCGCAAGACCCGGCCATCATGGTAAGCCGGGTCCTAAACGGGGTGCGGGGAAACCCCTCCCCCATCATCTTGCTGCACGACGGCGCAGGCCGTACCACCCTGCCCGAGGCACTACCCCTCATCATCGAAGGGCTGCTGGCAATGGGATATTCCTTTGGGGTGTTGACCGGACAAGTGCCGGCCGTGCGCTTTGCCCGGTGAGCCAGGTTACAAGATCTGGGTCAGCCCGTAAAGATGCCGGATTTCGAAGGTCGGCCGGCATGCGCCCGCGGCGGGAAGTGGCCTGCCGTCCGGGTTGTACCAGCAAGTATCGATCCCGTAGTTGACTCCTCCCAGGATGTCCGCGGTAAGGGAATCGCCCACCATGATCACGGTGTGCCTCTGGGTATGACCGGTGACCCGGAAGGCGAAGTCGAATATCCCCGGGTCGGGCTTTTGGCATCCGGCATCTTCCGAGATGATCAAGTGGGAGATGTACGGGGCCAGGGGTGACCTGGAAAGCCGGGCCGCCTGTACCTCCTTGATGCCGTTGGTCACGATGGCCAGCCGGTACTTGGCGGCCAGATAGCGGCAGGTCTCCTCCGCCCCGTCCAGGAGAAACGCACCCTCCCCCAGGTAGCCAAGGTAGGTGCGGCTGAACCCGGGAAGCTCGACCTCTACCCCATCTTCCCAAAACAGCCTCCTGAACCTCTCAGTCCTGAGCGCCGCCTGGCTGATCTTGCCTTGCTCCAGGTCAGCCCAGAGCTCGTCGTTGATGGCCCGGTACCTTGCCAGGTGGCGGCCCGGGTCGTAGCTGAGGCCCAAGTGCCCATAGGCCCTTTCCAGGGCTTGGGCCTCGGCCCGGTGGTAGTCAAAGAGCGTGCCGTCGGCGTCCAGGAGCACCAGTTCATAACGTTTCGGAGTGGGCAACGCCCCCGCCTTCTCCAGCACCTCTCCATCACCTGCCTCCCGTTGGTGGTATCCCGTACACTTCAACACCCAGCACCCGGGTCCCTCCTACCTGGAGCCATCGTGCCGGAGCAGGAAAGAGACCACTTCCTCCCGAAGCATGAAAGCGTAGGGCAGGAGGTTGACCATGGACGACACCACCCGCACTGTGCTGGGCGAAGAGGGTTCGGCGGCAGTAGACAAGACCATGGCGGACCTGGCGGACCTGGCCAGTTTCGTGAACTCGGCCAGCGATGGCGGCCAGTCTCCCCGCAAGCTCTTTGACGCCGTGCGGCTGCTCCTCATCATCCAGGAGGCCGAGTTCCGCACCGGCACCGGGGTCGGGCGCCAGCAGGGGCTGCGCAACCGGTTCCGGGAGCAGTACGGCCGTGACCCGATGGTGGATGTGGGCGGCCTTCTCGGCACCGCCGACCGCCTCAGCCTCATCAGCCGCGACTGGACGGTACAGCTCACCTCCAAGGGGTCGCGGCTTTTGGGCACCTTGTTCAGGGTCATCCTGGACTGGCACGGTTTTCACCAAAAAAGCGACCTGGAGCAGCTCATCTACCAGAGCCAGCGGGAGCTGGAGATGGCCGATGCCTATGAGAACTACGGGTACCAGGCGGATTCCCTGCCCCGCGCCCTGGCCTTCCTGGAGCGGGGCTACCGTGACCTCCAGTCCCGCCTCCGGGAGTACATCCTCGAGGGCCTGGCCATGGACCAGATCAGCGCGCTCATTGCCAACTACGACCGCCTCCAGGAAGCCATCGCCGCCAAGCGGGTCGAAGGGTACGAGCTGACCCTTCCCATCATCGAGCGTTTGGAACGCAGCAAGGCTGCGGCCCTGCGCACCGCCTACGAAGGCATGGAGGGAGTGCTGGCCCACTCCACCGGCCGGGTGCGGGCGGAGATGAGCCTCATCAACAAGACCCGGTTCTACACTTACCTCCAGCAGCAGTTTGCCACCGGCGAGCTGGCGGACCTGGCGGGCCGGGCCGGTGACGTGGCCTTGCCTGTGAGCATAGCCGCCTATCCTTCCGCGCGGCAGCTGGAGGAGAGCATCGCCGAGACCCTGGGCCGCACTTACCTGCCCGGTGCCAGCCAGTTGCCGGGCGTAGAGCTTTCGGTGTCGGCCGAGGGCCGGCTTGACGAAGAAGACTACGCCTTCGACGAAGACCTTCGCCCTTACGTCGACCGCATACTGGAGGCGGTGGGGGTCCGAAAGACCCGGGAATCGAGCATCCTCGCACTCCAGCCCAGCTGGAGCGAGGCGTTGATGGTAGCCGTAGGTGTGGGTGAACTGGTCACCAAGGAGCACCTGCGGGTGGCTGCCGCCGGTGAAACCTACCAGGAGGAGCGGTTCGAATTGGTGGGAGACCTGACCCTCGCCCGGCGGGAGGAGGACCGCCATGGCGAGGCGCCATAACCCCCGCTACGACCTGGCCCTGCGGGCGCTGCTTTGTGGCACCAGCAGCGGCAGGCCCACGACCCGCGCCCGGGTCGAGCAGCTGGTGGGCGACAGCGACCTGGATGGTTTTCTGGCCTACACGCGGTCGTGCGTGCTCAGCCGGTATTTCACCGTGGTCGAAGACGGCCACTACCTGACCCTTTCCCTGGCGTCACGAGAGCTTTTGCAAGAAGACTCGCCCGTGTCCGGCGAGATGCTGGCCGTGTTCCTCTTCATCTGGAAGTGGCACCAGGATAACGCCATGCCCGTGGCGCAGGGCACCGTGGTCGAGCACTTTGTGGGCGCCAGCCGCAGCGCCTCCCGGTCAGTGCGTCGGGCCATCGACCAACTGGCGGCGCTCAAGTGGATCGACGAGGTCACCGGCACCCAGGGCCGGACCTGGGTGCCCACCCGGAGCGGCACGGGAGCCATGGGCCAGCGATTTTTGGCCCTGGTGGTGGAATCCAGCCAGGGCCGCCCCTTTTCCACCCGGGAGGTCCTGGATTTCTTCGGGGTCAGCACACCTTCTGGCAGCACCCATGTCCCGCCCCTGACCCTGTTTGATACCCCGGCCGGGCACGCCCGCTACGACCGGGCATTGCGCCGCATCATCGTGGGCACCGCCACCGGGCGCCCGCCGACCCTGGCGGCCGTGGCCCGGATTACCGGCGACCCGGACACCACGGGACTGGCGCAGTATGCCGCCACCCTGGGCCTGGACCGTTTCTTCCGGCTGGCGGTGCACGACCGGTACCTGCTGGCGCTGGTGGAAGCCAGTGAGCTCTACTCCCAGAACGTGGCCCCGGTGCGGGCCACCGCGCTCACCCTGGCCGCATATACCTGGTACCTTGAGGAATTCCACGGGCGCCCGGTGCGCTACGACCAGGTGGAACCCTTGTTCGTGGACCGGGTGGCCAAACCACTGCGCCAGGTGGCCCTGGCCGTGGGCGTGCTGGCCCGGCGCGGCTGGGTTAAGCAGCCCCGGGGGCGGAAGGTCTTCAGCCTCACTCCCACCGGCCGGGAATGCCTGGGCCGGGCCCTGGGTCTTAGACCCCAGGACGACCACCGGGAGGCGCTGCGCGAGTTTGCCGAAATCCATTTTGCTGGCTTTTGCGTGCATGAGGAGGACGGGCATTCATGATACCGCTGGAGCTGAAACTGGCGGGAGTGCGGGCCTTCGGCAACCATGTTGTGAACCTGGGCGATGCCGGCGTCCAGGAGGTAGTGGTGTTTGGCCCCAACGGGTCGGGCAAGAGCACCATTGCCCGCATGATCCAGGCCCTCAGCGGGGACCCCCCCGATGACCTGCACCGCAGTTACCTGGACGAGCGAGACTCCCGCATGCACCGGAAGGCCCAGGTCGAGTTGAAGGTGGCCAACCCCCGCGGCCGCTTTCACAACCCGGACTGGCCCGACGAGGTGGTGCTGGGGCTGGAGTTCGGGTTTGAAAACAACCGGGTCTTCACCCGCTACTACCTGGTCATAGACGGGCAGCGCACCAACTTCACTTCCATTGAGCGCTACGCCCAGGTGTTCAGGCACCACCCTTTTTACTTCAAAGACAACGACCGGTTCATGTTCGTCCATCAGGGCGAGGCCGCCGCCATGTTGCGCCTCAAGCCCCGCCAGCTCTACCACGAGATGAAGTCGGCCCTGGGCCTGGAGGACTTGGAACAGCGCTGGCGGCAAACCCTGGAGGCCCGGGAGAGCGCCGCCGGGGAACTGAGGCGTGCCGGCCAGCAACACGACGAACTCCAGCAAGCCCTCAGGCGCAAGGCCTGGGCCCGGGACATCCTCCTGGACTACCGCCGGGTGGAGGCAGAATACGCCGAGATTCGCCGGACCCTGGCCCGCGACCGGCTGGTGACGCTCACCCGCGAGCGCGACCGCCTCCACGCGGACGAGCAGGGCCTGGACGGGCGGCTGGCCCGGGAACTGGCCGCGCGCGCGAGTCTCGAAGCAGAGCAGGCGGCCGGCGAGGCCAGGCTGCCCCAGGTGGACCATGCCCTCCAGGAGGGAAAAGCGCGGGAACTGGAGCTGAGAAAGGAGCACCAGGCCACCAGCGACCGGGCCGAGCAGGCCCGCAGCGAAGTAGCCGGGCTGGAACATAAGGTGCGGGAACTGGAGTCCATACTCACTGCCGGCCTGTCCCGGGATGCCCTGGAAGCGCAGGCCCGGGCACTACAGGAAAAGCTCCAGGCCAACCAGGAGTTCCGGAAGGCCTTGGAGTCGCGTCTTTTGCAGCTGCAGGCAGAACGTGACGGTGCCGCCGGGGCCCGGGCCCGCGCCGAGGCCCAGCTGGAACAGGCCCAGGCCGAGCTGGCCCAGTGCCTGCAGGTGCTGGGTAGTCTCCCCGGACTGGACCAGTTGGACCAGGCCAGAGCCCAGGCCTCGGCGGCCCAGGAACGGGCGGGTGATGCGGCCACCCGGTGCCGTGACGACCACCAGGCGGCGCGCCAGCGTCTCCAGGAGCTGGAGGAAAACCAGGTCACCACCCCGGCCTCCACCCGCCGGGCCCTGGCGGAACTGGCCCGGCTCCAGGGACGGGCCTGGGCCCTCTGCGAAGCCCTGGAACCTGCACCCGGGCTCGACTGGGAACAGCAGCGGGCGGTAGAAGGAGCCCTCGGGGAGCTCTGTTCGGCCATCCTGCTGGAAGATGGCCGGGTGCTGGTGGATTACGACGGTTATGTCATCTACCAGCCGTCGACCGGCGCTGTCGGACCGGGGCTCACCGGTCTTTTGGAAGTGGACCCAAGCCTGCCCAGCTTGCCGGCCGCGGCCGCCCGGGCGGTGCTGGAGGCCGTAACCCTGGCACCCCATCACCAGGCTGCCGCGGACTTGGCCCGGGCCGGTTCGGTAGCCTATACGCCCGACGGCTACCGGTACGATGGCTGGGGACGGCGTCACTCGGTCCCCGCCTCCCTCCTCATCGGCCGCCGGGCTTACCAGCTGGCACTGAAAGCAGCGCAGGAGGAAAGTACGCGCACTCTCCAGCTGGTCCAAAGGGCCGAAACCGACCTGGCCCGGGCCCGCCAGCACTGGCAGGAGGCCCAGGACCGCTGGGACCGGGCCGCCCGGGCCCGGTCGCGCCGGGAGGAACTGGAAACCGTGCTGCCGGCCCTGGAGGCAGCCAGGGCCGGGCATGCCCAGCACGAGTCCCGGTGCCGCCAGGAACTGGAGGACCGGGGTGGCCAACGCGACCAGGCGCTGCAGGAAGACTTCACCCTGCGCCGCCAGCTGGACGATGTCAACGCCCAGCTCTTGCGCCTCCAGGCGCTGGAAGATCTGCCGCGGCTGGCGGCCGAGCTGGACGGGCAGCGGCGGGAAGAAGCAGCTGCCCGGCAAGCAGCCGAGGCTTGCCTGGGGGAACTGCGCCAGGCCGAACGCCTGATCTCGCAGCTTAGGAGCGAGCGTGAAAACCTGCGCACCAGGCTGGACCAGGTCAGGCACGAACGGTCCATGGTGGACCAGCGCGCGCGGGAATTGGAGGAACAGCTGGATAGGACCCGGGCCAGCCTCGGCTACATCTTGCGGGAACTGCCGGGAGCGACGCGGGAATGGGGAGCGGCCTTCGGTACTTCCCAAGAAGAAGCCTTGGCCGGCGCCGCTGCCCTGGCCCCCACCTACGTGGGCCGGCCGGATGCCGAGCTGCAGGAGCTCTCCACCCGGGCACAACACCTGGCCGGCCGCATCCGGCAACTGGAACCAGACCTGGTGCCCACGGCCGAAGAAGACTACCTGGCGGCCCGGGCGCAGTTTGACGGCGCCGAGCAGGAACTGAAGCGGGTCCAGGCGGCCTACGCCGAGGCCAGTTCCCGGGAAGAAGCGGCCCAGGAGGATTTCCAGCGGGTCATGACCAACGTCTTTGACCGGATTTCCCGGCGCTTCGAAACCTACCTGGCCGCGTTCGGCTGGCGGGGTTATCTCCGGCCCGACCCGGTGCAAGGGACGGACTTTGAACTCAACGTCTACCTTTCCGTGTACGAAGACGTGGAGCCGCGCTTGCTGGGCCGCAACCGCTCCGGGGGCGAGATGAGCGCTGTGGCCGCCCTTTTGAACCTGGCCATGGTGCGGGAAAACCCGCGCCCGTTCTACGTGTTCGACGAGGTGGACCAGTCCTTGGACCCGGCCAACGTGTTGAAACTGGCCGCCCTGCTCCGGGAGGAGCTGGACTGCAAGTACTTCCTGATCTCCCACCGCCTAAACCGGAGTCACCTGGAAGCCGGCCAGTTCGGCATAGGTGTCTACCGGGCGCCCGGTGAGGGTTCCCGTACCCGGGTGTACCGGCGCCGGAACTGGCCCGCGGAGGTGGCACCGTGAGCCGGGGCGGGTTTGAGCACACTGCCCGGGACGGCGCATTCCTGATCACCACCGTGTATACCCGGGCCCGCCGCGGGTCCCGGCCGGCCAGCCGCCGGGTAACAGCCGCCCACCCCCTGGACCCGGCCACGGTGGCAGCCCGGGCCCAGGCAGGCGACCCGGCCTTCCGGGCCGTGTGGAAGAACCTGCGCCTGGCCAAGAACCGGGGAACGGGCAGGCTCTCCGAGGAGCACTTGCGCAGCCGGGCGGCGGGCGCCGGGGTGACAGTCTTGCAAGAGCTGGTAAGCTGGGGCGTTTTAGAACGGCACCAGTCCCTATCGACCTTGGGGGAAGTGCAGCGCACTTACTACACGCTTACGCCGGCGGGCCAAGAGGCGCTGGAACTTGCCTTTGGCCCGGCTCCGGCGGGCCTGGACCACCTGGTCCGGGAGCTAGAGCTGGCCCTGGAGCGGTGCCGTCGCCCAGAGCTGGTCCCGTTCTTCCAGCGCCAGCTCCAGGCCGCAGTCATGGGAAGCTCCCCGGCCATCGAGCTGGGAGAAACCAGCGCCACCTTCCGCAGCGGCCCGGCCCGCTACCACCAGATCCTCCGGTTCTTCATCACCCTGGGCGCCCTGCCGCCCGGCCGCACCGTGGACTTCAAGGAACTGGCCGCCCTGGCCTACCCAGGAGAAAAGGACTCGGTCAAGCGCTTCGCCGGGGTCCGCGATGATATCCTGGCTGCGGCCGAACACGACCTGGGGCTTTCGCTGGCCCAGCTGGGTGTTGAGGGCTTTGCCTCCCTGTACTGGGTGCCAGTATCCGGCCTGGTGCGCCCGGCAGGTGGTCCCTACTTGTGGGGGGCGGCCCCGGCCTTGTCCACCCGCGACCTTTTGGCCACCCGTGCGCTGGAAACCCCGGCCCGGGTCCTGGTGCTCGTGGAAAACCGCTCGGCCCTGGACTACCTGGCCGCCCGGCCCCACCCCCAGGTGCTGGCCATCGGCACCGACGGCATGCCCCGCTCCGGCCTCTATCTCCTCTTGAGCAAGCTGGCCGGGCTGGCGGAAAAGCAGCTGGTGATCTGGGTGGACTGGGACCTGGGCGGCCTGCGCATTGCCGCCCGCCTCCTGGCCTTCACCCCGGCTCCAGCTCAGCTCGTACCCCACCCGGGGTTGGCCGGGGTCCGGGCCGAGGTCCCGCCCGAGTGGCTCCAGCACCATCACCCGGGCATCCGGGCCATGGCGGGAGCCATCGCCCGTCACGGTGCAGTCTACCAGGAAAGCGCCCTGGGATCCATTGAGGGCTTCCTGCCCGGAGTAGAGTAGGGCGCAGGGCCGCCGTTGGGTTACTCCTTTGGTCCACTGTGGGCCGTTAGAGCAATGCCATCGCCCTGGTCCCCTGCCGCCTCATCTAACCCGAAGTTCCGCTTGATTCAGAGCTAGATATAGGTGCCTAACTGGCCTCTTGGCGGACGGGATCTATTTGGTACTGGGTACAGCCCTGCTGTCGAGCTTGAGACCGAGTAATGCCAGGGCCCGCTC
>JBFLYN010000022.1:0-54965 GCA_040756655.1 Bacillota bacterium
GTTGGCCAGGGTACGTTTGCGGATCTTATTTCCCTCCCGCACCGATTCGCGGAGGAGGATGGCGGGGGGAGAGTTACGGTTGGGCACCACGTCGATATACATGGCTTCATTATACCATGATATGGCGGCCCAGGCAAGACCTAACACTTAACATACATGGGTACATTTCCCAGTGCCTCCGGTGACGTTATCCCTTCTACCAGGGCAAATGCCTCAATATGGGGTTTTCTGGTTCGGAACTTCGGTCTAAACGCTGCTTCTAGTGGCTGAAGACTCGCTTTTCCGTCCATGCCCAGCCGTGACTGGCCAGCCACCCATTCTCCACGCTGACGGCAGGGTTTGGTGACCGGCCCGTAGAACACGGAAAGGCATACCTCTTGGCTAGGAGCTGACGTCCTTGAAGATCATCGATCTCCGCAGTGATACCGTCACTCTCCCCACTCCTGCCATGCGTGAGGCCATGCACCGGGCCGAGGTGGGAGACGATGTGTACGGGGAAGATCCTACCATCAACCGCCTGGAGGAACTGGCCGCCTCCATCACCGGCAAGGAAGCCGCCATGTTTGTGCCGTCCGGGACCATGGGCAATTGTCTCTCGGTGCTGGCCCACACCCGGCGCGGCGACGAGATCATCCTGGAATCCGAGTCTCACATTTACTACTACGAGGTGGCGGGCATAGCCGCACTAGGATCTGTCCAGGCCCGAACCGTGCCCGGTCGCCTGGGCATCCTGGACCCGGAACGGGTGGCGGCGGCCATACGCCCGCAAAACATCCACTTCCCCCGTTCCACCCTGCTATGCGTGGAGAACACCCATAACCGCGCCGGGGGCACGGTAACCCCCCTGGCTACCTTAAAGGAACTCTACCGGGTAGCCCATGATAACGGTCTTAGCGTGCACATGGACGGTGCCCGGGTGTTCAACGCCGCCGCGTATCTCCAGGTGCCCGTGGCCGACGTGCTCCAGCACACGGACACGGTCATGTTCTGCCTGTCCAAGGGGCTGGCCGCGCCGGTGGGGTCCATGGTGGCCGGTCCGGCAGCCTGGATGGAAGAGGCCCGGCGGTACCGCAAGATGCTGGGCGGGGGCATGCGCCAGGCCGGAATCCTGGCAGCGGCAGGCATCTTGTCGCTTACCGAGATGACCGGGCGGCTTCACGAAGATCACGCCCATGCCCGGAGGTTAGCCGAGGCCTTGGCGGCACTGCCCGGTGTCTACGTGGACCTAGAAGCTGTCCAGACCAATATCGTGTTTGTTGATGTGGCGGCTACCGGCAAGGACGCCCGGTCGGTGTGCGCGGCGGTGGCGGCATGGGGAGTGCGTTGTAACCCGGCTGCGGCCACCCGCATCCGGCTGGTCACCCACAAGGACATCGCGGCGGCGGACATAGCTACGGCCATCGAGGCTTTCGCCGAGGCGGTCCAGTAGGCGCCGAGGCCCGCCGCGCCCGCCGGCTCCATCAGCAGTCTCCCCCAGGGCCGGGCCACGGTGCCCGGCCCTGGGTACGTACACGGGCTACCGGGGTGGCTGGTTGCCCTTGCCCGACAGGTGCTGTATGTCGAGGGCGATGACCAGGGTCCCCCTATAGGGCAAACTGTACCCGGGCCCCCCGGGCATGTACTTCTCGCACAACGCCTCCAAGGCTCGCCGCCATTCATCTCCCTCTTCCAGCAGGCGGGCCCGGCAGAAGGCCACCACTGAGCGGTAGTACGTGGTGTAGTGGCCAGGTCTGACGTCCGCCATCACCGAAAAGCAGGCCCGGGGATTGGCACGCAAGTTGTCCACCTTGTGGCCCTCCAGGGCCGAGTGGATGTAGATGGTGTTCTCCAGCAGGACGTAATTGACGGCGACCACGTAAGGCTGTCCCTGGCCGTCCGCGGTGGCCAGGAAACCCTCAGTTTCCTCCCGCAATATGCTCCAGCCTTCCGCCCCAGGTAGCTCCCGGTCCCGGCGCCGCAGAGGTCTGGTCATGATATCGCCTCCTAGTCCCGAAGATTACAGGTATTTCGCTGCGGGAGGCGCGTTTTTCCTTCACAGCGGGAAAGGGGACGGGTGGCCGGTCCAGGCTCATCATACCCCGAGCAGGTGCCAACGCCTCTGCCAGAACTCACCGGCCGGTTGGAAACGCGCCCGCCCGTACCGCCTTTTCGCCTTAGGTGTCCGGTACGCACCTGATCATCTCACAACCAACCCGGTAGGTCGGCCGATCCGGGCCAAACGCCATCTGGCTCTTCTTCTGTGCTCAGCTGGTCCTTGCCAACGCTCTTTGCACCCCGTGGAGCAGTGCTATGTTGCTCCTGTACGCCGGGTAGCTGACACATAGTCCGAAAACGCCATATGGCCGGCGCTCTCACGCGGCTCCAAGGCCACACTGGTCGCGTAACCCTTGTGATGACACTTGGAGTTCTGGGACGGTGTGAATCCTCTCGTAGGCCACGTGAAAGACGTCGTGCATCATGCAGTACAGCAAGTCCACGTGGCTTTCCAGGTAAGGCCGGGCGTTTAGGTTCATGCAAACGGTTCCCAGGTGCCCGATGCCCAGGTCATAGCCAAACACAGGGTAGACCCAGATGTCTTTCAACAAGGCGGGTCCGACCACGCGGGCTACTGCAGGGTGCGTGGCACCAATCCAGTCCTTTTTGCTCTTTGCGATGATGGTCATGAGCTCCCGGACCCGGGGCAGGCTCAGGTCCACGGCCCGGAGCCCATTGTACCTTGATTCTTGGCCGGAGACAGCGGGAGCGACACCCGCTTGGGCGGGTCCTTCTCCACAGAACCGGGAGTGGCTCAGCCCGGTGCCCCAGCACCTCAGCGAGGCTGGTCCTGCCGTAGAGATGCTTACAAGAACAGCTCAGCAGCCTCGAGCGTGATGCGAAGCAAGACCCGAACATCTCCCATAGGAGCCGTGTCCCTTGGCGGCATTTCGTGAAGCGAACCCCCGTCTTTCTGCGGCGTCCGGATATCATGGTTGGCAGGATGTACCGAGGGGTATAGAGAACGCCATAGGGAGAACGCAGTCCCGCAAGGGTGGGGTGGCCTGAAGGTGAGCATCTGGTCAACTCCGTGGTTGAAAACGGTGTTTCTCGCACTAGTTCCCCAGGCCGTGAGTACGCTGATGGTGCGGATCCAGCTCAGCGGCTTCCGGAAGGCCGTGCGCATGGCGGCGGGCAAGGCTACCAGCCGGCTCCGGGAGGAGTTTGAGGCCCTGGTCCTCTCTACAGGCAGTCGTACCCAGGTTCAGAACGCCGCCATCGACTTGCTCCTTCGCACGTCCTTTTTGCCTCAAGACCAGGAACTGGTGGTTGACTGGCTCGGCAATGTCTTCTCGTCCTGTCCGGCCCAAGCAGTCCAGCGTCACCTGCTCGGGCGTCTATCCCGGCCCAGGGGCTGGACGGGCGCCCACCTGGAAGCCCTGATACGCGCCGCAGCCAAGTCTCCTTACGACCGTATCCGCCAAAAGGCGGTGACCTTGGCCGCATCCAGGCAGGACTGGGAGTGCCTGCGTTCCATGACCGGCGATGCCCACTGCCAGGTGCGGGCAGAGGCCGTGTGTGCCCTCGTCCATGCCGACCCCCGGTCGATGGGCGAGTTTCTGGACTGCCTGCTCCGGCCCGGCACATCCTTGGAAGCTGGGGAGTGTGCAGACCGGGCGTTCGCCAAGCACTCAGAGCAGGCCTTGAAGGTACTGGGCCAAGCCTTGCTGGACAAAAGGTACCGGGACTCCCTCCTGGTGCACAGGCTCCAGAGGCTTGGCGTGGAGTCGGCCTGCCGCCGGTGGCTGCAAGGCTCAGACCCGGGTGACTTGAGGCTGGCGGTAGCCCTGGCCGGACGCCTCAGGCTGCACCGGCTGAGCCCCCAGCTCCTGGCCGTTTTCGAAGCCACCGGTGGCCTGGAACTCCGGGCGAAGATCATCGACGCCTGGGAGCAGATGGCATCTCCCCAAGCCCTGGAGTGCCTGCACGTGGTTACCCGGGGCATAGATTCTGCCAGCGCCCGGCGGGCGGAACAAGCTCTGGCCAAGCTACCTGGTTCGGGGTGAGGACTGCAGGGCCAAAACCCAGTTGATAGCCTCCAGGAAGTGGGTGACCCAGGTAAGCTACTAGTTCAGCTTCGGCGAGCACGTGTTCCGGATGTTCGAGATCACCTACCAGCTCAGCGGGTTTGGGAAAGCCCTGCGCATGGCGGAGGGTACCGTCAGCCCGCAGCTTCTTGCCGTATTCGGTGAACTACTCCTCTCACCGGGCAAGCGCCAAGAGGCTCAGATCATTGCCATCGATCTGCTACTTCGAACACCCTATACTACAGAGCAGCAAGACCTGGTGGTGGAAGCGCTCTGCCGCGTCTTTTCCCGCTGCCCGGCGGAAAAAGTCCATCACCATCTCCTGGAATCCCTGTCCGGACCGGGCTGGCTGCATGCTCACGCCGTAGCGCTGGTGGACACCGCCGCTACGTCGCCGTACCACAAGATCAGGACGAAGGCCGTGACCATAGCTGCTGCCTGCGAAGACGTAGAATACCTCAGACATATGACCGGTGATGCCCACAGCGAAGTGCGGGCAGAGGCCGCGTGTGCCCTCATCGACGCCGACCGCCAGTTGATGGGCGAGCTGCTGGACTGCCTGCTCCAGCCTGGAGCTTCCATGGAGGCCGTTGAGCGTACGGACCGGACGTTCCTGAAGCACCCCCACCCGGCCTTCGGGGCGCTGGGGAAGGCCCTCCTGGACGGCAAGTACCGAGACTTCATGCTCGTGAGCAAGCTCCGCAGGCTGGGAGTGGAGCCACCTATGCGGCTTCTAAGGCAGCAGTTATCAGAGCAAGCTCCGCAGGCTGGGAGTGGAGCCGTTCTGCCGGCAATGGCTGCAGGCGTCGGACCCGGATGACCAGGACCTGGGGATAGGCCTGGCCGGGCGCCTCGACCTTTGCCAGCTCGTGCCCCGGCTGGGGAATGTATTTGAGACCAGCCGGGACCCGGCGGTCCGCGCCCGGGTCATCCATGCCTGGCCACAGATGTCCTCTCCCGAGGCCTTGGAGTGCCTGCGCCTGGCCGCAAGGAGCCTGGACTACCCCACGGCCCGGCGGGCGCAAGAGGCACTGGACGCCCGGGCCGAAGCGTCGGGCTAGGAGCGCAAGCTACGGGAGCACCGGTAGGCTCGCTGCACCAGGCAGGCAAAGGGGCCGCTGAGCGGTCCGACCAGGCAGGGCCTGCCCGGTGCCGGTCTTCACCGGGTCACGGCCGGTGCGGGAAGGGTTACCCGTTCGAGATTTTTCCTTTGGTCCTGTGTTGACCTGGGGAGTGAGCCGCACGAGCATCCCGGGGGGCAGCATGGATCCTGGTGGGTGTTGGTCGGGTGGTGGGAGCCTGCCGCCCCCTACATCCCCGAGCTCCCGGCGTGCAGCCTCGTACCAGGTGGTCAGGCTGGACGGTCGTCCCGTTACACGACATAGGCGGCCTGGCCCGGAGCTGGCTAATCACCAACAGGATACCCAGGTCCGAATCCGGGTCTGTTGTCAGAAAATGGGGCGGCGCGCAACACGCGGTGGCGACGCCGTTGGGGTCAGCAATCGTGGCGTTCCGTATCCAGCGCCAGTTGGCACCCCAGCTGGAATGGCGGCCCTTGCCGGCAAAGCGAAGCATTACTGAAACGAGTGTTACCTAGTGGCTGCCAGCCATATGCCGCACTCCGGGGGATGCTGAGTCGACACCGGCATCGATACTATGTCTTAGCTATTGCCTGCCGGTCCGACCCCGGACGACTCTTGTGATCTCTGCCAGGCGCTGGCGGGCCCGGACTTCCAGCCCCTGGTCCGAAGGCTCGTAATACTGCGCATCTTCAAGCCCCGGCGGCAGGTACTGCTGGGCGCAGAGGTGGTTGGGAAAGGAGTGGGGGTAGCGGTACCCGGCGCCGTGGCTCAGCTGGCAGGCGCCGGAGTAGCTGGCATCCCTCAAGTGCATGGGGACCGGCCCGATCTTCCCCCGGGCGATGTCCGCCAGGGCCCGGTCGATGCCGGTAATCACCGAGTTGCTCTTGGGTGCCAGGCAGATGTAGATGACGGCTTCGGCCAGGGGAATACGCCCTTCGGGCAACCCCACTCGTTCCACGGTCAGGGCCGCGGCCACTGCCAGTTCCAGTGCGCGCGGGTCCGCGATCCCCACATCCTCGGCGGCATGCACCATGATCCGGCGGGCGATGTAGCGGGGGTCTTCTCCGGCGGCGATCATCCGGGCCAGGTAGTGGAGGGCTGCGTCCGGGTCCGAGCCCCGCATGCTCTTAATGAAGGCGGACACCACGTCGTAGTGGGCATCGCCGCCGGCATCGTGCACCAGTACCCGCCCCACCGCCTCCTCGGCCACCCCGGTGGTCACCACCAGGGATCCTCCGGCCTCGTCGGCGTTGAGTACAGCCAGCTCCACGGCGTTGATGAGCTGGCGGCAGTCTCCCTGGGAAGTGGCGATCAGGTGCTGCCTGGCTTCGGGTTCCACCGCCACGGGCCGGCCATAGTCGGCAGAGAGCACCTTCAAGGCCCGGTCGAACAAAAGGTCCAATTCGGCCGCTGCCAGCGGCTTGAACTCCATGACCTTGGAGCGGGAAAGCAAAGCGGGCGACAGCGCGATGTGGGGGTTTTCCGTAGTAGCTCCGATGAGCACCAGGCCCTTTTCTACCCATGGGAGTAGCACGTCTTGCTGCACCCGGGTAAGACGGTGTACCTCGTCGATGAACAGGACGGTGCTCCGCAAAAGCCCGGGCTCGGCCGCTTCCCGGATCTCTTTGACACCGGCCGTGGTGGCGCTGAGGCGCGAAAACTCGCACCCGGTCTCCCGGGCCAGCACCGTGGCCAGGGCGGTCTTGCCCGTGCCCGGCGGGCCGTAGAGTATCATGGAGAACAAGCGCCTTTTCTCGATGGCCCGGCGGAGCAAGGTCCTTTCGCCCACCAAGTGCTGCTGGCCCAGGAAATCGTCCAGGGCCCGGGGGCGCATGCGTTCGGCCAGTGGTGCCCTTACCTGCAAGGTTATCCCTCCCCGGACCTCACTGGGGCTGGAACAACGCCGCCCTGGCGAACAGGCCGGGTGCCCCGCCGGTATGGAAAAACAGGACGGCCGGGGCGTGGTCGAACCTGCCCCTCTGGATGAGATCCAGCATGCCTGCCATGGCTTTGCCGGTGTAGACCGGGTCCAGCACCAGGCCCTCGGTGCGGGCCAGGAGCCGGATGGCCTCCAGGGCTTCCAGGGTGGGCTTGCCGTAATCCTCACCGTAGTATCCTTCGTAGAAACGAATGGGCTTGTTCCCCGGAAGCCCCGGTAACCCCATGAGCTGGAGTGCCCCGTCGGCCAGCCGCCGGATCAAGCCTGGCTGGCCGGGCAGGATGGGACCGACGCTGATGCCATGGATCTCCATGGAGCTGCCGTGGGCGGCAACGCCTGCCAAAAGCCCGGCCTGGGTCCCGCAGGACCCGGTGCCCACGAAGGCGTGGTCGAAGCGCACGCCCAGCTCCTTGGCCTGTTGCTCCACTTCCGCCACGGCGTCCACGTAACCCAGGGCACCCAGGGAAGTAGAAGCGCCGATGGGGACGAAGTAGGGGCGGCGACCCTTACCTTCCAGTTCGGTACAGACTTGGCGGAGGGTTTCATCCAAGCTGGTGCCAGGGCCCAAAAACCGTACATCGGCCCCGAACACCAGGTAGAGTAGATGGTTTCCCTGGCGAAAGGCTGGCGGCTCACCCTGGATCAAAAGCACACAGTCCATGCCCAGCTTGCGGGCCAACGCCGCGGTGAGGCGGCAGTGGTTGGACTGGACTCCGGCGGTGGTCACCAGCACATCGGCACCCCGGGCCACGGCGGCCGCGGCCTCGTATTGGAGCTTGCGGACTTTGTTGCCCCCTAACCCCAACGGGGTCAAGTCGTCGCGTTTTACCCAGATGCGGGGAGAGCAACCTAGGGCGGCCCGCAGCCGGGGAAGCTCCTCCAGAGGGGTGGGACCATGGAGCAAGTTAAGCGGGCGTGGTCTTTGGGCAGGCATGGCTGTCATCCTCTCGAGGTCTCTACCGGACGTGTTCTCCAGTGACCGTGCCCACACCTGCCCGGCCGGGCGGTTTCCCTTGACGATGGACAGGCCCGGGTCTATGATCGGGAAAGGGGAGCTGCGACTGCCCCCTCAGTCCCAGGAAGCCGAGATGGTACCAGTGAACCCGATCCAGACGTGCTTTTTCTTTGCCACATGCCTCGTTGTCGGGGACTTGGGCTACCGGGTGGCCCGTCGAGCCCGGGTCCCCTCGCCTGCTCTCATCGGTTCCATGCTGGCAGTGGGATTGGCCAGCAGTGCCGGGGTGAGCCTGCCCGGGCTCATGCCGGTGTTGCGCACCGGGCTCCAGGTAGTCATCGGGACCGTCCTGGGCCTGCGCATCAGCCGGGAGTTTGCCGACCAGCTGAAACGCATGGCCGGCCCGGCCGTGGTGGTGAGCCTGTGGGCGGTGGTGACCGGGCTCTCGGGTGGCATGTTGCTGGGCATGTCCAATTCCATCAGCCGGGCCACAGCCCTGTTCGCCGCCACCCCCGGCGGGATCAGCGAGATGACCCTGGCCGCTGCTTCCTTCGGTGCCCACACGCCCACGGTGGCGGCCCTCCAACTGGCCCGGGTGGTGGGCGTGCTCTTGGTAGTGCCCGCCCTGGTCAACGGCCGGGCGGAAGTAGCGGCCACTACCGTGGCCCCCGTCCCGGCCCGGGTGGCCGGGCCGGTGCAGACCCTGGCGCTCCTGGCCACGTCCGGTGCCGGGGCGCTATTCCTCCAGGCCCGGGGCGTGCCCGCGGGAGCCCTCGTCGGTGCTATGACCGTCACCGCTGCGTCTGGGCTTTGGAAGGACCGGGGACGCAGGTCGCTTCACCCGGCCATAGTCCACTGGTCACAGGTGGGCATCGGTATGACCGTGGGACTGAGTTTTACCTCCGAGACCTTCGCCCAGCTAGTCCGCCTGGTGGCGCCTGCGCTCCTGCTCAACGGGATCATGCTGGCAAGCGGCGTTGCCCTGGCCCACCTTTTGCACCGCTGGACCGGCTGGGACATGGTGACCTGTCTTCTGGCCAGCGCCCCGGCGGGGCTGAGCCAGATGGGGATCCTCAGCGAAGCCCTGGGGGCCAACGTGGGCGTGGTCAGCGTCTTGCACATCATCAGGCTGGTGACCGTCATCAGCGTGCTACTGCCCCTCTTGGGGGCCGTTGTGCCGTGAATGCCGCCGGGAGGTGAAGCAGTTGCCAGGGAGGTTGAAGGACCCGGTCAGCGGGCTTACCCACGCCTTGGGTGCCGTGCTCTCAGTGGCCGGGCTCATGGTCCTGGTGTACGCCGCCTGCACTCGCGCCTCCGGTCGACACGTGGCCGTTTTTGCCGTGTTCGGGGCCGGCCTGGTCTTGGCCTATACCGCCAGCACCCTCTACCACTTGCTGCCGTTGGGTCCGTCGGGGTCTAGGCTGCTCAGGCGCATTGACCACATCATGATCTTCGTCCTCATTGCCGGCACCTACACCCCGGTCTGTGTCCTGGCCCTGGGAGGGCCTTGGGGGTGGAGTCTCTTGGCCTGTGTATGGGGGTTGGTTGTGGTCGGGGCAGTGCTCAAACTCGTATGGTTGCAGGCCCCGCGCTGGCTTTCCGTTTCCCTTTACCTCTTCATGGGCTGGCTGGTGGTGGTGGCCATATGGCCCCTGTACCACGCCCTGCCCCCGGGGGCGCTGGGTTGGCTGGCGGCAGGTGGGCTCCTGTACAGCGCCGGTGCCCTCATCTACGCCATCAAGCGCCCCAACTTCCTCCCGGGACTGGTGGGTTTCCACGAACTGTTTCACCTTCTGGTCATGGGGGGTAGTCTTAGCCATTTCTGGCTCATGTACCGGTACATCATGAACCTGGGTTGAGGTGGAATGGACATGTACGACTTGGTGATCCGCGGTGGGCTGGTGGTGGACGGCAGCGGGCGTCCGGCCTTCCGGGCGGACGTAGCCATCACCGGCCGTCAAGTGGCCGCCGTGGGAGAACTGGGCCGGGTCCAGAGCAGGCAGTGGATGGACGCGGGAGGGCTGGTGGTGAGCCCGGGGTTTGTGGACATCCATTCGCATTCGGATACCGTGACCCTGGAAGATGGCCGGGCCATGAGCAAGGTGATGCAGGGAGTTGCCACCGAGGTCATTGGGAACTGCGGGACGTCCGGAGGGCCAGTGCCCGGGACCACCTACGGTCAATACCTGCAGAGCCTGGAAATGGCCAAGACCTCTGTGAATTTGGCCGGGCTGGTGGGGCACGGCAACCTCAGGACCTTGCTCATGGGCGAGGGCGCGGGCAAGGCCACGCCGGAGACCCTTGAAAACATGAAGGACCTGTTGGCCCGGTGCCTGGAGGAGGGCGCGTTCGGCCTATCTTCAGGTCTGGAGTACCCGCCGGGGTTTTTTGCCGATGTCCACGAACTGGCCGGGCTTTGCCAAGTGGTGGCCGGGCGCGGCCTTTACAGCACCCACCTGCGGGACGAGGGGCCGGGTCTCGAGGAAGCCGTCAGGGAAGCCCTTGAGGTGGGGCGGAGATCGCGGGTGGCGGTACAGATCTCCCATTTGAAGTCCGTAGGCCCGGAGCACTGGGGCCAACTCCCGGCGACCATTGCCCTGGTGGAGGCTGCCCGAGACGAAGGTTTGGACGTCATGTTCGACGTCTACCCTTACACAGCTTCCAGTACCAGCCTGTCCATTGTGGTGCCCGAGTGGGCCCACGACGGGGGACGGCAGGCCCTGGTGGCCCGCCTCGGGGATCCGGACACTCGCCGGCGGATCGAAGAAGAGTCCCGCCGGCGCACCGAACGCCAGGGGGGCTGGCACCGCATGGTGGTGACCTCGGTCACTGCACCCGAGCACCGGCAGTACGAGGGCTTGAACCTGACCGAGATCGGGCAGGCACTGGGCAAGGAGCCGTGGGATGCCGCGTTCGATCTCTTGATCGCCTCCCAGGGCCAGGTCGGCGTCATCAGGCATGCCATCTCACCAGACGATGTGGCCTGCGCCATCGCCCACCCGCTCTCCATCATCTGCAGCGACGGCCGGGCACTGTCTCGAGACATCGAGCAGAAAGTCCACCCCCGGAACTTCGGTGCTTTCCCGAGGGTACTGGGGAAGTACGTGCGCGAAGAGGGTCTTCTTACCCTGGAATGGGCCATCGCGAAGATGACTTCCCGGGCCGCCGACCGGGTGGGCATACCCGGGCGGGGAATACTGGCCCCGGGATACTGGGCCGACGTCACCGTGTTTGACCCCAGGTCGGTCCAAGATCAAGCTACCTTTGCCGAGCCCTTGCGTTACCCGTCTGGGATATGCCACGTGCTGGTCAACGGGACGGCCGTGGTCCGGGATGGGCAACACACCGGGGCGTTGCCCGGGCGAGTCCTGAGAAGGCAGTAACGGAAACCAAAGTCCCCGGGGAGTGCAGTGGCCTACCTGCGGCGGGCGTTTCCGGGCTGGTCCTGGTTCTTGCCCGGGGCACAAACCTGTGCCGAGTGCATGTGCAAGCAATACCCCAGCCCGGGCCTCCTATCCGGTCAAGAAACTCACCAACTGCACCTGGTGCCCGGCCAGTCCGCGCACCACCCGGAGATACGCCAGGGAATACAGTGCTCCGCCCCAGCAGGACGCGCAGTTATCGCCGGCGCGCCCGCGCAAACTGCATGCGGACCCAGGTCGAATACCTGGGCGGCGGGCGACGTGAGGAGCTGAGCGTGAGGATGGAGGCACGGTCTTCCGCATCCAGCCGGGCCCGTCGCCAAAGCTAGAAAGACCCCCCAGGAGAACGTCCCCCAGCCCATAGCCGGTTTCCTCCGGCGCGACCATGCCACCGGGCGCAACTACCACGAGCCGTGCCGAAATGAGCGCAAAGGCCGGGCGGTGCCGGGTGAGAACGCCGGTCTCCAGCAGCAACTGCGCCGGTCGGCGGGTTGGAGAACCCCCAGTCTGCCAGCTGGCCAGCAGCCCGGGCGCGGACGTCCATGATGGACCTGTGCGGGCCCCTGTCTACTCACCCTGGGGCTGCACCGCTTCCACGCCTGCGAGTACATCGGCCAGTTCGGCGGTGATCTCTTCTTGGCGCTGCTGCCGGTACTGGTTCATGAGTTCCTCCAGATGCTGCTCAATGGTGCGACTGGCGCCCTCCATGGCCGTCAGACGAGCGGCGCTTTCGCTGGCGGCGGACTCGGCCAGCGCCAGGGCCAGCTCGGACAGGAAGTACTGGGGAAGCAGGTCAGCCAGCAGCTGGGAGGGCTCGCTCCCGTACTGGGGCAGGGTTCGAAAAGGAGGTTCGCCAGTGGGCAAGTGCCGGAACTGCCGGGGGGAAAAGGGGAGAAGGTCCAGGGTGGTTTCGCGGTAACGGACGCTTCCCAGGTGCCGGTGAAACATCACGCGCAACCGGCCGCAGTGCCCCTGCTCCCTTTGTTCTTCGACGATCTGCAGCAGACGGCGGGCCTGGCTGGTAATGGCTTCGACGCTCACCGGGGCATCCAGCACCGCCAGAGGGCTGGCCCCGGCGGTCTCCAGCATTCCTGCCAGTCGCGTCCCTACCACCACGGGGCACCAGCCGGGAGAGGACCAGGCCGGCCGGGCGTGGTCCAGCATGCGGTCGTTGAACTGGCCACACAAACCCTGGTCCGAACCTACCAGCACGGCCAGACCGGGACCTTCGGGGGAGAGCCGGGTACGCTCCCATTGCCCGGGTGGCAGCTGGGCGGTGGCAACGTGCAGGGCCAGGCGGATGGTGCGCGCGTATTCCCGTAAGTTCCCGGTGGCGTGTTCAAACCGGCGGATGTTGACCATGGCCAGGGTGCGCATGGTCCCCACGATGGAACTGAGGGTCTCCGCCGTCTGGATCTGGCTTTCGATGATGGCGAGAGTGCGCACTAGGCCTCATCCCTTTGCTGGAATCCGGCGAGGGCAGCTTCGATCAACTGCTCGAGGTGGGCGCGGTGGTGGTCCCGCAGCGGCTGCCTGGCCTCTACCACCTTCTTGAGTGCCGTTCCTTCTGATTCTACTTTGGCCCGGATGGCGCGTTCGGCACCGGGAATATCCGGCAGGGGGATGGGGTCCAGCTTTCCCTCGGTAAGCGCCATGAGTGCTGCCAGTTGGCCCAGAGGGGGCACCGGTTCCAGTAGATCCTGCTTGAACACCTCCCGCAGGCGCCGCCCTCGATCGATGGCCTGTTGGGATGCGTCGTCCAGTCGCGCGCTGATGCGGGAGAACATCTCCAGCTCCCGGTACTGGCTGTAGGTGAGCTTGAGGGGCCCAACTACCCCCTGGTAGGCGGGCAGTTGTGCCTTGCCCCCCACGCGGGATACTGAAAGCCCCACATCCACCGCCGGCAAGAAGCCCTGTTGATAGAGGCCGGGGTCCAAGTAGATCTGTCCATCCGTGATGGATATAAGGTTGGTGGGTATGTAGGCGGAGATATTTTGTGCCTGGGTCTCCACGATGGGCAATGCGGTCAAAGAGCCCCCACCCAGGTCTTCGCGCAGGTGGGTCGCGCGTTCCAGAAGCCGCGAGTGAACGTAGAAGATGTCGCCGGGGTAGGCTTCGCGGCCGGGCGGGCGTCGCAGCAGCAGTGAGAGCTCGCGGTAGGTGTTGGCGTGCTTGGTAAGATCATCATAGACCACCAAGACGTCGTGCCCATGCTCCATGAAATACTCACCTACGCTGGTGGCGGCGTAGGGCGCCAGGTACTGCAGGCCCACCGGGTCCGAGCCGCTGGCCACCATGACGATGGTGTATTCCATCGCCTGGTGCTGCCGCAGCGCGGCGATGACCTGAGCAGTAGCCGCTTGACGCTGCCCCACCGCCAGGTAGATGCAGATCACCCCCTGCTCCCGCTGGTTGACCATGGTATCCAAGGCGATGGAGGTCTTGCCCACCTGGCGGTCACCTAAGATCAACTGGCGCTGGCCGCGGCCAATGGCTACCAGGGCGTCGATCACCTTGATGCCGGTCTGTAGGGGGCGTTCCACCGGCGCCCGGTCGCTGATGGGTCGCGGCGGCCGCTCCACCGGGTAGTAGTGCTGGGTGGACGGGGCACGCCCCCCGTCCAGGGGCCGACCCAGGGGATCTATCACCCTCCCCAGGAGCGCTTCGCCCACCGGCACTCTCGCCACTTCTCCGGTGCGAAACACATAGTCGCCAGTGCCCAACGACGTGACCCTATCCAACAGCACAACCCCGGCTGCTGTCGCCGTCAGGTCCAGCACCATGCCGAACCCGCCGGGCAGTTGCACCAGCTCGCCCAGCTGTACTCCCGGCAGGCCCGCCACCCGTGCAATGCCGTCACCAGTGCTCAGCACCCGGCCGCTCTCCCGCAAAGGCAGTTCACGCTCACGCTGGCTGCAGAGTGCCGCGTGCAGGGCGGCCAGGGCATGGCGATACGCCTGTTCAAGCATGGGTATGACCCGCAGCTTCCCGGGCTGCATCACGGTCCAGCAGCTCCTGGCGGGAGTCCTTTTCCACCCGGCGCAGGTAACCGGCGGCATTCCACTCCAGGCTGGCTGCGGTGGTCTGGATGGCAACGCCGAATACCAGGCCAGCGTCGGCCCGGAATTCGATGGTGGGGACGTGGGGTCGGCACGCTTGCAGGATGGCAGCTTCAGCACGGGTGCGAGCCCCGGGCGATAGTGGCCTGCCGGTGGTCACGACCATGAGCGGATCGGTGGCCAACCCGGCTTTCAGTAGCTCGATATGCCCGGTTTTCGCTTCATGCAGGCGCCCAACGAGCACGCCCAGTGCCGCCTCCTCCAGGGCGGTGTCTGCCAGCTCGGCCAGAACTCGCTGGGCCAGCTGGCAAGCATGGCTGATAATCTCCTCCTGCAGGTGCAAAAGGACCATGCCCTTTTCCTGCTCGAGGCTTTGATGGAAATGACGGTGGGCGGCTTCGGCTTCCTTCCGGGCCTCGGCCAAAAGCTCGTGCCTTTGAGCATCGGCCAATTGCCGGGCCTCCTGGAGCAACCGCTCTTTTTCCCTTTCTAGGTCACCGAGGCGTTGGTGGTATTCAGCGGCCAGGGCCTGGCCTTCGGCCACCAGTTTCCGCCCTTGATCCAGCCCGTGGCTGATGCGACGTTCGCGTTCGGCCATGATGGAAGCTATGGGTGCAAAGAGGAATCGCTTCAGCAAGTAGACGAGCAAGGCCAGGTTGAGCAGCTGGGCAACGATCCTAATCCAGTTGAGTTCCATACGGTTTAGCCACCTACTTTGCCCATGAAGAACTGCCAAAAGGGGTTGATGAACAGCAGTATCATGGTAACTACAAAGCAGTAGATGGCAGTGGACTCGATCATGGCCAGGCCCACAAAGAGGGTGCGGGTGATGGTATTGGCTGCGTCCGGTTGCTGGGCAATGGCGGACAGAGCCTCGCTCACCGCGCGTCCTTGACCCAGCGCCGGACCAATGGAACCGATGGCCATGGTTAGTCCGGCCGTGATGATGGAGACCATGCCGACCAAGGCTAAATCTACCGTCACTTTTCTTTCCCCGCTTTCTGATGGGTTTTTGCCGCCGAGGCGATGTAGACCATTGCCAGGACGGCGAAGATGTAGGCCTGGATGGCGCCAGTCACCAGTCCCAGCAACTGTAACAGCACCGGGAAGAAGAAGGGGGCGATGCCGATGATGATGGACACCATCACCACACCACTCATCATGTTGCCGAACAGGCGAACGGCCAAAGCGAGGGTGCGCGATAGCTCGCCGATTACGTTGAAGGGCAGCATGAAGGGCGTCGGTTCCAGGTAGGTGCCCAGGTAATGGCGAACCCCGTCCCGGACCAGGCTGAAGCAAGGCACTGCCAGCAGCACCGCCAGGGCCAGCGCCGCCGTGGTATCGAGAGTAGCCGTGGGTGGATAGTAGACCATGGGCCACCCGGGTACCAGTTGCCCAAGGGAGGGTATGATGGCCATGACGTTGGCGGTGAAGATGAAAAGGAAGATGGTGCCGACGAAGGCAAGGTAGGGGGATGCCTTGCCGCCGGCTATCTCCGAGATCTGCTGGTCGATGACTTCAACTACTGCTTCCAGAAAGTTCTGTTCCGGCGACGGGTGATCAGCGTACTGCAGGTGCCGGGTAAGCCAGTAAGAGGTCGCCACCAGCACAGCCATGACCATCCAGGTGTTGATCATGAGGGTCCAAAACGACACGCCCAGGGCCATGTCACTGGCGGCCAGGTTCATCTGTCTTCCCCTTTCCCGATCGTAAAGACCGGAGCGAATACCTGATTACCAGCAGGCGACCTACTCCCACTCCCACCAAGAGTGCCAGTATGCGCCAGAAGTTGAACCCGCTCAGCCAAAGCAGTGCTGCCGCCAGCAGCACACAACGTATGATCGAAGAAGCCATGGCCACCAGCAACGGATGGCGGGTATTGGTGAGCCGTCCCACCGTCCACAGCAGGCCGCCGAAATGCAAAACTCCAAGCAGGGCGCCGGCTAGGACCGGGAGGGCCAGTTCGGCCACGTTGGGCTTCATGCTTCATCGTCTCCATCCGTGTCGACCTGGGTTTCGCTGGCATTCTTCTGCAGCCAGCCCCATACGTTGAGGACCCCCAGGGTGAGGCCGGCCAGCATCAACGCCAAGGTCCACGAAAAACCGTTCCCCAACCGGGCGTCCAGCCAGTGACCGAGGATCAGGCCCAATAGCGTAGGCAAGGCAATGGACCAGCCCACCAACCCGAACATCCCCATGCCCATCCAGATGCTGCGGGTTTTCTCACGGTCGGCCCTGAGCTTGCGCCGGCTCTTTTGGCCCACGGTGTGCCCGAAATCCCCTGCCTGGCCCTTCCGGTGGGATCTGCCACCAGTCGGTGCCATGGGTGCATCGCCTCCCTTGCCGTGGGCAGTTCACCGCCCGCCCAGCTCCATCAAGCGCCGTACCAGCGCCACTTCCAAGCGCGCCAGAACCCCCCGGCTGATCCTCTCGTTTTCCTGGTGCTGGCGGGCCTTTTCCAGGATGAACTTCTCCAGCTCGTCCAAAGCCTCCGCGTGCACAGCATCGGGAGTCGACACAAGAAGCTGGGTTCCCTTCTTCACCAGCACGCCGCCATCCACGGCCACAAACCCCGGTTGCTGGTTTTCTCCTACGTAACTGATAATGCCGGTGGCGAGCGCTGCAACGAAGTCAATGTGACGAGGCAAAAACCCGCGGGAGCCCCCTTTGGCCTCTACGTTGACCTGCCCGGCGAGGGTATCCAACACTACCCGGGTTGGCATCATGACCTTCAGTTGCAGGTGTTGATGGTCCATGAGCGTCAAAGTCCCCGTTCTTGGGTTCGGGGAGGCTTGGCTTCGCTGATGGTGCCCAGCATGTAGAGAGCCGATTCAGGGTAGTGCGCATAGTCCCCGGCCAGGATGCGCCGGCATCCTTCCACCGTGTCTTCGACGGGCACGCGCCGTCCCGGCAGGCCCGTGAATTGCTCGGTGCTGTAAAACGGCTGGGTAAGGAATCTCTCCAGGCGACGGGCGCAGTTGACCACCTGGCGGTCGTGTTGGGAGAGTTCTTCCAACCCCAGCATGGCAATGATATCTTTGAGTTCGCCGTACTCGGCCAGGGTCTGGCGAACCTCCTGTGCTACCTGGTAATGGCGCTGCCCGACCACCGCGGGGAGCAAGAGCTTGGAGTTCGAAGCCAGTGGATCGATGGCCGGGTAAAGCCCCTGGCTGGCCATGCTCCGGGAGAGCACGATGGACGCGCTCAAATGGCCAAAGGTGTGAGCTGCGGCCGGATCGGTAAAGTCGTCTGCGGGCACGTAAACTGCCTGCACTGAAGTGATGCTGCCCCGCCGGCTGCTGGCGATGCGCTCCTGTACCTCTGCCAATTCCGAGGCCAGGGTGGGCTGATACCCTACGCGCGAGGGCAGGCGGCCCAGCAGCCCCGAGACCTCCATGCCGGCCTGTACAAACCGGAAAATGTTATCGATCAGGAGCAGCACGTCACCAAAGCCACTGTCCCGGAAATACTCGGCCATGGTCAGGGCAGAATAAGCCACGCGCAAGCGGGCCCCGGGGGCTTCGCCCATCTGGCCGAAGATGAGTACCGTGCGGTCGAGCACGCCCGCCTCGTGCATTTCGCGGTAGAGCTCTTCGCCTTCGCGAGATCGCTCCCCGATGCCGCAAAAGAGGCTGATGCCCCGGTATAACTCGACGGTGTTCTTGATAAGCTCGGTAATCAGCACCGTCTTGCCGACCCCTGCCCCCCCGAAAAGCCCGGCCTTGCCGCCCCTCTGCAAGGGGGCCAACAGGTCAATGGCCTTGATCCCGGTCTGGAAAACCTCCTCGGCGGCCTGCTGCTCCGTTAGCGAAGGAGGCAGGCGGTGGATCGACTGGTGTTCATCATCGTGCAGGGGCGGCCCGCCGTCCAGCGGCTGGCCCAGACCGTCCAGCATACGCCCGAGCAGACGAGGGGACACTGGTACTGCCAGTGGGCGACCGCAGTCCTGCACGGGCATGCCGCGGGATAGCCCCAGCGTTGAACTCATGGCTACCGCCCGTACTGAGCGGCCGCCTACATGCTGTTGCACCTCGCATACTACCGCTCGCCCGTGGGGGTCGACGGTCAACTGGTGATAGAGCTCAGGTAGGCGAGCGGGGAACTCTGCATCAATGATGGACCCGCGGATGCTCGTTACTCTTCCCAGTGCTGCTGTGACCATGGTAACCCCCTGCAAACCTGCGGCTGTTGGCGGCTAAGCTTCTATGCACAGAGGTCCTAATCCTGCGTGTCGCGTTGACCTTGAGCTTGAAGCGGGTAAGCGAGCAGAAGTGGGCCGCCCCCAGCGGCGACCGCTGGTTCCACGGAACTCCTCACCGGCCGGTAGAGATTCCCGGAGGTGCTCGGGGCCGGGGTCCCCGGGGCTGGACTGGGCAGCGGCCCCAATGGAAACCAGTGCTGACGCATGGTCGAGAGAAGTATAGTAATGCGGGGGTTTTGGCACCGACAGGATAGATTTCGTCGCAAATAGGGACTGGACAAACCTAAACCAGTATGAGCTGACAGCGTGGGAGCCCATGACAGGGGGGAGGTCCACGCTATCGGCAGGTATGGGAGTGGGAGCCGGCTGCTGGTAGGACGCGACTTCACCGAAGCCGAGCTTGAGCTGGTGCGGGAGATGGTGGCCACCTTTCCGAAGTTGAACCGGACGGAGTTGGCCCGGACCATTTGTGAACTTTTGGGTTGGCGCACTGCGACCGGAACGTACAAGGTAGCGTCATGCCTGATGCTTCTTGGTCGGTTAGAGTCCGGGGGTGAGGTAAGACTGCCGCCGAAGCGGGCACAGCGGCCGGTGGGTGCGAGGAGGGTGGTCCCGAGTGAGCGCACCGATGCTCCGGGGCAGATAAGCGGCAGGTTGGCGGAGCTTGAACCGGTGGCCGTGGAACCGGTGCGGGACAAGGAAGAGCTGAGGCTTTGGAACGAGTACGTGGAGCGGTACCATCCGCTGGGCTACAAGGTTCCTTTCGGGGCGCATCAACGTTACTTTATCTGGGGCCAAGCTGAGCGGTTGGGCCGTTTGCTCTTTAGGGCTTCTGCCTGGGAGCTTAAAGCGCGGGATGCATTTATCGGTGGGACGGCGGCGGACCGCCAGCGGCGGCTGGAGCTTGTGGTGAACAATGGCCGCTTTCTGATCTTCCCCTGGGTGCGGGTGAAGAACCTGGCCAGCCGGGCATTGGCTTTGGCCGCCCGGCGGATAAGCGGGGACTGGCTTTCACGCTACGGCTATGCGCGAGCCATTGTTACGTCTCCCGGCATTGGCAATAACTCCCTTATTCCCAAGTATGCCCAATTGGGAGCGTCCACTAAGCCGATTAGGCTCACTACGACTTGCGGGTTGGGAAAACATAGCTGCCGGGCTTCGGAAACTCGGTAGAAGTGGTGCCGCCCATGCCCTTGCTCTAATCCGTTGCTGAACAGCAGTCTCTTAGCTCCCGGTGCTTCTTGTCGGGTTAGCCACTCGTAGGGCCTCTCTATCCTTCTTCTGGTCTGCCACCCCTACCGACTCTTATTACCTCAAGCCAAGCCTCAACTCGCTTGCTCTACAGACAACCTGCTCTTCCTGTCTCCACCGTAAAAACTCACTTTGACGGGGACCTGGAATGGAAACTGACGTTCTTGACATTGATTGACCGGTATGCTACGATCTTTCCGGATACCATAGTAATTTACTCGGGATTATAACGTCAGATACCCCGCAGTAATGGAGGCAAGAAAGCATGCGCAGAGTATACCTGGACAACGCGGCCACCACTCCTGTGAGGCCCGAGGTCGTAGAAGTCATGACCGAGTACATGCTGAAGCATTTTGGCAATCCTTCCAGCGTGCACTGGTTTGGCCGTGAAGCCCGGCGCGGCTTGGACCGGGCCCGCGAGCAGGTGGCCGGTCTGATTGGAGCCAGCCCCGAGGAGGTCGTGTTCACCAGCGGCGGCACCGAGGCCGACAACCTAGCCATCAAGGGAACTGCGGCCCTCAAGGGAGTCCAGGGCAAGCACATGATCACCTCTGCCGTTGAACACCACGCTATCCTCCACACCACTGAGTACCTGGAAAAACAGGGCATGCACGTGACCTACCTGGCAGTAGACGAATACGGCGCCGTGGACCCGGCCGGAGTGGCCCACGCGCTCAGGCCCGAGACCATCCTGGTCAGCGTGATGCTGGGCAACAACGAGGTAGGCACGCTGCAACCGGTCAAGGAGATAGCGGCCCTATGCCGAGAAAAGGGCGTTTACGTCCACACTGACGCCGTCCAGGCCGCCGGGCAAATCGACATCGACGTTCAGGATCTGGGCGTGGATTTCATGTCCATCTCCAGTCACAAGATCTACGGTCCTAAGGGGATAGGCGCGCTGTACGTGAAAAAAGGCCGACGGGTCGAGCCCTTGGCTCACGGTGGGGGACACGAGCGGAAACGACGGGCCGGCACCGAGAACTTGCCGGGGATCGTGGGCTTTGGCATGGCAGCGGAGCTTAGCCAAAAGGAGCTGCCTCAGCGCCGGCAGCACCTGGAAACGTTACGCGACCGCTTGATCCACGGGATACTCACCAACATCAAGCACAGCCGCCTCAACGGCCATCCCAAGCACCGTCTCCCCAATAACTGTAACGTGAGCATTGAGTTTGTCGAGGGCGAGGCCATGCTGCTCAACCTCGATTTGATGGGGATAGCCGCCTCCAGCGGCTCGGCGTGCACCTCGGGGGCGCTTGAACCTTCCCACGTCCTCCTGGCCATGGGACTCAGTCACGAACTGGCCCATGGTTCTTTGCGGTTCAGCCTGGGGCGGGAAAACACCGCGGAGGAAGTGGACTACGTCATTGCAACTTTGCCGGGTATTGTAGAAAGGCTCCGGGAGATGTCGCCACTGTACGTTGGAAAGGAGTAGTTACGGTGTATACAGAGAAAGTGATGGAGTACTTCACTAACCCCAAAAACGTGGGAGAGTTGCCGGATCCCGATGGCGTGGGGACCGTAGGCAACCCGGTGTGCGGGGACATCATGCGCATTACCATCAAGGTCGATGGCGGGGTCATCAGCGATATCCGCTTCAAGACCTTCGGCTGCGGTGCCGCCATCGCTACTTCTTCCATGGTGACCGAGATGGTCAAGGGAAAGAGTCTGGACGAGGCCATGAAAGTGACCAACCGCAATGTCGCCGAAGCCCTGGGTGGACTGCCTCCCAACAAGATGCACTGCTCTAACCTGGCCGCAGACGCCGTCCACCTGGCCATCAAGAACTACCAGGAACGGGCCAACGGCGAGGTTTCCGGGGAAAGACGGTTGGAGCACCAGTGCGAACACGTGAAGAGCAACTAGCGGACCGGGCCGCGCCCCGGGTGGTGGTCGCCATGAGCGGCGGCGTGGACTCGGCGGTGGCGGCTTGGTTGCTCAAAAAACGCGGGTTTGACGTGGTGGGCGTCACCATGCAAATCTGGCCCGACGTGGATCCAACGACAGCCGTATCCCACGGGGGTTGCTGCTCGGTGGCGGCAGCAAGCGACGCGCGCCGGGTCGCAGCTGTCGTGGGTATTCCCTTTTATGTCCTGAACTTCCAGTCCGATTTCGAAAGAGAGGTCATCCAGGACTTTTGTCGAGAATATGCCCGCGGGCGGACCCCCAACCCCTGCCTGGTCTGTAACAGCCGGATCAAATTCTCCCTGCTGGCCGGCCGGGCTCAACAGCTGGGCGCCTCCTACCTGGCCACCGGTCATTATGCCCGGGTGGAACACTGCCCCCAGCGTGGCCGCTACCTTTTGAAAAAGGGCGTTGACCCGGCCAAAGACCAAAGCTACGCTCTCTATGCCATGACCCAGGACCAACTGGCTCATACCCTGTTTCCACTGGGAGAGTACACCAAGGAACAGGTGCGGCGCTGGGCCGCCGAAGCAGGCTTGCCCGTGGCGACCAAGCCCGAGAGCCAGGAGATTTGCTTTGTGGTAGACGGCGATTACCGCGCGTTTCTCCGGGAGAGAATCCCGGACGTGGCCCGTCCCGGGCCCATCGTGGACCGGAGTGGGCGGCGCCTGGGCACCCACGGGGGCGTGGCCGGCTACACCGTGGGGCAGCGGCGGGGTCTGGGCCTGCCCGGCCCGGAGCCCTATTACGTCCTGGAGATCGACGCACCCCGCAATACCCTGGTAGTCGGCACCCGCCGGGAGACCTTGTCCGGGGGGCTTTTGGCTGTGGACTGCAATTTCGTATCGGTGCGTCGCCTCGACCGTGCACAAACCGCTTGCGTGAAGATCCGCTACCGGGCGCCGGAAGTCCCGTGCAGCCTCGAAGCGGCAGGACCCGGCCAAGTGGCAGTCAGGTTCCAAGAGCCCCAGGCCGCCGTCACCCCGGGGCAGGCGGCCGTCTTCTACCAGGGTGACGAAGTCCTGGGAGGAGGAACCATTGAGCGCCCCCTCCCGTAACCTGCATGCTCGGGCGGGCTTTGGGGAAGGATCCACAGTAACGCCGGAGGCGGGAGGGACTGTGTAGTGAGGTACGTGTGCCCGGCTTGCCACGGCCGCGCAGTGGGCCGGGTGGGCACTGGCCTGTTTTATTGCTGGGACTGCTGCGTGGAGTTCTCTGAAACTCGCAACGGCTGGCAGGTTTACGAGCTCGGAGATGATGGCACGCCGGTACCGGTGTCCTTAGTCCCCATTGCCCCGGCCACAGCTAGGCCGTAGCGAAGGGAGCGATCTCCATTTGCGCAGGACATTCTGGCGGGGGTTGCTGACCGGGGGCGTGGTGGGAGCCGTCATGGGCATGCTGATGGCACCCCAGCGCCGCCCGGTAGGCCGGGTGGCCATGGCCACCGACCGCATGCAGAGACGGGCGGTCAGGCTCTGGAGGCGCACACGCGGCGAGATCGGGGCCATGACGGCGCGCCTGAAGAAATAGCCGGCCCACAGCGAGGCAACACGAGGAGGCGCGGACCGGGTGAAGACCCGCCCCGCTTCTTTCGTTTGGGGGGGAACGCTTGAATCGGTGGGTACGGTTGGGCGGTTACGCGCTGGCGCTTTCCGGTCTTGCCTACTTTCTGTACCTGTCCCGGGCCGTGCTGGTGCCTTTTGTCCTGGCCGCAGCCATCGCCTACGTCCTCGAGCCGCCGGTCAGGGAACTGGAGCGGCGGGGGCTGCCCCGGGGTTTGGCCATCCTCGCGGTGTACTTGGGCGTGTCGGCCCTCATGGCCCTGGCGGTGTGGTTCTTTCTCCCGCTTCTCGTCGAAGAACTAAACCGCCTGGCCGAGGCCATCCCGGAGTACACCGTGCGGGTGCGGGATTTCGTCCGCCACATGCAGACTGACTACAGTCGCATGCCCATGCCAGAAAACGTGCGCCGGGTCCTGGACGAAGCCATCGCCGGCACCGAAGCCCGCCTTTTGAACTCCATCGGTGATGCCATCACCGGGTTGTTTGCGCTTTTTGCCAGCCTTCTTAGGGTGCTCATCGCGCCGGTGCTTGCCTTCTACATGCTCCGCGACCTTGATGATTTCCGAAGACGGATCAAGGGATTTTTGCCCCCGGCCACTTCGCGGCAGTGGCTGGCCTTGCTGCACGAGGTTGACGGCGTGGTAGGAGGATTCATCCGTGGCCAGGTGCTGGTGGCAGTGGTGGTCGGTATCCTTACCGGTGCAGCCCTTTACCTCTTGCGCATCAGGTTCGCCACGCTCTTGGCCATTGTAGCCGCCCTGGGGGAGTTCATCCCGTACTTTGGGCCCATCGTCGCCGCCATCCCGGCCGTGTTCGTGGGCTTTTTGACCTCGCCTCTCAAGGCCCTGCAGGTGCTGGTGGCGGTAACTCTCATCCAGCAACTGGACGCCACCGTCGTCGGGCCCAAGATCCTTGGCGACCGCACGGGCCTGCACCCGCTCTTGGTGATCTTTGCCGTGCTCACCGGTGGTTACCTGTTCGGCCCGTGGGGGCTGCTCCTGGCCGTGCCTGTGGGAGCCGTCATCCGGGTGCTGCTAAAGCACGGGTTGCTCAGGTTACGTCCCTGACCCCCGGCCGGAGCTTGAGCGAGGCTCTTACCCGGGCCAGGGTTGGTGCGCCCAGGGCCTGAGCCCGGGCAGCACCGTGGTCCAGGATTTCTTCCACCAGGCCGGGCTTTTCCAGTTCCTGCCTTCTGGCGCGCATGGGCTCTAACCGGCGGTTGATGAGGCCGGCCAGTCGCTGCTTGCAGTCGACACAGCCCATCTGCCCCGCCCGACAGGCGCAGGCGGCTTCTTCCGAGGCGGCCGCTTCCAGGGCCCGGTAGTAGGTGTGGACGGTGCACACTTCCGGGCGTCCGGGGTCGTGGCGGCGCACCCGGGCCGGGTCGGTTACCGCCCGATCCAGACGCAGTGTCACTTCCCGGGGGCCATCCGAAAGGAAGATGCAGTTTCCCAGGCTCTTGGACATCTTGGCATTTCCGTCCAGCCCGGTCAGCCGGGGCACCGGTCCCAGCAGAGCCTGGGGTTCCACCAGGGTAGGGCCGTAGTGGGCGTTGAACTTGCGCACCAGTTCCCGGGCAAACTCCAGGTGGGGGAGCTGGTCATCGCCCACCGGCACCACCGTGGCATCACAGAAGGTCACATCCGCTGCCTGGCTTACCGGGTAGCCGAGAAAGCCGTACGTCAGGTCCCGGTAGCCGTAAGCCTTGGCCTCGGCCTTGATGGTGGGGTTGCGCCGGAGCGCGTTGACCCGGGCCAACATGCCCAGGTAGACGGTGAGCTCGGCGATGGCGGGCACTTCCGACTGGACGAACATGGTGATCTTGGCCGGGTCCAGTCCTGCTGCCAGGTTGTCCAGGGCGACTTGCCGCACCGAAGCGCTGAGCAGTTCCGGGCGGTGGTAATGGGTGGTCAGGGCCTGAACATCGGCGATGATCACCAAAAGGTCATGGGTGTTTTGCAGCTCTACCCGGCGGACCAGGGAGCCGAGGTAATGACCCAAGTGGAGCGGTCCGGTGGGCCGATCGCCCGTGAGCGCACGGGGCTTGGGCATGTCTTTCACCTCCAAACAATGGACCCCTCGCCCAGGGGCGAGGGGTCACTCCGCGGTGCCACCCTGATTCAGCCGGTCGGCCGGCTCTCTTCTTTGGCGTCCATCAACGCCTTGCCCGTTAACGACGGGTGTCCGGGGCGCCTACATTCGCTTTCGGCGCTCCACTCCCGGGTCCATTCAGCCGCGCTGTCGCGCCGGGCTCTCACCCTGCCCCGGCTCTCTGTGCCGCCAGCCTCCAGCCTACTAGTCCCGGTCATCGTTTTGTCGCTTTACTGTTTTTTTAAATTATATCCCCGGTGGTGGACCTGTGCAACATGTCTTAGGCCGGCGCAGGGAGAAACACTTCTCACCACGTCCCGTGGAGCCGATCCAAGGTGACTTCCGGGTAGGATCCCGCGCGCAACCGGCCCGGCCGGCACCGGGGGAGCCCCCGACCCCGGGGCCATGACCCAGAGGAACGGGTGACCTGGGTCACAGGTTACCCCGCCATGCGCAAGCTGGAGTGGCCCACCTGACCCTCCTGCCGGAGTCTTGTCCTCCAGTCTCGCTCAGCACCTTGTGCCAGGCCCAGGACCGGGTCGTGCGGCCGGGTGCCAGCTGTGGTATGATCTGGGACAGGCATACGGTGAAAGGTGTAGTCCAGGTGACGCAACACGTGGCGGCAGTTGTCAAGGCAGCCTGCCCGGGCCGGTCGTCCAGAGCATCCGCGACCGGGGAGCCTGGATCGGCATACCTTCGATGTGACCCTGGATAGCGGCCAACAGGTCGTGGACAGCGACTGCATGTTCCGAGCGGAAGTGATGGAGGGCAGCGGGAAGAAGGCTCTGGAGCAGGGGAGGGTTTCCCCGGCTACCTACTGGCGGGCCGTGTCCCTGTTGGGAGAGCCACCTTGACTACCTCGGGGACCACGCCTCGCTGGTGCAGGGAAGCCCCCTCCCGGGACAGCCAGGGTGGGCCGCCCACTGCCTGGATCACATGGGGTCTGCTTATGGACCAGGTCAAGGAGATTGTGGTATAGCTCCCGGCCGCCCGGGCCATGATCCATGAGTATGGTCGGCCGCTCCGGCCCGGCACGCGGCGCGAAGGCTTGCTTTATGTATCTGATGGCCTTAATGTGTTAAGGAGTAGCGGGGAACGCAACCGGGTTTCCCCGGGGAATGGGAGGAGCTGGCATGAGATCATCCACGCTGTTTGGTCGCACCCTCAGGGAGGCTCCGTCCGAGGCCGAGCTGGCCAGTCACCGGCTGATGCTGCGGGCCGGCCTGATTCGCAGGCTGGCGGCCGGGATCTATAGCTACCTGCCCCTGGGCTGGCGGGTGATGCGCAACATCGAGGGCATCATCAGGGAAGAGATGAACGCCATCGGCGGCCAGGAGATCAACATGCCCGTGGTACACCCGGCCGAGCTTTGGCAGGAATCCGGCCGCTGGTATGAGGTGGGCCCGGAACTGGCCCGGTTCAAGGACCGGGGCGGCCGGGACATGGTCTTGGGCATGACCCACGAGGAGGTCGTCACCGATCTTGCGCGCCGGGAGGTGGAGTCGCACCGCCAGCTGCCGTGCATGGTCTACCAGCTGCAAACCAAGTTCCGGGACGAGCCCCGCTCCCGTGGCGGCCTCATCCGGGTGCGCGAGTTTGTCATGAAAGACGCCTATTCGTTCCACCACGACCAGGCTGATCTAGACGCCTACTACCCCCAGGTCTGCCAGGCCTACATGAATATCTGCCGGCGCGCGGGACTGGACGTGGTCATGGTCGCCTCCGACGTGGGGATGATGGGGGGGACTGGGGCCCACGAGTTCATGCTGGTGACCGAGGCCGGAGAGGATACCCTGCTCATCTGCCCGGCGTGCGGCTATGCGGCCAACCGGGAAGTGGCGGTCCTGGACAAGACCGCCAGCCCCCGGGCAGCGGGAGGCGAGCCAGTTGAGGTCCCCACTCCCGGCATGAAAGATATCAGCGGCGTGGCGGCCTTTTTGGGTGTCACTCCCCAGCACACGCTCAAGACCTTGATATGCGTGTCTGGCCAGGAGCCGGTGCTGGTGTGCATCCGGGGTGACTTGGAAGTCAACGAGCGCAAGCTGGCCAACCTCCTGGGCGTGGCAGAGGTCCGGATGGCCGGGGAGGACGAGGCCCGGGCCTGGGGACTGGTGCCCGGCTACGTGTCACCGGTAGGGCTGGCGGGTTACCGGGTGGTGGCCGACGACAGTGTGCCCAAGGCCGGCTCTATGGTGGCCGGAGCCAACCGGGAAGACCACCACTTCACCGGCGTCCTCTACGGGCGGGACTTCACGGCCGGGCTGGTGGCCGACATCGCCGCCGCCCGGGCCCAGGACCCCTGCGCCGTCTGCGGTCAGGCGCTGGAGCTTACCCGGGGCATCGAGGTGGGCAACACCTTCAAGCTCGGGCTCAAGTATTCCCGGAGCCTGCGCGCGGTGTACCTGGATGCAGCCGGGCAGGAGCAGTTCATGGTCATGGGTTGTTACGGCATCGGCGTGGGACGCCTGGCCGCGTGCATCGTAGAGAAACACCACGACGAACGCGGGATCATCTGGCCGGTGACGGTGGCCCCCTATCACGTGCACCTTTTGACGGTAGGCGAAAGCGCTGAGATCGCCACTGCCGCCCAGGATCTCTATGTCGAGCTACAGGCCAACGGGGTGCCGGTGTTGTACGATGACCGGGATGTGTCGGCCGGGGTCAAGTTCAACGACGCCGACCTTATGGGCTTTCCGGTCCGGGTCACCGTGTCCAAGCGCAACCTGAGCGCCGGGGCCGTGGAGGTCAAGCTAAGACGAAAAACCGGGGCCTCCACAGTGCCGCTGGAAACGGCCGTGGACTGCATCGAACAGATCCTGGCCCAGGAAGCCACGGCCTACGCCGTGCGCTAGCGTTACTTGCCCCCGGCTGGAGGCCACAAAACCCGAATCATGCCGGGGCGTCAGGGCCCGGACGCCAGTCTCGTGGTTGCACCTGCACGACGGTATCACGTCGGGCGGCTTCCATGCCACGGTGGCAAGGCTCCCGGGCCAATCCGGTCATCCCCGGGCTTCCCGGTGACTTACGCGCAGGATTACGTGGGCGGTCACCAACCCGTAGATAACATGGAGGGCAAAGAATACCAGGTTGGTCTGTGCATCCTCCCTGATGTCCAGATCCGGCTGCACCAGCGGGGCGATGAAGTTATTGAGCACGAAATACGTAAGGAGGCCAAACCCGGCCCCCTTGATGTAGGCGTAATCCGTGCCTGCCCGCTGGAATATATAAGCCAGCACAACGCCGAATAGTGCTCCAAAGCCCACAAAGCCGATGAACGTAGCCACCAAGGTCAGCCCGGTTAGCGGCAATGCCTGGTGCATGATTACCCGCTGGGTGATGTGCAAAGTTGAGCTCTTGCTCAGCCCGGTCACAAAGGATAGGTAGTGAAGAACCCCCTCGACCATCGAGCCCAGCAGGCCACCCAGGGCTCCCGCCACTATCGTATCCCTTATCCTGATCTCCATCGCCTGACCCCCCAAGTTACCTTGAGACTAGTATATCTATGTACCCGGTGCCCTGATGCAGTCTCATACCCGGGCCGGTCCGGCCCGGCGGCCAAGCCCCGGGGGTAGACCCTGGCGGAGGCCGGTGGGTGGTTTTCCGGCCAGGGAGGACTTCCCACGGGCCCGGGCGAAACCCTGGCGTGGGGAGGATGACAGTTGGTGCAGGAATGGGGCATCGAAATTCGCGACCTTTCTCCCAACGACGAAGGAATACTAGAGCAGGCGGCCCACCTGCTTAACTACTACTTTCCGGGCCCGGACGGCTATCCGGACCTGGACTCGGCCCGGGCTGAAGTCCTCGAGTCGCTAGGACCCGGGCGGCTCAGCCGGGTGGCGGTGCGCGGTCGTGAGCTCATGGGCTGGATCGGGGGCATCTGCCAGTACCACGGGCATGCCTGGGAACTGCACCCGCTGGTTGTGGTCCCGGCCTGGAGGAACCGGGGGCTGGGGAAGGCTCTGGTCGCCGACCTGGAAGAGCGGGTGCGGGAGCGGGGAGGAGTCACCATCTTCTTGGGGACCGATGACGTGGACGGTGGCACCACTCTTTACGGCAAGGACCTCTACCCCCACGTTCTCCAGCATGTGCTGGCGGCCCGGGCATTGGCCCACCCCATGGGGTTCTACCTGAAGGTGGGCTTTTCCCTGGTTGGGGTAATCCCGGACGCCAATGGTTTTGGGCGACCGGACATCTTCATGGCCAAGAGGGTGGGGAGGAAACACCCATGATCGAGCGACTCCAGGAACTGGCCCGGCACCCGGCTGCTCTCAGGGCCCGGGCCAGACTGGCCGGGGCTGGTGAGGAACTGGTCCGGGAAACCATTGCCATCACCGAGATCCCGGCGCCCACTTTCTCCGAAGAACGGCGCGCGCGCTACGTGGCAGAGCAGTTCTTGGCCGCCGGGCTGGAGGACGTGACCGTCGACGGGGTTTTCAATGTTACCGGGGTGCTGCCCGGCGCATCCGGCGGTCCAGTGGTGTTGCTCGCGGCCCACCTGGACACGGTGTTCGAAGGGCTGGACCAGGTCAAGGTCCGGCGGGTAGGTCAAGAAATCTACGCGCCCGGGGTGCGGGACAACTCCGCCTCGGTGGCGGCCCTGGTAGTGCTGGCCCGGGCACTGGTGGAAGCCGGGGTCCACACCCGGCAGCCCCTGGTGCTGGCCGCAACTGCAGGCGAGGAAGGGCTGGGCGACCTCAGGGGCATGCGCGCACTGGTGGACTGCTTCGGGCCGCGACTGGGATATGTGGTGGGCGTGGATGGTGGGCTGGGTGGCATTGTCAACCGAGGCATCGGATCGCGCAGGCTGAAGGTTACCACCCGGGCCCGGGGTGGCCATTCCTGGGTAGATTTTGGAGCGCCATCAGCAGTGCATGCCATGGGCAAGATGATAGCGTCCATCAGTGCCATCCCGGTCTCCAAAGACCCCAAGACCACGTTTAACGTAGGCATGATCCAGGGTGGGACCTCGGTAAACAGCATTGCGGCCGAATCAACCATGCTGGTGGATATGCGGTCGGTGGATCCCGAAAACCTGGCCAGATTAGAACACGAAGTGCGCGGGATCTTGCTGACGGTGGCCGCGGCAGAGCCGGTGGAACTGGAGATCGAAGTAGTGGGCGACCGTCCCGCTGGCTCGCTTCCCGCGGATCACGAGCTAGTGCAACTGGTCACTGCCGTACAGGCCGGCCTTGACATCGACTCCCGGCTCTCGACCGGCAGTACTGATGCGAACATCCCATTGAGCCGGGGTATCCCGGCGGTTACCTTTGGGGTGACCACCGGGGCTAATAACCATGCGATGAGCGAGTACGCGGACATACCTCCCATGGTCACCGGCATCCTGCAGCTGTTCGAAGTAGCACTGGCCTTGGCCGGACTACAGTAAGCCGCAAGAGGACGCCAAACCCAGGCGACCGGGGGCCCTCCTCTACCCGGCCGGACCATCAAGCTGTTCGCCCAGGAGCGCGGCCACTGCCGACACGGTGCCCGTCAGCTCCAGCAGTAGGCCGGGGGTGGGCCGAAGACTTCCCTCTACCTGGTCGTCCAACGCCTCCAGGTGGTCAAGCAGCTCCTGGGCACTGGCTGCAAGCTCAGGACAGCCAGCGGGGATTGCCTTTTGGAAGTGCACAAGATGCTCCTTCCACATGGCAATCCAGCACCGGGCCTCTTCTTTCCAGCCACCGCTTCCCGGCACGGGTTGATTGTCCACGTCACCCGCTCCTTCTCCGGATTGATCTGTTACCGTCCTCATGTTACGTAAGCTTGAAGGACAGTGACACCCGGGGACGGGCACGTGGCAACCTCTCCAAGACCGCCTGACCCATGTTCGACATCAACCGACCATATCCTGCCAGACATGGGAGAAGGAAGCCGAGGGGTGGGGGTCGAAGAATGCAGACCAGGTCCACTATTTCGGATCTTCCACCGCAGTATTCCGGCAGACCACCCAGCTGCTTCCGACATCCTCCGCATTTCCAGTGTGGAGAATATGCCTGGCCCCAACGGGGCTCAATGCAGGTTCCTGTCCAGCATGCGCCAAGCCGCGATGCTCGAGGCCACGAGGGTTTCCTGGTCAAGGAACGAAGGGAGTGTACGGAAGGCGGTATGGAGGATCACAAGAGGGATTCTCATCTTTATGCCTACATGGATGAGGTGGCCAGGGTGACGGCCAGCATCCTGGCCAGTCCTGACCGTGATGACGTACTGGCCGGGCTGGCCAGAGCAGTGGTCTCGGTGTTTGGAGTGGAACACGCCGGGGTCTTTTTGTGGGAGGACGGGACCGATACCCTGGTCATGGTAGCGCAGGCTGGTGCGCACGCCCAGATCACACCCTTGGGGTTTACGCAGCCTGCTGCCAAGGGTATGATCGGCCGTGCTGCCAGGACCGGGCAGCTGCAGCTGGCCAACGATGTCACCCGCAACCCGGACTACGTCGTGTATTTCAAGGACGCCACCAGGTCCGAGATGTGTATCCCCCTGATCGCCAGCGAGCGGGTCATCGGCGTGCTGGACATCCAGAGCCGGAAGCTAGACGCCTTTTCCCCTGATATGCTACCCCCCCTCAAGACCCTGGCTCACCTATCGGCACTCGCCGTTGAGCAGGCCCGCCTGCACCAGGAGTCTCACACCAGCCGCCAGGTCCTCAGCGCCCTTCTGGACGCCACCGACAGCGCCATCATCATGGTCGATACGGCGTCCGCGATCCGGGCCGTGAACCAGCGTTTCTGCCAGCTATTCCGGTTGGAGCGCCCGGAACTGGTAGGCCGCGACCTCGTCAAGGCCCTGGGCGCACTGCGGCACAGGTTTGCCAGTGGCGAGGCGTTCGATGAGGAATTGCGCTTTCTGGCCGCGGGCAGCGGTGACCTCAGGTGGAGCGAGCTGGAGACCGTTGACCCGCCCGGGCAGTACCGCGTGTTCACCGGCCCGGTCAAGGATGCCGCGGGCGCACTCATGGGCAGGATCCAGGCCTACCAGGACATAACCGCACTCCGGCACACACAGTCCCGCCTGGAGCTAATCGCCCGGGCCGGAAAGGCCATCAACCAGAACCTGTGTCCGGCCTCCATCCTGGAGCGGCTGGCGGCCATCCTGGCCCCTTCCTTTGGCCTTGAGTGGATGGGCCTGATCGCCTCCAGTGAACACGGGCTGCCGGCGGAGCAAGTTGCTTCGTGGTCGTGGGGCACCTTGGCGCCCCCGGACTGGCTCACTCCACTCCCTGATGGTGACGAGCGGTGGAGGGAACTGGTGGTTCTCGACCTGCGGGCCGAACCGGTGGAGGCCAGCTACCGGGCGCTGGCCCAGGCCGGGTTCGGCGCCGTGGCGCGGATACCGCTGCTGCTTGAGGGCAGGCTGGTCGGCCTCTGGTACGTGGCCGCTTCCACCGTGACTGCGCTGGGCGGGCCCGGGTTAAGGGTCCTGGAGTCCCTCGCCGATCCCTTGGCCGGGGCCTTGAAAAACGCCCGTCTCTACCAGAAGGCCGAGGACATGTACCAGGCGACCATCAGGGCCCTGGCGGCAACCATTGATGCCCGCGACCGCTCTACCATGGACCACTCAGTGAACGTTTCTCGCTATGCCGGTATGATGGCGCGCACCATGAACTTGCCTGCCGAGGAGGTCCGGAAGATCGAGCATGCGGGTCTGGTGCATGATATCGGCAAGGTAGGGATCCCGGACCGGATCCTGAACAAGCCCGGGCGACTGGATATGGCGGAGCGCGCGGTGATGATCAGCCACTCGGCGGCCGGCGCCAGCATACTTGAGAGATGTGGCTCGCTGCGTGAATTGGCTCCCCTGGTACGTCACCACCACGAGTGGCATGCAGGTGGAGGGTATCCCAGCGGTCTTGCTGGCGATGACATCCCGTTGGGAGCCGCCATCCTGGCGGTGGCGGATGCCTTTGACACCATGACCTCCTACCGGGTCTACCGGACAGCGCTAGGAGTGGACCAGGCCCTGGAGGAACTACGTAGATGCGCGGGCGGCCAGTTCCACCCGCAGGTGGTGGAGGCCCTTTCCCAGGTGGTGGAACAGGCGCGCGCCAGCCAGGAAAGCTGGCTGGCCGAGCTGGAATCAGGAGGCAAGGTGCCGGTCGGCCAAGAGGGGCGGGCCCTGACCCTGGTCGAGCAGGGCTTGCCCACCATCATGCCCAGGGAGCTCAGGGTCCTGCTCCGGATCGCCGAGGAACTCAACCGCTTGCTCTACCTGCCTGATTGTCTCCAGCACGTTCTGTATATCGTCAGTGAGGAGATGGGCTTCCGCGACGTGAGTATGCTTCTCCTGGATCCTTTGACCGGGGAGATGACGTTGGCGGCAAGTACCGGCGCCTACGCCGGCGACGTGGGCCTGCGTCTGCCCGAAGGTACCGGCATCGCCTGGTGGGTAATGCAGCGCGGGTTGCCGCAAAACATCCCCGATGTGAACCTGGACCCGCGTCATTACCGCGAAAAGGCCCGGCACCGGGGGTCTGAACTCTACGTCCCGCTGGAGACCCGAGGCCGGCGGCTGGGGGTACTGGTGGTCGGGCGGGCAGAGGCCCACGCCTTCAGTGACAGCGATCTGCGCCTGCTGGTGGCGGTGGGGACCCACGTTGCCAGTGCTATCGAGGTGGCGCAGATACACGAGCAGGTGAAACGCGCGGCATCCACCGACCCCCTCACCGACCTGTACAACCGCCGGCACTTCATGAAGAGGCTTGAAGAAGAGCTGGCCCGGGCCCGTAGACACGACCGCGAGCTGGCACTGGTCATAGCTGACTTGGACCATCTCAAGTGGATCAACGACACCTACGGTCACCTGGCCGGCGATGAGGCCCTCACCCAGGTGGCCAAGCACCTTCGAGAAACCATGCGGGTAGCCGACGTGGTGGCGCGGTTTGGTGGTGACGAATTCGTTATCCTCATGCCCGAGACCAGTGCCGGGGGTGCGCACAGGAGCATGGAGCGCCTGACTGCCGGTTGGTTGGGACGCACCATTGAAACCAGCACCTTTGGCCAAGTTCCGGTCCCCAGCCTCTCTTACGGGGTGGCCTGTTATCCCGAGGACGGCGAGGAGCCCAAAGAGCTCATAGCCCGCGCAGATGAACGGCTGTTTAGGAACAAGCACTCGCGCCCGCGGTGAGTCGCTCCTTACGCCCAAGGGATACGCCTGGCCGAGCTGGCGACCCGGACCGGTATGCCGGATCACCTCGTGACCGTGAACCACCGGACCTACCGCGTCCGCCAAGTCGACGGCTACCTGAAAGGCAACCTGCGGGCCCGGATCGTGATCTCGGCCGCACCATCCCACGGGGCCAGGTTCTACGCTTACTTCCATCCGAGGCAGGAGGCCTTCTCCACGATGGACGCCCAGGAACTGCTGGCCCACTACAGCCATGGCTGGCCGGTGGAAACTTTCCACCGCAACGCCAAGCAACTGCTGGGCTTTGATGACTACCAGTTGCGCAGCACCAGTGGAGTGGAGCGCTACCTGGAGCTGGTACTCATCGCCTATACGTTGGCCGAGACCCAACGGGGCCTACTGGCTTCCCGGGATACGGACCAGCCACCACCAACCCGGGGAGACGTCTGCCGGCAGAGCCAGCACCATGCTCAGTTACTCTTGGTTAGATGGCTATACGCCCAGTTCGCAAGAGGGGTGACTGTGGAAGCAGTCTGCCACCGACTTACTGGGCAACTCTGGGAGCAAAAGTACAAAAGTTTAGTAATTAATCATAGCGTCCTTAGGGTGAGTTCCGCCTATCCTGTCCCGATGGGAGAAGGTAGGAGGCAGAGTTTGGCTGGCAGTTGTCGCCTGTAATTTCTGCTCGCCGCCACCTCGCCGCTGCGTCAGAGCGTGGCTCAGCAACGTGGATCGCTTTGCCAACCGGATGAAGAGGAGTATCAACCGGGTTCAGATGTCAGTCACCTAAACTTTCCCAAACTACCGAATTCGGCTTGTCGACCCACAACCACTTGACAGACAACACCCAGAACGCCGCTCTTTACGCGCTTTCCTGGCTGGTGGTATCTTGGTAGAGGAGTCTTGCAGGACTGCCCCGGGGTCACTGGTGCATTGATTTCGATGGTGGGGCTGGGCTGCCTGCTTGAGAAGGAGGGACAAGGCGTTGTCAAAGAAGCTGTATCGCTCCAAGCGCCACCGGGTACTGGGCGGTGTCTGTGGGGGCCTGGCCGAGTACCTGCAGGTGGACGTGGTCCTCATAAGGGCGGTCTGGGTCCTGGTGGGACTGGTCGGTCACGGCATCATTGCCTACATCCTAGCCTGGGTGATCATGCCTGAAGGGTCAGAATCGGCCGAAGCAACAACCAGTGGGGGCTCGCCCAGGGGCATCGGCTACGTGCTCATCGGCCTCGGGGCCTACTTTCTATTGCGCCGGTACCTGCCGGTGGTGGTGTGGCCGTGGCGCACGGCTCTTACCAACTGGTGGCCGCTGTTGCTGGTGGGTTTGGGCCTACTCCTGCTCTCGCGGCGGGACTAACGCTGGCTTGATGGGAAGCCCCGGCGCGGCAGGCGCCATTGCGAGCCTGCCGGGACCGACTACCTTGACACCAGGATGAAACGGGCGTCGACCTGCGCCGGGCAGGATTTCCTGACGGCGCCATGGTACCATAGCTGGATCTCCTGTCCCACTTCCAGGTCGCGGGTCTGGATAGACTGGAGGCCCCCGTTGACCAGGAGAATGGCCTGGGTCTTGAGCTCCAGTGTCACCCAGGTGAGCCCGAACCCAACACCATCGACCAGCACCCGCAAGCCCTGGGAACTACTGATCTCCACTATCACACCGATCTCATCGGGTGGCCCGCCGGGGAGTTCCACCCGTCCAGGCAGTACGCCATTGACCACTAGCCCCAAGACTGCCAGGGCCAGGCCTCCCAACAACATGGGCCGGCTCAAGCTTCCCACGTCCGCCTGGCCAGTGGACGAATGGTCCTGCTGGCCGGTTTCGTCGTGCCTGGTGACAAAGAAAGCTGTCTCCCCCTAGGGGTCTTTCTGGTGCTTGCGCTCCAGTGCCTGCTCCTATACACTAGAATAGGTCTGGTGAGGTACCCTGGGCAGCGGGAGCGTAACAGTATGTGGAGCCCCCGAAGAGGGCTGGCTATCGGCGATTACATAGCCGACCCGGGTATGAGGCGGAACGCTCGCAACAGTCTCATCGACGGGTCGTTCTACTCAGTCATGCTCGGGCTGACCATGCCCTTCATGGGTGTGTACGCCATCCGTCTAGGTGGCAACGATTACGCTGTCGGTCTCCTCACATCCATGCCGGCCCTGGTGGCCATGCTCTCCCAGGTCCCGGCTGCCGTAATCGTGAACATGTATCCCAGCCGGCTGACGGTTACCCTCAGGTACGCCATGGCGCACCGGCTTTTCTACCTCCCTATGGCCTTTATCGTCTTCTTGCCCGCAGAGCTCCCGTGGAGGGCCATGCTGCTGGTAGCCGTGTTCTCGGTGGCCAATTTCCCGGCCACCGTGTGCGGGGTGGGGTGGACTACCCTCATGGGGGAGATGTTCCCGCCCCAGCTGCGTGGCCGGGTGTTTGGCGAACGCAACATGCTGTTGGCCCTGGTGGGCCTACTGGCCACGGCAGCGGCCGGCCCCTTGCTTGACCATGTGCCCTTTCCCGCCAACTATTTCCTGCTGTTTTCCACGTCTTTTGCCTGTCTTATGGTGTCTTGGACGTACCTGTCCAGGCTGCAGGAAGGTGAGCCCACACCCGGGCGGTCTTTGGCCAGCCGGTGGCACCCGCGGGAGATGGCGCTCCTGGTCATAGAGACCCTCAAGACCCGGGAGTTTGCCACATTCACTGCGGCGGCTTTCGTGTTCCACCTGGGGCTCCAGCTGCCCGCGGCCCTGTTTACTCTCTTGTTTGTCAATACCCTGCAGCTTTCCACCAGCTGGGTGGGGGGCTTTTCGGTGATCTCGGGCATCTTCTCAGTGCTCACCTTCAGGCGCTGGGGGAGAGTGGCTGACTCACGGGGCAATCGTTACGCCTTGGTCCTCTCCACCCTCGCTTTCGTGCCGCTTCCGGTGCTGTACGGTTTTGTGCGCTCGCCATGGCCCATCATACCGCTCATGGCCGCGGCCGGAGTGGCCGGGGCCGGTTTCGGGCTGGTCCTGTTCAATGCCCTCCTTGAGCACAGCCCGACCGGGAAGCGGGAGGATTACGTGGCGGTGTTCAACACGCTCATGGGTCTGACCGGTTTTCTCATGCCCGTGGCCGGGGTGGCCCTTTACCACCGTTTTGGGTTCCTTGTGGTGTTTGCCTTATCGTCGCTGGTGAGGGTGGTGGGTGCCTGGATGTTCTTACGCGCGGGTGGGGCCCAGCGCCAGCCTGTGCAGGCAGGATGCTCAGGCCGGCGGGCTCCTAGCCCTAGTTTACCGAGTTAGACTCTCATGCCATGGGTGGCACCACAGGGCATGAAAAATGGGCTCCGATGTAGAACACTCCTGCCAATACACAGCGGGTGACGAGATCGGGCTTACTTGGTGCAATCAAGCCCGAGAGTTAGACGGATCCCGGCGGTCTGAGCACCACAGTCTGTCGCCGCCTGTTCTTGGGCGAGCACGTAGGGTAGATTTCCAGCACGGACCGCCGCTCCCGCTGGATTCAAAACAGGAGTGAGAGCGGTGCAGGTAGTTTACGAGCGGTGTTGTGGGTTGGATGTACACAAACGGTCGCTGACGGCTTGTGTGATCACCCCGGCGGGCTGGTCCACCCGGTCTTTCGGTACCATGACCGCGGATTTGCTGGCGCTGGCTGACTGGTTAGAGGAGGAGCAGGTTACCCATGTGGCGATGGAGGCCACCGGGGTATATTGGAAACCGGTCTAGAACCTCTTGGAGAGGACGTACCGCTGCTTGGTGGTGCATTCGTCCAAACTGGACGGCCGCAAGGCCAAGGCCATTGACCGCCAGGTCGCCCAGGAGCAAGTCCGCCTGGAGGCGGCGGGCCAGCGTTTGGCAGCCCGGGAATTTGCCAGTGCGCCCGAGGCCCACGCGGCCTGGTCAGCCTTCTGCCGCGAGTACGGCCAGGGAAACTTCCGCCTGGACTATGAGCTGGTGACCCAAACCCGGCCCGAGAAACGTACCACGCGAGGACGACCGCCCAAGGACTACACTCCCCCGTGCGAGAGTTTCTTCACCATCCGCCCGCGCTTTAGCCGTGACGAGCAGCGGATTCAGGAAGAGAAGAAACGGGCCAGCTGCTTTGTGCTCATCACCAACCTTCTGGATGCGCCAGTATGGTCGGACTCGCAAGTGCTGATGGAATATAAGCAACAGACCGTGGTCGAACAGCACTTTGCCTTTATCAAGGACCCCAAGGTCGTGGGCCCGGTCTATCTCAAAAAGCCCGAACGGGTGCAGGCCCTGGCCTACGTCTTCCTGCTGGCGCTCCTGGTGTATAGCCTCATGCAGCGCCGGGTCCGCCGGGCACTCCAACACGAAAGCGAGCCGCTGGAAATCGCGGGTAAGCTCAAAACCTTGGCGCCCACCGGGCGCCGGATGCTCGAGCTATTCGAAGTCATGCCGGTCATCCGGTACGAGAACGGCAAGCGTAGTTTTCCTAGCAATAAGCGGGTTCCCGAACGTGCCCTGCGGCTGCTGGGGTTCAGTCCAGACATCTACTTGCGCTGGAAGTTCCACGAATGGTCGTAGGCCGTGCCAGGAAATTCACCCGGACAATGCGTCCGAGGGATGTTATCGGTCCTGTTGACGGTTGTCCTACTTGTAGTCGCCTTGGCCATCGTGGTCCCGGCCCAGGGAGCCAGCATGAACTACGCCTAAGCTTGGGAGACGTTGGGCGGTGCGAAGTGGAACGGCTATGTTCAGATCTAGGTCTCGTACCTCGATAATGGCCGGAATGCAAAGCGGGTACCACCGGTTCACACGAGAGGTTGGCCCTCCACTTGATACTGGCCGTCCCTACACGTCACAGGCGACCTCAAAAAATGACAGTACTATCCGGTCTCGACAGGATTCTGTCTGGGATTCTCCACTATGGGGGTGACAAGTACACCACCAGGTATTTTTACGGCTTCCTGTGGTTCTCAGGTCTGACCTGCAGCCGAAGGTTGTCGGCTTCGTTGGCGTGGGTCTCGCGGTGAGGGGGGCAGTGGCGTGTTGGTAAATCAGCGGCTGTTGATGAATTTTAGGCTTGCGCATAGTAGCCTCTTTCTCGGGATTCTGACGGCATTCATGGTGTGGTCCCTCCAGTGGGCGCTGGAATCCCGCAAGGAAGCAACCTTCGACATGCCGGGTGACGTCACCGTGCTTCGGATGTTCGAGGGCCCGCAGATGGTTGCGGCGACCGATGCGGCGTCGGCTCAAGAGGAGTTAAAGGCGTACCTTCGCGACCGGTCGCTCGCACTGATCGTCTCCTCCTACGGAGATGGTCGCCCTGAGATGCTCGTTTACGACCCCCATGGCTTGCTCGCGTGGTTTCCCCGAGCTACCCCCGAGGATCTCCGCTCTGCGATGAGTGGTGCCTACCTTTTTAAAGGCACGTACTCGGAGCGCCGATGGTCGGAGTTCACGCTCCCCCTTTTGCCGAAGGGGGTCGTGGTGGAGGGGGTGATCTCGGCACCACGTGGTGCTGGTGACCTTCAATACGCAAGGCGCATCGGACGGGATTCGCTGCCGCCCGGAAACTACACGATCAATACGATTGACCCGACTCAAGTGCGACACATCCTTGATCTTCTGCATCGAATGGGGCTTGCCGCACAGGGGGCGCAAAGGATTCCGCTGGTTGAGCACTTAATTCTTAACCCATTGTTGGTTGTCACTGTGCTCTTTCTGGTGCTGGGTCACGTCTGTGCCGTGCTATACTGGTCACTCTACCTCCGTGGACGTGCTCACGAGTTCGGCGTTCGGAGTCGCCACGGCGCCCAACCCTTGGGACTTGTTCGGGAGAACCTGGTGGGTGGGCTGCCCGGCTTGGTGGCAGGTGGTGTCGTGGGTGTGATCCTCTCGGGGCTGCTGGTTGCAGCGATCGGTCACGTCCCGCTCACGCCAGGCAACTTCCAGACACTTGCTGGCGCCGGGGTCCTCACAGTCGTCGCTGCCACAGTGACGTGGTCAATGACCCTTTATGTTGTTATCCGATCGCGTTAGGAGGTGAACCTTGTTGCGTGAAGTGTGGGACGGTTTTGTCATGGCGCTCCGGCGTTGGCCCACAATGCTTGCGCTCGCCGGAATGATTGCTGTCGCCTGCGTGGTTCTGTCGGTCGCCCTGGGTGATGTGCTGTCCCAGGTAGCCGTACTCAAGGGAGCCAAGCAGCTCCGTGAACGTCACGCGGTAACCTTCACTCCGTACTACCCGCACGCAGAAGTGAGCAGCGTCGGTGAGGATACTCCAATAACCCCAACTTGCCGCCCTAAGGGCGGCCCCGCACGCAGAAGTGAGCAGCGTCGGTGAGGATACCGTTCAGTACTTGGTGGACATGATCGATCGGCAGGAGGCCTACACCGCGATCGTGTACAACATGGGTATCGACGACCCAGATTTCGCCGGCGGGTATACTCCCTTGGTTCTGTTTGGAGACATTCTCCCAGACTTGTTCCCGGATCTCCAGCTGTGTGACCCTGCGCCGTGTGCAATGCGCGGCGCGAAATTGGCAGGTCAGAACATCGATTCGGTAAGTCTCGCAGGAGAAAGTATCCCTGTGGTTAAAACGTTGCCGGAGGGGGCCACCTTCTTTGATGTAAATGCCTCTGGCTTGCCTCTGGATCACCGCATCCTCATCCGTGCGCCAGCCAGAATGCTTCCCTTACTCCATCCGATCGAGCGAGAGGAGGCGTTGCATCGTGCGGTCATGTTTGCCCCAGCCGACGAGGTGGTGGACGCGTACGTGTCTGGGTCTGCGCAGGGGGGGCTGTTTCTAGTCCCCCATGACGTGGCCATCGAACAGCCGCAAAGGTTCCGCGAGATCATGATGACTTCTGCCATGTATGTCGTCGGCATGCTGGGATTTCTCGCGCTGGTCCTCACTGCTTTCGTGTCATCCGCTCGTTTGACCATACGTCAAGAGATTCGAACGTTCAAGATCCGAGAAATGTACGGTGCCACGGCAATGCATGTCAGCCTCCGGATCGGCAGTTTCTTGGCTGCCGTTGTCCTAGTGCTACCTGTCGCCTTGCTCTCTCTCCTCGTGGTGATTGGCGAACCCGTTGCGACTGGGGCGGTTTGGGTCATGTTGGCGGTCGTTGTCAGTTTCGTTTTCTTGTGGTTCACATCAGTGCGTGACGTACTTGATCAAGATCAGATAGGAAGATGAGCATGAAAGTGGTCCTGGAGTCTCGCAACGTGTCAAAGGTTTACGCGAGTGGTCGTACTCAGGTCATGGCCGTGCGCAACGTTTCCTTGAGTATCGTCGCGGGTGAGGCTGTTGCCCTGATGGGGCCGTCAGGGAGCGGAAAATCGACGTTGTTGAGTGTGTCGGGTTTGCTCAGTCGGCCGACTGAGGGCAGCGTGCTCATCCATGGAGCAGAAGTGGGGGGCAGTGAGCGTCGCCGTGCTCAGCTACGTAATGAGTTCTTTGGGTATGTGCATCAGGACTTCGCGATAATTGAGAACGAGACCGTCGAGCGAAACGTCAGGATTCCGCTCGAGTATGCGAAGTCCAGGCCTGGTCGGCAGGAGAGTCGGTCGAGGACTCGGATGGTGCTGGACCAGGTCGGTCTTGGTTGGGCACTGAAGAAGAATGCATCGCAACTGTCGATGGGCGAGCGACAGCGTGTCGCCATCGCTCGGGCACTGGTGAATGATCCAGTCGTTGTGCTCGCCGATGAGCCGACAGCGGCCCTCGACGGAGTGACCGCCCAAGAGGTTATGACCCTGATTCTCTCCGTCAAGGAGCGGGGGGCATCGGTGCTCGTCGCGACGCACGATGATCGGGTGGCGAAGCGGTGTGACCGTATCGTGCGTATGGTCGACGGTTGCCTCGTAACCAGCGATGATTCGTCGCAGGGGCACGCTGTTCTCACCACTATTAAGCTTAACCCTCGGGCGGTGGGGGTTTCTTTTCCAGACGACAAGACGTTTCGGGTCGACCTGGCGGACGGTCGGGCACTGATCGTGCCGTTCAACTGGTCGCAACGCCTGTCGCAAGCTACTGCTAAGCAGCGGGCCAACGTGAGGATTGTGGGAGACGGCCGGATTCTGTCCTGGCCGGACGTGGATGAGGATATCGACGTGCTTGCACTGCTGAAGGCAGACGAGAAAGAGGTACTGTAAATTCTTAATAGGCAGCGCCATTTGCGATCCTTAACAACACCTGATGTATAAGCCTTTTTGAGGGGTGGTGAAAGATTTTTGCCCCAGGAAGAGATTGCAAAATGGGGGTTTTGCGCTCCGCGCCGTGCGGGAAGTGAAGAAGTCACCGCATATAATTTTCTGATAATTGACTACAAATAGTCAATAAAGGCAAAGGTTTCGCATATGTAAACATTTTATTGAAAGCCGACCAGGGTGAGTACGGTGAAGATTGGACAGATGTAGAGCCTAATTGGGAGTGTCTACCAAACCGGGTTAGGCTCAGGGGTGACTGTGCAAGCAGTCTGCCACCGACTTACTGGGTAACTCTGGGAGCAAAAGTACAAAAATTTAGTTTAATAGTAACTAGCATGAAACCATGGCCGAATGATTCAAACCCAAAAGGTATTATATCGCCTTGCGAAGAAAGGCATTGGCAAATTAGCGTAAATACCGCCGTTTAAAACATATGAGTGCCGGAAATAAGGTAATTTAACCTGTAATCGGCCGGGATCCTGAGCTTTCACCTCTTGGGCCTTGTCATCGTCCTTTGCAGTACCTGGGTTACACCGCATCAGGTCTTCAAGCGGGGGTCTAGGGCATCGCGGAGACCGTCGCCCAGGAAGTTGAAGCCGAGTACGCACAGGAAGATGGCTAGGCCGGGGAACACCGGCAGCCACCAGGCCACCCGGAAAAAGGCGAGGCCGTCGTTGACCAGGCTCCCCCAGCTCATGTGTGGAGGCAGGACACCCAGCCCCAAAAAGCTGAGCGCGCTTTCCCCAAGGATCATCGAGGGGATACCCAAGGTGATGGCCACGATGACCGGCGCCATGGCGTTGGGTAGGATGTGGCGGAAGATGATGCGGCCCTCGCCCGTACCCAGCGCTACTGCCGCGTCGACGAATTCCTGGTTCCTCAGTTTCAAGACCTCCGCCCGCATAAGCCGGGCGATCCCCGTCCAGCCCAGCCCGCCCATGATCAGAATCAAGATCCAGATGTTCGGGCCGAGCAGCGCTACCAGGGTGATGTAGAGGTACAAGGTGGGAAAGATGAGCAGGAGATCCACAAACCGCATGATCAGGTTGTCCAGGAGCTTGCCGTAGTAGCCGGCCAGGGAACCCAAAGTAACGCCGATGGTAACGGACAACGCCACTGCTAGCATGGCAATCATCAGGGAGATGCGGGCGCCGTAGATGGTTCTACTCAGCATATCCCTGCCCAGCGCGTCGGTCCCGAGCGGATGCTCACGGTTGGGTGGCTGTAATCGGACCGTCAGGTTGGAACGGGTAGGATCGTAGGGAGCCAGCCTCGGGGCGAAGACTGCCATGAGCACAAAAAGCATCACCAGTATGGCCCCGGCGATGGCTCGGTGGTTCCGCCTGAAGCGTCTCCAGAAGGTGTAGGCATGCTGTAACTGCCCCTCCCTCAAGCCCATGCCTCCTTAGTCATATCTTATCCTCGGGTCCACCAAAGCGTAGGCAACGTCGGCCATCAAATTGCCCAGTACGGTTAGGACGGCGACGATCAGCAGCGTGCCCATGACCAGCGGGTAGTCCCTGGCAAACACCGCATCAACCGCCAGCCGTCCCATACCGGGCCATGCCGAGATCACCTCGGCGATCATCGACCCGCCGATGATGAAGGGGACCCACATGCCAAGGATGGTCACAACTGGTAAGAGGGAGTTGCGCAGAGCGTGCTGGTAGATTACCACCCGCTCGCTTAGTCCCTTCGCCCGGGCAGTCCGGATGTACTCCTGCCGAAGCACCTCGAGCATGCTCGCCCGCACGTAGCGGATAAGGCCAGCCGTATAGCCCAGGCCAAGCACGATCCCGGCGGGAATGATCATGTGGCGGAGCCGGTCGATGAGAAAGGCCCAAAAAGTCGGATGGCGGAGGCCCAAGGTGCTCATGCCGGAGATGGGTAGCCACTGCAGGTGAACGCTGAAGATGAGGATGGAGACGATGCCCAGAAAGAAGGGCGGAGAGGATACGAACAGGAAGGCCCCGATGGTAGCAAGGTTATCGGCAAGCGAGTACTGCTTGACGGCCGACAGCACGCCGACAGGTATGGCCACCAGTACGCTCACCAGGATCGACGGTATGGTCAGCTGGAGTGTGGCGGGGATCCGCTCCACGATCATCTCCAGCACGGGGCGCCGGTACCGGAGGGAATAGCCAAGGTCTCCCTTGATGACCCGTCCCAGCCAGCGCAGGTATCGGACGTGAAAGGGTTGGTCCAAACCATAATGGCGCATGATGGCAACCCGGTCCTCTTCTAGACGGACTCGGGCCCCGATGAACACGGCGGACAATCCCCCCGGCGCCAGATGCATCATGCTAAAAGTCAAGAAGGTTACAAGGAGCAGCATCGGTATGGTCCCCAACAGCCGACGCGCTACGTACCCCCGCAACATCTTCGCTCCCTCCCTTCAAGCCCGCCTGCGGCCCCCTGCCGAGACGGCCGGTCCAGAGGTCATTCCCCACCTGTTTCCGCAACCAGAGGGACCCGCGGCCGCGAGCAAAACCGCGGGTCCCTGCCCATCTACTAGGTCTGAACCAGGGTCAACCTGCCCACCTACGGGGTGGTGTGCACCTGCTGAGCCTTGGGCACCCACCAATACTCGACGTTCCAGAATACGCCTACCGGCGAGGGTGCCACTCCCTGGAAGCGCTGGTGGACGCCGGCGATGGACTCTGTGAAGAACATGAAGGTGACCGGCTGAGTCTCGTGCAACCGCCGGTGCAGTTCATGGTAGACCTGCTTGCGGGCCTCGAACTCCAGAGTGCGCCGGCCTTCTTCGATCAGTCGGTCGATTTCCGTGTCCTGGAAGTTGGTGTCGTTGAACCCCCACTCCGCTTGTGACGAGTGATAGTAGATGTAGGGATCCGGGTCCAGCCCAACACCGAAGCCGAGGAAGAATGCCTCAAATTCACGACGTGGCGGGTCCAGACGGGAAACAAAGTCTCCCCACTCCAGGAACAAGGGCTTTAGCCTGACTCCGATATTGCGATAATACTCCATGGCCAGCTCGACGACCATTTTGGCGACGGGGTCCCCGGACCGGGCAAGGAACTCGAACTCGAAGACCGTCCCGTCACGATCGAGCCAGCCGTCACCATTGGTGTCCTTCCAGCCCGCCTCGGCCAGGAGTTCGCGAGCCCGCACCGGGTCGTAGGGCAGCGGCTTCACAGCAGGGTTGACCGCCCAGGAGATGGGCGGGAAGGGACCGGTGGCCGGGACCGCCAGGCCTTCGTACGCCGCCATCGCCATGGCTTCCCGGTCCAGGGCCAAGCCGAGGGCGTTGCGCACCCGTACGTCGTTGAACATGCGCAGGCGCTCGTTCCACCCGAAGTAGGTAAAACTCAACGAGGGGAAGCGATGCACCTTCACGTGAGGCACGTCCATCATCCGCTTGTAGTGGACCGGTGGTATTCCCGCGTAGTCGATGCCTCCACCGGCCAGCTCCTCCATGCGCACTACGTCGTCGGGAATGAGCCGAAAAACGATGCTGTCCAGGTAGGGGACCTGACCAAAGTATTTCTCGTTGCGGTCCAGGATGACGTGGACGTCTGATTTCCACTCCCGGAAGCGGAAGCGACCGGTGCCCACCGGATTGGTGTTGAAGGGAGCAACGTTGATGTCCACCCCATCCAGGAGGTGCTTAGGGATGATGCCGATGGCGAAAGACTGCAGGGCAGGCGCGAAGGGTTCCTTGAAGTACACCCGGAAGGTGTGGGGATCCACCACCTCCCACCGCTCTACCTGTTCGAAGTCTCCACGCCGGACGGTGATAGTGTGGGGGTCCATGATCTTCTCTAGGGTAAAGGCGACGTCACCGGCGGTGAAGGGCATCCCGTCGTGCCAGTACACGTCGTTCCGGAGGTGGAAGGTCCAGACGAGGCCGTCAGGGGATATCTCCCACCTACGAGCAAGTTCTGGCACAAACTCCATCCGATCATTAGGCCGCACCAATCCACTGAACACCAAGGCGTTAATGGTGGCCGACGGGCTGTCGGTGTGAAGGATGGGGTTGAGCACCATCGGGGAAACCATGCCAACCACCAGGGTATCACCCTTGACCGGAGAAGCCTCCACGGGCTCCGCAGGCTTCTCGGGTTGTGCCGCCTGCCGCCGCTGGCATCCCGCGCCTAGCGTGGTCACTCCCAATAAGATGGCGAGCAAAACCAACCAGGCTATTCTGTTCTTCATTCGCTGTTCCCCCCTCATGAACATGTAAGGTGTCGTGTTGCCGAGGTTCTAGTGAAACGCCAACCTGTCCTGATATTTTGGTTGTCTTATTTCGCCATTGCTGGCCCTCAATTCCTGCCAGAAGGCAGAGATTATCTGAAACAGCTGCCCCGGCGCCGTTGGCCTGGTGGGGCCGCTGAGAGTTAGCCCACCAGTTCCGCCTGCAACTCCGCTAGTGCCTTTTGCGCAGCATCCCTTGTAACAGGTCCTTGAGGGTCTAGCTGAAGCCGTCCGCCGGCTGCTCGCCCGCGGATGGGCCAAGAACCCTTCACCGCCTGACCGCCAGGCCGACCAGCGCGGGCGACCCAAAAAGACCAAGGTCCAAAACCTCCTTGAGCGGCTAGAAAAGCACCGTCCTGCCGTTTTGGCCTTCATGTACGGCTTCCGCGTCCCCTTTGACAACAACCTGGTGGAACGCGACCTGCGCATGGTTAAGGTGCAGCAGAAGATCTCCGGCACCTTTCGGAGCTTGGCTGGTGCGCGGGCCTTTTGCTGCATCCTCGGCTACATCTCGACCGTGCGCAAGCGGGGCCACGCAGTCCTGGCGGCGCTGGAAGCCGGGTTCCAGGTCCAGTCGTTCCTCCAACCCCGCGCCCCCTGAACCGGCGTGACGCCAGCCCCGCAAGTCTCCCCACCCATCGCACCAAGGGATACCTCCCTGCGGGCCGTCGCCAAACACTGGACCCGTTGCTCACCTTGTCCCCGAAATGAAGAAATCTGCACACCCCTACACTGCGGGAAGGAGGAGTTCCCGAGAGGGCAGAAAAACCGTGCTACCGATTCTTGCCGGGACGGGCTAAATAGTTACTTCCTCTTGAAGCCGTCGCTGGACGGAGGCTTGCTAGAGTTCCTACCGTTCTGGTTTAGCTGGTTTTCCAGTTGTTTGACTCTTGCTTCAAGGATGGTAATCTGCAGGGCCTGCTGCTGGTAAATGCGCTCAAAGTTTGCCTTCAGGCCCTCCACCAAGGCGACCACCGCTTCGGGGCCCTCATTGTAAACAGCCAGGATCTCTTCCCGTTTCACTGAAGAACACGCCCAGGCAGGTATTTCACTAGGGGATACAGGTAAACGGCCTTGACAGGAACCTCAAGCTTGCGGCTGCGGCCCTTAGTCAGGCCGACGCAGCGCCAGTTGGCCGCCTTGTAGCAGGTGCCCCAGAAGCGGTCTATCTCAACGAAGGTCTCCAGAAGGAGCAGGCCATGGCCGTATTTGCGCTGCCAGTCATTGATGATGCGCCAGGTAATGAGCCCCAAGATGTGGCTCGCCAAGTGGGGGACCCTCACCCAGGGGAGGATCAGAAAACGGGTGTTGTTGGTGACCAGGTGCAGATGATTGATGCGGGTGTTGCTGTCCCAGCCGATGAAATCATCCCGGGCGGCGCAGCTCCAGGCGGCGGAGCCGAACAGCAGGCAGGCAAGCGGCCGACCCAGCCGGTCATACACCAGATACTTCATGTTTTCGCCCACCGTGCCGCTGAAACCCAGGTAGTGGTACTGGTAGAGCAGGCACTTGAAGAGGCCCCAGGATGGGTGATTAGTCTCCACCACTTCCACCCGCAAGGGCAGCAGATCCTTTAATCTGTCGGTGATCTCGGTGGTGTCATGGGGTACCTGGATGATTGATATGTGCCCGCCCCGGATAAAGGCGTCAGATTTACGACGGGGCAAGACGATCTGCCCTTGCTGCTCCAGCTTGAGCAAGAGATCCCGGCAGGCCATGTCCTTCATCTGATGACACAGTTCCATTGACAGCCTGGTACGGCTCCATGAAGGATTGTCAGCAATCAACCTTTGGACTGTCAGGATGTGTTCTTCGGTTATCCGTGTTACCTGAAATTCAGCTTCTGCTTTCATAGATGATAAGCTGAGCAGAGTCCAGCACTATTTTTCAAGTTGGCAGGGTGGCTGAGCAGTTACCTGATCTTTAACTATATTACGTTGGTGGCCTGAGTAGTTACGGTGCAACGGTTCTACCCCAATGAGGAACAACTACGTCAAAATCTCCGTGAGCAGGGGGTGAATTTCTCTTATCCATCATATCTTGACAATTTCGAGTTCGACAGTTGATAGTGCAACGAGTTGTGCAAAAGGGCTGCTCCGGATGGTAAAAAACGCAGATCGGACAGAAATAGCGTGTAACTAGGTGGCTTTCCTGTGGGCAGACGGGGTGATGGCTAGGAAACGCGGAGGTGGGCTGATCTTGAGTTGCTCGAAGATCCGCGTCTGTTCTTGTGTAAGTTCGGTGCGCTGTAGTACGGTCCCGTTGGTGGACTCCCACTCCCCCACGTGCACGCGCTCCAGAACCCGGCGCAGCTGGGCCCAGGTCTGTCCCGTCCGCACCGAAGCGATACGTACCAACAATAGCGCCAGCCAGCAGAGGATAATATGAGCGCGGATCCGGTCTTCCAGTCGGTGATAGACTGGGCGCAGTTCCAGGGTGGTCTTTAGGGTGCGGAAGGCATCTTCCACTTCGTACAACTGCTTGTAGCCCAGGGCTAAATCCTCGGCAGATAGGGTATCGTCCGAAGTGCGCAACAGGTATTTGCCGTCCAGTTTCTCCTCCGCGGCGACCTGGCTCCGGTCCAGGCGGGGTTGACCACGCTTGTCCGTTTTGACATAGCGGCCCAGGGTAGGATGGGCGATCAGAGCGCAACAGGCCTTGGTATGGGGGGCTCCCTCCAGGTCACCAATGCGCGTAAGTTCGGCCCGCACCCGTTCCAGGATTTCCTCGCGCTTGGCCCGGTCCCGCCTGACCTCCTCCGGGTTGCGCACCAGGATGTACCGGGCCCGCCGTTCCCCGTCTCCGACCACGATCTCCTTGACCTCCAGGTTGTCCCGTACGGTTTGAAAGCGCCCGGCCCGGGCCAGGGCCTCCCGCGCCCCGGCCTTGCCTCCACGCAGCTTCTCTCCGGCAATGTAGTGGCCACCCGCCCGCTGTAGTTCCCGCAGGTTATCCTCGGAGCAGAAGCCCCGGTCCACCACCGTGACCACCCGGCCCAGTTTCCAGCCCGCCAGGTCCCGTTTGACCTCGGCGATGACGCTCATATCGGCGGTGTTGCCCGGCCACACCCAGCAGCGGATGGGGATCCCATCGCGGGTCACCGCCAGCCCGATGACCACTTGGGGCCAATCGGGACGGTGGTCCTTGCTGTGGCCTGCCTGCCTCACCTCCTCATCCTTAATCTGGTCTGCGTCCACCTCGAAGTAGGTGGAAGTCGTATCGAAGTAGAGCAGGTCCAGCTCCAGGTTGAGGAGGTTGGCGGTCTGCCAGTATACCTCACGCTCAAACTCAGCCTGCGCTTCCACCAGGAAGTCCATGGCCCGGTAGGCCTGCTGCACCGACAGCTCGGGCAGTCCGGGGATGAACGTGTCCTGGGCCACCCAGTCTTCTGTGGCCAGCTTGCTCAAGGGGCACAGGGCCCGGTTGGCCACCAGCGCCAGCAGCGCCCGCTCCACCTCGGTACGGAACTTGCGCTGTTTGAGCAGTCGCTCGAGTAGACGGTCCAGCTGCAGGCTCTTCCACAGTTGGTCGAGTGCCCAGGCACCACCCAGGGGGCGGCTGCGCACGAACTGGAGGGGAGTTTCGCCGTCGGAGGCGGCTTGGATCTGCAGCAGTTCCTGAGGGCCCAGGTAACGGGCGATGCTCTTGATCAGCCGCTTGAGACCCTCGCGGTCAACGTCTTCTTCGCGGCCGAAGCTGTAAAGGACCTGAGCGCGGGCGTGGCCGGCCTGGGGATCCCAGTAGTTGTGGGCCAGTTGCACGTAGCGGACTACGGAGCCATCTTTATTCTTGCGGGAGATAGTACGTATATACATGCCTATATTGTACCATATGTACCATCTAACGGGCAAGTATCTAAACCTATGACGTGTGCCTATGCACTTTTCGCTTTTTCGGACAGACTAAAAGGCAAGCGGCCTGCTAGACGCATTACAGACCTCTCGAAACCGCCCCATTTTGCCTGTGAACTGTCGAACCCGGGTCAGACCGCCGGGATCTGTCTGTTCTTCGGGCTCGATGCACCAAGCGATCCCGATCTCGTCAACCCGCTGTATATTGGCAGGAGAGTTCTACATCTAAGCCCATTTTCATGCCCTGTGGTGCCAACCATGGCATGGGGGTCTGCTCTGGACACTACTTCCCGGTGCCGTGCAACGCGATGCGAGGTTCGGTTAACCTTTCTAGGTCACGCCCTACAAAGGCCAAAGAAGTCACGAGGAGGGTCAGAAAAAGTGCAGGATAAAAGAGCCACCAACGCCAGAAAGGCGTGAAGTATATTCCCCTGAAGTTCATGGCATGATGAATGATCAGCCCCCAGCTGCGCGAGGTAGGGTCCCCCAGTCCAATGAAGGAGAGCGAGGCTTCCGTAATGATGGCTCTGCCCGAAAGGCGCACCATGCTAACTAAAATCAGCGGAAAGAGCTCCGGGACAAAATGCCGAAAGGCTAGATAGAAGGTCCGCCCACCGAAACTGGCAGCCATTTTGACATACGGTTGCTCTTTCAAGACCAAGGCCTGGGACCGAGTTAGGCGAGCAGGCATGGACCAAGAAAAAAGAGCGAGAGAGATCACGATGTTGCGGAGGCTTGGTCCCCAAAAAGCCGCTAAGAGGATCAACACAGGCAGGTCGGGCAGGATCATCATGATGTCAACGGCGCGCATGAGCAACCTATCAAACCAACCCCCATATTGAGCAGCTATTATGCCAAGAACGCTCCCACCCAGGGCAGCTATCATGGCAGTGGCCAGCCCAACTATCAAGCTAGTTCGGGCACCGAAGCAGATCATTGACCAAATGTCAACGCCAAGATCGTCGGTTCCCAATAAATGGCTCTGTCTGGGCGGCACAAGAGGCGGTCCTGACGACTTGTTGTGAGGGTGCACGGTCAAGTGAGGGGCAAAGGCGGCCATAGCCGCCAGCGCCAACAAGATGAGCAAAGAAACTTTACCGAACCAGCTTAGAGCATTGAAGAATTCGAGGGCTTTCCATATCCGAGCACACGGCGCTTTTGCTCTGTCCCATTTGTTATTCCCCATGGCTTTTCGTCCTCGGGTCTAATCGGCAATAAAGCATGTCAGCAATAATATTGGCTCCCAAAACCCAAAACGCCACAACGATGAAAACGCCTTGAAGAATAGGGTAATCCCGGACAAAGACCGCTTCCCGTATTAGTCTTCCCAAACCTGGATACGCGAACACATTCTCCGCCACTATGGCCGCCCCGACAAATCCAGCCATCTGCAAAGCGAACCGGGTTACCAGGGGCAAAATAGCATTGCGTAGGGCGTGACGGTATCGGATGCGCATCTCCCTTAAGCCTTTTGCGCGAGCCGTCACCATGTACTCCCGGGAAAGCACGGTGATGAGGCTATTTCGCACCAGCTGATACACGCCGCTTGTGCGCGCCAAGGTAAGAGTTAAGACCGGCAGGATGGCATGACGCAATATATCTGCGAGTTTGTCCCAACTGGACTCATACCGCACGAAGTAGGAAGTGGCTCCGGACAGTGGAAATATCCCCAGGCCAGCTGCTAACGAGAACAAGAAAAAGAGCCCTATCAAGAAAGAGGGAATCGTGCCTGAGACGACCATGAAGAAATAAAGGACCACATCACACCATGTATTTCGCCTCCATGCGGAAAAGCTCCCTAGAACTATGCCGAAAAAGAAACTCAACACTGTAGCAAGAAGGACGATGAGCAAAGTCCAAGGAAGCCTTCGTAAAATGAGGTTCAACACGGGCTCCTTATAGTAATAGCTGAACCCAAGGTTGCCCCTAGCCAGGGCCCCAAGGTAGCGAATGTATTGCTCCAGCAAAGGCCTGTCAAGACCATAATACTCCATGAAATGACGCCGTTGCTCTTGCCCGAAAAGGCTAGCGCTCTCTCCCAAGTCAGTGAACATGGCGGTAAAGGGACCTCCCGGCATCAAACGAGGTATGGCGAAGTTCAGCGTGATGACCACGGCAAAGGTGAACAGATATTCCACGAATCTGAGCGTCTTCTTACCATTCATGCCCCTATCTCCGCGATGTTCAAGAGGATGAGGATGGATCGGCGATCTCACGGAGCAGGTCGCGGCCTTGTTTATCGGGAGATCCTAGCCCGGCCTCAAGAATCTCTTGGGTATGGGTGCAGCAGGAACCCTCCATCACATGCTTGACGGAACCTTCTTCGGCGATTATGCCAGCATGTAACACGATAATGCGTTCCGATATCTTCCTGGCCAAATGCAAATCATGGGTGATGAACAACATGGAGAAGCCCTTTTCGTTTTGTAGCCCCTTTAGCAGGCGCAATAGGTTAGCTTGGGTGGAAACATCTAGCATCGAAACGACCTCATCTGCCAAGAGCAATGCCGGTTTCATCACGAGGGCCCTGGCTATGGCCAGGCGTTGACGTTGGCCATTGCTCAAGGCGAAGCAGCGACGCGACAAGAAAGCCTCATCGACAGGAAGTTGAACTGCCCGCAACGCTTCCTGGACCATTCTGCTCCTTTCCGTGGGGCACCCGATCTTGTTGATTATAAGAGGTTCGCTGACGACCTCTTCAACTGTGAAGCGATGGCTCACGGACCCGGAGGCGTCCTGAAGCACCAGTTGAATACCACCTTCTTGGCGCGTCGCCCATGATCCGTTGATAGGCCGTCCTTTGAACAGTACTTCTCCTTTATCAGGTCGCAGAATTCCGCTCAAGATCTGAGCCAGCGTCGACTTGCCCGATCCTGAAACTCCCAGCAGAGTCACCGTTTCCCCATGCTTAATTGATATGTTCACGTCCGAGAGGGCTTGAATCCGGTGATGGCCCAAGGTGAAGGTCTTGGTTGCGCCTCTGCATTCCAGGAGGAGCGCTATCCCTCCTCGGTGACATCGTATCCGGCGATCGCCAGTAACTGGTCTCAGGGCGGGCCTGTCGTCATTGCACTTCTCTATAGCCTGGGTACATCGAGTTACGAATGAGCAACGTTTACCGGCATCCCTAACGGGTTCGCCAGGGATGCCCCATAGGTCCTTGTACTGGAATCTTTTCACGCACGAGTTCACTAGGCCTCGCGTATAAGGATGACGAGGTTCTTCCAAAACCTCTCCCGTACGGCCCATTTCCAGGATCTCTCCGCAATATAAGACCATGAGACGCTCAGCCATGTCCGCCACCACTGAGAGATCGTGGGAGATAACGACCAGGCCAAAGCCTTTTTGCGCCTGCAGCGACTTGATCTTAGATAGGATTTCTTGTCGGCAAACCGCATCCAAGGAGGTGGTGGGCTCGTCCGCTATCAGGTATTGAGGACCGCACGATAAGGCCATGGCCAACAGGACCCTCTGTAGCATTCCCCCCGAGAGCTGGTGAGGATATGCTTCCAGCCAGAAGGGTGGCAAGCCCACCAGATCTAAGAGCCCTTTCACAGCGCTTTCTAGTTCAGTGCCTCGGAGACCAAGATGGCGCACCATGGGTTCGGTCAGCTGTTCGGCCAGCTTCAAGACCGGGTTCAACACCTCCCGGGAGTTTTGGAAGACCATGGCTACCTGCCGCCAGCGCAGTTTCTTTTTTTCTTCTTCAGGCAGAGATAGGATTTCCTTGCCGTTGATAGTTACTCTCCCTGAGACCTTGTGGGGAGCGCCGAGCAATCCTAGTATGGAGAAAGCCAAAGTAGTCTTACCGCTTCCTGACTCGCCGATGATCCCCAGGGTTTCCCCAGGGCATAAATCGAAAGACACATCCCGCAAGGCTCTGACCTCTCTCTTTTGCCCCACGTATGCCGCAGAGAGTCCTTCAACTGCAAGGACTGAAGCCATTTCTACTTCTTCCTCTCAAGATATGAGAGCTTATTGTGGGTTGGAGCGTGATGATCATAAACGTGCATCCAGCCATCATGCTTCTCACGGCGAAACACAGTGTAGCCGGTGGTCATGTATAGTGGAATTTCCGGTACGT
>JBFLYN010000023.1:0-51937 GCA_040756655.1 Bacillota bacterium
GGGCCCTGGCATTACTCGGTCTCAAGCTCGACAGCAGGGCTGTACCCAGTACCAAATAGATCCCGTCCGCCAAGAGGCCAGTTAGGCACCCATATCTATCTCTGAGTCAAGCGGAACTTCGGTCTAACCTGGAGTAGGCAAAACAGCAGCATATGCTGCGTATTGGAGGAGAGAGCAATGAGGTGACAATCTCGCTCGTAGGCGGGGAAACTTCGGACATCAAAATCATGCACAATCAAGGACTCAGCATCAGGGAGATATCCCGGCAGACCAGCCGCAACCGAAAGACCGCCTCCAAGTATCTCCAGTGGAACTGCCGAGGTACGCGCCAAGGCCCCTTCGACCGTCCAAATTCGACGACTACAAGGACTATCTTAAGGCCAGGATGGCTGAAAAAGGCGTGTTTGGCGCCAACCGCCTGCTCGTCGAGATTAGGGCTCTCGGGGAACTCCGTCGGTAGAACAATCCTAGAGAACTTCCGGACTTCACCGGCATTGCACAAGGATGGCCGTTCACCCGGAGAGAAGTTCTCACCGGGCGTAGCTTGAGCCTCAGTTGAGTCGCTGAGAGCGAGGAGGACGGTCCGGTGGAAGGCGGTATGAAATCGAATCAGGCGGGAGATGAGGGCTCCGAGGAAGACCGTGTCAGGCCAGATGAGTTCGGGCAGCCTGGCCCGGCGGAGGATTCCCTGAAGTCGCATGAGCCGGAGCCATGTGCTTTGAGTGCAGACGGTTCGGGGCAGGATGTACGTATGCCGCAGAGAGCCGATACAGGCACAGATGGCTCCAATCCTGACGGGCGTAAAGACACCCGCCTGCCGTGTGTGAGCCCTTCCGAGCCGGATCTCCGATTGGCCTGGATATCTCTGGCTCTCCTCACCCTGTTCCTTGTCGTCTTGGCGGCGTATCCTCTGGGCGATGTTGAGGGTGGCGTGGGCATTGACGGCTTCATGCGCATTCACCAGTACGTGCTCCTTGTCGCCGTTCCTGCGGGTCTGGGGCTCGCGGTGGGGTTCTTAATGAGCATATACCTCCGCCGTGATTCGCGTTGGCGGTTCCTCTGGAGCGCCTTCATCTTGTTCTTGGTCCAGCTGAGCATCTTGGGTCGCTTCGTGTACTTTATGCCGTTTTATGTCTGGTGCAGCGGTTTCCTACCTAATCCGGCGGCATGGGGAATAACGTTCGCGTCAGCCGGAATCGCCACGTTCACAAGCGCCAAGATAGACCGAATGCTCGAGGAGAGCGCCTCAAGGAAGAGCCTATCCCAGCTGGTGGCCGGAGCGTCGGCCGTGATTATGCTGGGATCATCCGCTGTCCTTGCCCCCGTCTTCCACATCGAATGGAGACGGGCGCCCACGATCTTGGATGATCGATGGGAGATTACCTGGGAGATCATGGTGCCTGCTCCGAAGCAGCGCCACGGATCGGGGTTCTGGTTTGCGGCCCGGCAGACCGGGCCTTTGGGCCTTCATCCGGTTAGCACCTTCACGGAACCTCAGAGGGTCTCCGAATCTGATGAGGCCGTCTTCCTTACCGACCGGTGGATCGGGCTCATCCGTCTGTCCGATGGAAAGATCCTCTGGGGCAGGGAGTTTAGTTTCGAAGTGATCGGCGACCGGGTCGACGCGATGAGCGTATATGTCGTGGAGGACTGTGTCCATGTGATCGTCCGGAACCCCTCAGGTGACATACATGCTTTTAGAAAATCCGACGGAGAACTCATTTGGGAAGCCAAGAACCTTGGGTTCAAGACCGGGCCGATCGGAGACCTGAGGGTAGGAGCGGTGCCCGGCCCGAACTTCATCCTGGCCACTTACGCCGACGGAAGACCGGGGTATATGGTGGTCGATTCGAAAACCGGTTCGGTGACCGAGCACGCATTGCCTGTCCCTGATGGGATGCGAGTCCCCACCGTCGAGATCGGATCGAGCAAGTACACGCTGGGGCCCGCTGTCCTTGAGGGGGATGCCGGCGCGCTTGCGATCGCGGCTTACTATTCGAAGACCGAGACGGTCCACGACTTCTGGGGCTTCGGCTACCCGTTTCCTGAGAAAGGGTACCTATTCGGAATCGATCCTTTGACCGGGCGAATCGCCTGGCAGGTCGAGGATGTGGGCAACTGGCGTGAGGATTTAAGATGGCCTTTGCAGCATATTTGGTTCGACAACTCGACGATCGTGTGGACAGGAGGTTACGACAGCCATCTTATCAGAGTATGGGATACCGCCACAGGCAGCCTTCGGTGGAGCAAGAGCTTTCAAGGCGGCGTGTCAAGGGTCTGCGTTAATCGCGAAGGGATTGCGGTTGGCGAACCTCAACAAGAGGTCACGCTCCTCGACCTTCAGACCGGAGAAGTAAGGTGGCCCTACAATGCAGGGGCAGCCGGCGTGGACACAATGTTCTTCCTTGGAGATGCATGCGTCCTCGGGACTTCCGCGAATTCAAAGTCCCTCTTGGTCTTCCGGGTATCCGACGGGTCGCTCACCTTCAACCTATCAGGCATATCGGACTACCGCATTCGCGGTATCCAGGACGGCGACCTCATCGTACAATTCACTTCCGCGCAAGGGTCCGGTGTCATCCGTGTGGACCCCGAGACAGGCGAGCAGGGTTCATACGGGTCAGACGAGATCAAAGGCTCATGGGAATTGGCGACCGAGCGATATCTGCTGAGCCGGAGGGAGGGAGAGTCCTCGTCGGCGGGAGTCCGTCAGGACCTGTTCAAAGCGGAAGGCGCATTACAGCTTATGAACCGGTACGTATACCCTGTTCAGACGTACGGTTCGCTCGGAGAGGTGACCGCGGAAGGGGGCATCCTGGTGACGTCCTACGATGCGAAAGGCCTTGCGTACCGGGTCTACCTTCTGAGGCCGGCCGGCAGAGGGCACTGATTGTCGCGAGCGACAGGGCTGGGGCGCATCCACCCTGCGCCAGCGAACTCCACGAAGTACTCAAAAGCACACCAAAGTATACCAGATGGAAAGCTCCTGAGTAAGAGGATCGTGATGTTCATTGGGGGCAAGCCCATGCCTGCCTTTCAGGTCACAGTGGATTTCGAACACGCAGAGACTTGCCTTGAGACTCAGATCAAAAGCCTGCCTAGGATGAGGGAGGGTGTGACCCGTGCACATACGAGTTGAAATGGATGACCGCGTCCGGGCGATAGTTCCGTGCTTCTCCTGACAGATCTGAACAAGATGAACGACTATTAGAAGCACCCGGAAGTGAAGACGCTGAGCATGGAACACGTGGCCCCCTACAGGGATCATACCTGCGCCGTCGCAGCAAGGGACATCGACCCGACAAAGTCCATGGGAAGCGCCTTTCACTGCTACGCCGTCCATCTGGAGTTCTCCGGGGGCGGTTTACTCCCATGTCCACACTGCCGACGTTCGGGGAGGAGTTCCAGAGAGTGGTGTTTGCGGACCTCTTAACCCGACTTTTACGACACTGCCGCCCTTGCATCGCTTTGGGACGGTACGGCTCGCCTGTGGGAGAAGATTGTGGACGACTGCCGCGAGATGCTCATGGAGGAGGACCCAAGTGGTTTCCTGCGTCTTCTCTACGGAGACATCGCCACCGACCTTTTTGGTAATTCCCAGTCCCTTGAACCCCACAAGCTTCAGCTATGGTCCTCAAGCCGGGAGCACTGCCTGCGCCATTATTGGTCCTCCGAATGTGGCGCGAGAGAGCTCCGAACCGGTGAGATACCGCGAACTCACCCTGGTGTTTGACAAGGGTAGCAACTCCAAGGCCAACTTCGCGGCCTTAGATTGCTCCCAGCTGGCCTACGTGGCCTCGCTGACTCCGACCTGCCACGAAGACCTGCTCCGTATCCCCCAGTCCGCTTACCAACCGGTGCAGATCAATGGTAGCACATGCCTATGCTAGCATACCCGGCAGGAAGTCTGGGGCCAGGAACGCACGGTCGTGGTCTACCAGAGCGAGCAATTACGCCAGGGCCAGCTGCGGGGTCTGGAGCAGGCGCTGGCCAAGAAGTTTCAGCAGTTGCACGCCTTGAAAGAGCGGCTGCAGTCACCACGCGCCCGCCTGAGAGCGGCCAGTGTGCAGCGCCAGGTTACACAGATCCTGCAGGGAGAACGAGGTCAGGAGTTGATCAAGGTGACCATCCTGGAGGATGCGGCTACCGGCCAGCTGGATATGACCTGGGAGTTAGACGACCGGGCCTACCGGCACCTGACCGAAGTCCTCTTCGGTAAGCGCATCGTAGTAACTGGCCGGGACGAGTGGTCCACTGCGGAGATCGCGGCCGCTTACTGAGGACAGAGCAGTGTGGAACAGGTATTCAAGCACTTCAAGAACCCTTACCACCATGCCGTGCGTCCCCAATATCACTGGACTGACCATAAGGTCAAGGTCCATACCTTCATCTGCGTCATGGCTCTGCTCTTGTCGCAGGTGCTTGCGAAGAAAGCCGCCGATTCGGGGTTCCCGTTCAGTATCAACCGGCTCATCCACTGACTATCAGGCATCCGCAAGGTGGAGGTCTCCACCGTCACTGAACTGCGGGGCCCCCCAGCGGGAGGTACAGTTCGAAGAAATGGAGCCGAACTACAGCAACTCTATGAGGCGCTGACCGGAGAAAGGGTTTAGTATATACTTCTTCCTCTCCCAAAAGGCCTCCTATACTGGCATCTTCAACTCATCGGACCGACTTGCGTAGCAAAGTCACGCTAGAGTTACGCGCCATTTCTGTTTTTTGCCACCTGGAGCAGCGCTTCTCCCACACTCATTGCACTATGAACTGCCGAACTCGGGCTTGTCTCTCAGTCACTTTCCCGGCGGCGCCAGGTAGGTATACACGTGGCAGGCGTCGAACTTAAGCAACTGAAGGGACGGTTCACCGTGCGGCAGCAGGAAACACCACTCTTCTCCGCCCTGATGCGGCACGTTCAGGGTAAGCCCTTGCAGTATCACGTGCCGGGGCATAAAGGAGGCCGGGCCGCCTGGTCTGGCTTGCTAGAAGCCTGGGGTGACCAGGTTTTTGCCTACGACTTGACTGAATTGGACTCCCTGGACGACCTGCATGCGCCCGGCGGAGTCATACGTGAGGCGGAACTTCTTGCCGCCGCCGCTTTCGGAGCCCAAAGGACCCACTTTCTGACGGCCGGCGCCACTGCTGGGATCATAGCGTCGGTCATGGCCTGCTGCAAACCGGGAGACAAGGTTCTCTTGCCCAGGAACGTGCACCGGTCGGTGATTGCCGCCGTCATACTGGTGGACGCTTACCCGGTGTTCATGCAGCCGGAATTTGACGACCTGGCGGGCGTTTATACAGGACTTGTGCCACAGACTGTTGAGGACCACTTGCGGGCTTACCCTGAAGCTACTTTGCTGGTGCTGGTGAACCCCACTTACCATGGTGCCTGTGGTGACATAGCCGACCTGGTGGACTGTGCTCGGGAAAGAGGAGTACCGGTCCTAGTCGACGAAGCTCACGGCTCTCACTTTCCGTTTTACCGGGAGTTCCCCCCGTCAGGTCTGGCGGTGGGAGCCGACTTGGTGGTCCACGCCGTTCACAAGACCCTGGGGGCCCTCACCGGCGGAGCCATGGTTCATATGGGGCGGGAGTCGCGGGTACCCGAACGACGCCTGCGTTCAGCGTTGAGGCTTGTGCATACCACCAGCCCTTCGTACTTGACAATGGCATCCCTGGATGCAGCTCGCATGCAGGCTGTGACCAGACCAGCCGCGCAATGGAGTCATGCGTTAGCATTGGCACATGAAGTACGACGGGCCGCCAGCTTGACGGAGGGGTTCTTGCCGCATCCTCCCAGGTTCCCGCGTCCGGGGTACGTGGCCCAAGACCCGCTAAAAGTCGTGCTGGTGTCCGATGGCAGGTGGCGTGGCCAGGATCTGGCCAGAGCTTTGACCGGGCTTGGGCACTACCCTGAGCTCACCGGCGACAATCATGTCCTACTGGTAATGGGCGTGGGCGACCAGGCGAGTGCAAAAGACCTGGTAAATGCACTGGCCATGGTGGTCAGTGTCCCTGGGCCCGGTACAGGAACACAGGTTAGCTGCGTGCCCAAGACCATCCCGCCGGTAGCAATGCGTCCTCGCCAAGCCGCCTTCTCGCAGTGGCGCACGCTTCCGCTGGAGAAAGCGGGCGGGCTCGTGGCCGGGGAGATGATAGTGCCCTATCCTCCCGGGGTGGCTGTCATCTGTCCTGGGGAGCTGATCACCGCCGAGATGGTGGGCTTCCTGATGGACCTCTTGTCTCGAGGTCATTCTGCCCATGGAATCGGCCCACCGCCCGACTACCTGGTTTCTGTGGTTGAGGAGTGATGACTCAGGAAAAGGAGGGTCGATAGATGAAGCTAATTGTCGCCGTAGTCCAGGACAAGGATGCTCCCCGGCTGGTGGAGGCCCTGGTGCAAAAGGGCTTCCGCTCTACCAAACTTGCCAGCACAGGAGGGTTCTTACGCGAGGGCAACACGACACTGCTCGTCGGGACCGAGGACCACCAGGTAAGCAACGTAATTAACGTAATCAAGAAGACTTGTCACTCCAGAGAGCAGCTGGTCACGCCGCTTGCGCCGGTCAGTGGACCCTCTGATTCATACGTGCCCTACCCGGTAGAGGTCCAGGTGGGCGGGGCCACCATCTTTGTGCTGCAGGTGGAGAGGTTCGAGAAAGTATAGCAGGATGTGGTCGTTTGCCCTGGCGTATTGGACCGGGTCAGGAGATGCCGTTCAAATTGCTTACAGCGGCACTGGCCAAAGGCCAAGTTGCCCATGCTTACCTGTTCAGTGGGCCCGGTACGGGTTTGGCTCGGGCCGGACTGGAACTGGCCCGTGCCCTGAACTGCCTTGACGGTCCTGGGGAACCATGTGGGCACTGCCTGCGCTGTCGCCGCATTGAGCAGGGGAACATGCCCGATGTGGGTGTTATCCGGCCGGACCAGGGCACCATGAGGTTGACGCAAGTCCGGCAAGTTCAAAGAGCTCTGGCCATGATAAGCCACGAGAGCAGGTACAAAGTATGGGTCATGGACCAGGCCGATACCATGTCACTCGAAGCAGCCAACAGCCTTCTCAAGGTCTTGGAGGAACCTCCCGCCAACTCGGTTCTGATCCTGACTACTGCCAACCCCGGCGCCCTTCCACCAACCGTGTTGTCCAGGTGCCAGGTGATCCGGTTCGCGGCTCCTTCCTACCAGGAGATAGTCGACGATCTACTACGGCAGGGCCTGTCCCCGGAGGATGCTTCTCTAGCGGCCCGGCTATGCGATGGAGAGGTCCATGGCTTGGTTGAGCTGGCCCAATCGAACAGCCTGGTTGGTCTTTTGCAGCGGGTCGTTGATGATATAGCTGGTCTTAGCGGCCACGACCCTCTTGAGCTCGGGGCTGCCTGGGATGGTCTGGGTAAGGACCTGCTGGGGGTGTGCTTGGATCTGGGGACCCTGGCATTGCGAGACGCCTACTTGACAGCGTGCGGCCTGACTGTCGGGGAACGCGGTATTGCACAAGCATCCAAGCTAGCTCCCATGGGTCCGGACTGCCTTGAGGAATGCATACTAGCTATGCTGAGGACCAAAGATTATGTAGAGAGCCATGTCAATGCCAGGCTGGCGCTGGAAGTCATGTTTCTCGAGCTCAAAGAGGTGATCCATAGTTGCCAGTTGTAGCAGGTGTCCGCTTCAAAAGGGCCGGCAAGATCTACTATTTTGACCCGTCGGGCTTGGAGCTGAAGCGTAATGAACGGGTGATAGTGGAAACGGCGCGTGGGACCGAACTAGGTGAAGTCGTTGTCGGAAACCGCGATGTGGCCGAGGAGGCCATCGTCGCTCCCCTTAAGAAGGTCTTGCGGAAAGCCACCGCAGGTGACCTTGAGCAAAACGAGCGCAACCAGGCCAAGGAGACCGAAGCGTTCGATGTATGCCGCAAGAAGATCCAGGACCACGGTCTGAACATGAACCTAGTGGACGTGGAATATACCTTTGACGGCTCCAAGATCATCTTCTACTTCACTGCCGACGGCAGAGTGGATTTCAGGGAGCTAGTGAAGGACCTGGCCTCGGTCTTCCGTACACGCATTGAGCTGAGGCAAATAGGCGTTAGAGACGAGGCCAAGATGATCGGGGGACTCGGCACGTGCGGCAGGGAGCTTTGTTGTTGCTCTTTCCTAGGTGAATTCGAGCCCGTATCCATCAGAATGGCCAAGGACCAGAACCTCTCTTTGAACCCGGCCAAGATCTCTGGCCTATGCGGCCGCCTGATGTGCTGCCTCCGCTATGAATGCCAGCACTATGAAGGAGCCAGGGCCAGCCTCCCGGATGTGGGTGCCCGAGTGGTCACCTTGGAGGGGGAGGGTAGGGTGGTGGGGGTAAATCTCCTCAGGAACTCGGTAAACGTTGAGATGGACAACAAGACGGTCATGGAATTCCCCGCTGAAGAAGTTGATGAAAAGCGCAATTCCACGGGGAAACACTGATGGCGGCCGGAGGACGCCTGTTGGTTTGTGGGACCCCCATCGGCAACCTTGAAGACCTTACGCCCCGGGTTGCCGCAGCACTGAAAGGCGCCGATGTAATCCTGGCCGAAGACACCCGGCGTGCGCGTAAGCTCCTCAACCACCTGGGCGTCCGCGTGAGGATGATAAGCTTCAACGACCACAATGCAGCCGCCAGGATCCCACAGGTCATGAGCATGCTGGGCTCGGGTCTGGACGTGGCTCTTGTGTCAGACGCAGGTATGCCGGGAGTGTCAGACCCCGGGGCAGCGCTGGTTGAACGTGCTCACGCCTCTGGGGCCCAGGTTATTGTCCTGCCCGGCCCCAGTGCCGTAACGACTGCCCTGGCCTGGTCAGGCCTGGAGATCCGCGAGTTTACCTTCGCTGGCTTTCCTCCCCGGAAATCCGGAGAGCGCCGCCGATATCTGCGCAAGCTTTCCCAGGAAGGCCGGATAGTAGTGATATTCGAGGCCGTACACCGTATCGACAAGACGCTAGCGGACGTGGAAGCGGAGCTGGGCCCGGTCCCGGTCATTATTACCCGGGAAATGACAAAGATCCACGAGGAGATGCTCAGGGGCACCCCCGGGGAGCTGGTGGTACGCCTCCGGGAGCAAAACCGGCTCCGGGGCGAATTCACCGTCATACTGGATTTACGGCCGAAGAAAGAGCACCGTCCTTAACGGTGCTCCAGGTGCACGATCCGAAGCCAGGCAGATCACACGGCTTTGCTGCCGATCTGCGACATGCAGCTCCGGCAGATGTTCTTGCCCTTGAAATGCTCGACGTTGTAGGCGTTCCCGCAGAAAATACAAGCTGGCTCGTATTTCCGAAGGATGATCTTGTCGCCATCGACGTAGATTTCAAGGGAGTCTTTCTCTTCGATGTCGAGGGTCCTCCGTAGTTCGATGGGTATGACTACTCGCCCCAGTTCGTCGACTTTGCGGACAATGCCCGTCGACTTCATCATGGTCTCTCACTCCTCTCCCAATTCGACTTGTCCCCCATATAAACGGTACCAAATATGCCAGAAATAGTCAATGTGTTAATTAGAAGTTTTCTGCGCCCGCATTGGCAACAGTATAATTGTCGCATTGGCCCGATTATACATGATTTTACATTTATTGCTGTTCATTATGCCTGAAATCTGCAGCATAAGCAGGTATCATTGTCTTTCTCGCTGGAATGACCTGCCACCCCGACGGTGTGGCCTACTCTGTTGACACCGCCACATTTTTCCGTTATCATTGGTGACACAGCCCAGGATGCATCGTAAGGTGCTCTCCCGGGCAATATTACACAGGATAATCCGTTGAGCGGGATGAGTACAGGCAGGGATGGGTCACAGAGAGCCAGGGTATGGTGAAAGCCTGGAACCGGAACTGCTTGGAACATGGCCCGGGAGGAGACTGCCCCAAGCAGAGTAAGGCAGTACGGGAATGCCCGGTACAGCATTGGGTGGCGGCAGCGCCGTCGTCTTTCCAGAGGTCCCGCATCCGGCGGGATGAAGCAGGGTGGTACCGCGAGGAAGCCTCGCCCCTAGGGGTGAGGCAATGTCTGTTTAAGGGAGGTTTTACCATGACCAGACGCACCTATTACATTACTACGCCCATTTACTACCCGTCCGACCGGCTGCACATCGGACACGCGTACACCACGGTGGCAGCCGACGCCATTGCCCGGTTCAAGAAGCTGCAGGGCTACGATGTGCTGTTTCTCACCGGCACCGATGAGCATGGGCAGAACATCGAGCAACGGGCCATGCAGGCTCAAAAGACGCCAAGGGAGTTCGTGGATGGCATTGTGGATGGCATCAAGGAACTTTGGCGTCTTATGGACATCCAGTACGACGATTTTATCCGCACCACCGAAGACAGGCATTTCCGGGTAGTCCAGGAGATATTCCGGCGCGTCTACGAAAGCGGCGACATCTACAAGGGCGAGTACGAAGGTTGGTACTGCACCGGATGCGAAGCCTACTTCACCGACACCCAGGCCAGGGACATGGATGGGCGCTGCCCGGACCACGACCGGCCACTGGAGCGTCTGCGGGAGCACGCCTACTTCTTCCGCCTTTCCAAGTATGCGGATGGTCTACTCAAGCATATTGATGACAACCCGGGTTTCATCCAGCCGGAGTCCCGGCGCAACGAGGTGGTTTCGTTTGTAAGGAGTGGTCTTGAGGACCTGTGCGTGTCGCGCACGTCCTTTAGGTGGGGGATTCCCGTGCCCTTTGACCCCGGGCACGTGATATATGTCTGGTTTGACGCGCTAAGTAACTATCTTACCGGGTGTGGCTACCTGCAGGACCACAACAGGTACGGGAAATACTGGCCGGCTGACCTTCACCTTATCGGCAAAGAGATCGTGCGGTTCCACGCGGTCATCTGGCCCATCATTCTTATGGCCGCCGGGCTTGAACTACCTAAACAGGTATTCGGTCATGGCTGGTTGGTGCTGGAGAGTGGTAAGATGTCCAAGACCCGGGGCAACGTGGTTGACCCGGTGGTGTTGGTAGGCAAGTATGGGCTGGATGCCGTCAGGTACTTTTTGCTGCGCGAAGTACCCTTTGGAGCAGACGGTGTGTACAGTGAGGATGCCATGGTGGCGCGGATCAACGCTGACCTGGCCAATGACCTGGGGAATCTGGTCCACCGTACGCTGGCCATGATCAAGAGATTCCTAGGCGGGGTCATCCGTGAGCCGGCAGAACTCGAAGAGATCGACGTCTTGTTCAAGGAGAAGATACTGGCCACGCCCGCTTTCGTGGAGAAAGCCTTTGATGCCTTGGAGCTTTCCAATGGCCTTGCGGCCGTGGGCCGCCTGGTGTCCGCTGCCAACAAGTACATTGACGATACCGCTCCCTGGTCGCTGTTTCGCTCCGGTGATGACAGCAGGCTGGGTACGGTTTTCTATAACTTGTGCGAAGCCCTAAGAGTAGTGGCAGTTCTCCTGACTCCGTTCTTGGTGGAAACCCCCGAGAGAATCTGGCAATACCTTGGGCTCCCGGGCCAACCCAGAACACAGGACTGGGAAAGCCTCAACGTTTGGGGGCTCACCCGGCCCGGCAGCCTGGTGCAGGAAGCCGCGCCGCTGTTCCCCCGCATCGAAGCCGTACCGGACCGGGACGCCAGTATACCGCCTGCGGGTGCGGCAGCGCCGGCCACGGTTGACCTGGAGGAGTTCAAGCGCCTGGACCTGAAGGTCGGGACGATCATAAAGGCCGAAGCCATCAAGGGAGCCAGCCGTCTTCTCAAGCTGGTGGTGGATACCGGTGATGAACACCGGCAAGTAGTCGCGGGTATCGCGGAGCACTACGAGCCCGAGCAACTGGCCGGCAAGCAGGTGGTGCTGGTGGCCAACCTCAAACCGGTCACCATCAGGGGCGTGGAGTCCCGGGGGATGATCTTGGCCGCCAGCGATGGCAAGGGCCTGAGGCTCCTAATGCCCGATGGGCCCATTGAGGAAGGCAGCCCCGTGTCATGACCGGGCAGTTGGTAGATACTCACGTGCACCTGGATCTTAGGCAGTTTGACCGGGACCGGTCGGCAGTTATGGAGCGCGCTGCTGCACGTGGCGTGGTTGCCATGATCAACGTGGGCTTTGACGTAGCATCATCCAGGCGCGCGGTGGAGCTGGCTTCGCAGCACCATGCAGTCTGGGCGGCCTGCGGCATCCACCCGCACTATGCTCGTGGGGCCGGGCCTGAGGACTACCGGGAGCTGGAGGAACTGCTAGAGCACGAGCGCGTCATAGCTCTTGGAGAGATCGGGCTTGATTACTACCGGGACCTATCACCCCGGCCCGTTCAGAGGGAGGTTTTCCGGCGCCTCCTGTCATTGGCCCGTGACGCCCGGTTGCCCGTGATCATCCATGACCGCGACGCCCACCAAGAGGTGTTGGCCATGCTCCAGGACGCGGGCGGTGGTGAACTGGCCGGGATCATGCATTGCTTTTCCGGAGACTGGGCATTTGCCGAGCAGTGCCTGGCACTCGGTTTTTACGTGTCCATCGCGGGCACCGTCACCTACCCAAACGCGCTGGGCCTTAGGGAAGTGACCAGGCGGGTGCCGGAAAGCCGGCTTCTTCTGGAAACCGATTGTCCATGGCTGGCCCCTGCTCCTTACCGGGGCAAACGCAATGAACCCGCCTTTGTCGCGCTGGTGGCCGAGGAAGTCGCCAGGATTAGGGACATCAAGCCAGACCAGCTGGCCCGGACCACGACTGAAAACGCTTGTCGGCTCTTTGGCATCAACATGCCAGCCAGCACCCAGGCCGGCCATGGTAGCAACTGCCATACCCTCCCGGGAGGAAGAAATCTCCTGCCGTCGAATTAACCGGGGAATAGCAGGAGGAATGGAACATGGCACAACCCTGGATCAAGTTGAATAGAGGGCGCACATTCCTCTACTTGTCACTGGGAGCGGTGGCCGTAGTGCTCCTTTTGGCAGCCGCCCGGCCGGTGGCTGTGCGTGCCTTGTCCCGCGAGGTGACCGTCGTGGACGGCGACACGGTGATGACTTTCAAGACCATGGCCAAGACGGTCCAGGCAGCGCTTGAAGATGCCGGCATTGAGGTGGGTGAATATGACCTGGTCCCGGGCGGGCTTGATACCCCGCTGGGCAAAAAGGACAACGTCATCGAGATACTGAGGGCGGCACCGGTGAAAGTCTACGTGGACGGGACAGAGCTTACAGTGAACACGTGGCAGGTAGGCGTAACCGATATCCTTGCACTGGCTGGAGTACATGTGGGTCCCGACGACCGGGTAGACCCGCCCCTCGGGGAAAGACTTGGCCAATACCGGCGGGTAACAGTGTTCCGCGTCACCTATGAAGAGGAAGTAATCAAGGAGTCCATCCCCTACGCCAAGGAAACCCGGACGAACCCTTCGTTGGAAGTGGGCCTTTCCACTGTGGTCCAGCAGGGCCGGCCCGGGGAAAAGACGTACACCTACCGGCTTACCTTGGAGGACGGAGTACTCATTGCCCGGGAACTCATCCGCGAAGAGATCACACAAGCGCCCAGAAACTACATTGTGGCCACCGGGACCAAGAACACCGTCAACATAGGCGGCACGACTTACCGGATCGTCAGGGCCATCATCTCCGACCGGGTTACCGCCTATTACCCGGGGCCAGAATCCACCGGCATGTGGGCCGACGGTGTTACCCGGATTGGGATACCTGCTGGGGAGGGGGTCATTGCCGTTGACCCCAATGTGATCCCCTTGCGTTCCAAGGTGTATGTGACCGGTTACGGATTTGCCATTGCCGCCGATGTGGGCGGTGCCATTCGTGGCACCGCTATTGACGTGTGCTTCAACACCAAAGAAGAGGCTCTGCAATGGGGGGTCAAGCGAGGGGTAAAAGTATACATACTAGAATGAGTGATAAGCACGAGGCGCGCCCGGGAAGGCGCGCCTCGTAGCGTCGGCGTTCATCCAGCTCGAAGAGGAGGCCACTTGTGAAGGTGACTTCCGTTTCCCTCCTGCAAAGGTTGCTGTCCCGGCACGGCCTGCAACCCAAGAAACGGCTGGGACAGCACTTTCTTGTGGACGCCGTGGTGCTGGACCGCATCGTGGACGCCATCGACCCAGAACCAGGGGAGACTGTCCTCGAGGTCGGCCCCGGAGCAGGCGCCCTCACCGTGCGCTTGGCAGAACGGGGATGCCGGGTCATTGCCGTGGAATTGGACACTGCGCTAAAACCGGTGCTTGCTCGTGTCCTTGAGTCCCACGCCGGAGTTGAGGTATGGTGGAGTGACATCATGCAGGTGCAGCCCTCCCGATTAAGGGCAGACAAGATCGTGGGTAACCTGCCTTATTACCTGACCTCACCCTTGCTCTTTCGGCTCCTCAAGCCCGGGGTACCCGCTAAAAAACTGGTGTTCATGGTCCAAGAAGAGGTTGCCGACAGGATAACTGCTGCGCCGGGCACTAAGGATTACGGAGTCCTCACCGTGGTGTGTGCTTACCGGGGCAGACCGGAACGAGTGATCCGGGTTTCACCCGGCTCATTCTGGCCCCAGCCGGAGGTGCACTCGGCCGTAATTAGCCTCAGCCTGTTCCCGCCCCGGGAGGACCCGGGGTCGGGCGATGTGCTTTTTTTCTCCACGGTGGAAACCGCCTTTTCGCAGCGAAGGAAGACTCTGGCCAACAACCTACGCCAGGCCGGTCTAGAAAAGGGCCTGGTCCTTCAGGTTCTAAAGGAGGCGGGGATAGAGCCTGCAAGGCGGGGCGAGACGCTAACAGTTGACGAGTTTCGCAGTTTGAGCAGCGCAATTGCTTCGGTGCTGCCCGGGGCCACGTTGCGGCCACCAGGCCGGAGTGCTAAACTGTAAATAGCCATTGATTTCACACGTCGAACCGTGTAGAAGGGAGGGACGGGCCGTGATGTTTACAAGCCCAACCAAGGGCACGACTTCGTTTGAAGGTATGTTCCAGGATATCCTGGGATTTATCAAGGAGTCGCCTCATTCCACTTACAAGCTGATCATCGGCTCGGACTCCCATACCAAGGACGAGGTGTGCTTCGTTACGGCTATCATCCTCCACCGGGTGGGAAAGGGCGGCCGTTACTTCTACACCCGTAGCAAATACCGGAAAATGGGCAGCCTAAGGCAGCGCATCTTCTACGAGACTGCTCTTAGTCTTAGCGTGGCCAGCAGGTTGGCCGAACGGCTGGCGGAAAACGGGCACGCCAAACTGAATGTCGAAATTCACCTGGACGTGGGTCCCAACGGCCAGACCCGGGACTTGATCAAGGAGATCGTAGGTATGGTCTCAGGCAGTGGCTTTGACGTAAAGACCAAGCCTGATTCATACGGCGCCACCAAGGTTGCCGACAAGCATTCGAAGTAGAATCGCACAACCGGGACGTCCTGAAAAGGGGGCGTCCCTTTTTTCGCAAAGGGGGCGCCGGCGGGGGTTTTGCAGCTATCGTAAGGCGGTCTTTGCGCACCACACCCCACTGCCCGGCGGCACTTTCCATGCCGGTGCGCGTGACAAATGCCCCTGCGGCCAGTTATACATAGTGAACGGTCAAGTGGACAGGATGGGAGTCGACGGTGCGGTGCAGGAGGTGACCTGGTCGACCGGGGTACAAGACGAACCAGAAGCAGTCCGTGCGCTTGTCGAGCGAGTCAAAGTGGACCCGACCGAATTTGGCCGGCTATACGATGGGTAGGTCACCCGGGTGTACACGTATGCCCTCCGCCGCCTGGGAACGCGGGCTGATGCCGAGGATGTCACCGCAGAGACGTTCGCTCGGGCTCAGCAGCAACTAGATCGCTTTGAGTGGCGGGGAGGGGCGGGTTCGCCGCATGGCTGTTGCGTATCGCCTCCAACCTCTGCGTGGACACTCTCGCCGCCCGGGGCAAGGTAACGGTGGGATTGGTAGTTGACTCCGGCCCCATCTGCACCGGCCCCGGCCCGGAGGATGTAGCCATCGAACGTGAGGACTCAGCGCGGCTACGCAGTCTTGTGGTCGAACTACCCGGACCGCAGCGTGAGGTGGTCCTTCTCAAGTACGCCGCAGGTCTAGCCAACCCGGAAATCGCCGCAGCGACGGGGCGTTCCGTGACGGCAGGGTCCAGCCTGCTCCACCGGGCAACCACCAAGCTCAAGGAAAGGTTAGATGCACGGCCGTGACTGATAGGCGCCACCAAGACATCGATAGTGAGTTCGATTTGCAGCTGCGCGAGGCTCTTGGGGCGTCGCCCGATCCGGCCGGGCGTGCCCAGCTGCGCAAGCGCCTTTTGGCCGCGCATCCGGCTCTAGCTCCAGCTCCTGACCGTCCGGACCCCGATCAGGAGAGGAGTTGCGACATGAATGGATACCAAGTAGAAAATCGCGCTGGCGTGCAGATGGCAGCCCGGCGGCACAGGCGGTCACGCCCGGGAAAGAAGGGCCGGCTCCTCCGACCGGCGTTTGCCTTGGTGGCTGCTGCAGTTGATTGTGGTCATTGCAGCCGGACTCATTGTGCAGGACCGGGCTCCCCTAGCCGAGTACGGGAGGCTACCGTGGCCGGGCGCCGCGACGGGTGACGGGTACGGTGGCGAGGTGGGTGGGCCCGGGTTCACGTTCGACTTCGAGTACACATTGGGCGGGACACTGGCCACGGGATGGCCTGTTTTACCGCGGTGTGCACCGGTGTTCCGGCGGCAACCGTACGATTTCACCGAGGCACGGGCTTCTGCCCTGGCGGCCACTTTGGGGATCAACGGGCCAGTAGTCTGCGAGGGCTGGGGTGATGGCTATTTGCTGGCCGTTGACCCAGGCGATGGTCCCTCATTGCGGATGTTCCCGGTCGGATACGTTGCCTATACTGAACCTACGACTACCTGCCGCTGGCCTGCGATCAGCTGCCAGATGACGCCACGGCCATTGCCTTGGCCAAGCGGTGGGTGGCCATGGCAGGACTGGTACCCAGCGCGGACCTGGGTGCGGCCAACGTTATAGCTGAGCTGGATAACGGCCTTTTGAATGTGCGGTTTGTGCCGTCTGAGCCGGGCGATGTAGTCAGCCTCGCGCCGTGGGCACAGGTAGTAATCGGGGCTGGCGAGAAGGTCGTCATGGGTTCAGCCGTCTGGTACAATGGAGAATCCAGCTCCATCTACCCGCTGCGCCCGGTGGCCGAGGCATGGCAGGAGATCCGTGCTGCCGGGGGATGCACCAGTGGGACATCACCGAATACCCTGGCCCGGCTGGTGAGGATGGGCTGGTTGGGGGCGAGGTGACCCTGGTAGACGTGCGGGTGGCCTGGGCTCCTGCCGTGGCGGACGATGGAACGCCGTACTTGTTGCCAGCCTATGCGTTCCGGGGCATTGTCCGGGTGCCCAGCTCTGAAGGGCCGGTAACCAAGCCGATCCAAGCGTGGGCGCCGGCAGTGGCCGGAGAGTTCCTACAGTCCAGCCCGTAAGCACGTGTAAGCTCCCCGTTATGTTTGGGAGTCAGCTTTCTTTGACCGGCGGGTGGAGTTCTCTCCAACCGCGGAAAGCCTTGGCGTGGACGGGCGCGTTAGAGCAGTACCAGGCTCGTTGATCCACCGGATTTAACGAATCTGGCCATTGACAGCATGTTCCCGGTCATGCTATTATAAAAAGTTAATTTGACACCAATTTCAGATTTTGTTATAGTATCTTTACGGGAGCTGAAAATACCGTGGCAACAGGGAAGCACTCACTGCCTGTCAAGAACGTTCTGGCCGACATAAGAAAAGAACTAGATGCTCACCTTGGGGAACGCATCCGGGTCAAAGCCAACCGTGGGCGAAACAAGGTTGTCGAGCGCCAGGGCATCCTGGAGCAGACATATAACAACATTTTCGTAGTGAAGCTGGACCAAGAGAGTGATAGCTTCAGGCGCGTATCCTACTCCTACAGTGATGTACTTACCGAATCCGTGGAAGTGCTGGTCCGCTGCCAGCACGGCGAATCGCGCGTACACACCTCTAACAGGTAACCTCCTTCATACAGCGCGGGTCTCTCCTTGTATAGGGAGGCTCGCCTTTTTATGTTCTACATAACATTCCTCACCACCCGGTAGGCCGCAGCATAAGCTGAACCATGGGTGCCTACTGGGCTGGAGGAATGCGCTATGAAGACCATGGCCCATACCATGGTGAACGAACTCACCCGGATCATGTCCTTGAGCAACGTGGTGGGCGTCGGTCTTGGCCATAAGGAAGTCAAAGGCTGCTGCACGGGAGAAACTGCTGTTACCATACTGGTGATCAAGAAGGTTCCCGAAGCGGCATTATCGCGGGAGCAGCGCATCCCCAAGAAAGTGTCCCGGTTCGTCACCGATGTCCTGGAAGTGGGCGAGTTGGTGAGCCTGAACCGCCAGGGCAAGATGCGGCCGGCCCGGCCAGGCGTGAGCATCGCCCATTACCAGGTCTCGGCCGGGACCTATGGAGCGTTGGTCTATGATGTGCCGACTGGCGAACCGTTGATGCTGTCCAATAACCATGTGCTTGCCAACATGAGTGATGGTGGGGACGGCAGGGCAAGCCCAGGGGATCCGATTTTGCAGCCCGGCCGGTATGACGGCGGTGTGCTCACCGATGTCATCGGCCGCCTGGAGCGCTTTGTCCCCATTCACTGCCTGTCCAGCCGCCCGTCCTGCCCGGTGGCCGGGTGGGCCGAAAGCACGGCCAACTTTCTGATACAGAAGCTTTGGCCCAGTTACGAGTTCCGTGTCTTCAAACACTCCCAAGTAGAGAACCTTGTGGATGCCGCCGTGGCCAGACCGGAATCACCCGGTGTTATCAGTGACGACGTGCTGGAAATCGGGGTGCCGGGCGTACCTGCCAATGCCGAACTTGACATGGAAGTCAAAAAGAGCGGCCGGACCACCGGGTTAACCTTCGGTCACATCAAAGTCATCCAGGCCACGGTCAAAGTGGCCATGGGTGACCTTGGGGATGCACTGTTTTCCGATCAGATCGTCACCACGGCCATCGGCCAACCTGGGGATAGCGGCTCGCTGGTCCTAACCGTCGATAACCGGCCGGTCGGACTCCTGGCGGCAGGGTCCAATGCCGTGACCATCTGCAGCAAGATACAGAACGTCATATCCTTGCTGAAAGTCCGGTTCTAACAGCCTTCTTGCTTTGCCGTCATAGATTCTCCGGTACTGGGGAATATATGGAGGTAAAGGAAGGGACTCTGTTGTCACAAAAGGTCAAAGGCACCCTGGTGATTATCGGCGGTGCCGAAGACAAGCAGCACGAATGCACCATACTCCGCCGCGTTGCGGCCCTCTCGGGTGAAAAGAAGGGCCGCATGGTCATTATGACCATTGCTTCGCGCCACCAGGAAGATGCCGGACGGCTCTACCAATCGGTCTTTTCCAGACTGGGCATGACTTCGGTGGACGTAGTCACCATCGAAAACCGTGCTGAAGCCAACTCCGGCGAACTTGTGCGCCGGTTGCTGGATGCCACCGGCATTTTCTTCACCGGCGGGGACCAGCTGCGTATTAGCAGCATCCTAGGCGGGTCGGAACTCGGAACCGTGCTGGACCGGGTCTACCGGGCGGGTACCGTGATCGCGGGCACCAGCGCCGGTGCCTCAGCCATGAGTCGAACCATGATCGTGGCAGGCGAAGAGAGCGATGCGCCGCGGCATGATGCGGCGCGCATGGCCCCCGGTCTGGGGCTGATTGACGAGGTCGTAGTGGACCAGCACTTTGCACAGCGCGGCAGGATCGGGCGCCTGCTTTCGGCCATCGCGCAGAATCCCCACATGATCGGCCTGGGCATCGACGAGGATACAGCGGTGATCGTGGACCACCGGGCCCAACTGGAAGTAATCGGCTCGGGCACCGTGACCATCCTTGACGCCACTGGCATATCCCTATCCAATATCTCGGAGACATCCCTGGGACAACCCCTGGCGCTTTTCGGCGTGCACCTGCACGTTTTGCCATCTGGATACCGGTTTGACTTGGCATCACGCCAGCTATTGGGCGAGGCAAAGGAGAGTTCGCAGTGAGTACCACCTACCTCCAAATCAGGGACATGCGTGCACTCGTAGGTCCCAATGTCCATGCGTACCAACCTGTCATCGAAATGCTGGTGGATTTGGGCGCTCACGATGGACGTCAGACCACGGAAATCCCGGGCTTTACCACCACCCTGTTGGAGAACATCCCTAGCCTCAGCGAACACCACTGCACCCGGGGCCGCCGGGGCGGCTTTGTCGAGCGGCTGCAGGAAGGGACTTACCTGGGACACGTCATCGAGCACGTGGCACTGGAGCTCCAGGCACTGGCCGGCATCCCCGTCGTCTACGGCAAGACCCGGCGAGTGGGCTCGAGTGGAGTGTTCAACGTCATCATGGAGTACCAGTGCCGGGAGGCCGCGCTGTATGCTGCCCGCGCAGCAGTACTCCTCGTAGACGGGATCCTGGCCGGCCAGTGCGTTGATGTGAAGGCTCATGTCTCCCAGGTGCAACAACTGGCCGCCCAGCACGACTTAGGACCCAGTACGGCAGCGCTGGTCGCTGCCGCCCGGCGCCGCCATATCCCGGTCATGCGTCTGAGCCAGGGTAGTCTCTTGCAGCTGGGGTGGGGGGTTAATCAAAAGCGGGTTCAGGCTACACTCACTGCTCATACCTCCTGTATAGCGGCAGATATCGCCAGCGACAAGCAGCTTACCAAAGACCTTTTGGAGGCCAACGGCATCCCGGTGCCGCCGGGAGGGGTAGCTGTCACGGAGCAGGAGTGCCTGGAATTGGCGGCCAGGCTCAAGGTGCCACTGGCCATCAAGCCATGCGATGGCTGCCAGGGAAACGGGGTGACCCTGGGCATCCAAAAAGACCGGGATGTCAAGAGGGCGTTCCGTGAGGCCTTAGCATGGTCGGACCGGGTCATCGTGGAAAAGTACATAGAGGGTAGGCATTATCGCCTGCTGGTAGTGGGCGGGCAACTGGTGGCAGCCAGTGAGCGCACTCCCGCTCACGTGGTAGGCAATGGAGTGAATACTGTAGCTGAACTGGTTCACCTGGCCAACCAGGACCCCAGGCGCGGAAACGGCCACGACCGGCCCCTCACCCGCCTAGCGCTGGACGGCGCTGCCTTACGCCTGCTCAGGCTCCAGAAGCTGGGTCTGCACGACGTCCCGGCTCATGATCAGAGAGTTTTCCTCAGGCAGACTGCCAACCTGAGCACCGGTGGTATAGCCTACGACGTAACCGATCTGGTTGCGCCTGAAAACGCCCGGTTGGCCGTGAGGGCAGCTCAGACCGTCGGGCTGGACGTGGCGGGCGTGGACTTGATTGCCAAGGACATCGCCCATCCGCTTACCTTGACCGGGGGCGCGGTCATAGAGGTAAACGCGGCGCCCGGCATCAGGATGCACCATTTTCCCAGCTTAGGAAAGCCCCGGGACGCCGCCGGCGCCATCATCGATCACCTCTTTCCCAGCGGTGTTACCGGGCGCATACCCCTGGTGGCGATCACCGGCACCAATGGGAAGACCACGGTCACGCGCATGATCGCTCACATGGGCCAAAAAGCGGGCATGGTCACTGGATATACCTGCAGCGATGGCGTCTTTGTGGACTCCCAGCAGCTTCTCGGCGGGGATACGACCGGGCCCCGTAGCGCCCAGGTTGTCCTCGGGCACCCGGCCGTAGAACTAGCGGTCCTGGAAACGGCCCGGGGCGGAATCATTCGCTCCGGCCTAGGGTTCGACCGGTGCGACGTGGCGGTCGTTACTAACATCGGCGATGACCATCTGGGCCAGGATGGAGTGGAGACCCTTGAGGACCTGTGCGATGTCAAGGCACTGCTGGTGGAGATCGTCAACAAAAAAGGCACCGTGGTCCTCAATGCCGACGATCCCATGGTCTCCTCGCTGGCTTCCCGTTCACGCGGGCACATCACTTATTTCAGCCTGGCACCGGACAACCTGGCCATACGTAAGCACCTTATGAGAGGCGGGTGTGCCGTCTACCTCAAGCGAGGTTCCATCTACGTGGCGGTGGGCAGCCGCGAGAGGAAGCTCATAACGGTACGATCCATACCTGCTTCATTTGACGGCCGCTACCGGCCAAACGTCGCCAATGCCATGGCGGCGGTTGCTGCTGGAGTGGCGTTGAACATACCCGACGGTGTCATCAAGGAAGTCCTCAGGGAGTTCTCAGCCGGGGCGGGCCATAACCCTGGCCGGCTGAACCTCATGGACGTAGGACACTGCCGGGTTCTTGTGGACTATGCTCACAATGTACCAGCAGTGCAATCGCTCACCAGGTTTCTTGGGCAAGTCCGTGGTAGCAGCCGGTGCATAGGAGTAGTGGCCTCGCCGGGCGACCGCACCGACGATGCCATCGAGCGACTGGGACGGGTGATAGCTGCCGGCTTTGACCTGGTAATTGTCAAGGAAGATACGGACTTGCGTGGTAGGAGACCTGGAGAGACCGCTAGCCTGCTCAAGGACGGCATTCTATCAGCCGCTCCCAGCCTGAAGGTGGAGATCATCCTCGAAGAAGAGGCCGCCGTTGTACGCGCCCTGCAGGAAGCGTCACCCGGTGACCTGGTGGTCATCCTCTATGAAAAGTACGACCACACCATGGACATCCTGGACAAAATCAAGGATGGACCCCGGCCCCGGGTGGAAAGGGCGGCCCTGGCAGGAAAAGCCTCGCACGCCTAGAACGATCCTCCAGTAAAGCCGTGATGCCTTCCCTGACAGGTGAGCTGTTTTTGGGTAGCGGCACGGGAAATAGCTAACTGGAGAAGAAGGACATTGCAGAGCATGGTGGTGCCGGCGCACGCCAAGGTGAACCTGAGCTTGGACGTGCTCGGTCGCAGATCCGACGGTTACCACGACATTCGGTCGGTCATGGCCAAGCTTTGTCTCCATGACCGCGTTCACCTGTACCGTCGCGATACTGGCATCACCCTGGATTGCTCCAGCCAGTCCATACCGTCGGACCACCGCAACCTGGCCCACCGGGCGGCCTTACGGTTCCAGCAAGAGACCGGGATAGGGTTGGGGGTCCACATGGTCATCGAAAAGCATATCCCCATCGCAGCCGGGCTCGCCGGCGGCAGCGCAGATGCCGCCGCAGTTCTCCATGGCCTCAACCAGCTTTGGGCGGCCGGGCTGAGCGTTTCCGAGTTGGCGCGCCTGGGAGCTTCCATCGGGTCAGATGTGCCGTTCTGCGTCAAGGGGACCTGCGCGCTGGTCACCGGGCGCGGAGAATTGGTGGAGGAGATTCCCTGGGCTCCCATTGGTTGGGTGGTGCTGGCCCGTCCGGCCGGGCTTGCAGTCTCCACGTCCGAAGCATATGCAGAGCTAGATCGGCGTACTGGTGGACAGGCCGGATCTTTCACGCCCCGGGTGCTCCAGGCCCTCTCCCGGGGCTGTCCCCACACACTGGCTGCCTCCCTAGGCAACGGTTTTGAGGAGGCAGTGCTCACGCGCTGGCCCGGGATAGCGGACTTGAAACAGGCGCTCCTGGATGCCGGGGCGCTGGGAGCCTGCCTATCTGGCAGCGGCCCGGTGGTGCTTGCGCTGGCGAGTGTTGCTGAACAAGGGCAGGCCATTGCCGGCTGCCTGGCCCGAAGGCCGGGCACAGAAGTATGGCTGACTCGGTTTCTTGGCGGGGGAGGAGAAGAGGAAGATGAAGGTCGATGCGGTAATACTGGCCGGCAGGTATAACACGGGCAAGCTTCAGGCAGCATCACCCGCCCGGCTGGAAGCCATGATCGAAATCGTCGGCAGGCCCATGGTAGATTATGTGATCGAGGCACTGGTTAAGTCCGACGTCGTGGGGAGAATCGTCCTAGTTGGGCCCGGTCAGGAGCTGGAACCCGTGCTCCGGCCAGGGGTCTTCGCCGTGGAACCAGTCGGCGATGTGCTGGCCAACCTGAGGCGGGGTATGGCCACCGCGGAATCGGAGCAAGTGATGGTCTGCACATCTGACATACCGCTGCTTTCACCAGCGTCCATCCGGGATTTCCTTCATCGCTGCAGACAGACGCCGGGTGCTGACTTCTACATGCCCGTGGTTTCTGCCCATGATGCCCAGGAGCAATATCCCGAGATGAAGCGGACGTACGGGCGCATCAAGGAAGGCAGGTTTACTGGCGGCAACATCTTCCTCGTAAGCAGCCGGCTGCCGGAAACCGTATGGAAGAGGGCTGAGGAGTTCGTGGCCAGCCGCAAGAGCGTTTTCCGGTTGGCTTCGTTGTTAGGTCTTAGTTATATCCTCAAGCTCTTGGTGTTCAGACCGAGCATTCCCCAGCTCGAGGCAAGGGTTGAAAAGCTCCTGGGTGCGAAATGCCGGGCCGTTCTCACGCCCTATGTGGAACTGGTAGTGGACTGTGACAAAGAGTCGGACCTGGAAGTTGTGGAGAAAGCCATCAAGAGTTCAAGGTAACTTCAGGCTGCAAAAGGGAAACCCTAGCTCCGCGAAGAATGTGAACAATAGGGGTAATTCCTAGGTTGAACATTCGGGTATCGCCGGGGAGGGGTCTTCTTTGGGCAGGCTCAAACGGAGCGAAAGGGTGGCGGCCATCATCCGAATGCTTGTTGACCGGCCGTCGGTGGTATTCCCGCTCACCGTATTCGCGGATCGATTCGATGCGGCCAAGTCCACCATCAGCGAAGATATCGCGCTGATACGGCAGAGTTTCGAGGAACTCGGCATGGGCCGGGTGGAGACGCTGGCCGGTGCTGCCGGAGGCGTAAGGTTCTTCCCTCACCGTACCATCGAGGAATCACACCAGATCGCTCTCCAGCTTTGTCATCGACTTTCCGAGCCCGAGCGGTTGCTTCCTGGCGGGTTCCTCTACATGACCGATATCATCTTTTCTCCTGCCTGGGCCATGCAGATTGGTGAGATCTTCGCCACCCGTTTCCGCGATTCGGAGCCCCAGTACGTGCTGACGGTGGAGACCAAAGGGATACCGTTGGCCCTCATGACAGCCCGCGCCCTCAATGTGCCGCTGGTTATCTCCAGGCGCGATAACCGGGTCACAGAAGGATCCTCGGTGAGCATCAACTTCATCTCCGGTTCGTCGGGTCGTATTCAGACCATGTCCCTGCCCCGGCGAGCGGTACCGGTAGGGGCCCGCGCCCTCATCGTCGATGACTTTATGAAGGGCGGAGGGACTGCCCGGGGCATGGTGGACCTATTGGCAGAGTTCCAGGCGGCCGTGGTGGGCATCGCCGTGCTGGTGGAAACCATGGACCCCCAGATGAAGATGGTGAGGGACTACGTGTCCTTGGTGGAACTGGAAGCGGTGGACGAGGTCACCCACCGCATACGCCTCAGGCCCGGAAGCCGTCTATTCGGATCTGCTAAAGGCGCGACTGCGCAAAGGGGAGATGCTCGTGGATAGCGATTTTGTGGCGGTGATTCTGGCGGCAGGCTTGGGAAAGCGGATGAAGTCAAGCCTGATCAAGGGGCTGCATCCGTTGTTGGGTCGGCCCATAGTCTGGCATGTCATCCAGTCCGTGCGGGACGCAGGTGTTGGACGGGTAATCCTGGTGGTGGGCCACCAGGAAGACCGGGTCCGGGCGACCCTGGGATCCGGCGTGGAATACGTAACCCAAAAAGAACAGCTGGGAACCGGCCACGCGCTCCTCCAGACCCAAGATCTTCTCCAGGATTTTCAAGGGGATATGCTGGTTCTCTATGGTGATACCCCTTTGTTGACCCCCAGGGACCTCGGCGGGCTCATGGAAGCCCACCGGTCGGTGGGTGCGGCAGTCACCATACTTACCGCGGTTGTGGACGACCCGACCGGCTATGGCCGCATCGTCAGAGGCAGGCGGGGCGAAGTGGAGAACGTGGTGGAAGAGAAGGATGCCACACCGGAGCAGCTGGAGATCTGCGAGGTTAACACGGGGATCTACTGCTTTAGGGCGAAAGAGGCATTTCCGGCCCTGCTTCAACTGGGGTGCAATAACACCCAGGGCGAATACTACCTCACCGATGTGCCCGGGCTTCTGGCCCGGGCAGGAAAGAAGGTCGCCACCGTAGTCAGCCCAGACCCCCAGACTGTATCCAATATCAACGACCGGGTGCAGTTGCACGCTGCCGCTTCGTTTATGCGCAACCGGAACCTGGCTGGCATGGCCCGGGCCGGCGTTACCGTTGTATCCTTTGAGACTACATTTGTGGACGTGGGTGTGGTCGTAGGGCAGGATACCGTACTCTACCCTATGACCTTCCTAGAGGGCAACTGCCGCGTCGGGTCGGGATGCGTCATTGGACCCAACGTAACCCTTAGGAATACCGTGATAGGCGATGACTGCCGTATTTCCTACTCGGTCGTAGAAGACAGCCGGGTGGGCTCTGGCGTCACCATTGGACCTTTTGCCCATCTCCGACCCGGCTCTGATATACGGGACGGTGCCAGGATAGGTAACTTCACGGAACTCAAGAATGCACTGGTGGACGAAGGCAGTAAGATCCCTCATCACAGCTATATTGGGGATACCCGCATTGGCAAGGGAGTTAACATCGGAGCCGGCACGGTCACGGTCAACTATGATGGCCGCCAAAAACACAGCACTAGCATTGAAGATGGAGCTTTCATTGGCTGCAACGCCAACCTCATTGCTCCGGTGACCGTCGGCGCCGGAGCATACGTGGCGGCCGGTTCCACCATCAACCAGGATGTACCGGCCCAAGCCCTGGCAGTGGCCAGGAACCGGCAGGTGAACAAAGAGGGCTGGGCAGCCAAGAACCGGGGCACCAAATGAACCGCGGGAGGGACAAACATTATGTCTCCAGCCGGAAACGGCCAGTTGATGATCTTTTCTGGAAGCGCCAACCCGGAACTGGCCACGGCCATATGCAGGCACCTGGGCATCCCCCTGGGAGAGATCGAACTTGGGCGGTTCTCCAATGGTGAGATACGGGTCATTGTAAACGAAAGTGTGCGCGGGCACGACGTCTTCGTGATCCAGCCGACCTGTGGCGCCGTAAACGAAACCCTCATGGAACTCCTGCTCATACTCGACGCGCTGGTGCGCGCTTCCGCTCGTCGCATTACCGCCGTTATGCCTTACTACGGCTATGCCCGCCAGGACCGAAAGACGAGGGGCCGGGAGCCTATCTCCGCCAAGCTCGTGGCTAACCTGCTGGTCACCGCGGGAGCCGGCCGCGTGCTGACCATGGACCTTCATGCCGGGCAGATCCAGGGGTTTTTCGATATTCCCCTGGACCACCTGGCGGCCATACCCCTGTTGGCAGATTACTTCCGGGAGAAGGCATTGGCTGACCTTGTGGTGGTGGCACCCGATCTGGGCAGTGTAGGTCGGGCCCGGGACATGTCCAACCGGCTGAAGGCCCCCATTGCCATCATCGACAAGCGCCGCCCCCAGCCTAACGTGGCCGAGGTGATGAACATAGTGGGTAGGGTCAGGGGAAAGACTGCGATCATGATAGATGACATGATCGACACTGGGGGTACCATCTGCCAGGCGGCCGAGGCGTTATTGCGGGCAGGCGCCACTGAGGTGTATGCCTGCTGCACGCACCCGGTGTTATCGGGTCCGGCGGTGCAGCGGCTGTCGGCGGCCCCTCTTAGGGAAGTAGTGGTAACCGACACTATCCCTCTTCCGGCGGAGGCTTTCCGGGACAGGTTCAAGGTCATATCTGTGGCCGACCTTTTTGGAGAAGCCATTCTCAGGATTCACGAAGACCTATCGGTGTCCAAGATGTTCAACCATCAAGTCGGTCAAGATCGGGAGTGACTAGACATAACCAGGCCCGGTTGGTGAGATGCCCAGCCGCGAGCGGGGTATGGACTGCCCCCTAGTTGGAGGCGCCCAGGAAGACAATTACGGTGGGGGGCTTGACAAGGCCCTTCCACATCAGGGAAGAAGGGGATGGCTGCATGCAAGCAAGACTTGAAGCCACAATCCGGGCCGCTGGAAAGGGAGCGGCCCACCGAGTTCGTGAGCAGGGTGGCGTTCCGGCCATCGTCTACGGGCACGGGCTGGCACCGGTGCCCATAACCGTGGATGGTGGGGAGCTCAAGCGCATCCTGGCCACGGCCGGCAGGAACGCTTTGATCCAGCTGGACATTAGTGCTACTTCCACCTTGTCCTCCGACGTGATGATCAAAGACATCCAGGTGAACCTGTTAAAGGGCGCAATTGACCACGTGGACTTTGTCCGGGTGTCTGAAGGCGAGACCATAACTGTGGAAGTTCCTATCGTGATACGGGGTGAGGAGGAGCTGGAAAAGGCCGGCCTGGTGATCCAGCACCAGTTAAGGCAAGTGCATGTCCAGTCGCTGCCGGGCACTGTCCCCGAAGCTGCCTATGCAGATGTCGCCGGTCTCACCCACGGACAGCACCTAGTCGTGGCCCAGCTGACCTTGCCGGGCGACGCCGTCATCGTGCAGGACCCGGATGAAATCGTGTTGAACATCTTGGCGCCAAGGGCCGTGGAAGCGAAGGAAGAAGAGACCGATATAGAGGAGGAAGTTAAAGGAGAGGCACCGAAACCAGAGTAAGGCCCGGGGATACCGGAGGTGGGCTCTTGCGGCTGATAGTGGGACTGGGTAATCCAGGCTCTGATTATGAGGGCACCAGGCACAACATCGGCTTTCTGGTGGTAGACCGGCTGGCCCGGCGCTACCGGATCGCCCTGAGCGGCCGCAGGTTCATGGCACACTGGGGCCGGGGCAGGATCGGAAAAAACGAAGTGGTACTGGCAAAGCCCCAGACCTACATGAACCGGAGCAGCCTGGCGGTGGTATCACTCCTGAAGGAGTTCTGCCTGGGGCCGGATGCCCTGGTGGTAGTTCATGACGACCTGGACCTGGACCCGGGCCGGCTGCGAGTCCGTCCCCACGGCGGTTCGGGCGGGCACCGTGGAGTGCTATCTCTAATAGAAGCCCTGGGCACTGACGAATTCGTGCGCGTGAGGATCGGTATCGGACGACCGCCCCCCGGCATCGATCCCATCGACTACGTCCTTGCCGGGTTCACCGACTTGGAATCTGAACAGATCGGCGCCGGAATCCACCACGCTACCGCTGCCATCACCACTATCATTGAAGATAGTGTGGAGGCGGCCATGAACCGGTATAACTGAATAGCCCAGCAGGATCTATGCATACTAATACCCCGGTGTGGCCGGGGTTTCTTTCTGCCACAGGAGGGACCCGCGTGCGGGCTAAGTATGTATGCAGTGTATGTAGCCAGAGCATACTGGAGGTTCCAGCGGGCGCCTTTGACGAGGTTAGGCTGGGCATCGCTGGCTTGACTCCCGAAGAGCGCGAGGATATAATTAGGGTTGACCAGAGTGGGTCTGTGCTGGTTATCTCCTCTATTTGTGATCTGTGTCTGCCCGGCTTTCACTCCAACCCAACCAGCACGGTGCATTGACCTACGGTGCAGGACAGAGCTTTAGCTCTTATGCTAAAGTCTTTTTTATGCTTTCTGCCCAGGGAAGGAGCTTGCCAACAACCTTGGCGCTCAGCAACGTGCTTAACCTACTACAGCAGTCCACGGAAATCCAGTCGTTGCTCCGTGGCCTCGCCGTTCAAAAAGGCGAGCAGCTGGTGTACGGCTTGGCAGGCCAGCTCAAGGGAGCCATCACCGCCGCCCTGGCCAAGGGTTCCCAGCGGAGTGTTCTCCTGGTAACTCCCAGCTTGGAAAGTGCCGAGCGCACGACCCAAGAGCTGGGAAGCTGGCTGGGAGAGAACTGCGTATCGTTGTTTCCATCGCTGGAGGTCCTGCCTTACGAGGTGATCGTACAAAGCGGTGAGACTGCCGCCCAGCGTCTACTGGCCCTGGAACGACTCAAAACTGGTGGGCACGTGATCATCGCTCCTGCTACTGCCCTGATGCGGCGGATGGTGCCGCCTGAGGTGTTTTGGCGTTATCGTTTCCAGCTGGCCGCCGGACACCGTTGCGCCCCCCGCGAGCTGGCCGGGCGCCTGGTGGAAGCCGGGTACGAGCGGGTTGACCTGGTGGAGAGCCCGGGGCAGTTTGGACTCCGCGGTGGGATCATGGACATCTTCACCCCGGGCCAACCCCAGCCAGTGCGGATCGAGTTTTTTGGCGACGAAATCGACAGCATTCGGGCATTTGACCCCACCAACCAGCGGTCCACCCAGGTCATCCCGGCGGTTACCGTATCTCCCGCCCGTGAGCTGGTGATGGACCCACCCACCAGGAGTGCAGGCATCGCCCGCATCCGGGCCGACTACGAGTCTCTCTCCAGGAAGTTTTCGTCCACCGAAGCCCAGGTCCGCCTGAAAGACCGGGTGGAAGAGGTCGTCCACCGGCTGGAAACGGATCCAGGCTGGGACGGTGCGGCGACATATGCCCCATATTTCTACTCGTTGGTTTCGCTATTGGACTATCTTCCTCAAGACGCGGTCGTGGTGATTGACGAGATAGCGCGCATCGCTGATGGTTTGCAGGACTGGCAAAAGGACATCCAGGAGATATATGCAGCCCGCTTGGAACAGGGGGCGTTGTTACCGGGCCAGCTGGAGGTATACGAAAGCTGGCCGGACGTGGTAGTCCGCCTCAAGCAAAGATGCATCGTGCATCTGTGCCTCCTTTTTAAAGGAGCGCCAGGCTTTGCTCCTGACCAGTTGGTGAGCCTGGCTTCCCGGCCGGTCCAGCTTTTCTGGGGCCAGTGGCCGCAGCTGGTGGATGAACTCAAGCGCTGGAAGCGTGAAGGCCGGACCGTCCTGATCACAGCGGCCACCGAGGAGCGCGCAGGACGTTTGGCCAGTGCCTTGCGGGAATATGACATCGAGAACATTCCCTCTACCGGTTGCGAGCCCTTGGTGCCGGGAGCCGTAACCATAGTCCCTGGCCGCCTCGAACGGGGGTTTGAAGTCCCTAGCCTGGGCCTGGTGGTGGTCAGTGATGCCGACGTGTACGGTCGCACCAAGACCAAGCGAGTCCTTACGACCCCAGGCGAGAAGGTCCGGGCCATGGACCGGCTGGATCTGCGGCCGGGCGACTTCGTGGTCCATGCCAACCACGGCATAGGGAAGTACCTGGGCGTGCGCACCCTGGAGATCGAAGGGGCCCAGCGCGACTATCTTTTTGTAAAGTATGCCGAAGCCGATGCTCTCTACGTCCCCACCGATCAGATCCATCTGATCCAGAAGTACGTGGGCGCAGAAGGACATGAGCCCAAGCTAAACCGCTTGGGCGGCAATGAGTGGTCCAGGGTTAAGACCCGGGTGCGAGAATCCGTGCGGGAGATGGCCCGGGAGCTCTTACAGCTTTATGCAATCCGTGAGAACATGCCGGGGCACGCGTTTCCTGGCGACACCACCTGGCAGACCGAGTTCGAAGATGCATTCAAGTACGAGGAGACTCCGGACCAGTTGACTGCGACCGGAGAGATCAAAAGGGACATGGAGCGTCCCCGGGTGATGGATCGTCTGTTGTGTGGCGACGTCGGCTATGGGAAGACCGAGGTGGCCATGCGAGCCGCCTTCAAGGCCGTGTTGGGCGGACGGCAGGTCGCGGTTCTTGTTCCCACTACCATCCTGGCCCAGCAGCACTTCCAGACGTTCAAGGAACGGATGCAGGGATATCCCATCAACATAGAAGTGCTCAGCAGGTTCCGGTCCCCCAAGGAGCAGGAGGAAGTGGTTAGGAAGGTCCAGTCTGGAGCCGTTGACGTGGTCATCGGCACCCACCGCCTGCTCAGTGAGGACGTGCGGTTTTTGGACCTGGGGCTGCTGATTGTCGACGAAGAACAGCGCTTTGGCGTGGGTCACAAGGAAAAGATCAAGCAGCTGAAAAAGACCGTGGACGTCTTGACTTTGACGGCAACCCCTATACCCCGCACGTTACACATGGCCCTGGCCGGGCTAAGGGACATGAGCGTCATCGATACACCCCCTGAAGACAGGTACCCGGTCCAGACTTACGTGGTGCCCTACGACGATGACCTGGTGGCGGACGCCATCGCCCGGGAGCTTCACCGCGGGGGCCAGGTCTTCTACGTGCACAACCGGGTCCAGACCATAGAAAAAGTGGCTCACCGGGTCAGCACCCTAGCTCCGAACGCCCGAGTGGTAGTAGGGCACGGCCAGATGAAAGAGGACCACCTGGAGCGGGTGATCATGGACTTTCTGGAAGGCAAGTACGATGTGCTGGTGAGCACCACCATCATCGAGTCGGGCCTGGACATGCCCAACGTCAACACCCTCATTGTCGAGGAGGCCGACAAGATGGGCTTGGCCCAGCTGTACCAGTTGCGAGGCCGGGTCGGGCGTTCGGACCGGTTGGCCTATGCTTACTTCACCTACAGGAAAGAACGGTTGATGTCAGAAACCGCAGAAAAGCGCCTGCACGCCATCGCCGAATTCACCGAGCTGGGTTCGGGGTTCAAACTGGCCATGCGCGACCTTGAGATCCGGGGAGCAGGTAACATACTGGGGCCGGAGCAGCACGGGTTTATTGTTGCAGTGGGCTTTGACATGTACTGCCGGCTCCTGGAAGACGCTATCAAGGAAATCCAGGGGCAGCAGTTGGAGGAACGGCTACAGGTTACGGTGGAGCTAGGTACTACTGCCTATCTCCCGGATGACTACGTGCCCGATGCTCGGCAAAAGATCGAGTTTTACAAAAAGATCGCGGCCGTACGAAATATTGATGAGGCAGCAGACGTAGCCGAGGAGTTGGTCGACCGGTTCGGGGACCTCCCTCCCCAGGTCGAGAATCTGCTGGCGGTGGCCAGGACCAAGGTCCACGCTGCGAAGGCCGGAATCAGCTCTATCAGCCAAAGCCACGATCGGGTGGTCTTCAGGCCTGCGGGAAACGGGTATCTAGACGTGGCAGCACTGCGGGATCAACTCAAGCCATACCGGCAGCGACTGCTGGGGGGCAGTGCCCGCAGCCCGTCCCTGGTGCTGAAGACTGATGGAGTGCCCAAAGACAAGCTGCTCCGCACGGTGGAAACTTTCCTTCGCCGGTTGGTGCAGGCACTTGAGGAGAGGAGCGGTTCACGTGAAATCAGGGTCAGGAGCCAGTAGGAAGAAACGGGTACTGGCATTCATGATCATATGTGCCTTTGTGCTGGGTGTCGTCGGCGTAGCCGCTGTGGCCATCCTGCCGGAGGTCTCGTTCGGCAGTGTCATGGTGACAGTGAACCAAACGCGCATCACCCGGCGTGATGTGGACCGGTGGATGGGCATACTCAAGATCATCTACGGCGACCACATCGACACCCCGGAGGTTAGAAGCAGCATCATTGATCAGTTGATCGAAGAGGCCCTGCTGTTGGAAGCTGCCGGGGAGCGCGGAGTTGTCCCGGACCCGGCCAGTGTCGACACGGCAGTCAGCGAGATCACCGAGGCTCTAAAGGACCGGGCCGGAGGTGCCGAAGAGCTGGAGCGGGTCATGAAGCGGTACCGGGTAGGAGTTGATGATCTGGTCTACCTGGCCACCCGGGCGCGCACTTTGGAAGACCTGTACGCCATCGTGGTGGCGGGAGTCGGTGTCTCCGAAGACGAGGTGCGAGAGTACTATGAGACCCACCGTTCGGATTTTGCCATGCCAGAAATGGTGCGGGCCAGGCACATCATGCTGGACACGGAGGAGAAGGCCAAGGAGATATTGGCCTTGCTGGAGGCGGGCGAGGAATTCGCCGCCCTGGCGGCCGGGTACTCTATGGACACCTACTCGGCCATGAATGGCGGTGACTTGGGTTTCTTCGGCCGGGGCGACATGGCACAGGAGTTTGAGGACGTTGCCTTTACGCTGGGCATCGGGGAAATAAGCGGGATAGTCCAGACGTTCTTAGGCTATCACATCATCCTGGTCGAGGAACGTACTGAAGCAAGGGAACTGGGGTTTGACGAGGTGGCGGAGGATATCAAGTTGTACCTGGACAGGCAAAATGAGGAACTCGCCTACCAGAGCTTCTTGGCTGATCTCAGGCAGAGGGCGCGCATAGAGACCAAGGGGCGGTGAATTCCCGGGAGGAGTCGTGCCTACCATTTCCTGCATGCTTATTGCCAAAAATGAATAATAGTAGTAAAGTGCCTATATACTATCACTGAATGAGTGGGCAAAGGAGGGGTGTCAGTGAAGGCAACAGGAATTGTAAGACGCATCGACGACCTGGGGCGCGTGGTCATCCCCAAAGAAATACGGCGCACGCTAAGGATCCGCGAAGGGGATCCTCTAGAGATCTTCGTCGACCGCGACGGTGAAGTGATCCTGAAGAAGTACTCGCCCATCGGTGAGCTCGGGGATTTCGCCAAGGAATACGCGGACTCTCTATCCGAGGCTACCGGCCACATAGCTCTCATAGCTGACCGGGATAACATAATTGCAGTAGCCGGGGCTCCCAAAAAAGAATTTCTGAACCGGCCCATCTCCGCGGCGGTTGAGCGGATCATGGAAGACCGCAGGCCGGTCTTAATCAATAAGCCTGGCGAGAACAGGTACTGCGAGGAATGCATAACCACCGACGAAGAAGCCGGATGCAAGTTGACGGCCGAGGTGATTGCGCCTATCATCGCGGAAGGGGACCCCATTGGAGCTGTCATTATCTGCTCCAAGGAGGCCAATGTGCAGATGGGCGAACTAGAACTCAAATTGGCTGAAACGGCGGCGGGATTCCTGGCCAAGCAAATGGAGCAGTAACGCAGGTGAAGGGAGTAGCGGTGCGAGGGTACCGCTACTTTTCTTTTGGTGGGGTGAGGATCTATAATGAGGACGGCGGCCCGGTCGCCGTCCTCTGGATGGCAGGTGGTGGCAGGGGAATACTGCCTACCTTGGGATGGTCACGCGCCCCCGGGTATGGGTGAGTCCAGGGCCTGGGGCAAGCCTCATGCATCCCAAAGGGGAGTTGGAATGAGCCGCAAGCAGACGTTCCTGGGAGGGGCCTTCGTCCTGGCCCTGGCCGGGTTTTTCAGTAAGGCCCTGGGGGCTGTGTACCGGGTTCCTCTCTATCCTCTCCTGGGACGGGAAGGCATGGGGCTGTTCCAGATGGCCTATCCGGCCTACGGCCTGGTGCTGGTTCTGTCCACCACCGGTATCAATGTGGCCGTATCCAAGGTCGTAGCAGAGAGAGTGGCAGCCGGGGATGAGCCCGGTGCCTGGCGGGTGTTTCGGCTGTCTTTGGCCCTGTTGGCCGGCCTGGGACTAGTACTGTCCGCGGCCCTGCTCATTGCGGCCGGTCCCATCGCCACCTTGGTAGCCCGTGACCCCCGGGCCTATCTGTCCATTGCCGCAGTCTCACCTGCCATCTTCTTCGTATCCATCATGGCCGCGTACCGGGGGCTGTTCCAGGGCCTGCAGCAGATGACTCCCACGGCCCTATCGCAGGTCATCGAGCAACTGGTGCGGGTCGGCACCATGCTCTCGCTGGCCTACCTGTTGCGGCCCCGGGGAGTGGAGTTTGCCAGTGCTGGGGCTACTTTTGGAGCTGTGACCGGTGCCGTGGCCGGTCTCCTCTACATGGTGTTTGTGTACTACCGGGTACGCCCGCGCCTAAGGCGGTTGGCGGGCAGGTCGGCATCTAGCGAGGCTGCCTCCAGGGTCATCGGCCGGATCGTAAGGCTTGCGGTGCCGGTGTCCCTGGCCAGCGGAGTACTGGGGACTATGCAGTTTCTCGACCTGGCATTAGTGCCTGCCCGCCTGCGGGTGGCAGGCTTCGTGGGAGACCAGGTTACTGCCCTTTACGGCCAGATGTCCGGTGGGGCCCTCCCACTGGTGAACATGCCCACAGTGCTCACGGCCGCCCTGCAGACCAGCCTGGTGCCTGCAATATCCGAGGCGCTGGTAGGGGGCTCATGGACACGCGTCCGTGACCGGGCCGAGACTGCCATCCGGGTAACGTTTCTGCTGATGCTCCCCTCGGTCGTAGGGCTTTATGTGCTCTCCCAAGAGATACCCTCCCTCCTATTTCGTGATCCCGGCATCGGTGTCCCGCTGGCAGCCATGTCTGCTGGCACCCTCTTTTTGGCCCTGCAGCAGACCACCTCAGGAGTGCTCCAGGGTATGGGAGAGATGAGCGTTCCCGTACGCAACCTGCTTTTGGGTGCTGTGGCCAAGGGCATTGTCACATACACTCTCACCGCCATGCCCGCCCTGGGCATCCAGGGGGCGGCCTTGGGAACTGTGGTGGGCTTCCTGGTGGCCGCTAGCCTCAACCTGACGGTGGTGACCGTGCGCCTGGGAACGGTGATCCGGCCGGTAGACATGGTGGTGAAGCCGGGCCTGGCTGCCCTGATCATGGGTATCGGGGTCCGCGCGATCTATGACCGTCTGTTCGCGGGCCTGGGCAGCGGCACCGTTGCCACTCTGGGGGCCATTGGAGGCGGGATGGTCATATACGGTGCCGTCATCCTGCTTACTGGAGGGATCAAGGGTAGTGACCTAGACTTGATACCAGTAGCTGGCCCGGCGCTACGGAGAGTCATGAAGAAGGTGGGGTTGATGGTTTGAACGCGAAGACGCTGATCCTGGCCGGGTTGGGTCCAGGCAACCCGTCATATGTCCCGTCACCGGTGATGGATGCTCTCAAAGACGCAGACCAGGTCTACTTGCGGACTCGCCGGCATCCCTCTGTCACTGTTATGGACCAGATGGGCATTGCCTATGTGGCCCTTGACGACGTCTACGAACGGGCCACCAGCTTCGATGAGGTGTACGAGGAGATAGCCTCCACGGTGTTGGACGCATTTGCCAATTCCGCTGGCAATGTGGTGTATGCTACGCCGGGCCATCCTTTGGTGGCGGAAGTGGCCAGCCACCGGATACTTGAGCGTGCCCGCGCCGCGGACATGCCTGTGGCCGTCCTGCCCGCGCTCAGCGCCCTGGAAGCCGTATATGCGAGCCTGGGCATCGACCCGGCAGCTGGCCTCGAAATAGCCAGCGCTTATGATGTCCCGTCCAACCCACCCTCTGGCCGGAAGAACCTGATCGTGCTGCAACTTCACGACCGCTTCGTGGCTTCGGCCCTCAAACTGGCGCTAATGGAGGTCCATCCCCCCGAGACCACGGTTACCCTCATCCGTTCGGCCGGGGTGCCGGGGGACGAAACCAGAGAAGATATACCCCTCTATGGTCTGGATCGTAACCCACGTCTGGACCACCTTACCAGCCTCTTTGTGCCCGCTGCGATGGCCGTAGACCGGGGATTTGAGCAGTCTACAGCCATGGATGAACTGGTGGACACGGTGGCTCGCCTGCGGGGCCCGCGCGGTTGCCCCTGGGACCGGGAGCAAGACCACCTATCCTTGCGACCCTTTGTGCTCGAAGAAGCGTATGAAGTGGTGGACGCCATCGATCAGGGGGACATGCATAAGCTCAACGAGGAATTGGGAGACTTACTGTTGCAGGTAGTACTTCATGCCCAGATTAGCCAGGAAAAGGGCAACTTCACCCTGGAGGACGTGGCCCGGGGCCTAACCAGCAAGCTAGTGCGTAGGCACCCGCACGTTTTCTCCGGTGCAGACGCCGAAACGCCTGATGATGTCATACAGCGATGGGAGGCCATCAAGGCAGCAGAGAAGCTGAAGGCGCCCCGATCCCTCATGGACGCCATACCTTCAGGACCAGCTGTCATGAGAGCCAAGAAAGCGCAGCAACTCGCGGCCCGGGTCGGGTTTGACTGGAAAGAGGCAGGTGAAGTTCTAAAGAAACTCACTGAGGAAACCGCCGAACTAGTGGCCGTTCACGGGCAGGCAGATCGTGGCGCCATTGAGAGCGAAATTGGTGATGTTCTCTTTTCTGTCATCAACTATGCCCGGCACGTGGGCGTGGACCCGGAAGTGGCGCTCAATAGCACCGTGCAGAGGTTTTCCCAGCGGTTCCGGTACATTGAAAATGAAGCGAGGCGCTCTGGCAGGAGCGTGGAATCTATGACTCTTGACGAAATGGATGCTCTTTGGGAAAAGGCCAAGCGCAGCTGAGCGTTGATTCGATTGGAGGACGAAGTGATGAACAAAGCCGATCTGGCCGCCAGCGTTGCCCAGAAATTGGGCAGCACCAAGAAAGATGCCGAGAAAGCCATTGGCGCGGTGTTCGAGTCGGTAGAGGAATCCTTGGCCAGAGGAGAGAAAGTGGCGCTGGTAGGGTTCGGCACCTTTGATGTTAGGACCCGACCCGCCAGGCAGGGGCGCAACCCGAGGACCATGGAACCCATCAACATCCCTGCGGCCAAGGTCCCGTTCTTCCGGCCGGGCCGCTCACTCAAGGAGAAGGTGGAGAACGGATAGGCCCCGTAGCATTTGAGCGGCGCTTCCTGCCAATAGGGGCGCCGCTTTTGGCTTTCTTGGGAGGAGGAAGACATCGTGAGGCTGGACAAGTTCTTGAAGGTTAGCAGGTTGGTCAAGAGGCGGACGGTGGCCAAGGAACTATGCGATGCGGGCCGTGTGACAGTCAACGGGCGAGTAGCCAAGGCCGGTCACGAAGTGGCGCCTGAGGATGTACTCGAAATCGGGTACGGAAGTCGTGCCGTGCGAGTAAGGGTCCTGGAACTGAGAGAAAACGCCAGCACAGAGCAGGCCCGGTCAATGTACCAGGCTCTATAGGCGTATTCTTCCCGGATCCCAGGGCTTGGTCATATCTTGGCCAAGCCCGCATATCTATAGTCTACCAATGTGAGCCCGAGTGTGACGAAGGAGGGGATAGGCCTTGGACAGCAAGGACGTCCGGGGGGAGGATTCAGGCCACCGGGTTATTGTTTCCAACCGGGAAAGCGTCACGGTGAAAGGGGTTCTCAACGTGGACTCTTTCGACGACCAGGAGCTTGTCCTTGACACGGAGCTCGGCACCCTCACCATCGGGGGTGAGGAACTCCACGTGCGTGAACTCAACCTAGAAAGCGGCAACCTTTTCCTGGAAGGGTTGATCAACAGCCTCACCTACTCCACGGCCACCAAGGGCAAAAAAGGCAAAGGAACTGGTCTTTGGGACCGCATATTCCGGTAGCCTGGCTCACCACTGAAGAGCAGCGCGCATAGTATATCCCACCTTTGCAGTGGGGGTGCTAGCCGTGCTGGACAGCCTGGAAGTTCAGGTCTACCGCTTTCTCGTGATGACGGCAGCGGGGATTGGCACTGGCCTCGGGTTTGACCTGTTTAGAGCCTGGAGGGGATTCGCCCGGCCCCGGGGTTGGGCGGTTCACCTGAGCGACCTGGCCTTTATGTGTGTTGCCTGCGTGTTTCTGGCTACGGCATTAGTCTACGGTACCTGGGGAGACTTGCGCTTGTATGTGTACCTGGCCTTTGTGCTAGGCACCGCCATCTATTTCTCCCTGGGAAGTTCGTTTATGCTGGCATTGTTTGTGGCTTGGTTCCGGCTCATGGGTGTGACCACGCACTACGGCATGCGTTGCGCCCGGGCGGCCTACGCACCAGTGGGATGGGCCGGGTCGCAACTGGTAAGGCCCATAAGGTGGGCAAGCCGCAGTGGCCAGTGGGCCGGGCGGCGGGCCTGGTCCCGTGCTCACCGGTGGTTGACAAGAAAAAAGTGATCCCCGGGGCAGGGATATGGCCGGGTGCGGCGAATGTGTCATAATTACTTCATAGATTTGTCCACATTCTGTGGATAGTCTGTGGAAAACGCGGTCAAGGGGTTGGGCCGCTGTGCGCCTAGAGATAAGAGGTGTGGAGAGACTTAGTCATAGGGAAAGACAGGTCGTGGCTCTCAAGGAGCTGGGGCAGACCACTGACCAGATCGTTGCGCGGCTCAGCATCAGTGCCAGCACGGTGGCGACGCTGTACAACCGAGCCAAGCAAAAAGGTTACCAGGTAGTCCTGGTGATAGATGGAGACCCACTAGGCGTTTTCGACACCAACCCAGAAGGGGAAGAGAAGCATGAGTCCCGAGCTGGACCGGCATAGACGGGAGGCTTTCTGGCAACATCCCCGGCGCCGCCGCTGGCGGAGCGGCGCGGGCCGACTGCTTCTGTCCGGTGTTCTGTTGGTGCTTTGCTTCTCCCTGGCGGGCAGGACCCTGGAGGTGATGTATGCCAAGCGGGAAGTAGCCAGGTTGAAGGCAGACATAGCAGTCTATGAGATGAAAAGGCAGACACTTTTGGCCCATATCGAGATGTTACAAGACGATGCTTACATCGAACGGGTGGCCCGCGACGAACTTGGCTTGGTAAAGCCTGGGGAGATCCAGTATTTTACCGTGAGGTCAAATCAGGCCCCATAGGTCGTGTGCGTGCGGCCCTAATATCGCGTGCATACTGCCTTTTCGCTTTCTAGCTCCTGCTTGACACCTATTTGTACATGACTTATAATATTATTCGCCAAGCGGGATGCTCAAGCACACAGGGGGAATCGTCGCGACCATGACAATTGAGGTCGGGGCCATCGTTGAGGGAGTGGTCACCGGGATCACGAATTTCGGGGCTTTTGTGAGCCTGCCCAATGGCAAGACCGGGTTGGTACACATTTCCGAGGTGGCCGATGCCTACGTCCGCGACATCAAGGACTTCCTGAAGGAGAACGATAAGGTCAAGGTCAAGGTGCTGTCTCTTGATCCCAAAGGCAAGATCGGCTTGTCTATTAGGCAAGCCCAGCCGGCCGCTACGCCGGGACCCAGGCGATTTGAAGGGCGGCGTGACCGTCCATCCCGGGACCGGGGTGATTTCGAAGACCGTCTGGCCAGGTTTCTCAAGGAAGCCGACGAAAGACAGTCCGACCTTAAGAAGAAGATCGATGCCAAACGTGGAGGCCGCGGTAGCCGGCGCGATTTTGAATAGTCACCAGTATTCCCACTGGCCTGGCCAGGGGGTATTTTTTGCAGCCGGGGTGTTGGAACCGGTAGACAACGGGGACTTAAAATCCCCTGGGCGGCAGCCCGTGCGGGTTCAAATCCCGCCCCCGGCACCAGCTTCTGCATTGGGGGACCAGCATTGGTTGGTCCGTTTTTCCGAAAAGCCCACGTAAGCCTGCCCTTGATTCTGTAACCTGCCAGCCCCATAGGATACACGCCTTCTGGACTGGGTCAAACATGCTACGTTCGCCCGCAAAGTCGACCGACCTTGAGCAGGTCCTGCATAACCAGCCACTGTTGCTGCAGGCAAGCCGGGAGCTCCTAGGGTGCAACCGGCGAACACGACTCATCCCTGCCACGGATGCGGTGTAGGTCGCTTTTTCAGGAGCAGTCACTTCAGTACTATCCTTCCGCCAGTCCGGGTTGTTCGAAACTCCCGACAGTCTCATGCAAATCCTTGTAATAAGCAAGGTACAATATGGGGTAACCGGGCATAGCCGAGAGGGTCGCTGCTTAGCAGCAGGCATGTGGAACCGGGGCACCCCATGCGACGTCCGGAAACGAGAGGCAGTCCACAGGAAGGTGATTTGCGTGAGGCGCTGGCACCTGATGGCCATCTTGCTTCCGCTGGCTTGTGCGTTTGTGCTGAGTAGTGGTTGCACCCGCCAAAGAGGTCCTGTCCTTCAACCGGTGCTTCCCGGCACAGATGCCCAGCCCACCATTTCTCCCCAGGAGCCCGCCTCTACTGCAGTTGGTGGCAAGGTTGAGCCACTATCTCCTAGACCGGGGGCGCTGCTGGCGCGTCCTGATCCCCCGGTCAGAGCCCTCGTGACCCTTGAGGTCAGTTTTGAACTGGCGTGTCTGCAAATGGAACTAGACGGCAACCCGGTATCCCCGGATATCTTTCTCTGGGATAAAGACCACGATACTGTGCGCTGGGTGGTTTGGTACCAGGCAGCGAAACTCGAAGATGGGGAACACGCGGTCAAACTAGTCATACAGGATATAAGCGGCATATCGCTGGAAGCTGAGTGGGATTTCTCTATTCTGGCCGCTGAGCCTCTGATAGTGGAAGACCCCATGACCATCACGCTGTACTTCGCCGATGACCCGCTGGTCATGTGCGGTTTTCCCGGAGTGTTTCCTGCTTACCTAACTCCAGTCAAACGAACCATCCCACGCACGGTTTCAGCGGCCCGGGCCGCGGTCGAACAGCTGATAGTCGGACCGTTGCCGCATGACGGGGACGTGGTCAGGACACTTCCCGCCCAGAGTCGGCTCAGATCCATTAACATAAGGGATGGAGTCTGCTACGTAGATTTCAACCAGGACTTCGACAGGTATCATCCCGGCGGGAGCCTGGGTGGAGCCATTACCATATCGTCGCTGGTATGGACTCTTACGGAGTTTCCTGCCATATCACAAGTCATGATCTTGGTGGAAGGGCATCCCTGGTGTGAAGGGCATTTCGACCTCAGCGAGCCAGTTGGGCGCCATGCGTTAATCCCACCAGAAACGGTCCGGGTTCCGGCTTGCCCCCGGTAGTGCCGCAGGCATCCTACCGTACGGACGGACCTTTGGTTTCTCAAGCGCGGCTGCGGCCGACGCAGCCTGGTGAGAGCGGTATACCTATATCGCGCTGGCACGCCAGCTCGGTGAAGAGTTGATGCTGCTGGACGTAGCCATCTGGAGGTTGCCCCGCGGTCCTGATTAACCCCCAACTCGGGTGGTGAGTCGCAGAGTGCCAGTGCAATAGGAGCGAAAGAAGACTGCGTTTGCGGTCCGAGACGGTTTAAGCGGGCAACGGTTGCTTCCGGTATCGTGACTCGACTCCCCCCACTTGACTACGCAAATGGCAGCAGCTGGGGGCAGATGCGGAACCTCTGACACGTGATTGCGGATTCTTGACGCTGCTGTCCCGGCGGGGTATAATCTAGTAGTGTCACAAAGGCGGCGTAGCTCAGGTGGTCAGAGCATACGGTTCATACCCGTAGTGTCGCTGGTTCGAGTCCAGCCGCCGCTACCATCTGTATATTACTGGGCCATTAGCTCAATTGGTAGAGCATCCGACTCTTAATCGGGCGGTTAAAGGTTCGAGTCCTTTATGGCCCACCACCATTATAGCCATCTAGCAGGCACCCGGCCCATCCAATACTGGAGGGCCGGGTGTTCTTCTGCGTTTTGCTAACCTCTTGCTAACCTTTTGTAGCGAAGTATTCTTCGCTGGGTCTCGATGTTCGCTCGTGTGCGCCAGGCGAAGCCTGGCGCCTCCAGCGGGTGAGATTCCCGCCCCGGAAAGAGCTAGCCACTCACTGGGAATCGAGCCCTGGGCGGACGGGCGGTAACGACGTCGGCTAAGCGTAGGCAGAGCGACCACCCAGCCGTAACGCAAGTGAAGCGATAGAGCCTCGTGAAGTCGTAGACCGAGGGCCGACAGAGTCTTGTGTACTGCAAGGCAACAGTAGTAGGCAGCCGCTAAGAGGCGAGGCTGCCAAAGACCCCGGCGGGGTGGGAAAAGGGAGGCGCAGAGGAACCTGGGAGACCCGGTGCCATTTTGGTCAGAGACCGAGTACGGCGAGCGATAAGGCGATGAACCTGAGCGAGCTGGATGTGGCACTGGGAGTCGGACCCGCGGGTAGTACTCAGAGCGCGGGAAAGCCGCGTACCGGGGGAAGCGGCGGGGCAGGAGTCGACCGGTTATGGGGAAACAAGTGTTGCACGCAGAGGCAGGGAAGAGCATGTCAACGGGACTAAACCGGATAGCGGAAAGGGCACGGAGTAAGGGGCGGGTGCGTTTCTGCACCCGACCGTCTGAAGGCACTTAAGGCAAAAGGCTCCTGGGGAGCCCGGTGCGTTAATGGCGCACGCCGGGTTCTGAGAGGGGGGGGATGGCACAAGAGCCATGCCGAATGGGCGCAGGCACCGCTCGGGAAGGAGCGGAAAACAGTGCGCCACCACACAGGCTAACGCTCAAGGCCATCCTCTACCCACCCTTTGTGCTGGAGGCCGGGAGTTACCTGCCCGCATTGGCTGTCCCGCGCCATGTGAAGTTACGTAGACTCCGGGTAAGTTGACTCTGCTAACAGCAGCTCGCGAACTTCCCCTGCTTGACTAGGCTGGCGATGAGCCCGGCATCCTTGCGGCCGGACTGCGGCGGGCTCTTGTCCTATAGTTCCTTGCCACGTTTGACGCGATACGGGTTCCAGCCATCTTGCCCGCAGTGACAACGCCGGCCGGGGCATTTGGCAAAACAGGTGAATCAGCCTTGAAGACACGGGTTCGCTGCATTCCTTGGGATACTTTTGGTCTATGGGGCAACGAATCCATTTCGGGTACATTTTTGGTGAGGCCAGTCGGACGGTTGACGGGTAGGACTAGGCGGTGTACGATGGAAGACGATGGCTGATGGAGCTCAGCCCGTAACCGTTGCACGTGCAACTAATGGCTCCTGTACCGATGGGTGCAGGAGCTTTTCTGTTGGGGGCGGTTCTGTGTTAGAGCAACTGCTACTTGTGTCAGTAGCTGGACTGGTTGGGGGAGTAATGGCCCACCGTCTGGGGTTGCCCCGTTTGATTGGGATGATGTTGGCAGGCATGGCCGTTGGGCCCTATGGAGCCAAGTGGATATCGCCGGCAATCTTCGCGTCATTCGATGATGTACGTACCATAGCCCTCCTGACCATATTGTTTCGAGCAGGACTAGGAATCGACCGTAATCGGTTGGTGGAGCGAGGGACGGTTGCGTTTCGCCTCGGGATTTTGCCGGCCCTATCTGAAGCAGTGGTTGTAGCCGCCTTAGCCACGAGGGTGTTAGGCTGGCCTTGGCCGGTCGCTCTCGTGTTGGGGTGGGTGCTCGCAGCTGAATCTCCAGCAGTGATCGTGCCGATGATGCTGAGGTTCAAGGCTGAGGGGTTAGGATCTCGTCGAGGGGTGCCCGATCTCCTGATGGCCGGTGCCGCACTTAGCGACGTTTTGGCCGTTACCATGTTCGGCGTCTGCATGAACACAGCAATGCGCTCGGGGACGAGCGGATGGATCGCCCTTTTGGAGATGCCTCTGGAGGTTGGACTGGGATTAGGCGCAGGGTACCTGGCCAGCCGGATGGTTAGACTGGTTCTTTACCACTCAAGGCTCGCGGATAATACCGCGCATGACCTGGTATGGGTACTAAGCATTGGCATAGGACTGATCGCTTTGGCTCGTACACTGCCGTTTTCGGGGTTACTGGCCATCATGAGCATGGGCTTTGCCCTGCAGGAGGCTGACCCGGTCCTCGCCCGGCGCTTGCGAGACCGATTTGACCGGTTCTGGACTGCAGTGGAAATCCTGTTGTTTACCTTGCTAGGTGCCAGTGTCATGCCGACAAGCTTAGGGGCTGCCGGAGCCCATGCCGGGCTTATCGTTGGTCTGGGGCTCCTGCTTGGCCGAGTCCCTGGAGTATTGCTTGCCCTATGGGGAGGTGGGCTGACACGCCGTGAGCAAATGTTTCTTCTCTGTGCGGAGACACCGAAAGCCACTGTTCAAGCGGCGATCGGCGGATTACCAATGGCCCTTGGTCTGGTTCACGGAGAGAGCATATTATCCCTAAGTGCATGGGCCATCGTCTTCACGGCCCCGCTGGGTTCCTTTCTGACCGCCTGGGCAGCGCCGCGTTTGCTGGAGCGTGAGGAAGACGTCACAAGCGTCTCGATTATCGGAAGCCCCACGCTACTGGTGGGACTAGATGGCTCGGAACCCTCGATACGTGCGCTCGAGAGGGCTGCTGCGTTGGCGCGCAGAGTGGATGGTCGCTTGCTAATCGTTCATGTGAACGGCAGCCGTCCCCTCACATCTTTGGCGATTTTTGAACCCGTCGCCGCTCAGGTCAAGGACATAGACTACCAGTATGAGGTCGTGTCCGGCAACGCCGTAGAGGTGATCTCTGAGCTGGCTGAGAGACTCAGCGTGGATTACGTGTTCCTTGGCAAGACCGGGCGCTCAAGTCTGGGTCGGCTGCTCCTCGGAAGTGTATCCCGTACACTGGCCGAAACCCTTACCATACCAGTGATACTGGTCGACTGAATAACGAAAAGCCGTTGGAGATCAACGGCTGCTTGGTGATACGTTGACTATGCACTGACGGGGCGTGAAGGAACTCAAAACACGAGGCTAACCCCGTGTCGTTCTCCATAGTCGCCGCCAAGCACCCGGTGAGACGCACTAACCTAGCTATTGCCGCCGACCTTCCAGCCTAGTGTTTCCAGTTCCTTGAACACGTGATACCAACCGCCGCGGGCGGCCAGGACCTCAGGTCTCCCATCCTGTACCACGCGCCCGTTGGCCAGGATTATCACGCGGTCCACGTCGTCAAGACCGGACAGGCGGTGAGAGACCAGCACCAGAGTCTTGTGCCCTCCCAGCCCACGCAAGGCCTGGTAAAGCAATGTCTCCGTGGCGGCATCTACCCCCGAAGTTGGCTCGTCAAGCAGGAGCAACGGTGGATCGTAGACCAGCGCGCGGGCGAGGCAGAGCATCTGGCTTTCGCCGTAGGAGACATCCGTTCCACCAGGGCCGAGCACCGTGTCGATGCCCTCAGGCAGCCGGGATACCCAGCCTGCGGCCCCAACAGCCTCAAGAACCTGCTCGAGTTCACCCAGACTGAGTGTCTCGTCGCCCAGGGTAATGTTGTAGCGGACGGTGCCCGGAAACATCTGCACGTTCTGCGGCACCACACCCAGCAGACGCCGCCTCTGAGCGGGAGAGAGGCTGATAGGCGCCAAGCCATCGATCTCAAGCAGGCCACGCCATGGCCGGTAGATGCCTGCTATCAGGTGGAGCAGACTGGTCTTGCCTGCGCCCGTCCGACCAACAATGGCCACCCGCTCTCCGGGCTCAATGGTTAAGGACACCCCCTTGAGTACGGGCACACCGGGTCGATAGCCGAACTCAAGGTCGGTTACAAACAGGCGGCCGGAACTGGTGCGGTCACTGCCGCTGCAGGTCTGCCAGTGCCCGGATGCAGGCCCGGCAACATCCCTTCCATCGACCGTGCTGGCAGCCGGCGCTGCGTTGGCGGTGCGATCCTCGGGTTCCTCCTTTAGGACCTCGGCGATTCTCTCTACACCAGCCAGTGCTTGTTGGATTACCTGGTATTCTTGGCTAAGCTCCTGAATCGGGGCAAAGAGCCTTCCGACCAACAGAGCAAAGGCAGCAAGGTCCCCGACTGTGAGGCCCTGCGAGACCATAAGGGCCGGTCTGGCGCCAACCCAAAGCACCGCACCAATGGTCATCACCCGTAAAATCTCCAGGACGCCGGGGAAGAAAGCGAAGTACACAGCTGCTTTATCGGCGGCGCGATGGTAGTTGCGCTGGTGGTCCAGCAATCTCCCAAGAAACCTGCCGGACCGGCCATAGACGTGGATCACCCTGGCTCCGCTCCAAGTCTCCTGCAGGTGGGAGTTGATGTCTGCCACGGCCTTTCTCACTCCGCGCTGCCCAAGACGGATGTTACGCCGGAAGTATTCAGCCGCAATGAACACCACCGGCATGGACACCATGGCAACGACGGCGAGCACGGGGCTGATGACAAACATGGCAATCAGCGCGCCGAGGATGCGAAATAGATCCGTGATGGCTCCGACGACGCCCGTGGTGAACAGGGAGTTGACTGCCTCCACGTCGTTGGTGGAACGGCTCATGATGTCGCCGACCGGGGTGCGGTCAAAGTAGGCCACAGGCAGCTTCTCTAGGTGTTCGGCAACGAGTAGACGCAGGCGAAGCAAAATGCGCTGGCCGACGACGGCAGTCAGGTAACTCTGGCTGAAGGCCAGCACCCGGGCTGCCACCGTGGCCAGCAGGTACAGCCAGGCCAGCTGCCAAAGCCCAACCGGGTTGAATTGCTTGAGCTGGTCATCGACGATCCGACGCAACAGAAGGGGCGGCCAAAGTTCTAAGAGTACGGCGCATACGGCCATCACGCCCATACAGGCCAGCAGTGGCACGGCCCCCTTCAGTACGGAACGGACGGTCTGCCAGAGTAGGCTGCCACTTGAGGTGGGCTTCATTGCGGTTGCTCCTCCAACCAGGACTGAGCCTGGAAAATGCGGGCGTAGACACTGTCTTGCCGTATCAGATCGCCATGGCGCCCCAACTCGGCCAGACGCCCGTTGTCAAGCACCAGGATAAGGTCGGCCTGGGGGAAGGTGCCCAAGCGGTGCGAGCAGAGCACGACAGTGGCTTGACCGGCTGCCTGCCGCAGTCCGGTGATCATCCGGCGCTCAGTGGCCACATCGACGGCGGAAAACGGGTCGTCAAGGACGATCAGCGGCACGCCGGCATATATGGCCCGGGCCAGGGCGATGCGCTGGCGCTGGCCGCCGGATACCTGGACCCCGCGCTCGCCGACCAGGGTCTCCCAGCCCTCAGGAAATGCCGCGATATCCTGGCTCAAAGCTGCGCCGTCGACAGCGGAACGGAAGCGGTCGGGCTCTGGCTGGTCGTCGACCATGGCGATGTTGGACTTGATAGTATCCGAGAACAAGAAGGGGTTTTGGCCCGCATAGGCTACAAAGGTTGGCAATTCATCCGGGGTCATGGAACTCAGCTCGCGGCCGTCAAGTTTGATGCTGCCGCCATAGGAGTATAGCCCAGTCAAGGCCGCTGCCAGGGCAGATTTCCCTGAGCCAACTGGCCCGGTCACGCAGATCAGGCTGCCCGGCCCAGCATCGATGCTGAGGCCGTCCACTGCCTTGCGGGCATCACCCGGAAAACTGAACGTAACGTTTTCCAGCTGTAGTTGTACACCTTGAGCAGCCTGCGGACGCAAGGTAGCCAGGGGCCGGGGCGGTAAAGCGGCCACAAAGGGATCGATCTTGGGAACCAGCCTGGCCCAGGCAGCCCGGCCCACGTGTAGCCGGTTGAGAACTCGCGCCGCTACCAGAGTACGCATGGTCATAGCGGAAAACATGGTCAGGTAGGCAGTGAAACCTCCGACAGTCCAGTCGCCGGCGATGACCTTGTTGCCGCCCAGGCCGATAACGGCGACCAGGCCTAGGGAAGCGAGACCGGCGTATACCGGCATTAGGCCACCCTGGAGCAATGTGGCGGCAAGGTTGGCCTTGAGCTGGGCGCTGCACAGCTTAGCCAGGCGCTGGCGTTCCTCGGGTTCTCGCCCGAACAAGCGCAGGATTCGGATACCGGTCAGGGTCTCCTGAAGATGGGTGTTAACCCTGGAAGCGGCGACGCGGGCCTCGGTGGAGCGCACAAATACCCACCTGCCGGCGTAATGCGAGGCAACGGCTGTCAGCGGCGCGGGCAAGGAGCATATCAGGGTGAGCCACGGATCGTAGTATAGCAGCACTGCGAAATAGGCAAGCATCAGAATAAGGGTGTCGTGAAACTCGTTGATGGTGCCATAGACGGTCTCCGCGACCACATCGACATCGCCGACGGCCCGCGACATCAGGTCGCCGATGCGCTCGCGGTCGAGCCGTGGCATGGGCCAACTGAGCGTGGTAGCCAGTATGTCTCGCTGGAGATCGGTGCCGATACGGTTGGCTAGGCGCCGAAGATCCCAGCGTTTGAGGGTGCGCAGGCCCTGGAAGGTTACTGTCACCAGCACCAATAGCAGCAGGTTGTTGTGCATAGCCCGCACCACGGCTGCGGTGAAACCGGCCCTTTCGAGAGCCAGTACCGAGTCAAGTGCTCTGCCGAGCAGGATTGGGCCAAGAACAATCAAGGTATTGTAGCCAATGCCAGCGCTGGAGCCACGGATGAGCAGCGCGCGGTGATGCCCAAGGTAGCTCCAGATCCTGACCCTGGCTGGGGTCGCAGCTGATGTCGCGGTGGTGTTGCCTGAACTCATGGGTTGCGCCTCCTGGGGCGCCTGCCATGGGACTGTCCGCCTCTGCGCCCGACCGGGGCCTGCTGGGTTGAGTTGCCGTTGGAACTGGGGACCGGCTGCCTTGGTGCCTCAACGGGGGTAGGCAGAGCCGAACAGTAGGCATACAAGGCATCGTACAGCGGCCTTTGGCGCTGGATTCGCCGCATGTCGTCTGGCTCAAGGAGCATGAACCCCCGGGCGATGGCCTCGAGCCCGGCGGACATGGGTGAGACATCAATATCCAGAGGGATATCCGCGCCGTGGACGATCACCCCGAGCCGCACAAGGCCCGGGTCTTGGGTCAGACCATAGCGGTCAAGCATCACCTCGAAAGTACACTTGCCGTGGTGGTGACCGAGCTCGGCTCCACGCATGTCGAAGGCGATGCCTTGGACCTTGGCAGGGTCGGTGTCGGCAGGAACGAATGTGAACTCAGCTTCAGGATCGATGAAGCGCAAGATCAGCCAGGCGCAGGCCACCCGGTCAATGTGCACATCTTGCCTGGTTACCCACTCCATGAAGTACGGCCCCTCTCCATTAGGGTTGCCTCGCACTCCTGTATCAGCGAGCGTACTGCTTGGCCAGCCGGGGAGTTGAAGTAGTCGCGGGCAGCGATGGCCCGGGCTTGCTGGCGCAGGCGAGAGAACTCGGCGCGGATATCGTTCAGCTCGGTCGCGGTCAATTCCCAGTGGTCGGCGGCCTTGGCCAAGTGGCGAAGTATGCGGTTCAAGCCGGCGGCTACGGGGCGGTACTCCTCGAAGCGGGCCTCGTCAAACATGGCCCTGAGCTCGTCTTGAGCTGTACCCCAGGGTTTCCCGGCTTCGAACAGCCAGCCGGTTCCACCGGCATCGACAATCCGCTCACGCATGCCCTCGACGTTGAGATCCATGTCGAGCGTGGCTGGAAAGGCACAGACTCCGTCCTGCAGATAGACACCTCCCAGTTTGCGGATCTCGCGCCATACCGCCACACGCAGGCGCGAGGGCTCCGAGGGTAGCTTGTAGATGAGGATCAACCAAGCTGGGCTCACCTGGCTGGACACGTTGCCTGCAATCCTCCTTACCCTAGTCCCGGTCGCGGGGTGGCGGTGCTGCTGCATGTGCTAGTAGATTTGGGCACAGGGTCTGAGGTCATGTCATCCTGAAGCCACGGCTGCTTAGGAGGCTGGAGCTACCCTGGACCTTTCTTTAAGCTCGGGACGGGGCAATGTAACAATAGTTACAGCGTAACCACTGATACACATCCTTGCCTATGAGTAATGTACAGCCACTGGTGGCATTAGTCAATACCCCGCAATCACTCACTTAAAATGTTACTTAGGAAGGAGTGGCTCACTCACAACGCAATGTTACCCAACGGGGGGTCATTGTGAAAATGTCAGTGATGAGCCGCAGAGAATATTTGATGACTATGCATCAACGCTATCTTGGAACTCGGACCCAGACCGCCAAGACTACTGTCATTGATGAAGTAGTCCAGGTACTGGGCTATCACAGAAAACACGCGATTCGGGTCCTTAACGGGTTACTTCCGGGCAAGAAACCATCTGCTAAACGCCATAAACCACTCAAGTATCTAGAGGCTTTACCCGCCATTCAGCTGGTCTGGGAGGCTCTGGACTACCCATGTGCAGAACGACTGCACCCGGTTCTTCGGGAGACCGCTCAGCTATTAGCAGAGCACGGTGAACTCAACCTGAGCCCCACCATCAGCCAACAACTTGCCCAGATCAGCCGCCCCACGCTGGCCAGGCGGATTGCCAAGTGGGACTGCCCGAAATTCCGTCACCGGGCCCTCCACAAAAGCCCCCCTCCGCCTTACAGGCAGAAGTACCTTTAGGACGCTATGACTGGGATGAGGGCCGTCCTGGTGCTCTCGAAATCGACCTGGTAGAGCACAACGGTGGCTCTTCCCAGGGTCACTACGCCTACACCCTGAATGTGGTGGATGCCGTCAGCGGTTACAGCCGTCGTCGGGCCGTGTTAGGTCGGGTGCAGGCTGGTATCTTCCGCGAACTCGCCGATATCCTGAAGCAGTGGCCCTTCCGGCCCTGGGGGCTCCATGCGGATAATGGCAGTGAGTTTCTTAACAACCACCTCATACGCTTCACCAAAAAGACTGGCCTCGAGTTTCACCGCAGCCGCCCTTACAGGAAGAACGACAATGCTCACGTAGAGCAGAAAAACCGCCGGTTGGTTCGCGAGGTTGTAGGTTATGAGCGCTTTGACACCGTTGCCCAGGTGGATTGGCTCAACCGCGTCTACACTGGTCTTGTGAGCTTGACCCGGTTTGGTGGACACCCCATACTTGAGACAGGGGAGGTTGCCAATGCCGGGAACAAGACCACCATATCCGCTGGAGTTCCGGGCGGAAGCTGTCCGCTTGGTACGCGAGAGTGGG
>JBFLYN010000024.1:0-50424 GCA_040756655.1 Bacillota bacterium
ATCAGCCGTCGGCTCAAGCACCGGTCCCCCAGGGGCGCGCCGCCAAACTCCTGGGCCGCCCACCCGGCACCCTCCAGGCCAGCCGCCAACGGCCGCGGACCACCGCCGCCGTGCGCCGGCAGTCCCATCCGTATCCGGAAGTCACCCACCAGCGGATACATGTAGATGTCCTCCACTCGTCAACTATAATCCCATACCGCCCAGGAGATTGCCCGTCTGCCGGAAGAAGTCCAAGTGGATTTCGCGCACCGTGTGATCTGTGACCACGTACCCAAGTCCGGTGTCGAGAAACTGGTGAGTGTCTTCAACGCGCCCCACACCCCGGCTTCACTGAAGCAGGCCATTCTCTGTCATCCCAGGGAAACCGTAAGTCGGTTGCCGGAAGAGATGGCGGCGCTGCGGAAAAAGTTCGCAAACCCGGCGGAAGACAACAAATCTGCACGCCTCCAATCCGGCCTGATCTGGCTTTTGAAACTCATCGCGGAGATAGAAGACTTACTGGTTAGCCTGCCGGCAGAACAAATCACCCCTCGGGCGGCCCTGCTGACCCAATGCCAGGAGACCGCCGCACGCTTTTTCCGTCTCCTCACCGCTGTGCTGCGCCAAGAGGGGGCTGTTTCCCCAGGGAAAGGCCGGGAGGAAGGAGGACTGCCCCATGACCATTGCATGGGATCTCTACCAGGAGATCCGACGGCTGTACCTAGTCGATCAACTAAGCCAACGGGAAATCGCCCGGCTCCTCCATGTGAGCCGCAAAACCATCAAGAAATATTGTACCGGCGAAATCCTCCCCAATACCCGGCGGTTTGTGGACTAGCTTGCATCCCCGCAGCGGAAAGCGGTGGAAGGAACCATTCTGCGCTTGCTGGAAGAGAACAAAGACACTAAGAAGCCAGGTCGCACAGTCTTGCCGTCGGGACGAAATGTGCGGGGCCCTTGAATGCCGGGAGACGCCGGGAGAGGCGGAAGCTCCGCTCCCACCGGGAGAGAGGGTAGCCGGGTGTAGGAGTAGAAGAATATCTCAAGGAAGACGGGACAGCGCCCGCCAGGGAGAGAATGCAGACGCCCCCGGCACCAGCACCGGGCGGGATACCTGCCTTCGAATGCTCACGCCTGGCTTTGGTCTGCCCTGGTTTCAGCTGAACGCCGCAGAGGCCCGGTTGGCAAAGGCGCAAGGAGTGAAGTCCGGTAATGGCACGTTCCGATGAGGAAGCTCCGGTGATCAAGCGTGAAGCTGCGGGCACTGTGACCCTGAGGCGGGAAGCGGGCGAACTCCAGATCCTGCTAGTATGGTTGCTGGACTACCTGGATCCCACGCTTCCCAAAGGTGGGCTCCGACCGGGAGAATCCGCTGAAGCCTGTGCCGTCAGGGAGACCCGGGAGGAGACCGGGTACGAGGTAAGCCTGGAAGGCACACCGGCGGTGGTCACGGCCCGCCTGGACCGGTACCCACCCGTGGTGGAGGAGGTCATCAGCTTCTTCCCGGCCCGGCCCCAGGGCGGGGCGGCGACTGCTTCCACGGACCCGGTCGTCAGCCGTGTCCAGTGGGTCTCCCTGCGCGAAGCCAGGGCCGCCTTGGAAAGACCCGAGCAACTCCTGGCAATTGAGCTCTGTGAACCCCGGGTGCCGCTGGAGGCGTGCCTCTTGGTGGACGCCGATGCCTGTCCCCGGGCCTGCCTCGACATAGCCCGTACGCTGGCCCGGGCCCATGGCTGGCCCGTGGTCACCGTGTCCTCCTTCCACCACGACCTGGCCGGGTTAGCTGGGGTGCAGCACGTGGCGGTCAGCGACGAGCCCGAGGCCACCGACCTGGCACTGGCCAACCGGGTGCGCCCGGGCGACATCGTGGTCACCCAGGACTACGGGCTGGCCGCGCTGGCGTTGGGCAAGCGGGCGGCCGCTCTGTCACCGGGCGGGCGGGTATATACGGCAGGGAACATCGACTTCCTCCTGGCCGAGCGTCACATCAAGGCCAAGTACCGCCGGGGAGGCGGGCGGACCCGGGGTCCAGCTGCGCGTACCGGTGTTGATGACGCACGGTTTCAGCACGCCCTCCAGCGCCTGCTGGAAGCGGGGCAGTGAATGTGAAAGCCAAGGTGGCGGTGTTTCCCAAAGCACTCCCAGCCGGCACTGGTTTGGACGCCGTGATCTTGGATGCATGGGCCACCCTGCAGGATCTCGTCGATGCCTTGGAGCCGCTGGCGGACTCCTCCCAGATCACAAAGCCATACTTGCCCGGTCGAGCGGGCCCATGCCGGGGTTGCTCCGGCAGTTGCTGCACGGTCAGCCTCATTGCACCGGATATCGTGTTCTTTTTAGCAGAACGAAATACTACTACACCCGACCTGTGCCGGGACTGGATGGACCCGGTTGCTCTGCGCTACGGGTTACCCAGGCTAAAGTCCCGCCCCTGCCTGTTCCTGTCCGGAGACCTCTGTTCCATCTATGACCGCCGCCCACTACTTTGCCGGCTCTTCCTGTGTACCCCGCTTTCAGAGGAGCTGGAGGTACTTATCCATAGTGCTACAGGCCACGGGCTGGCCGAGCTCCAGCGTCACCTCCGGGGGCTTGGTGTTGTCCCAGAGCTAGTGGAGGTGTTTCCAGGTGACCAATACGAACAGGAGATCCACCGTGCATGTCGGCAGCGCCTCTTTGACCCGGTGCGGCCCTTTGCCGGTGTGAGCCGGTATGACCAGGTCTCGTTGCAGAGCCTGGTGGATACGCGTACCTGGTCAGTGCTGACCAGGACCGGTCCAGCATAACTATGCGGCTACAGGCACTCTCGTGTTCCCAACTGATCCCAGCCGGCCACGGCCCCTTTGATTCGACCTCACGGTAGCCTCGACTGAGATGCTCCTCCCAGAGGAAACTAAGCTGCTGCAAACCTGGGAAATACCCCTAGTGACCCAGGAGATTCATGGACCGACAGCGAATAAGTACTGTTTGGAATCGTGAAGGCATTCACAATGAGCTTTAGAGATCATACGCGAGTTTAGTCACACAACCCGTATATGTATACAGTAGCCACTGCCGGTAATCATCACATCAGCCGAGTGGAGGCGTGTAAAGCCATGGAAAACGGGCGGGCCGGGCGGGGATCTTCCGGGAGCGGTGTGCAAAGGCCGGCACCCGGGGACTTCACTGCCGGAACCGTTGACCTCAATGTGCCCCGGCCCGGAGTGCTTGTGGTGCCACTGCACCAGCATACTGGCGCTCCGTGCGAACCCCTGGTCAACGTGGGGGACCGGGTACGGCCTGGGCAGAAGGTCGGGGATTCGTGCTTTTTCTCCTCTGCGCCCGTTCATGCCAGCCTGGGAGGCAAGGTGGTAGCCGTCGAGCCCCGGCCATACTTCACCGGTTCCAGGGTCAACAGCATCGTTATCGAAGTGGACCATCTCCAGCCTCCCGAAGCGCTGGGGCCACAGGTGAAGACGCTGGCCGATGTGTCCCCCGGCGAGATCCGGACTGCCATACGCGAGGCCGGCATTGTGGGACTGGGCAACGTAGCCTTCCCGGCCCATGTGAAGCTCACGCCGCCGCCGGACCGGCCCATATCCTTGGCAATCATAAACGGCTGCGAGTGCGAGCCTTTTTTGATGCGATCGCCGCAGCCTGACAGCACAACCCGGTGAACTCATCGAGGCGCTCCATCTCATCATGCTGGCTGTCGGTGCGTCCAGCGGGTGCATAGCCGTCGGAGAAGGCCAGCATGACGCCATCCACTTGTTGTCTGGTAGACTCTCTGGAAACCTGTCCGTGGTTCCCTTGGAGACCAGGTTCCCGCGGGGTGCCGAAAGACAGCTGATCCGTACGGTGCTCAAGCACCTGGCTTCAGAGGGGAGTCGCTTTGGAGATGACAGGGCTGTGGTCCACAACGTGGAAGATGCCTTGGCCATACGGCAGGCAGTGCTCTTTGGCCGGCCCAAAGTAGAAAAACTGGTGACGGTATCCGGACCCACGGCAGAAGAGTCCATGAGCTTACGGGTGCGGTTGGGTACTCCGGTCAGCCACGTGTTACAGCATTGCCGCTTGTTCAAAGAGTCTCCGGCCGGAGTCGTGCTGGGCAGTCCCGTTGCTGGGTGGGTGCAGTCCGGCCCGGAGGTGCCCGTGGTCAAGGGCACCTCCGGGATTATCGCCCTCCCGAAGAACCTGGCCGCCGAGCCGGGGGCACCGGACTGCGTCAGCTGTGGTAAGTGCGCGGACGCCTGCCCGATGAGGCTTCTTCCCAGTAGTCTTGCCCTCTACTCCCTGGTGGGCATGCCCCACGAAGCTGAACCATGGGGAGTCATGGCCTGTCTTGAGTGCGGCACTTGTTTATACGTGTGCCCGTTCAGACGCCCGTTGGTGCTTTCTTTGCGCCGGGCCAAAGCCGGGGTCCTGGCGCACCGGCGCCGTACCCAGCCGGTGCGGGCAATTAACCAAGGCTAGTTCCTCTACGAGTTCCGGGACGGTGCCGGCACTGGTGTTACCCCGTGTCCTGGATCCTCAGCGTGCCGCCGACGCCATCAGTCGCTGCCTGCGGCGGTCGTCTTCTTGGCACGACGGAAGGCGTTGATCTTATTGTTCATGAGGCCCCCGACCCGGCCCGTCTCCGCAGCGCTGAGACCGGCCCATCCTACTTCCTTCACCTTGTCCATGAGACCGATTTCCCGGGCTACTTCCAGCTTCCACTTTCTCAGCCGGCGTTCCCGGGCAGTAAGCTTCCTCTTCTTTGCCTTGGTCCTGTCGGGCCTGCCACTAGAAGGCATGTGCGCACCTCCCCTGCTAGTCTTGACAGGGGAGCCCGGTTTATCCTAAATTCAAGGGTGGAGGGATGAAGATGCCGGTGTACGAGTACAAATGTTCAAAGTGCGGCCGATTTGATGTGGAGCAAAACATCAAGGCGGAGGCGTTGACGCGCTGTCCCACGTGCCAAAGCCCGGTGCAGAGGCTGATCGGCCGAAACGTGGGCGTGATCTTCAAGGGCAGTGGCTTCTACTGTACCGATAACCGCAAGACCGCCGCGTGCACCAGTCAAGAGGAGTGTGCCAAGGAAGCCACCCCGACGGCCGCCTGTGGCAGCTGCGCCAAGGCCGGAGCATAAAAAAACCGCCCGCAAGGGCGGTCCACTCGGGGAGGCTAGGAGCCGGCAGGATGCGGTGGTCAGTTAAACTTGGGCCGGTAGGCCTCGGGCAACACGTTTACCTGGACCAAGATCCTGGCCAACGCAACGCTGATGCTGGTATCGACCAGGTGGTGCAGGGCGGTCCCGACTCCGACCACCACTCCTGCCCGGTACAGGGAGAATCCAAAAGGAATGACGATCAAGGCTTCGAGAATGGCATGCAGCGGCAGCACCAGGAGCAGTGCCAGCCAGTACGGGCGCCCGGACCGGACGAGCCGGGCGCCGGCGTATCCCACGACCATGTGCATGGCCGCCCGGGCTCCGATCACCGGTGTAAGCCGCAGGGTAAACCCTATGGCCGAACCAAGTCCTACCATCACTGCCACTGCCGGACTGATGAGCATGGACAGAAACAACGGGACGTGGGAGGCCACCGTGGCCGTGAACGGCGGTATGGCCACAGTCAGTACGCCGCCGAACGCCAGGGGGATAGCCAAAGATAGTGCGATGAGCAGTGCGCCGAAGGCCAGGTCCCTTGTGCGTAACATCAGATCACCCCAAAACCTCTTTGATGAGGCAATTGTATTACTGCCCGGGGTGTCTTGTCAATTGTAAAGTCATGGGGTATGAAAAAAAGTCGGGGCTGGCTGTCCTGGTCCCCCGGTCTTAGAGGGTCAATCTTCCTCCAGCAGGTAGCCCCGGCGCTGTAGGGCCGATCGGACCGCACGGTATGTGGCTGCGTCGGGCACCCGTAAGGTGTGCAGGTGTACGCCACCGGTTAGCGAGGACAAAAGCCGGGCTCCGGATGCAGCCATGCGCCTGACGAAGTCCTCAACGTCTTCCCGGGTCTTCAAGAGCAACCTGCCATTGATCTCACCGTAGATGGGGTGCTCGACGATGACGTCCAGTACTTCCGCGCCCCGTTCCACCATGGTCAGGAGCTCATCGCTGACTTCATCTGGATGGTGACGGCAGGCTACCAGGTGTGTGATGGCTCCGCTGGGCGGGCCGGAAAGGAGGTACCCCCGGGGAGTGGCCAGGATGGCGGCACCGGAGGCCCGTAGCAGGGCGATGTCCTGGACTACGATTTGCCGGGACACCCCCAGTCGCTCGGATAGCTCCGTGCCGGTGATGGGCTCTGGTGATGCTGAGAGCATGCCCACAATGGCTTGACGCCTGGCTTGTGCGCTCATGCAACCCACCTCCGTATAGAGTTTACCACATTATTTGCAGGACAGCCGCGGGCAGGAGCGAATTTCTGAAGGGCAGGGGAATCGTGGCTACCATCTTTGGGTGACAAACGAGGGAGGAGTATCCAGTGAAGGTTTTCATTTCTGCGGACCTGGAGGGCATCTCTGGAGTGGTCCACGGAGATCAGACGTCCAGTGAAGGTAAGGATTATCAGCGGGCCCGGGTGCTCATGACCGGCGAGGTAAACGCCGCCATCGAGGGAGCCCTGGCGGCCGGGGCCGGCGAAGTGGTGGTGAACGATGCCCATGGTTCCATGCGCAATATCCTCATCGAAGACATACACCCGGCGGCGGTGCTTATCACCGGCACGGGTAAGCCCCTGCAGATGGTCCAAGGCATCGACAGCACGTTCAGCGCTGCGTTCTTCGTGGGCTACCACGCGCGCATGGGCGCGGGCGGGGTGCTCAACCATACTATCTCCGGGGGTGCGGTGGCCGGCATCTGGGTCAACGATGTCCTGGTAGGCGAGACCGGGCTCAACGCCATGGTGGCCGGGTATTTCGGCGTGCCCGTGGTGCTGGTCACCGGTGACCAGTTTCTGGCCGCGGAAGCCCGTGACCTTATGCCCTGGGTGCACGCAGTCGAGGTAAAGCAGGCCACCGGCCGGTGCTCCGCCGCCTGCCTGCCACCGGCCCGGGCCCGGGAATTGGTGCGGGAGGGAGCCGTTCGGGCGTTAGCCGGGTTGGCCAGTGCCCGCCCGCTGATTACACCAGGGCCGGTAACTGTCAAGCTGCAGCTTCGTGATACCGGGCAGGCTGACGCCGCTGCCCGCTTCCCTCTGGTGGAGGTAGTGGACCCCCTCACCGTGGCCTACACCGGCCGGGACTATCTGGAGGCCTTTCGGGCCGTGCGCTCCATGATCGCCATGGCCCACACCTAGAGCGCGCCCAGCGCCAGATCTAGTATGCCCAGGGCCCGGTCGACTTCGGCCGGGCTCACCACCAACGGGGGCAAAAACCGGATCACGTTCCCGGCCGTGCAGTTCACCAAGAGACCTCGCTCCCGGCAGGCATCCACCAGCGGCGCGCCGTCGCCTGCCAGCTGGCAAGCCACCATCAGGCCTAGTCCTCGCACCTCCACGATCATGGAGTGCCGCCCGGCCAGCTCTTGCAGACCCTGGGTGAGCCGCTTTCCGGTGGATGTAACCTGGTCGGGCAGGCCCTGTCGCTCCATCTCGGCCAGCATGGCCAGGGAGGCCGCAGTGGCCAAGGGATTACCGCCAAAGGTAGTGCCGTGGTCTCCCAAGGACAAAGCCCGGGCTACCTCCTCGCGGGCGCAGAACGCGCCCATGGGCACTCCTGCGGCCAGCGATTTGGCCAGGGTGATGATGTCCGGCCGGACCCCGTAGTGCTCAAACGCGAACCAGCGTCCGGTGCGCCCCAGCCCGCACTGGATCTCGTCGAATATGAGGAGGACCCCGGTTTCTTCCCGCAGGGCAGCCAGACATGCCATGAAGTCAGAGTTGGCCACGTTGACCCCGCCTTCGCCCTGCACTGGCTCAACCAGGATGGCTGCAGTTTGCCGGTCCACAGCGGCCTTAAGCTCTTGGGTGTCGTTGAAGGGTACGTGCCTAAAGCCGGGCGGCATAGGCCCAAACCCTTGCCGGTAACGGGCCTGCCCGGTGGCGGCCAGGGTAGCCAGGGTACGCCCGTGGAAAGAGCCGTGAGTGCACACGATATGGTAACGGTCCGGGTGGGATAGCCCGCCGAATTTCCGGGCCAGCTTGATGGCTCCTTCGTTGGCTTCAGCGCCGCTGTTGCAGAAGAACACCCGGTCAAGACCGGTGAGAGCAGCCAGGCGGGCAGCCAGCTGGGCCTGTGGCACGGTGTAGTACAGGTTAGAGGTGTGCACAAGCTGCCCAGCCTGGTGGGCAATGGCCCGCGTCACCGCCGGGTGGCAATGGCCCAGGCCGCATACGGCCAGGCCCGACACAAAGTCCAGGTACTCCCGCCCGTCTGCATCCCATACCCGGGCGCCCTCCCCTTTCACCAATACCACCGGCTGCCGCTTGTAGGTCTGGAAGATATGGGCCTGCTCCAGCTCTATGGTCTTTTGTGACTGCAAAGGACATGCCTCCTATGGCAAGAGCATGGTGCCGATACCGCGATCGGTGAAGAGCTCCAACAACAGGGAGTGGGGAACCCGGCCGTCAATGATGTGGGCCCTGGGCACTCCTGCCTGCAAGGCGGAAAGACACGCCTCGACTTTGGGCATCATTCCCCCGGAAATCACGCCCTGTTGGACCAGTTCGAGAACCTGGGCTGCCTCTAACTGGCCCAGGACCTTCCCATCGCGCACGATGCCCGCAACGTCCGTAAGGAAGATCACCTTCTCTGCACCCAGGGCTGATGCCACCGCCCCGGCGGCGGTATCGGCATTGACGTTATAGCCGGGGACTCCCGCACCCGCAGCGATGGTGGCGATGACCGGTATGTGCCCCGCGCGGGTCAGTTCCTGGATGAGAGAGGTGTTCACAGCCGTGACCTCCCCCACCAACCCAAGCCCCGGAGGATGGGTAAGCTGCCTGGCCACCAGAAGCCGCCCATCCTGGCCGCTCAGGCCCACGGCGGAGCCACCGTGTTCGTTGAGGATGCGCACCAGCTCCTTGTTGATCTTCCCCGCGAGGACCATCTCGGCCACCTCCAGGGTGGGCTCGTCAGTAACCCTAAGACCATCTACGAACCGGGCTTCGAGGCCGGCCAGCCTCATCCACGCGCTGACTTGCGGTCCACCACCGTGCACCAGCACCGGGTTCATACCCACGCACCGCATGAGCACCACGTCCTGGGCTACCGCCGACGCCAGCCCCGGGTCGGTCATGGCGTTTCCACCGTACTTGATGACTATGGTCTTGCCGGAAAAACGCTGAATGTACGGGAGGGCCTCAATGAGTACCTGCGAAATGTCGATAGCGGCCAAGGATAAGCCTCCTTCAGCTGCGGTAGCTTCCGTTGATCCTGACGTATTCGTAAGTAAGGTCGCACCCCCAGGAGATAGCCTCGGCTTCCCCGGCGCCCAGGTGAACTGATACGAGGATCTCCCGGGACGACAGCAGCTCTTTGAGGTGCGATTCGGAGTAGTTGACCGGGCAGCCCCCGGATACCACCTTCAGGCCGCAGATGGCCAGGTTCACCCGTTCCGGGCGGAAGCGGGCCCCGGAGTAGCCCAGGGCACACAGGATGCGGCCCCAGTTCCCATCGGCTCCAAACACGGCCGTCTTCACCAGGCTGGACCCGGCCACTGCCCGGGCGGCCTTGCGGGCGTCTTTGACCGAAGCGGCTCCGCCGACCTTTACTTCCATGAACTTGGTGGCACCCTCGCCATCCATGACCACCTGCTTGGCCAGTCCCGTGCACACTGCTTCCAGGGCCTGACCGAAGGCCTCCAATTCCGGCGTCCCGGGCAGTAGCCGCGGGCCCCCGGCGGCTCCGTTGGCCATAACTAGCACCATGTCGTTGGTGCTGGTGTCGCCGTCAACGGTGATCATGTTGAAAGAAACGTCGATGGCCTGTCGCAGGCATCCTGCCAGGTCGGTCCCATCGAGGCAGGCGTCGGTGGTGATAAACCCCAAGGTAGTGGCCATCTGGGGGTGGATCATGCCTGAGCCCTTGGCCATACCCCCCACGATGTACTCCGTACCGTGGGCCGAAAAACGAGCCGCCAGGGTCTTGGGGAACGTGTCCGTGGTCATGATGGCCCGGGCCGCCCCGGGTCCGCCCTCCACGCTGAGCGCGTGGACGGCGGCGGCAATACCCGGCCGGACTTGGTCCATGGGCAGTGGCACCCCGATCACCCCGGTGGACGCCACCGCCACCCGGGTTGCTTTCAGGCCCAGGGCCCGGGCAGTGTCGCCGGCCATAGTCCGGGCATCCCGGTACCCGGTCGGCCCCGTGCAGGCGTTGGCATTGCCGCTGTTGGCTACCACCGCCTGGAGGCGGTTACCTCGCAGCGCCCGGCGGGTGTACAGGACTGGGGCAGCTTTTACCCGGTTGGTGGTGAACACGGCCGCGGCCGCCGCCTGGCGGTCCGAGGCGATTATGGCCAGATCCTCCCGGGAACGCTTGATCCCGGCGTGGACCCCGGCGGCGAGAAACCCCGCCGGGCTGGTGACATGACCAGGGAAAACCTCGTGCATTTGCCTCCTCCTCTACGGCACCAGGGCCGGGCCCATGAGGCCGGTGGTCTCTGGCAGCCCGAACATGAGATTCAGGTTCTGGACGGCCTGGCCAGCCGCGCCCTTCCCCAGGTTGTCAATGGCTGATACCAATACCAAGAACCCCGCCCGATGGTCAACGGCCACGCCCAGCAGGCACCGGTTGGTGCCCAGGGTGTGCCGGGTCTGGGGCAGATCTCCTGGTGGCAGCACCTGTACAAAAGGTTCACCAGCGTAGAACTGGGCGCACCGGTGGTGGGCTTTTTGAGCGCTCATCCCCGGCTCGAGTGGGAGATAGACGGTGGCCAGGATGCCCCGGTTCATGGGCACCAGGTGAGGGTTGAAGGAGACCCGCACCGGAGCCCCGCACCAGCTGGAAGCTACCTGTTCGATCTCCGGGGTATGGCGGTGCACGCCCGCAAGGTTGTAGGGCTTTATGTTCTCGTTGACCTCGCAAAAAGCCAGTGCCAGATCGGCCTTCCTGCCTGCCCCGCTTACCCCCGACTTGGCATCTACCAGCACCGGGGAGGTCGAAGCCAGCTCTTTCCACGGTGCCAGTGCCAGCAGCACTGCCGTGGGATAGCAGCCGGGGTTAGCCACCAGCGCGCAGCCTGCCAGGACATCCCGGTAGAGCTCTGGAAGACCGTACACGGCCCGGGTCAAGAGTTCCGGGCAGGCGTGGGGAAGGTGGTACCAGGCTGTGTATTCCTCCGGGTCCTTGAGCCGGAAGTCGGCACCCAGATCGATGACGCGTACGCCCCGGGCCAGGAGTCCCGGTGCCAAGGCCATGGCGGCCCCGTGCGGAAGGGACATAAAGACCACATCGGCGCGGTCGGCCAGCTCGGGTAGGTTCGCCGGCTCGAGGGTGAGGTCCAGTGCCGCCAGCTGCGGTTGGTGCTGGCCCAGCGGCTGCCCGGCCTGGGAGGAAGTGGTGACCATGGTCACCTGTACGTGAGGGTGAGAAACCAGGAGCCTGATGACATCTCCTCCGCCGTAGCCAGTAGCACCCATCACTGCAGCTCTTATCATCACACCAGCCCCTAAGTCCGCCAAGAGATAATTATAATTATAAGCCGTGCGGTATAATCATGCAAGCCCTTGGTCGTAATGGTAATTTTCCTTCTATATGCCGGCTGATCCGGCCTGATACGGGGCTGGCCCCACCGGGTACCTGGTCTAGCGTGCCGCCTGTCCTTCCCGGTGAGCTGGCTTCCGGCTTGTTTCCAGTACCGTAACAAAAAGGATTTCCAGCCGCGCAAGGCGAAGAAGAAACTGCTGTCCGTAACCGGCCCGGGCTGTTAGCTTCCCAACTGGCCGGGGCGGCTGGAAAGGAGAAACCCTCACGATGAACACCCGGACCCTGACCGTGGACGACTATATCGAGCAAAGACTGCAGGTACAAACATTCGGCCAAGGCAAACCCCGCGTACTGGTCACCGGGGGCATCCACGGGGAGGAGACTACCGGCATCTACGTGGCCAGCCGCCTGGCCCAGTACCTGGCCCAGGTCCAGCTCCAGGGCCAGGTCTCCGTGATCTCCATGTGTAACCCTACGGCATTCCGCAGGACCCAGCGAGCCTGTCCCTTCGATGAATTGGACCTAAACCGCATCTTCCCCGGCCAGCCCGACGGGTCCCCGTCCATGGTACTGGCCCACCTGATCTGGCAGGAGGCCCGGGAGGCCAACTACATTATCGACCTGCATTGCTGCGGCGTTCACGGGCGCAGCTACACTCTGGCCCTGCACCAGGACTTCGAGTTCGCCAGGGAGTTTGCCGCCATGCTCAGTATCCCGGTGGTCATCCAGTCTGGGGGTACCCGGGGGCAGCTCTTCGTGGAAGCCTGCCACCTGGGCATCCCAGCGCTCATCCTGGAGCTCACGGGCGGAGGACCTGGGGGTGAGGTTAACCTCGGTGCGGCTGACGAGGCCTTCGACGCTGTACTGGGCTTTTTCCGCCAGACCGGGATACTGCCGGGGCCGACGTCCCGACCTGCGCCGACCTTCTACGGCAAGCTCATGCCGGTTATAGCCCGGTCCACCGGGCTGTTTGTCCCCCAGGTAGCGGCCGGAGCTCGCCTGTCCGAGGGGCAGCTCATTGGCGCCGTTGACGACAAGGAGGTGCATTCCCCGTTTGATGGGGTAGCCACCATGATCCGGCCACCGTCTTATGTGTTCCGAGGGCCGGTGGCCATGGTGGCACCGCTTCTTAGGTGAACCAGGCAAGGCATACAGTAAGGAGGGGTTTCATTGCTGGCCATTACCAACGGTAAGCTCCACACCATCACCCAGGGCATCATCGACCGGGGTACCCTTCTCATCGACGGCGGGAAGATCGTCGCCGTGGGCGCGGCCGTAACCGTCCCCGAGGGGGCCGAGGTCATCGATGCCTGCGGCAAGTTCGTGACTCCCGGCCTCATCGATGCTCACAGCCACATCGGGATTTTTGGCGAGCCCTCGGTGCCCGCTACGGCCGATGGCAACGAGATGACCGAGCCGGTCACGGCCCAGCTTAGGGGCATCGACTCTCTCAATCCCCAGGACCCGTCCTTCCCCATTGCGCTGGCTGCCGGCGTGACTGCCGTGTTCACCGGTCCGGGCAGTGCCAACATCATCGGTGGTACGGGACTGGCCATCAAGCTGGTGGGTCTTACCGCCGAGGAGATGGCCATCCCCGGCACGGAGGCCATGAAGATGGCCCTGGGCGAAAACCCCAAGCTGGTGTACGGCTCCAAAAACCGCATGCCTTCCACGCGCATGGGCAACGCCGCCGTGCTGAGGGAAGCTTTGGTGCAGGCCCAGAATTACCTGGACAAGATGGCCCAGGCTGAAGCTGAGGCCAACGAATCGGGCAAACCGGTCAAACGCCCGGAACGGAACCTCAAGTGGGAGATGCTGGGCAAGGTGCTCCGGCGCGAGATGAGAGCGCGTATCCATGCCCACCGGGCCGACGACATGCTCACCGCCATCAGGATCGCCGAGGAGTTCAACCTGGACTACGTCATCGAACACGCTACAGAAGGTTACCTGATATCCCGCATCCTGGCGGAGAAAAAGGTTCCTTGCGTGGTGGGCCCGCTGCTGATGAGCAAGGCCAAAATGGAGCTGGAGAAGGTCACCCTGGAAAACCCCGGTCTTCTGGCCCGGGCCGGTGTGAAAGTGGCCATCCAGTGTGACACGTCCTCCAATACCCGTTGGCTACCTCTTCACGCCGGGCTGGCCGTGCGGGAAGGCATGGATGAAGAGGATGCCTTTAAGGCCATTACCATCAACGCTGCGGAGATCATCGGCACAGCGGACCGCATGGGCAGCCTGGAGGTGGGCAAGGACGCCGACGTGGCCATTTTCAGCGGCCATCCGTTCTGTACCTACACCGTGTGCGAGACCGTCCTTATCAACGGCAGCGTCGTCTACCGCCGGGACCACAAGCCCGGGTGCTGCTGCTGACGGGAGGTTGCCATGAAGGTCATCGCCAGCTCCAATGGCCGCATAGGGATCTTTGCCGCCATGGAAGTGCTCAGAAGAGGCGGAAGTGCGGTGGACGCGGTGGAGGCGGGTATCAGGCTGGTGGAGGATAACCCGGATGATCACACCGTGGGGTATTCCGGCCTGCCCAACCTCTTGGGCGAGGTGGAGCTTGATGCCAGCATCATGGACGGCCGCAACCGGGCGGCCGGGGCGGTAGGTGCCATGAAGGGCTTTACCTACGCCATTTCCGTGGCCAGGCGGGTCATGGAGGAACTGCCCCATTGCTTCCTCGTGGGCGAAGGCGCTTCCAGGTTTGCCCGCGAAATGGGATTTGAAGAACGGGATCTTCTAAGCCCCAAGGCCCGGGACATCTGGCGCCAGCTCCTGGAAGCCAGGGTGCCCGAGGTGTACGCTGGCCGCATGCAGTACCTGGACAAGATCCGGCAGTATGCACGCATCACTGCGGACCCGGAACGGCCCAACGAGACGGTCAACTTTATCGCTATGGACGGGCTGGGCAACCTGGCCTGCGGGGTTAGCACCAGCGGCTGGGCCTGGAAGTACCCGGGCCGGCTGGGTGATTCGCCGGTCATCGGCGCGGGAAACTACGCCGACAACCGTTACGGAGCGGCGGCCTGCACTGGCCGGGGAGAAATGGCCATCCGGGCCTGCACTGCCCGGGCCATGGTGCTGTACCTGAGCCTGGGTATGACTCTGGATGAGGCCGGCCAGCGGGTTATGAGTGATCTCTACGATCTGGAAGACGAGTACTTCGGCCGGGTGAGCATGATCGCCATGGACGCGCGGGGCGGCCACCGGGCGTTTAGTCTTGCGCCGGACGCCACCTACCTGCATTTCGAGGCACGGATGGATGCACCCGAGGAACTGCCGCGGGTGTACGTCCCCGGTCGGGGGTGATGCCCGTGAGGAAGAAGGCCTGGTTGTTTGACCTGGATGGCACTCTGTTGCCCCTGGACATCGAGGAGTTCTTGCCCCGGTACCTCCAGGCCGTGGGCCTGCGCATGTCGGAGGTGACCGAGCCAGCCGAGTTCATAAGGCACCTTATGTTCTCCACTGCAGCCATGATGGACAACCGGGACCCGGGTTCTACGAACCGGGAAGTGTTCCTCGCGGACTTTGAACGCCGCCTGGGGAAGGACCGGGTGCAGGAGTGGTGGCCCTTGATAGAGGCCTTTTATCGCCACGACTTCCCGCTTCTGGGAACAGCCTATCGGCCGGACCCGGCCGCGCGGCGGGCCGTGCAGGCGGCCCTGGCCCGGGGAGACGAGGTGATTCTGGCCACCAATCCCCTGTTTCCGGAGGTGGCCATCTACGAGAGGATGCGGTGGGCGGGCATCGGTGACTTGCCGTTTGCGCTGGTCACTTCCTATGAGAACATGCATGCCTGCAAGCCCCACCGGGAGTATTACCAGGAGATCCTGGAGCTGAGGGGCCTTTTGCCATCGCAGTGTACCATGGTGGGCAACGATGTCCAGGAAGACGTGGTCCCGGCCCGGAGTCTTGGGTTGGCCACTTTCCTAGTTGAAGGGCTGGTCATCGACAGAAACGGCCAGCGGTGCTTGGCCGACTACAGCGGGAGCCTGGTCCAGCTGGCCGAATTCATCGAGGCACAGGGGTGAGCGGAATGGTCGTCAAGGTGCGGGTCTTTGGTATCCTCTGCAACTATACGCCGGGCCGGGCCGAAAGGCACGAATTGGAAGTGGCGCCCGGGACCACGGCCGGGCAGGTGCTGGAGCTTCTGGGGATCCCCTGGGAGGAAGTCTGGTTGCTGAGCGTGGATAACCGGCAAGTTGATGAAAGTCGGTCCCTGAACGCCGGGGATGAACTCCTGGTGTTCCCGCCGGTTGCGGGCGGTCGGGCCGGGAATGGGGTGACAGGATGAACGGAGGATGTACAGGCAAGATCCTGAAGGTGAACTTGACAGAGGGCACTACCAGCGTGGAGAGCCCCGGCGAGCAGTTTTACCGGCTCTATTACGGCGGGCGATCCCTCATCGCCTACTACCTCCTCCGGGAGATGAAGGCGGGAGCCGATCCCCTGGGACCCCAAAACGTCCTGGTGTTTGCTGCTGGGCCCATCACCGGCGGCCCGTTTGCCGGCAGCGGGCGCAGCAGCGTGGGAGCCCGGTCGCCGCTGACCGGGGCCTACGGAGACGGTGAAGCCGGCGGTTACTGGGGCGTAGAGCTCAAGCGCGCCGGGTTTGACGCCGTGGTTTTCTCCGGCCGGGCGGAAAAACCCGTGTATCTCTGGGTCCATGACGGAGCTACCGAAATCCGCGATGCCTCTGAGCTCTGGGGGCTCAAGACCGCCGAGGTGGAAGAGGCCATCAAAGCCCAGGTGGGTGAGAAACAGGCCCGGGTGGCCCAATGCGGTCCGGGCGGCGAGCGACTGGTGCGCTATGCCTGCGTGGCCCACGATCTTACGCACTTCGCCGGGCGCGGTGGGATGGGAGCGGTCATGGGCTCCAAGAACCTGCGGGCGGTGGCCGTCCGGGGGAGCCAGCCCGTGCCGATGGCGGACCCGGATGCCGTGCGGGAGCTGGGGCGCTGGTTTGTCCAGCGTGTCCAGGAGCTTTCCGGCGGTATGCAGGATACCGGCACCCCCGGAGTACTTCTGGGACTCAACGTGGCTGGAGGGCTACCCACCAGGAACTTCCGCCAGGGTCATTTCGAAGGCGCCGACAAGATCAGCGGCCCTACCTTACGCGATACCCTGCTCATAGAGCGGGAGACCTGCTACGCCTGCCCCATCCGGTGCAAGCGCGTGGTCAAGACCGGAGCTCCTTATCACGTGGACCCGGTCTACGGCGGGCCCGAGTATGAGAGCTTGGCTTCATTGGGCTCGCTGTGCGGTGTGGACGACCTGGAGGCAGTGTGCAAGGCCAACGAGCTTTGCGGCGCATTTGGCCTGGACACCATCTCCGCGGGTGTAGCCATTGCCTTTGCCATGGAGTGCTATGAAGAAGGGATCCTGACGCCGGCCCACACCGGGGGGCTGGAACTCAGCTTCGGAAACGGCGAAGCCGTGGTAGAGATGGTCCGCCGCATCGCCCACCGGGAGGGGCTGGGTGATCTCCTGGCCGAGGGGGTCAAGAGGGCTTCCGAGCGGTTGGGAGCGGGCGCCCGGCGCTTGGCCATGCACATCAAGGGACAGGAAATCCCCATGCACGAGCCCCGCCTCAAGCATGGTCTAGGCCTGGGCTACGCCGTATCACCCACGGGAGCCGACCACTGTCATAACCTGCACGACACCGCCTATGCCAAGCCCGGCAAGAGCCTCCAGGATCTGGCTGCCCTGGGCATACTGGAGCCCCTTGCCGCCCAGGACCTCTCCCTGGACAAGGTCCGGCTGTACACTTACATCACCAACTGGCGAACCTTTGCCAACTGCTCGGTCCACTGCCTGTTCATCCCCTGGGACTTTGAGCAGACCGCCCAGCTGGTCCGCGGCATGACCGGGTGGAATGCGACCGTGTTCGAGCTCATGAAAGTGGGCGAGCGGGCGGTAAACCTCACCCGCTGTTTCAACTTAAGAGAGGGCTTCAACATTCACGATGATTACCTTCCCGATCGCTTCTACCAGGCCTTCGAGTCCGGCCCGTTGCAGGGCGTGGCCGTGTCCCGGGCAGCCCTAGAGCAGGCCCGGCTTGCGTTCTACCGGATGTCGGGCTGGACTGATGACGGGGTGCCCACCCGGGAGAAACTACATGAACTGGGTCTGGGCTGGCTGGTACCATCGCTGGACTTCATCGCCTAACACCAAGCCGGGCCGGGCTCACATCCCGGCCTCTTTTTGCCAGTTGGGCCGGGTGCTTTGACGGGAGGATGGCCATGATCAAGGTGCCCTCCGGACCCCTGGACATCTGCCGGCGGCTGAAAGACCGGGGCTTTGCCGCGTACATCGTGGGCGGCGCTGTACGGGACTCCCTCTTGGGCCGTACACCTGTGGACTGGGATATCGTCACGGCCGCCGAGCCTGCAGAGGTGGCCGGCTTGTTCCCCGGCAGCCAGTGCCAGGAGCGGGAGTTTGGGCGCGTGCTGGTGGACGGTATCGACGTGCTCACCATGCGCAGCGAGGGAGTGTACCGGGATGGGCGACGCCCATCCTCGGTGACCTTCACTGATGACCTGCACCTGGACTTGGCCCGCCGCGATTTCACCGTAAACGCCCTGGCGTACGACCCGTTTTCCCAGGAAATCATCGATCCCTTCGGTGGTCGGGAGGATCTCGAACTGCGGGTGGTACGCGTGGTCGGGGACGCCGAGGTACGCTTCGGCGAGGATCACCTGCGCATGTTGCGGGCACTACGATTCTCTGCGGTGCTGGGGTTTTCCCTGAACTCGGACATGGCCCGGGCCATCCGGACGTGTGCTCCCCACCTGGGGCTGATTTCCCCCGAGCGCATCCGGGCAGAGCTGGATGCGATCCTCTTGAGCGACGGAGTGAAGGCCGCCATGGAGAACATGGCCGCCTGGGGTCTATTGACTTCCGTGCTCCCCGAACTGGAGCCGGCCGTAGGCTACTTTCGCCGCCACCACGACGTCTTCTCCCACTGCGTGCTGGCTGCCCACTATGCCCCCCGGGACCTGGTGTTGAGGCTGGCGGCACTCTTTCACGATGCCGGCAAGCCCGAAAAGCCCGGTGATGACCACGCCGCCGCCGGCGCCGAACTGGCCCGGCAGGCCCTGGAGCGGCTGCGCTACCCGCAGTGTACGACCAGGCGCGTATTATCCCTGGTGTACCACCACATGTTCAAATACCCCGAAGGGACTCCGGCAGGGGTCATGCGAAGGTTGGTGCTCCGGCTGGGGCCCGGGGGCGTTCGAGACCTGTTGGACCTGAGGTATGCCGACCGCCAGGCGTCCGGTCGCCGGGGCCTGGGTTCCCAGGGGGAGCGGGCGCTGGACCACCTTCGGCAGGTGGTAGCGGACGGTTCGGCGATCTCGCTGGCCCAGCTGGCCGTGGACGGCAACGACGTGGCCCGGGTGTTGGGCCTCAGCGCGGGCCCGAGCATCGGGCGGGTACTGCAGGTGCTGCACGAAAGAGTGCTGGACGAACCTACCCTCAACGACCGCTCAACGCTTTTGGCCATGATCCCGGTGCTGTTTTCCGGAGACCGCTGCCAGTAATCCCCGTAATACCCGGTGATAGGAGCCGGAAGGGGAGAGTTAGCCGTGAAAAAGCCGGTGGTAGAGGAGATGCCGGACAGCGCTTTCTTTGAGGATCCTAAGGTAGCCGGAGTTGGTCAGAAACGAGCCTGGAGGTTAGCCAATCCAATCTGGGTTATGCTGGTCTGGGCTTGGCCATGCTGTACGTGTTCTCCACCAACCTGGAGATCGCCACCCCGCCCCAGAAGGAGGCGGCGGCCCGCTCCCGGCTCACCATGGTCACCCGGGTTGACCGGGTCTGGAGCACGGGGTCATTGGGAGCATAACGACAAACGTCACGGGACCGAACACTTACGGCGCGGTGACTACAGAACGCTTCGTTTTTGACCGGGGCAGCTCAGCGCCGGGCATCCGCCGGTTGATCCTGGACGATGTTCGGGGCATGGACCCGACCACGCGCTGGCTGAGCTTGGGAATAGTCATCGCATGCCTTGCCGGTATCCTCTGGACCCTTGGGGTCCGGCCCACGAGGGGCGCACGGAGCGGTTGATCCCGGCGGCGCCGTGGGAACACTCAAAGGAGATGACCTTCAGCAGGGAGGATTCGCCCGTGGAAGACAAGTCGCGTCCTGGTCTTTTGCCTGGCAGCGCGCTCAGGGAACTGTTCAACGAGCTCTCGCCTTTCGACCACCAGCTGGGTTTGCGCCCGGATGCCCAGCTGCGCACGGTGCTGGCGGCCAACGCTAACTTGCCCCTGGAAGTACAGGCCCGGGGTTTCCTGGCGGCCGCCGCCGAAGGCTACCAGTCGCCCTTGATCATCCAGCTTTCGTACAACGCCCTGCGGGTATTCGGCAGCGGCGGGGGGCTATCCGGAGCTCCGGACAGGCGCTCGCGGGCCCAGGTACTGGTGGATGGGGCCTTGATGGCAAAAAGCGTCCTGAACGCCCTGGTCGGCCATTACCGGTGCCGGCTGGTGGCCTTGTCCCTGGACCATTTCCGGGTGCCGCCATTCCCGGCCCACGGAAACCGGCCGGACAGGACCAGGCACGCCCTGGCCCGGGCCTTCCTGGAGGATGCCGCAGGCTACATGCAGGATGAGGCCGGCCTGGAACCTCCCTCCCGGGAGGAGATGGAGGCTTTTGCCGCGTATCTCTGCTCTGGGGATTACCTGGCGTTCCTGGAAGAGTTCGCCGGTGTTGTTTCCTCCATCCGGCCGGCCTGGGGGATGATCGATACAGAGCGGCTGCCGCCGGTACTGGACTGCGCCGTCACCAGGGAGATCACCGGCGCCGTAAGGCAGGTACTAGGCAACCAGGACATGATGGTGGAAGCCGAGTATGGGGCCACCGGCACGGCTGGCGAGCCGTTGGAGTACCGGCGATTGGCGGGACCTGACCTGGACCGGTTCGCCGCCCAGGTAGCGGCGTTTGTGGACTATACCGGCGCGGACGCCATTGCCTACCCCATTGGCATGGTGCACGCCGCCCCCACCGGCGAGCGTCACGAACCCGACCGGGAGCGCCTGGCGACCGTCCAGAAAGCCATCCTCGGGCGCACTGGCCGTTATGTGCCCTTTGCCCAGCACGGGGGCACGGGCGCGGCCGGGTTGGCCCGGGGGCTGGTAGGAAAGAACAACGTCAATACTGGCTTTCTGGTGGCCGGAGCCAACGCCGTTGCCGCTTACGCCGCCAAGAACCTGGACGGCATTCGCCGGGGGGACAAGGCGGCTGCGGGCGTTGCCCTGTACCTGACCGCCATCGAGGCTACCCGCCTGGAAACCATCCGCCGGCTGCAGGAGGCGGGGACCTGGCAAGCCGGAAAGGACCTGTTTCTGGACGAGGTGCCTCGTATCACCGGGGTGGACCGTCCCGAGCCCGTGCTGGACCCGGATAGAGAATAAGCTACTGGAGGTCGAGTTATGGCCAAGAAAGTCTTCGATGCAGCCACCCTCATGTACCCGTTGCCCGTGGTGCTCCTGTCCTGCCGCAACAACTCCGGGAAGATCAACATCATCACCCTGGCCTGGGCAGGAGTCTCGGCGTCCGAGCCGCCCATGCTCACCGTTGGCATCAGGCCCTCCCGTTACTCCTACCACATGCTCTACGAGTCCCGCGACTTTGTCATCAACATTCCCACTGAAGACCAGATCGAAGCGGTTAACCTCTGCGGCACCAAGTCCGGGCGCGACATAGACAAGTTCCCTGCCTGTAATTTCACACCCGAGGCGGGACGAGCCGTGCAGTCCCCGCTCATCAAGGAGTGTTCCCTGAACCTCGAGTGCGTCCTCCGCCACGTAGTGAACGCCGGCAGCCACGATATCTTCATGGGTGAGGTCCTGGCGGTACACGTGGATGGATCCATAGCCGACGAACGTGGTCTGCCCGACCCAGAAAAGCACCGCCCGGTGATACTGCACCGCGGTTCTTATCACGGGCTGGGCCGGAAGATCCGCCAGCGGTAGATGGACCTTGGATCCTTGGTCGAAGGTGCCTTGCTGGAGCGCCTCAACCGGTTCCTGGCACGGGTGCAGGTCCGGGAGGAAATGGTCCTGGCCCATGTGCCCAACTCCGGCCGGCTAACCGAACTCATGCTGCCGGGGACCGCCGTGCTGGTGCGCCCGGCCGCCCGGACCGGGCGCCGGACCGGGTACGACCTGGTGCTGGTGGACCACGGTGGCGGCTGGACATGTGTGGACACGCGCTTGCCCCCGGGGCTTTTAGCCGAGGCCATCGCCGCAGGCCGCACACAGGAGTTTCCTGCCAACTCCGCGGTCCGGCGGGAAGTCCGTCTAGGCAAAAGCCGCGTTGACCTGCGGGTAAGCTATGGAGAGGTCTGCTGCTATGTGGAGACCAAGTCGGTGACCCTGGTGGAAGCAGGGCAGGCGCTGTTTCCCGATGCTCCCACGGCTCGGGGCACCCGCCACCTGGCTGAACTGGAAAAGTCCGTCGAAGCGGGGCACCGTGCGGTGGTGGCCTTCGTGGTCCAGCGCCCGGATGCCGTCGTATTCTCGCCCAACGTCGCCACGGATCCGGAGTTCTCCCAAGGCCTGCTAAAGGCCAAGGAACGCGGGGTGGAGGTGGCCTGTTACCGCTGTTTTACCGCACCGGACCAGATCCGGATCGAGGGTGCATTGCCCATTAGAATGGAGTAGGTTTCGACAAGGACAGCCTTAGCCCAGCCTGAGGCTGTCTTGGTTTCTTACGGAAGAGGACGAGCTGTGTCAAGTATTGTGTGCGGGCGTCCGGAGGGGGAAACGCGCCCAAGTTTGCCCAAAACGGTCCAGGCTAACCTGGACACACTAGATGTAGGGGGATATAATAGTAGGCGAGCCAACATGTAGCAGAGAACAAATGTTCCCCATCGGGTTCGCTGCAGTTTGCACCTTTTCTACCACGGAGGCATGTTTCATGAAGTGCCCCTTTTGCGGGTACCTGGACAGCCGGGTGTTGGACACCCGTCCCACTGATGACGGTGCGGTCATCAGGAGGAGGCGCGAGTGTCCGGGTTGCGACCGCCGTTTCACCACCTATGAAAGGATCGAGCAGACCCCGCTCATGGTTGTGAAGAAAGACGGCCGGCGGGAGGTGTTCGACCGGTCCAAGCTCCTGGCCGGGATGATCAAGGCCTGTGAAAAGCGGCCCATAGCCCTCACCGTCTTGGAAGATGCCGCCGCCACGGTAGAAAGGGAATTGCGGCATACCGGACAGGGCGAGGTCAGCAGCCAGGAAGTGGGCGAGCGCATCATGGATAAGCTACGGGCCATCGACGAAGTCGCCTACGTCCGGTTTGCCTCGGTGTACCGGCAGTTCAAGGATGTGGGCAAGTTTCTTGAAGAGCTGGAAAGGCTTTTGGAAAACCGGGAACGTTAAAAACAAGGGGGTCTACCGTTGCGGGAACCAGGCTTGACCGAGAACGCTCATACCGTCCTCAAAAAGCGTTACCTTAGCCGGGACGGCGAAGGTAACGTGGTGGAGACGCCTAAGGAGATGTTCTGGCGGGTAGCGCAGAACATCGCGCTCATGGAAATCCTTTACCATCCCGAAGTGAGCGGCGAAGTTCCCTGGCCATCTGCGGTTGATCCTGGGCCTTGGCCCTTTTTCCCGTCCGCCAACGACATGGACACCTTGCACATGGCATACCAGCGGTTGGCCCGCCAGGGCAAGGTCAAGGCCAGCTTCGACCGGGTCCAAGAACTGGTCTCCCAGGAGGCTGCGGTCCTCGGCCAGCTGGCCGGCAGGTTTTACGATCTTATGGCCAGCGGCAAGTGCCTGCCCAACTCCCCCGCCCTTATGAACGCCGGCCGGGAGCTCCAGCAGCTATCAGCTTGCTTTGTGCTGCCCGTGGAGGACTCCATGATCAGCATCTTCGACTCGCTCAAGCATGCGGCCCTCATCCACCAGTCCGGTGGGGGAACCGGGTTTTCCTTTTCCCGGCTCCGGCCCAAGAACGACGTGGTCCGCTCCACGGGAGGAGTAGCTTCCGGGCCGGTGTCCTTCATGCGCGTGTTCAATGCCGCCACCGAGGCCGTGAAACAGGGCGGTACCCGGCGGGGCGCCAACATGGGCATCCTCAGGGTGGACCACCCGGATATCCTGGAGTTTATAGCCTGCAAGGAGAACAACTCAGACATCACCAATTTCAACATATCCGTGGGCATCACTGATGCCTTCATGGAGGCAGTGCAGGCAGAAGGCGAGTATGCCCTGGTAAACCCCAGGGACGGGAAGGTAACGGCCACTATCAACGCCCGGGAGGTCTTCGACCTCATCGTCAGGCATGCCTGGAAAAACGGTGAACCCGGCATCGTATTCCTGGACCGCCTAAACCGGGACAATCCCACTCCGGATGTGGGCCAGATCGAAAGCACCAACCCTTGCGGCGAACAACCCCTCCTGCCCTACGAGGCATGCTGCCTGGCCTCGGTGAACCTGGCCAAGTTCGCCGGTGACGGTTTTAACTGGGACGGGCTAGGGCGGTGCATCCACGAGGCTATCCACTTCCTGGATAACCTCATCGATGCCAACAAGTATCCCCTCGACGAGATCGACCGCATGGTAACGTCCAACCGCAAGGTGGGACTGGGGGTCATGGGCTGGGCGGATTCTCTCATCAAGCTGGGTATCCCCTACGATTCCGGTGAGGCCGTGGAATTGGCCGGGCGAGTCATGGGATTCATTCGCTCTGAGGCCCTGGCCGCCTCTGCGCGGCTGGCCGCCCAGCGGGGATCGTTCCCCAACTTCCCGGGCAGTACCCACCAACGGTCCGGGATGGAGGCCTTGAGGAATGCCACCACCACTACCATCGCTCCCACCGGCACCATCAGCATCATCGCGGGCACTTCCAGCGGCATCGAGCCTTTGTTCTCCATAGCCTTCACCCGCAACGTCCTGGACAACCAGCGACTGGTTGAGGTGAACCCGCTATTCGAGGAGGAGGCCCAGAGGCTGGGGCTGTGCAGTGAGGAGCTGATGCTGCGCATCGCCGAAACCGGTACCCTCGGGGGGATCGCGGAAGTCCCGGAGGACGTGCGCCGGGTATTCGTCACTGCCCACGATATCACTCCAGAATGGCACGTTAGAATGCAGGCCGCGTTCCAGGCGCACACAGACAATGCCGTGTCCAAGACCGTCAACTTCCCCCATGAAGCCTCCCAGGAGGACGTGGCCACCGTCTTTCGGCTCGCCTACGAACTGGGGTGCAAAGGGGTGACCGTCTACCGGGACGGCAGCCGCGAGTCCCAAGTGCTCACCGTGGGCCACGGCAAGCGGGAGGAGCAGGTCCCCCTGGCGGCTCATGGTGTCAACGGTAGCTGGGGCAAGATCCGGCCCATCGACCGTCCCATGCGGCTGCACGGATTTACCGACGAGAAAGTTACTCCCCTCGGGAAACTGTTCCTTACTCTCAACGTTCTCGAGGGCCACCCGTTGGAAATGTTCGCACAGATCGGCAAGGCAGGAAGTGACGTTACCGCCTTCACCGAGGGAATTGCCCGGCTAGTCTCCCTGGCCTTGAGAGCTGGAGTAGATCCCAGGGAGGTGGCCGATCAGCTCTGGGGCATCGGGGGGAGCCGGACGGTGGGATTTGGGCCCAACCGTGTGCGATCGGTACCCGACGCCATGGGCCAGTTCTTGGCCGAGTATCTCAAGTCCCAGGAAGCCGGGGATGGTGCCCCCGGGGTAGCGCCACCCCTGGCCGCAGCGGTGGACCGGGGGACGGAACGGCGCCAGAGCTTCCAGCTTTGCCCGGTCTGCGGCTGCCATACCCTTGCCCACGTGGAAGGATGCGCCAAGTGCTTTGCCTGCGGGTATAGCGAGTGCTAGGCGCGTAGTTCACACCACGGTCTCGCACCCCTGATCGGAGCGGGAAGCTGCGATGCATCTTCCCGTTCTTACTTTGTTTGGCCCTTGCTATGCACCTGCCGGGAGACCAAGTTGCCAACGAGGGTGGACCGTGGTGTTCCCCGGCGTCTTGCTGAACTACCCGGCAGGGCGGTTCCGCCTGCTCCCAATGCTTACGTTGCTTCCAGGGCGGGTCATCAGCGGGCTCACCTTGTATCTTGCGTTCATCACCGCGCTTATTCTTGCCGACGATACGCTTGAGGAACAACGGGGCACCTCTTTTGCATTTGCCTACTGAGTAGCACAAGGGGAGGGCGAGCACAAGACAGCATCGGGAAACCGCTAATTAACGAAGAGATTTTGGTTGAGAAGCCTCTGCTGCAAGTTTCGATGTCAGCCGACCAGAGCATTGGCCGACAAATCAGTGAGCTGCCTACACTAAAGTGGCACTAAACTGGGCTTCTAGAAACCCGTGCTGCAAACTCGGGTGGTAAGGGCAGAAGAAACGGCCGGGGGAGCAGGTGTCGGGTTGCCTGGCGAGGAAGTGGGGACAGGCGTTGGTCGGCCTTTACCTGGGACCGAACCTGGTCCTCAGCCACGCTATCAGCCTTTGCGGCCAGGTCAGGGTTTCGCCGGGTTCTACTAATGCAGGTGACGGCCGGGCTTCCTGGTAGAAGCAGTCACAGGTGTCTATGTACTCATCTTGGGCGATATCCATTACCTGTGCGAACCCGCCTCCATCGTGGAGATTGGCGACTCTGCCGTTTTCGAGAACCCCGATGGAGTTGACCTCCCCGGCCAGTGTCCAACCGGTTTCTCTTTCGACCGGAAACACCAATAGCCGGGTGCCCGGGCCGGGCAGGCAACGGGGTGGCAGGTATACCGAGGTGTTACGCAGGTCCTGGTAGTTGGTTCTGACGGTGATTTGGATCCTCGCTTCCTCGCACTGGCCTTTCAAGACATCATCCACAACCAGCTCCAGGCGCGGGTGTCCACGTATGCCTGCGGACCTATTACCCGTCACGGTTGCTGCAACGAACAAGTCGGCGCGCTGGATCACCTCCTGGGGTGCCGGGGGACTTATCCAACACGCCCAAGCGTGCTCCGGCCAGAATGATGCCAGCTGAAGCCAGAAAGCTGCGGCTACAAAAAGGGCAAGAGCCCCGGGCCATGGACGTATCCGCATCATCACACTCGTCCTTCAGCGCTGGCGAATAGGTCGTCGGGTAGTAGACGCCCCTGGAGCCGATTGGTTCCGGTTGCGCCTGGAGGGCGGGAATGGATGCGGCCTGGGTGGAGGGGGGCCTCGGACTAATGGAGCCTGAGCTGGCTTGAAGCCCGCCGGCGACCATCCGTACCGGGTGGTGGGCCATCATGTGTGCCGATGAGGTAAGGGCTGGAGGCATCGTGCTTTCTCAGGTTGGCAAAAATGGTTTTTTCGCTGAAGTTGGCATAGCAGTAGACGCACTGGTGCCGGCAGGTGTTGTACACGCCCATGTCCACCGAAGTAACGCAGAGGCATTCGGGTCGCTGCCCCTTGTCTTTGCGCAGGGGCTTTGCTATGCCGAACAGGTCTTGGATGAGCGCCCCGTCGATGCAGCTGCCGCGCGCCACACCGAACTTCTCGAGGGGTAGCCGCTCAGCGCAACTGGCCAGTTCCATCCCGTTGAGTGATGCTATGGACACCAACTCGTTACAGAGGAAGGCGAGGTCGCCTTGAGTCTTGGTGATGTCCTGGAACTCAAACTCGTTGGCCCTGGCTATCTTCTCCAGGCGCTTTTGGACCTTGGCATAACAATCCAAGAAACTGATGGTAAGTCGGCTGGTATATCCCGCCAGGCGGGAGGCCAGGTAGGACACCTTGTCCACGTGGTATCCTGCGGGGGTAAGAGTGCTGAGGATCACCGGATCATAACGCCAGACCACCCGGGTTCCACCCAGCATGCTGCCCAGCTGCTGGAAAGCCCGGATACGGTCCTCAAGAGGGGGTAATCCTGGTTCGAAGCACTTTGGATAGTCGTTGAGGGTATACTGGAAATAGTAGTTGTACCCGCAATCGTCCAGGGTTTCAAGGGCGGGGAAGAGAGGCACCGGGTTCTTGGTCCAAAAAACGATAGCATCAACGTCCTCGGGCTTGAGGCTGTAAGCCCGTAACTGCTTGGGGGTAAAGGGATTCCTGGCAGAGAACCAGCCCGCCCGTATTCTGCTCATGAACCACCCGGGGAAAAGGGCCGGGATGTCCGTCCTTCGGCTTGCGCTGACTATCAACGGCCACCATCACCTCTACGGGGAGGTACTTCTACCTGGAGAAGGGTAACACCTGGTACACCATATAATGGGTAATCAAGATCGGAAAGTGACTAAGCGCCAAGCAGGAAGGGTCACACGGGACCGAATGCCTCCGGTAGACCCGGCACCTATCCAGCAAGTTCCCCAGAAAGGTCTTTACATGACCGGGATAGGCAAAACCTCTCACCACTCGCGAATGCCTGCCTTCTCGGCCACTTCTCGATTCTCCTTGGTACTTTTGCAGACATGACCGTGAACGTTTTCCAAGACAGAGGCCAGCACCGAGATTCTTCCCGCATCTTGATGGGCGTACGAAGCCCGGTTGGATGACAGCAAGCAGATTCTCGGAGCGGCCAACCGGGTGTTGGCAAAAAGATGGTCAAAGGTCTGACCGTCAAACTCGCCCACAGACTTGAGAAAGATCATGACCGTGTAATCTTCCCGGTCCAGTGACCTCCACTCCCTGATGTCCTCCGCCCGCGTTTCACAAGCATGGCCTGCCAAATCAGCAGCCGGCCGGTGGATCTTCCACCTTGTGGACACCAGTGTACCTGACCCGGGTGCTCAGGAATCCTTCTTTGATCAAGAAAGCAAGGCCGCAGAAATCCACGCCGCACCCGGAGCCTATAGAAAGGACGTGCAAAGGATCGGAAAACTGCCAGGTCGTTAGTATCTCGCGCAGTAAGTACTCGGCTAGATACGCAGGAAAATGTCTCACAAGGTAATAGCGCTGGACCACCGGATCTATGTAGTCTGGAATGTTGTGCCATCAAGTCCCAGTGTTTTCAGCAGGCACAGAGAATCCATGGTGTCGAGGGTTCTTCTGAAGTCAACGAAGACCTCCTCCAGTATATGTTCGATAAGCGGACCCATGGGGAAGCCCCCTCGCCAGGAGAATCCTGCCACCAGAGTGACAGTCACCCCAGGTATAAGGCGACACTCCCCAATGTAGACAGGTGCCCGCAACTACCGGGCAAGCTAAAGTCCCCGGTTCCTGCGGGGGCGAATTCCCATACTCCTGTGGGCGCGGGCTACCAGTTGGCGTGGGGTTCTCCTGTCCACGAAAAGCCAGACGATGATGCCAGCCAGTCGTAAACTGCCCTGGCTGTGCGGCCGATGACCTCATTCCCCTGGTGACCGTCGGGCAAGTCAGAAGAGAGGCAGGCGATGGCGAACTCCGGGCCGGGGCCGAGTACCAACCCCACATCATGGGCTACACCGGTAATCTCCCCGGTCTTATGGGCCACCCGGACTTCGGGAGGTAGGAAGCGGGGCAGCTTCTCCCGGTATTGCTGGCGGAGCATGATTTCCACCATCGCCCGGCAGGCCGTGGGCCCGGCCGCCCGGTTGAAGTGAATGCTTTCAAGCAAAAGCGACATGTCGTTGGCGGTGACCTCGTTGGTGACCCCGGGGATGATCCGGAAGAGCTTGCGGCGCAACCTGGAACCGCAACAGCCTAGTTGGTCTAGAGTCCGGTTGACGTTGTCGATGCCCACCAGGTCCATGAGGAGGTTGGTGGCAGTGTTGTCGCTGACGACTATCATCAGGACGGCAGCGTCCCGTATGGTGATCTTCAATCCAGCGTGGAGTTCCTTTAAGACCCCGGAACCAGGCACCTTTTCTTCCTCGGGCAGGGACAGGAATTGGTCGAGGGAGAAGCGCCCGGCCTCGGCTTGACGGAATACCTCGACCAGGATGGGCACTTTGATGACGCTGGCGGCGTTAAAGCGCTCTTGTCCGTGGTAGCTCCAGCTTCTCCCGGTCTTGAGGTCCCGGACGCTCACTGCCCAGGTACCGGCTTGGGCTTGCAGGACTGGGGCGATCACACTCTCCAGTTCGTAGTCGCGGTCTTGGGTCAATCTTCACACCTCCGGTCGGGAAGGTTCCACTTGCCGGTGGTGAGCACCTGCCACAGTTGACAGCCAGGCTCGTGCGGGTATAACATATTAGTAGATACGAATATGAGACAGAGACCTGGGGGAGAGCTTGTTTGATAGAGTGGCGAAAACTTGTCATGATAGCTGCCGTGTTCCTGGCGGCTTACTTTGTCCCCTTCGGCAACCCCCGGGTAGGCGGGGCCCTAGTGGAGGGCTTCCACATGCTGCAGGAGTATGCCCGGGAGCATGTGCTCTTCTGTCTCATCCCCGCGTTTTTCATTGCCGGCGCCATCTCCAATTTCATCTCCCAGGCCGCGGTGATCAGGTATTTTGGAGGCGACGCCCGCAGGTGGCTTTCGTATTCAGTGGCGTCGGTTTCTGGCGCCATCTTGGCCGTCTGCTCCTGTACCGTCCTTCCGCTGTTTGCCGGCATCTACCGCCGGGGAGCCGGCATCGGGCCAGCCGTGGCTTTTCTGTATTCCGGACCGGCCATCAACATACTGGCCATCATCCTCACCGCCAGGGTGCTGGGGTGGCAACTGGGGGTGGCCAGGGCCGTCGGGGCCGTTGTGTTCTCCATTGTCATCGGGGTGATCATGGCGGTGCTATTCCGGCACGAGGAACAGCAGCGCACGGGCGCGGCATTGACGGTGGACCAGTGCGAGCGACGCACTCCCGGGCAGAACCTGGCCTATTTTTCTGTCTTGGTGCTGGTGCTGGTGTTCGCCGCCTGGGGCAGGCCGGCGGAGCCAGGAGGCGTGTGGCATGCCGTATATGTTTCCAAGTGGTATCTCACAGCAGGCCTGCTTGCGTTCTTGGGATTCATGGTGGCCAAGTGGTTCGACGCCGAGGAGAGGACCTCGTGGGTGTATGCTACCTGGGGATTTGCCGCCCAGATCCTGCCCTTGTTGTTTGCTGGAGTGCTGGTGGCCGGTGTTTTGATGGGCCGTCCCGGGATAGACGGCGGGCTCATCCCGGCCCGATTCGTGGTGGCCGTGGTAGGTGGCAATTCTCTGGCGTCCAACCTGATCGCCTCGGTAGTAGGCGCGTTCATGTACTTTGCCACTCTGACCGAGGTGCCCATCCTGCAAGGACTCATGGGCTCAGGCATGGGGAAGGGTCCGGCCTTGGCCCTGCTCTTGGCAGGGCCGGCCCTGAGCCTTCCCAACATGCTGGTGATAAGGAGCATCGTTGGCACCCGCAAGACCGCAGCATTCGTGCTCTTGGTGGTGGTCATGGCTACCGCCAGCGGTCTCCTATTTGGGTGGTTGGCAGGATAGTGGGCTCAGAAGAAAACCGGGGAGGTAGCAAACTGTGATCATCAAGATCCTGGGCACCGGGTGCCCCAAGTGCAGGAACCTGGAAAACCATGCCTGCCAGGCTGTGGCGGAGCTGGGCATCGATGCCCAGGTCCTTAAGGTCACGGACATCTCCAAGATCATGGAGTATAACGTAATGATCACGCCGGGCCTGGTGATCAACGAAAAGGTCAGGGCCACCGGCAAACTGCTCAGTCCGGCCGAAATCAAGAAACTGATCCAGCAGGAACTTGGCGCTGAATAGGACCTTCTCCCATTTAGCCCTCTCGGTATAGCCGCCCGGTCTCCTACAGGAACCGGGCCAAGACTCGTTCCAGCCGCTTGAAGGCTTCTTCCGGCTCAGTTGTGTCCTGGACCATTGCCTCCATGGGACAGGTGGCGCCTGCGGGCGTGGTGATGGCCGGGGCCAGCTCATCCCACTGGTGTGTTACGTTCTTCCCGGCCAGGGCCTGGCGAGCTCCCTCGCTCATCACCTCTCCAAACACGCCCGCTACTCCTGCATGCAACAGCATGAGGGCAGCTGCGCGCCCTACCACCCGGTCTGCCACCGATGCCCCGGCCAGTCCATGCCCCAGGCGACGGATGAGCCGGAGCAGGGGTAACAGCCGGCTTCCGTGCTCGGCACCCAACAGGTTTCCCTGGCACACGGCCACCACGGTTGCGCCGGTGGTTTGCAGTAACTCCCGGGCTCTTTGCAGGTCCTCTCCAACCAGGGCCGTCACTTCCCTTCCGTTTCTTCATCCATGATACGACGGCCTGCCCGACAGCGCAAGCACAAGCGGGTCTGGTGCTGGGCACGCCACTTGCAAGGAGTAGCGTGAAGGAGGTGTTGCCCTTGAGCATGGTAGAGGTGTGCGATCTGTGTAAGGTCTTCACCCGAGCCCGGCACTATGGCGGAAGGATGGGGTGGTTACGCTCGTTTGTTTCCCGCGAGGTCATCACCAAAGTGGCCGTGGACCACATCTCCTTCTCCATTGAGGAGGGCGAGCTGGTAGGCTACGTCGGTCCCAACGGTGCGGGTAAGTCCACCACCATCAAGATGCTCACCGGAGTGCTAGTGCCCACAGCCGGGCGGGTGGAGGTTAAGGGTGTGGTCCCATATCGCGAGCGGATCTGGCACACCCAGCACATGGGCGTAGTCTTCGGGCAACGCACGCAGCTTTGGTGGGACCTACCGGTCATCGAGTCTTTCCAGCTCCTTCGCCACATCTACCGGGTTCCCGCTGCCCGGTACCAGGAAAACCTCGCGCACTTCCGTAGCCTGCTTGAGCTAGACGAGTTTATACACACTCCCGTCCGGCAGCTCTCCTTGGGCCAGCGGATGCGGGCCGACCTGGCCGCGGCTTTTCTCCACGATCCAGACATCGTGTTTCTCGACGAACCCACCATCGGACTGGACCTGGTGGCCAAAGACCGCATTCGGGAGTTCGTCCGGGACATCAACCAAGAGCGCGGGGTGACGGTGATCCTAACCACCCACGACATGGCCGACATCGAGTCGCTGTGCCGGCGGATCATGGTCATCGACTCCGGGCAGGTGATCCTGGATGGGAGCCAGGAGGAAATCAGGCGGCGCTACGGGCAAAAGCGGGTGCTGGTCGTGGATTTCGAAGTCGAGCCGGGGGATTTCCCCGGAGTACCTGCCGAGGTCCAAAGACGTCAGGGACGGAGAGTGTGGTTCCAGTTCAGCCGTGAGCGTACAACTGCAGCACGCGTCATCTCCGCCATCGGAGAGTGCTGCGCCATCCGCGACTTTGCCATCGAGGAGACCGGCATTGAGGACATCATCAGGCGCATTTACCAGAACGGGGTGGGTGACCGTGCGGGCGTACTATGAACTGGGGGTCACGTCTTTTCGGCGGCACATGACCTACCGCACCGCCGCCCTGGCGGGCCTGGCCACCAACTTCTTCTTTGGCATACTCCGGGTGTACATGTTCACCGCTGTTCTGGAGAGCGGGGCGCCATTTGCCGCCTACACCCACGGGCAGATCTTGGCCTACACCGGGTGGACCCAGGCGCTCATGGCCACCCTCATAGTGTACGGCTGGTTTGAACTGATGCACACGGTCAAGAGCGGTGAAGTCGTGGGCGACCTCTGCCGGCCCATGAACTATTTCTGGTTTTGGCAGGTAAAGGACCTGGGCCGGGCCGCCCAGGCTACCCTCGTGAGGGCAGTACCGCTGCTAGTGGGTTACCGTTTGATGTTTCCCGTGTACCTGCCCGGGACAGCCATCGTCTGGCTGGCGTTTGTGGCCAGCCTCATCACGGCACTGTTCATGAGCTTTGCCTGGAGGTTCGCCGTCAGCACCATCTCGTTCTGGATGCTGGATGCCCGGGGGGTCATGTCGCTGGCGTACATGGTATCCTGGTTCCTATCTGGATTTTTCGTGCCAGTGGACGTGTTCCCGGCCTGGGCCATAGGGATCGTAAAGTATACGCCTTTTCCCTACATGCTCCATGCGCCCCTGCAGGTGGTCATGGGCCGCCTGGCGGGAACGGCATTGCTCCATGCAATGGCCGTTCAGGTTTGCTGGCTGACGGTTCTTTGGCTTTTGTGCTCAGTGCTGCTCCGGTTGGGGCTCCGGAGGTTGGTGATCCAGGGTGGATAGGGTGGTTTGGAACGTACACCTGTATTTCATCCTCATAGGCTCGCGCATCCGGTCGCAGCTCCAGTACCGGGTCTCGTTCATGTCAGACGTAGCGGCCAACTTCGTGGCCAGCCTGGCGGACCTTGCCGTGTTGCTGGTGCTGTTTGGCCATACCCGCATCCTGGGCGGCTGGGATGTGGGCGAGGTAGCCATCCTGTATGGCCTCAGCGCCACGACCTTCGCTCTTGCCGAACTCATCGGAGGAGGCTTCGACCACTTTGCCCAGACCATCCGCACGGGCAACTTTGACACGCTGCTCGTGAGGCCGGTGGGCGTGTTCTTGCAGGTGTTGTCTTGCGAGTTCATGCTCAAGCGGCTTGGGCGCATGAGCCAGGGTCTTGTGGTGCTGTGGGTGGCCTTCCGGTGGAAGCAGGCGGTCCTGGCACCCTGGCAGTGGCTCATGCTGACGGGAGCCATCCTGTGCGGCGCCCTTTTCTACATCTCCCTGCTCCTGGTCCAGGCCACCTCTTGCTTTTGGGCGGTAGAAAGCCTGGAAATCTTCAACATCCTCACCTACGGTGGTCACGAGATGTTGAGCTATCCCATGGACATCTACCCGGGCTGGCTCAAGCGGTTCTTCGTGTCCTTCCTGCCCATGGCCTTCATCAACTACGTCCCCGCCGGCAAGGTGCTGGGAAAGGGTGGACTGGCGGGCGCCCTGCCGCACTGGGCGGGTTGGCTGCCGCCGCTGGTAGGAGTGACAGTGTTCATGGCCGCTCGCGCTGTGTGGGAGTACGGTGTACGCCATTACCAGAGCACCGGTAGCTAGAAACCGCGAGCGCATGCCCAAGCGATGAACCACCTCCGGGGTACTCCTCCGCAGGCCGGATCAAACCCTGGTGCAGAGCAAAACCAGGCAGATTCCAGATGGCCCGGCATGTCCAAAGTTAGGGGTTATTGACATTTACCCAAAACCATAGTAAAGTGGTTATGGGTATATACCATAAACCTTGGCACCCGGGAGGTGAACAACATGCCATGTATGGATGGAACCGGTCCTTGGGGCGGCCGCCGCTGTGCTGGCCCGGGCAACCGCCGGGGTCGTAGCTGGGGCTTTGGGCCCGGCCACCCGATGGACGGTTGCTGGGCGTCCCAGACTGCGCAGGACACGAGGTTACGGGCTCGCGCCGACCTCCTTCGCAACCAATTGGAGCGCGTGGAGAAGCTGCTGGAGGAGTCGGAGGAGAAGGAATGAGGTCTGGGGAACAGGGCGGGGCCGCACCGAGGCGGCCCCGTCTGTCGTTGTTGACCTGTGTTGCAGATGGGTGTTGGAATACCAGAAGTAAGTGGGTGCATCGAAGGTCAGGCTTTATGCAGAAGAGAGCAACCTGGCGGCACAGGAACTTTACAAGAAATGTGGCTTTGCCATAATGGGGAGAGCGGTATACATGGGAACGGATCAACGGGGACAACCGACTAGGCGGTTTGTATGCCATGGGTTACGATCTGCAGCTGCTCGATGCCGGCATTCTCCTTGCTGTTCTGCCCTGGCGCCCACCGTGCCCAAGAATCCCAGGTGGCGAAGAACTGCCAGATGGAGCCGGAAACCTGCGGATTCGCATCTGCCAGCCATCGTTCATCCCGGTATGCCGTGGCGCCCAGCCGGGCATTCTAGACGCCGGAGGAGGTGTATGGAATTGGCATACCAGGAGATCGAAAGGTGCATCCGGGACTGCGAGAAAAACGCCCAGGAGCTCAGGCGGTTGGCCGGCCAGTCCGATGACGGGCACATCAAGCGTACCCTTATGGACAGCGTACGGCACATTGAGATGTGCATCCAGGAGTGCAAATTCGGCGTAGAGCAAGTCAAGACTGAGAAGGCTTTCTAACCACGGAGGTGAACACTGTGCCAATGCATGACGAGGTCCAGCGCTGCCGGGACGCGTGTGCCAAGACCGCTGACTCCCTGCGCTCGGTCACCAACACCGTGCACAACCAGAGGGCCAAGGAAGCCCTCACCGGCGGCGCCTATTTCCTGGAGCAGTGCATCCGGGACTGCGACCAGACCATAAACATGATCAAGAAGTAGCCGTTCTTGCCTGCGACCCCCGGGCCAACAAGCCCGGGGGTTTTTCGTCTCGTCCCGGGAGTGACGTTGGTAGCCCGGTCTGCAAAGGAGCAAACTAACTTTGATCATCAGCTTACGAGGAGGCGCGGGATTGCGGAAACCGGGGGGAACAAAGGTGGCGGTCATCGGCGTGGGGCTGGTGGGCTCAACCTATGCCTACACGTTGATGATGAAAGGACTGGCAGCAGAGATCGTACTCTACGACCGCAACCGGAACCGGGCAGAGGGGCAGGCCTTGGATCTCAATCACGGCATGCCCTTTGTGAGCCCGCTGCGCATCTACGCCGGCAGCCTGGCCGACTGCGCCGACGCCGACCTGGCGGTCATCGCTGCCGGTGAATCCCAAAAACCTGGCCAGACCCGGCTGGATCTTCTACAGGCCAACGTGGCGGTCACCAGGCAAGTGGTGGGAGGGTTGGCGTCACACGGTTTTGCGGGCCTGATCCTCATGGCCACTAATCCAGTGGACGTACTAGCTTACGCTGCTTGGAAGTTTTCCCAGCTGCCGTCTGCCCGGGTGCTTGGTTCTGGGACCATCCTGGACACGGCGCGACTGCGGTTTCTTCTGGGCGAACACTGCGGTGTTGATCCGCGTAACATCCATGCCTATGTCCTGGGCGAGCACGGTGACTCTGAACTCCCGGCCTGGAGTACAGCCCGCATAGCCGGCCTGTCCATTGCCGATTTCTGTGCCGCCTGCACGCGCCCGTGTCCGGAGCCCACCTGGGATGACCTGTTCATGGCCGTGCGCGACGCAGCCCAGGACATCATCGAGCGAAAGGGTGCTACCTACTATGCCATCGCGCTGGGGCTGGCGCGTATCACGGAAAGCATCGTCCGGGATCAGAAATCCGTGCTGACCGTGTCCACCCTGGTCGAAGACTACTTGAACCTATCAGATGTATACATCGGACTACCCTGCGTTATCGGCCGGGACGGGGTGGAGAAGGTAATCAGGCCCCGGCTTGACCAGGACGAGACCGAGCGCTTGCTGGCTTCGGCAGCCACTGTCCGTCAGGCCATTGAAAGCAGCGGGATCTTGGGGTGAGGACCATCGTTACCAACAACGTCCTGGTACGGGAAAAGGCCTCCGGGGCCAGGGTCCTGCATGTCCTGGGCAGCGCTGCCGCCGTCTACGTGACTGCCCGGGATATGATCCACCAAGGTTGGGTATTGGGCAGCCACCCTCTGACGGGTGGAGTGTCTGCCGCATCACAGCCGTACCGTAGCCTGCTCATGGAGCCCGGAGACGGCCCAGTCTCTTGCCGGTCGCTGGCGCTCATCGAAGCTGCGCTGCACCGGATGACCCCGGGTCATCCTTCCGTGGAGCATGACCCCGACTACCAGTGGCTGGACTACGAGCTTTCCCGGGACTGGGGAGGCGACTTGGCGTGAAGGATAAGGTGTGGGATCTGGTCGTGGTGGGAGGTGGGCCGGCCGGGCTGACCGCGGCGCTGTACGGCGCCCGGTCCCGCCTCAGCACCCTGGTGCTGGAGAAAGGCCGTGCGGGCGGGCAGGCGGCCACGACCACCGAGATCGAAAACTACCCCGGCGTTAGGCGCATCACCGGCCCGGAACTCATGGACCGCATAGCGGACCATGCGCGTGACTTCGGGGCAGACTTTGTCAAAGATGACGGGCTGGAATATGACTTGGAGCCGCTGGTCAAATCCATCAAGGGCAAGAAGGGCACCTACCGGGCCCGCGCGGTCATCCTTGCTCCGGGAGCCGAACCCAGAGTCCTGGGCGTGAGGGGTGAGCGCCAGTTCAGGGGCAAGGGTGTCTCATATTGTGCCACCTGCGATGCAGACTTCTACACCGGCCTGGATGTGGTGGTGGTGGGAAGCGGCGACGCGGCCCTAGAGGAAGCCATGTTCCTGGCCAAGTTCGCCCGCAAGGTATCCATCATAGTGGTCCACGAAGAGGGCGTCCTGGACGCCACCGGAGTCATCCAGGAGCGGGCGGTTGCCCACGAACGGCTGGAATTCATCTGGAACTCGGTCCTGGAGGAAATCCGGGGAGAAGGACTGGTGGAAGAAGTGGTGATCAAGAACCTAAAGACCGGTGAACTCAGCGTCCTCTCCACCAGCGGCGTGTTCTTCTTCGTGGGGACGGTGCCCCGCACCTCAAACCTGGGAGGTCAGGTGGAACTGGACGACCGGGGCTACATTATTACCGGCGAGCACCTGCAAACATCGGTGCCGGGCGTGTTTGCGGCCGGGGATGCGCGGGTTAAGTTCCTGCGCCAGGTGGTAACCGCGTGTTCTGACGGGGCCGAGGCGGCGGTGGCGGCCGAGCGCTACCTGGCCGAGGAAGAGTCGTTTCACAGGAATGTCCTAGAGTCGGAAGCGCCCGTGGCCGTAGCGTTTTGGTCTCCGGCCGTCGATGCGAGTCTGGCGTTGCTCCCGGTGGTGGAAAAGGCCACTGCGCACGGCGGAAGCAAGTTCCGGCTCTACAAGATTGATACCTACCGCCATCAGCAAGCGGCTGGGCGCTACCGGGTCGAGGAAGTACCAGAACTCCTGGTGTTTGCCGGCGGCAAAGTCGTGGCACGTTTCAACGCCGCGCAACTTGCCGGAGCGGACCCCGGGGAACTGGCCGCCACAGTGCTTGCTGCCGTAGCCATGGAGGATCAGCGTACTTGAGGAGCAGGATGGCATGATCGAAGTAGACCGCGAAAACTTTCAGGAAGAAGTGCTGGAGGCCGCCGGGCCTGTGCTCGTAGACTTTTGGAGCCCCCGTTGTGAGCATTGCCTGGAGCTGGACCCAGAAATCGAGATGCTGGCGGAAAAGTACGGCCACCGCGTCAAGTTCACCAAGGTGAACGTGCTGGAAAACCGCAGGCTGGCCATAAGCCAGAAAGTGTTGGGCTTGCCGGTGGTAGCCATATACCTCGGAGGGCAGAAAGTGGCTGAGTTGGCCGGGGACGTCACGGGCCAAGCTATTGAGGACCAGATCAACCAGGTGGCGCCTTAGTGCGATGGAGGTAACCTGATGCGACTGGAATTGGGGCGAATCCGGGTAAAGGACGCCAAGCTGGGGCCGACAACCCGGCTGGAAGGCGGCGTGCTGGCGGTCAATGCCGCCGAGCTCAAAGAGAAAATCGCCGTGGATGAACGGCTGGAGGGCGTGGACGTGGAGCTGGCCCGGCCCGGTGAAAGTGCGCGCATAGTGCGGGTAAAGGACGTCATCGAGCCCCGGGTCAAGGTGCAGGGAAAGGGTGGGGTGTTTCCCGGGTTTACCGGCCCGGTTACCACCGTGGGCGAGGGGCGCACCCACGTGCTGGACGGGGTAGCCGTGGTGACCACCGGGCCCATCGTGGGCTTCCAGGAAGGTATCATCGACATGAGCGGGCCGGTGGCCGAGTATACGCCGTTTTCTAAGACATGCAACGTGGTGTTGAACTGTCACACCCGGCCAGACCTCAAGCAACACCAACGCGAAGAGGCCATCCGGTTGGCCGGGCTCCGCGCAGCCGCCTACCTGGGTGAGGTCGCCCGCCATGTGGATTCCGGTGATGTCACCGTCTACGATACACCCGAACCGATCAATCACGCAGACAGCGGTCTTCCCAGGGTGGTATACCTGTACATGCTACAGAGCCAGGGCCTCCTTCATGACACCTTCGTGTACGGAGTGGACGCCAAGCGCATACTGCCCACTTTCATGTACCCCACGGAGGTCATGGACGGGGCCATCGTCAGTGGGAACTGCGTTTCGGCTTGCGACAAGAACACCACCTACCATCACCAGAACAACCCGGTAATCGAGGAGATGTACACCTGCCACGGGAAGGACCTGGTATTCGTGGGCGTGGTGATTACCAACGAGAACGTGACCATGGCGGACAAGGAGCGCTCATCGGACTATGCGGCCAAGCTGGTGCATGCCCTGGGGGCCCGGGGCGCCATCGTCACGGAAGAGGGTTTTGGCAATCCCGACAGCGACCTGATCATGAACTGCGTCAAGCTGGAGCGTCTCGGCATAAAGACGGTGCTGCTCACAGACGAATATGCCGGCCGGGACGGCGCATCCCCGTCCTTGGCCGATGCCGATGACCTGGCCGATGCCGTGGTGAGCACCGGCAATGCCAACGAGCTAGTATGGTTGCCACCTGTAGAACGCGTGCTGGGAGACACCACCCGGTTGGAGCGACTGGCCGGCGCCTTTTCCGGGAGCCTGCGCCGCGATGGGAGCTTGGTGGTGGAACTCCAGGCCATCACCGGTGCCACCAATGAACTGGGGTTCTCGCGCCTGGGCGCGCGTGGACAATAGAGGGGAAAGGGGAATCGAACATTGGAACTTAGGGGCAAGAAAGCCATCGTGCTGGGAGACCGCGACGGCGTGCCAGGGCCGGCCATTGAGGCCTGCCTTCGCACGGCGGGAGCGGACGTCATCTTTTCCACCACCGAGTGCTTTGTCTGAACCTCGGCAGGAGCCATGGACCTGGGCAACCAGGCCAGGGTCAAGGAACTGGCAGAACGGTATCCTAGGAAGGACATAGTCGTCGTCCTGGGTGGGGCCGAGGCGGAGGCCTCGGGGCTCACCGCCGAGACCGTAGCCAGCGGTGACCCGGCCTATGCCGGTCCACTGGCCGGGGTCCAGTTGGGCCTCAAAGCCTATCACATTTTCGAAGCGGAGATCAAAAACAGCGTAGACCCGCAAGTCTACGACGAGCAGGTGGGCATGATGGAGATGGTCCTGGACGTGGACGCCATCATCAAGGAAGTGGTCGGCATACGCCGGCGGCTGACCGGGGACTAGACCGTGACCGGGGAGGTGCAAGCGTGGCGGGAAAACACCGGGTGGTCCACTACCTTAACCAGTTTTTCGGCCAGATCGGGGGCGAAGAAAAAGCCAACGTTGGCCCGCGGGCGCGGCCCGGCGCCGTGGGTCCGGCCACTGCTCTCGAGGCCAAGTTCGACGGGCAGGCGGAAGTAGTGGCCACGGTCATCTGTGGCGATGGGTATTTCAACGAAAACCTGGACCGGGCCCAGGGTGAAGTGCTGGAGCTCATCTCAGGCTTTGCCCCTGACCTGGTGGTGGTGGGACCAGCATTCAACGCCGGCCGCTACGGGGTGGCCTGCGGGGCCGTGGCTCAAGCGGTAATGGACAAGCTCGGGGTGCCGGTGGTGGGGGGCATGTACACGGAAAACCCAGGTCTTGACCTGTATGCTCCCTATGGCTACTTCGTACGCACCCGGGAGTCAGTGGCCGGGATGCGACAGGCCATCGAGAACATGTCCAGGCTGGCCCTGAAGCTTTTGGATGGCCGGGACCTGGCATCGCCCGGCGAAGAGGGATACCACCCACGCGGTATACGCAAAAACGTGTTCTTTGAACGCCGTGCGGCAGCCCGGGCCGTGGAGATGCTGGTGGCCAAGCTCCGGGGCCAGGAGTTTGCCACCGAGTTTCCCATGCCTCACTTCGACCGGGTCAAGCCGGCACCTCCCGTGGATGACCTGTCCCGGGCCACCATCGCGTTGGTGACTTCCGGGGGTATTGTACCCCGGGGGAATCCGGACCGCATCGAATCGTCCAGCGCTTCCCGCTACGGGCGGTACAGCCTGGACGGGGTGGACGACCTTACCTCTGCGGGATACGAAACTGCCCACGGGGGCTACGACCCGGTTTACGCCAACGCCGACCCCGACCGGGTGCTGCCGGTGGACGTCATGCGGGAACTGGAGCGGGAGGGCGTGATCGGGAAGGTATACAGCTACTTCTACAGCACCGTGGGGAACGGCACCTCGGTGGCCAACGCCCGGGCCTTTGCACAGGATATAGCCGAGGAGCTGCGTAACAACGGGGTCTTGGCGGTGATCCTCACTTCCACGTGAGGGACCTGTACTCGTTGCGGTGCAACGATGGTAAAAGAACTGGAGCGGGCCGGCATCCCCACGACTCACGTCTGCACCGTGGTTCCCATTTCCATGACCGTCGGGGCCAACCGCATTGTGCCGGCGGTGGCCATCCCGCACCCGCTGGGAAACCCGGGCCTGGATCCGGGAGACGAGAGAAAGGCCCGGAAGGAACTGGTGCGGACCGCACTGGAAGCACTGGCCATGCCGGTGCAGGGCCAGACCGTTCTCAAGCACTAGCGTGCCGGCAAAGAAAGGATGACCCAGATGGGTATGGCAGTGATCAAGGCAGCCGCTTACAGCCTGGTGCACGCGCCCGACCTGGCCCTGCACGGGGGCACCACGCCCGTGGTGGAACGGCGCAAGAACCCTGGTTCGGAATTTCTCAAGAAGCTACCCAGCCAGCTGAGGAGCTTCGACGCAGCGGCCGGGTACCCGCCCAACCAAGTTTACATCGGCAACCTCCGGCCCGAGGACCTGGCCGGGATCAGCCGCCCCTGGTACGAAAACCGGGTAAAGCCCCGGACCCGGGGGGAGTTTGGCGACATTATCCCGCAAGAAGTGTTCTACGTGGCCCTCAAGCATTCCGACACCTTCGGCCTGATCTACCTGGAAGACAGGTTCCTGGACGAAGTGGGTGAACAGGTCCAACGGCTGCTGGGCCACCAAGCCGTGGATCGGGTGGGCGGCACTTCCTACCGTGAGATTGAGAGTTTCCTGGCCCAGGGGGGCATGGGACTGTACCTTGGAGAGAGGCTGGTCGGATGTGTACGGCGAGCCCACGAACTGGACCCCACCCTGGATGCCCACGTGATCTTGGAAAACCTGGCTGCCAAGGCATCCGGGGTCGTGGCTCTCCAGGCCCTGCTGGACCGTTCCCGCCTACCGGTTGGCCAAATCGACTACATCATCGAGACTTCGGAAGCGGCCGTCGGCGACATGAACCAACGCGGCGGTGGGAACCTGGCCAAAGCCATCGGTGAAACGGCCGGGTGCGTCAACGCCACCGGGTCCGACCTGCGTGCCTTTTGTGCCGCGCCTGCCCACGGGCTGGTAGTGGCTGCCGGCCTGGTACAGGCGGGCATTTACCGTAACGTGGCGGTAGTGGCCGGTGGGGCCTTGGCCAAGCTGGCCATGAATGCCCGGGAGCACGTAGCCCGGGGCCTGCCGGTGCTCGAAGATATGCTGGGGGCCTTTGCCATACTAGTGGGCCCGGACGACGGGAAAAACCCGGTCCTTCGCGCCGACCTGGTGGGTCGCCATCGCATCGGTTCAGGAGCTGCGCCCCAGGCAGTTATCCAGGCCCTGGTGTTGGACCCCCTGGACCGGGCCGGGTGGAAGCTTTCTGATGTTCAGCGCTATGCCGTGGAGATGCAAAACCCGGAGATCACCGAGCCCGCTGGCGCGGGCGACGTGCCCCGGGCCAACTACAAGATGATTGCGGCGGTGGGTGTCAAGCGGGGAAAGATGGAGCGCGGCCAGATCGATGAGTTCGTTAGAAACCACGGCATGCCGGGTTTTGCCCCCACCCAGGGGCACATCCCTTCGGGCGTCCCTTACGTGGGCCATGCCCGGCGCGAGATCATGGCCGGGAACATGGAAAGGGTGATGATCGTAGGCAAAGGCAGCCTGTTCTTGGGCCGCATGACCGGCCTCTTTGACGGAGTCTCCTTCATCATTGAGAGCAACCAGGGAGAACCGGCCCAGGCCGGGGATGTGCGGGAGGAAGTGCGAAGAGCGGTGGCCCAGGCCATGAGGTCGTTGGCCCGCGAACTGGCGGGTGACCACCAGTGAGCGCGCCGGGCATCCGGGCAGAACTGGGCCGGGTCTTCTCGGAACTGGCCGGTGTGCTGGAAACCGCCACCCCCAGGAGGATTCGGGTGGGAGTCACCACCTTGGGTTCGGAACTGGGCAGCGAGGAACTGGTAAGGGGAGCGCTCGAGGTCCGAGATCCAGACTTGGAGGTAGTGCTCATCGGACCTGGCCAGCACGGCGCTGTCCGGACTGTGGAGGTCCAGCACGAAACAGAGGCCCACGCCGTGCTCGACCAGCTGCTTGATGACGGGAAACTTGACGCGGGAGTGACACTTCACTACAACTTCCCGGTTGGAGTGGCCACGGTGGGGCGGGCCGTTACGCCTGGTAGAGGCCGACAACTGTTCTTGGCCACCACCACCGGAACCGCGGCCATGGACCGGGCGGGCGCCATGGTACGTAATGCCATTCTGGGCATGGCAGCGGCCAAGGCAGCAGGGGTGCAGGAGCCGTCGGTGGGCATTCTAAACCTGGACGGGGCCCGGCAAGCCGAGCGGGCGCTACGCCGTCTCCAGCACCACGGTTACCGGCTGCATTGGGCCACGTCCCTTAGGTCGGACCGCAGCCCTATTCTCCGGGGCAACGACGTGCTGGCCGGCACCGCCGATGTGCTGGTCACCGATAGCCTTACCGGCAACGTGCTCATGAAGATGCTATCGGCCTTCACTACCGGCGGGGAGTATGAAGTCACTGGCTACGGGTACGGTCCCGGAGTGGGCGAGGGGTACCATCGCATAGTCTGCATCCTCTCACGCGCCTCCGGCGCTCCCGTGGTGTCCAACGCCATCAGGTATGCACGCGACCTGGTGCTGGGTGACCTGCTCGGGATGGCCCGGGCGGAGTTCACCCGGGCCCAGGCCGCCGGCCTCCAGGAGGTCCTGGCAGGACTATGCCGGGTAGAACAACCCCCGACTACACCTGCACCCGTGGCCAAGCCCGTCACCCAAGAGATCGCCGGTATCGATGTGCTAGAACTCGAGGACGCCACCGCCCGGCTCAGAGAGACGGGAATCTACGCAGCCACCGGCATGGGGTGCACTGGCCCGGTGATCTTGGTGGCGCCAGAAGACGTGGACCGTGCGGTCTCTGCGCTGCGGGCAAGCGGGTATCTCTAGAAACGGCCGGGGGAGAACGGCTCCACCGGGAAAGCAGGCCCAGTACCCGAGACCAGCTGGCTCATCAAGAGGCCGGTAATGGGGGCAAGCGCCACTCCGTCCCCTTCGTGACCCGCCGCCACCCATACCCCCTGGGTCCCGGGCACCTGGCCCAAGAGAGGTAACCCATCGGGAGTATAGGGTCTTAGCCCGGCAAAAGCTCTGATGATGTGCAGGTGTTCCAGCGCCGGCGCAAGTCGCGTGGCATAGCGCAATATTTCCCTGATCCCTTCAGGAGTGGGGTTTTTGTCAAACCCGGCAAATTCCCGGGTGTTGCTGATGAGGATGTTGCCGGAATCAGCTTGCTCCAACCCGAACCCCACCCCCAACCTCAGCCCCGGATCGGAAGCGTCCTGGGCCAGTTCCGGCCGGTACTTGATGGCCAGGTAGCGCGCGCACAACATAACCCCGGTCAATAGCGGCGGTGCCTGTTCGGTCACCAGGACCTGCCCGCGTCGCGGGCGGATGGGCACCTCCAGGCCCAGGGGCTCCAAGAGCTCAGGCGCAAAAACCCCGGTGGCCACTACTGCAGCGGGAGCAGCTATGAAACCCCGGTTGGTACGTACACCCCAAAGAACGCCGCCTGGTGCCTCCAGCTCCAGGACCGGAGTGTGCTCCATCAACGTGGCACCGTTGCGGGCGGCTGCCCGGGCAAAGGCGAGGGTGACGTGCATGGGGTTGACCTGGCCGTCCAGTGGCGAGTAGGTGGCACCGAGAATGTGCCGGGACAATACCGGTTCACGGCGGCGGGCCTCTACAGGACCAAGCATCTGTACCGGCAACCCCCCGGCTTCTTGGCGCCGGGCGATGGCTTCCATGACCGCCAGCTGTTCCTGGGTCTCTATTACGATCATGCCACCGGTCCGCCGGTATTCCAGTTCGCAGTCTAGCTCGCGGTCGAGACATTCGTAACGTGCCGCGCTCTCCAGCGCCAGCTCCAGGTGGATACCCGGACTCTTGGACTGCAGGATCACAAACCCGTCGCACGAACTGGAGGTTTCGGAGCAAATCTCACCTCGTTCTACCAGTATCACGCGCTTTTTGGCCGAAGACAGGTAATAAGCGCAGGCACAGCCGATGATCCCGCCGCCCACGACAACCACATCAGCCTTCATGGTTGCATCTCCAGTCGCTGATTTTCACCGGCCGTACCGGCGGTCGGGGACGGGGGGGCAGGATGTGGGCAGGATGGGTGTTGAGTACCTGTGCCAGCTCCCGGGCTACCAGGCGACTGCAGGTCTTGCCCTGGCACAGCCCCATGCCGGCCCGGGTGCGGCGTTTGATCCCGTCCACGGTGGTGGCCCCGGCGGCGATGGCTTCTAGAATCTCTTCCCGGGTGACCTCTTCACACCGGCAAAGGACGGTTTCAGCGTTCATGTTCGAGCCCTCCGGACATGGACCTGACTTCTTCGGCAAACTCCGCGGGCACCGCCAGCCTGACCACGGCCGTGCCCCCGGTTTTCTGCCCGGCCTGGACCGCCACGACCCGCCCCCGGCAGAGCACGCCGCCATCGCGACCTACCGCATCTACTTCGGTGTCCACCTCCGGCAGCGGCAGGTACTCGTAGGGGAAATCCACGGTAGCCAACCCGGGCCGGTAGTGGAGGTGTAGCCGGAAAATGGCCAGTCCTGGACAGGCGGGCACACAAAGCCCACAACCGGTGCACTTGTCCTCGTCGAGCACCGGCAAGCTGGTTATGGGTTCGCCCACCCGGATGGCGTGGCGCGGGCAGGCGGTCTCACAGGGGTTACATGGGATCTCCTGGACACACTCGATGATGGCCACCGGCCCCGATTCCATGCGGCGGCGGGAAGGATATCCCGGAGAAGACTCCAGTTCGCCCCGGGAAGGGTAACCGTCAAAGCTGGCGCCAGCCGGCAAAACAATCACCCGCCTCTTGCGTTACCTGTGCCTTGGCTCTGCGCCTGATCTCACCAAATGCCCCGCTCCGGAGGGCTTCCAGGCTCTGCCTTACCTCCGCTTTCCGCTCCTTGGCCTCGCCGGGGGTGAGCTTGCCCAGGAATTCTGCGGCTGATAGTCCGGCCAGGCGACCTTCCTCCATGGCAGTGGATGCCTCTTCTACACCCGAAGCATCTCCAGCCACCCAGACCCCGGGGACCGAAGTACGCAGGTCCTCATCGTGGACTGGGAAGTGTCCTCCCAGGCGGGTGTCATGGGCCAGGCTGGCGCCCATCATCCACAGAAGCTCGCAAAGCGGCGAAAGACCTACGGCCAGGCACACGGTGTCCACCTCCAGCTGGCGCTCAGTGCCCGCCACCGGCTGCCACAGCTGGTCAAGCCGGCACACAGTGGCCTTCTCCACCCTTGGGTTTCCTTGGCAGCTTAGCACACTGTGGGAAAGGAGGACAGGCACTCCCGCGCGCCTGAGCTTGGCGGCGTGCACGGCATAGCCACCGATCTTGTCGGCGGCCTCGACCACGGCCACCACCCGGGCTCCAGCCTGCAGGAGCTGGTAAGAGACGATGAGCCCCACGTTGCCTGAACCCACCATGAGGACGCGGCGGCCGGGCAGCACCCGGTGGAGGTTCACCAGCGTCTGCGCGGCACCTGCGCCCAGCACCCCGGGTAGCGTCCAGCCCGGGAATGCCAGGGCGTTCTCTGTGGCGCCCGTAGCCACGACCACCCCGGATGCCCGGCACGTCCGGCTTTGCCCGTGGCAGACCAGTCCCAGTCGCGGGCCGGGGAACAAGCCGTATACCGTGGTGTCCAGGTGAATGGCGACGCCAGCTGCCTCCGCTTCCTCCAGGAGGTGTTGGCCGATATCATACCCGCGTACTCCCGCCAGGTGCTGGCTGGAACCGAAGAACTTGTGGATTTGCTTGAAAAGCTGGCCTCCGGGTTTGGAGTTTTCGTCAAACACCGCCACTTGCACGCCCAGGCGCGCCGCCGCCACCGCCGCCGAAAGACCGGCCGGGCCTGCTCCCACCACTGCCAGCTCTACTTGCTCCATCGTCCGAGCCCTTCCTGGGTGCGGATTTCCATGCCCGGGCGCACCGGTGTGACACAGGTCCTCACGTTGGGTACACCGTCTACGGTCATGATGCAGTCGGTGCAGCGGCCGATGGCACAGAACACACCCCGGGGTTCGTGTCGCCGGGGGGTATACCTGAACACGTGGTGCCCGGCGGCCATGAGCGCGGCGGCAATGGGTTCGCCCGTCCTGGCCGCCACCGGGATCCCGTCCACGGTGATGGTAACCGCCTGGCCTGCCGGGAGCGGGCCAAGAATTGGATGGTGCTCCACTCGCATACTGTCCCCCCAAGCGGGTATGGTCACGAGGTGACCGGCCCGCACCGTTGCTGGTGGGTATCTGTGGCTAATTATAACGTATCCAAGCCCTTCAGTGGTACTAAAACCAAGTTCATCCGGTGATACCCAAGGAGTATTCAGCTTTATTTTTCTCGTTTCCTGTATCGACATTAGCAGGAAACGAATGAAATGAGTAGAATTTCAGCAAAGCCCACTTTAGCTGGGTACTCCCCCTGCTCGGGGGACATTTTCACAAGGAGGGGTGTTAATGCTGCGGGCCGGTAGATCAACCATGCTCATCTTGCTGTTGGCTTACGTAATAGCCATCTTCTATTACGTGACCACGGCCAAGAAGGGCAAGTCACTCGGTATCAGGAGAGTGGCTGGACTTGACGCGTTGGACGAAGCCATCGGACGAGCTACGGAAATGGGCAGACCAATCCACTACACCATGGGACTTCAGGACTTTGAGGCTCAGACCTTCGCCTCATTCGAGATCTTGAGGTACACGGCGGCCCAGGCGGCGAAACGGGATGTACCGCTGATCGTGACCAACTTCCGTCCGGCGGTTCACCCGGTCACCGAGGAGATCGTCCGCGGCGCATTCATGGGCGAGGGCAAACTCGAAAGCTACAAACCCGACAACGTTCGTTACCTCTCGGAATCCCAGCTGGCCTACGCCACCGGCGTAGTGGGGATCCTGGAGCGCGAAAACGTGGCGGCCAACCTCATGTTCGGACCGTTCTACGCCGAATCGCTGATCTTTGCCGAAACCGGGCAGAAGGTCGGCGCCATCCAGATCGCCGGTACCACCATGACGGCTCAGCTCCCATTCTTTGTGGCGGTTTGCGACTACACCCTCATCGGTGAGGAGCTCTTCGCCGCCGGCGGCTACCTTTCCAAACAGCCGGTGCTGTTGGGCACGCTGATGGCCCAGGATCTCAGCAAGATGGCTGCCCTCTTGCTGGTCATCGTGGGCGTCATCATGCGCACCGCTGGTAACGACTGGCTGTTCAAACTATTAGCCAAGTAGAGAATGGGGGGATAAATGTGTTTTGGAAGCTCAGTGCCCCGGTGCTCCTGACGTTCATCGCCGGCAGCATCGTACTGTTCAACTTCTTCGTTAAAATGCCTCTCGCCGAGAGCTTGGCCGGTGAGATGCTCCGGTGGGACATCATTGTGAAGGCATTCGCGACGGCGCTGGGTGCCGCTAACCTCCTGCGCATCCACAGCCGTAAGGTGCAGGGCAAGGACCAGCGCACCAAGCTCCTCAGCGCCACCCTGCTGATTTCCATGGCGATCTATACTGCCATCGGCATCCTCAAGGGACATCAGAGCGATCTATACCAGTTCTACTTCCGTAACCTGTTCACACCGCTTTCGGCGACCATGTTTTCATTGAACGCCTTCTTCATCGCTTCTGCGGCGTTCCGTGCCTTCCGGGTCCGCAGTGCCCAGGCAGCGGTGCTCCTGGTCACTGCCTTCATCGTCATGCTGGGCAACACCGGCATCGGCGAGGCCATCGGGAAGTTTGTGCCGAGCTCCAAGGACTGGGTCATGGCGGTCATCAACACGGCGGGCGCCCGGGGCATCCTCATCGGCTCGTCCCTGGGAGCCATCGCCATCAGCATCCGGGTGCTCACCGGCCTTGAGCGCGGTCACCTCGGCGGCGTTGAGTAACTGAGAAGGGGAGGGATAAAGCTGTGCAAAGTCTTGTGAATTGGATCGACCGTGTTGACCGCAGGGTCATCTACGCTCTGATCTTCATCTGCTTGTTTATTCCCCTTGTCAGACCCATCGGTATGCCTGTGGGTATCAGCCCGACTACCCAGATGGCTTTCGACAAGATCAACAGCCTCAAGCCCGGGGACATCGCCATCCTGTCGCCCGACTTCACCCCTGGCACTGAGGCCGAGAACCTATCCCAGACCGTGGTCTTCGCCCACCACCTCATGAGCAAGGGCGTGCGCATCATCGGGCTGAGTATGAGGCCGGAGGGCATCATGTACGCCGAGCGCGTGTTGACCCAGTTGGCCCCCGAGTACGGATACGAGTACGGCAAGGACTACGTGGTGATGCCCTGGAAGGCAGGGGGCGAGTCCCTGGTGGTGGCGTTCGCCAAGGACTTCCAGGGAACTTATCCTGAGGATTTCTGGGGTAAGCCCACCAAGGGTACCCTGGTGAACGACGTGAAGTCCATCAACGACGTCGCAGTCATCATCTGCATGGTCACCGGCGACGAAATGCAGTGGTACCTCCGCCAGGTAGAGGCCATCTACAAGGTGCCTGTGACCGGCGGCGGCACTGCCGTGACCATCCCCGGCCTCATGCCCTTCGTGGCCTCGGGTCAGCTTACCGGGGTGCTGTCAGGCCTCAAGGGTGCTGCTGAGTATGAGAAATTGATCGGAAAGCCAGGCCGTGCGGCCGCTGGTATGGACGCCCAGTCCCTTTCTCACATCATCGTCATGCTCTTCATCATCCTCGGCAACGTGGCGCACTTCTACAACAAGAAGAAGAACAAGGCCCGTAGGGCTAACTAGGGGGTGAAGCACAGATGAATCCTACCTTCGGAGTATGGATGGCAGCCATCGGGACTCTGGTCTGTTACAGCTATCTGTATAAGGACAACTTCGCTTTTCAGATGATGGAGCATATCTTCATCGGCATCGCCGCGGCCCA
>JBFLYN010000025.1:0-49231 GCA_040756655.1 Bacillota bacterium
ATGCTGACCAGCAGCAAGTATGGGGTCACTCCTTGGTCACCGTCCTCTATGTCATCGCCGGTTATGCGTATCCGGTAGGGGTGTTGCTCTACCAGAGCCAGCGGGCCTGCTCCCAGTCAGGAAGTAATGCCGGGGACCCGTACCGTGGTGCTGTTTGACAGCTGGTATGCCAGCAGCACCCTGATCCAAGTGGCGCTGGACCGGCGTTGCCAAGTGGTGTGTGCCGTCAAGAGCCACGGGTGCTGCGTGAGTGTGCCCACGCTCCTTACGCCCAAGGGATAAGCCTGGCCGAGCTGGCGACCCGGACCGGTATGCCGGATCACCTCGTGACCGTGAACCACCGGAGCTACCGCGTCGGGTCTTGACCCCATCCCAGGTGGTCAGCTCATACGCTTCCCAGAGTTCCAGGTCGTAGACTACCCCGGGCCGCTCCGCCAAGGTAACCCCCCGAGCGCTATAGACCGGGGCTTGCTTGGCAAATAGTCCCTCGGCATCCCGGATCAAGTGCCGCTCTTTTTGCCGCACCTTCACCACCACGTCTTGATGCTGCTCCAGCGCCAGGGCTGCCCGAGCATAGAGCGCATCCAGCGTCCAGCAGTCCGCATAGCGTGGGTTGTGAGCATAAAGCTGCCTTAGGGCTCGATAGGCCGCCGCCGGTTCATCCTCCCCCGGTCGTTGCGGCTCAATGGTATAGAGCACCCGGGGAGCCCGGCCTACCAGGGATACGGCCACTACCCGTTCGTAATACTGCACCTTGCCATTTTTCAAGGTACGGGTGCTGCAGTTTTTGCAAGCACGCTGTGGGGCCTTGGTCTTGTAGAGCTCCGTCCCGTCGACCGCGATCACCATAAGCCCGCCGATGCTTCCACCTGACCATACTTTGTTGTGGCGGGCCTGCTCGCCTGGTTATAAGTCCACAGTTCGTTGGCCTCTAGTTGCTGCAGAGTCCGGGCCAGCGTATCCGCGCTCGGGCGAGGTTGCCTGCGGCCCAAGGCTGCTTCCCATGCCCGGGTCCGCAAGGTCGCCTCCAATTGGTGGAGGCTACCCAACCGGTAGATGATAGCTAAGACCAGGCTCGCTAGCTACGCAGACGGACAGCGAGAGCTGGGGTTTTGGACGCCGATCGGCCAGCGTTCTCAGGCGCTGACAGAAGCCGAACACTCTGTTAGCGTAGCCCATGAACCGCCGAGCAAGTTTTCCCTTGGTCTGTACTGGCTCTTTTATCATAAGTACCAGTTACACCCGGCCAAGGGAAATTCCTTTTAAGTGGGATAAAGCTGCAATTGGAAGTTTTGAGCTAACTGATTGAACCGATCGAACCGATGGCAAACTCGGCCAAACCATTCGAATTAGCCCCGCTAATCAAACCCCTTCCCTTGCCCTGCTCAAACCCGGATTTTCCCTACTCACGTGCGGAACTTCTGTGCTCACCCGGCAACAACAGCGCGAGTACGACGAACTGGTCAAGTCAGGGCAGCCCCTGGGGGGCGGCGGCAGGCAGGGATTCAGAACCCAGCAGTTCGACCCCGGCAGCATCGAGCGGCTCCAGGAGGAGTTGGTCGACGGGCCAGCGGCGAGGGATTCACGCGCCCGCCTGATATGCAGTTGCCGGGCGGTATGACCATGCCCCGGGACCCGGGCGAGCTCAGGGCGAGCCATGGAAGCCTGGTGCGAGCGCGGCGAAGCCGGCGGGCTGGCCGGGCGGTTCCTGCAGCCGGCTTCGGGCTGGGTACTGGTGTCCCAGCTGGCCACGCGCACCCTCAGGCTCATGGACATGGCGCGGCCCGGCCAGTGAAGGTTTTGAGTGCCCGGTTGGCGAATACCCCGGCCAGTAGATGGGGGGATGGCCGTGGACGTGACGGGCATCGTGTTCCTGGCTATCACCAGCGTGGGGCTGGCCCTGGTGTTGTCGGGTGTGTGGCTGATGATGGGGAACCTGATGGTCCGCCGCTGGATCCGGGACGAGCGACCGCTGGAATGCCAGGCCGAGCCCGCCAACTGGAGACGGCTGGTGCAAGAGGGACGCCTGGGTTGATGGCGACGCGGGGGCTCCCCTGGCCTTGGTGCTGGGCGCGGTCCTGAGCTTCGTGGGACGGCCCGGGGGGTTCATGACCATGCCCGGCGGTGTGCTGGCTTTCGCCGCCGCCACTCTTGCTCTCGGTTTGACCTGAGGTTTTACTGGGATGAGAAACCCGCCGCGGCATTTCTTCACCAAGCGGGGACTGGCCATCTCCAGCTCGACTTTGTTGTTCCCCCCGGCCTTACGTGGCCGGTTCTTTGGCCCACTTCACCCCGGGCACTTTCTCCTGGGAGTCGCTGGCCTCATACTGGTGGGACCGGGGCGTGCTATACATCCGGTACAAGCGGAAGCTGCCGGGGACCGGGGTCTTGCAGCTGGTCCTCCCCAGCGACCAGCACCGCCAGGTACAGGCCTTCATACGCGCCCGGGGCCTGAAACACTCCCCGGAAGGAGCAGCGCCGCCCCGCCGCCCTCAGCCCAAGTCCCAGCGGCGCCGGCGCTCCCGGTAGTCCCGGGCCGCCCGGCAGAATCCCTGCCAGATGCGCTGGCTGAAGGGTTCGCCGGGCATGAGTTCCGGGTGAAACTGGAGTCCCAGCACGAACTGGTCTCCATCCCCCTCCACGGCCTCGATGGCGTCGTCCGGGCCCCAGGCCACCGCCCGGAGGCCCCGGCCTGGCCGGGTCACGGCCTGGCGGTGCAGGGAGTTGACATCCAGTTCACCTGCTCCCGCCAGGCGTTCCAGGCGCGAGGCGGCCTCCACCCGGATCCGGTGGAAAGGGCGGCAGGCCAGAAGCGGCGCCTGGTCGTGCCCGGCCACTTGCAGAGCAAGCGTTCCCCCCAGCACCTCGTTGATCATCTGGTGGCCCCGGCAGATTCCCAAAAGCGGCATCCCCAACTCCAGGGCGCCCCGTATCAAGCGGGCATCCTGCTGATAGCGCTCCGGGTGCTGCTGCCTAAGCCCCGGGAGAGGCCCGTCGAAGTCGGGCAGTCGCCCTCCGCCGGTCATCACCAGCCCGTCCACTATCCGCAAGACCTCCTCCAGGACTCCTGCCCCGTCCACGAAGGGCACCATCACCGGCAGGCCGCCGGCTCTCTCTACGGCTTCTGCATAATCGCGCGGCACATAGTACAGGCGCCGGGGCGAAGACAGCGCCAGCAGGCCCTCGTGGTCGATGCAGCAGCTGATCCCGATGATTGGTAGCATGGCCTCACTCCCCAGGGTAGCGGTGGCAGGCCACCTGGTGGGTCCCGGACACCGTGGCCAGGCGGGGCTCCTCTTCACGGCAGACATCTCCCAGCGAACAGAAGCAGCGGCTGTGAAACCGGCAACCCCCGGGAGGGTCGATGGGCGTGGGGACCGTCCCTTCCAGGAGGATGCGCTCCCGGCGCCCGCCCGGATCCACCGAGGGGATGGCCGAAAGCAAGGCCCGGGTGTAGGGGTGCAGGGGCGATTCGTAGATGCGGGCGGTGGGCGCCAACTCCACCACCCGGCCCAGATACATCACTGCCACCCGGTCGGACACGTGGTAGATGACGCTGAGATCGTGGGCGATGAACAGAAACGTCAGCCCCAGCTCTTGCTGGAGTTCCTCCAGGAGGTTGATGATCTGGGCCTGCACCGACACGTCCAGCGATGATACGGGCTCGTCTGCCACCACGAACTCGGGCTGCATGGCCAGGGCACGGGCGATGCCGATGCGCTGCCTTTGCCCCCCGCTGAACTGGTGTGGGTAGTTGTCGATGTGCCTCGGACTCAGCCCCACCCGGTCCAAGAGCGACAGGATCTCCTGCTGGCGTTGGAAGGGATCCCGGATGCCCCGGGTTATGAGCGGCACGGAGATGATGTCCCGCACCTTCTTCCTGGGGTTAAGGGAGGCGTAAGGGTTCTGGAAGATGATCTGGGCCCGGCTCCGGAACTCCCGGGTGGCATGAGTCACTTCCTTGCCCCGGTACAGCACGGTGCCGGACGTGGGCTGGTGTAAAAACAGCAGGGTCCGGCCTAGGGTGGTCTTGCCGCAGCCCGACTCGCCCACCAGGCCCAGGGTTTCGCCCTGGTGTATGGCCAGGGACACCCGGTCCACCGCCTTGATGACCCGCTGCCTCTGGCCAGCCAGCGCCCGGGCCAGGAGGGTGGGGCGCAGGTAGAAGAACCTGGTTAGCTCTTTCAGTTCCACCAGCGGGACCATGCACTCACCCCCCACCTTTCAGGCGCAGGCACCGCGCGGTGTGCCCGGGCCCGGCATCGCACAGCCCGGGGTCTTCTTCTCGGCACCGGGGCAGGGCTTCGGCGCAGCGGGGCGCGAAGGCGCAGGTAGCGGCGAGACCGGCCAGGTCCGGCACGTTACCCGGGATGGGCGAAAGCCGCGCCCGCTCCCGGGTGATCCGCGGTATGGACCCCAGGAGCCCCCGGGTATATGGGTGGGCCGGGTGGTAGATCACCTCGCGGGTCGGACCGATCTCCACCAGTCGCCCGGCGTACATCACAGCGATCTCGTGACAGAACTCGGAAGCCACCGCCAGGTCGTGGGTGACCAGCACCATGGCGGTTTTACGCTGGCGGTTGATGTGGCGCAGAAGGTCGAGGATCTGGGCCTGGATGGTCACGTCCAGGGCGGTGGTGGGTTCGTCGGCCAAAAGCACCTTCGGCTGGCAGGCCAGGGCTATGGCCATGAGGGCCCGCTGCTGCATGCCGCCGCTGAACTCGTGGGGGTACTGGTGGTAGCGGGCAGAGGGGGAGGGGATCCCCACCTCCTCCATGAGGGAAAGGACCATTTCTCGCTGGGCCCGGGCGGGTGCCCGGCCCACCAGCCCGTGGATGCGCAGGGACTCCCGGATCTGCTCTCCCACCCGGAATACCGGGTTGAGGGTGGTCATGGGGTCCTGGAACACCATGGCGATGGCCCGGCCACGCACCCGCCGCATGGCGGCGGGAGACTCCTGTAAGAGGTCACGCCCCTCGAACCAGATCTGGCCGCTCAGACGCCCTGGGTACGGCACGAGCCTCAGGATGGAGAGGAGGGTCATGCTCTTACCGCAGCCCGATTCGCCCACCAGTCCCACGATGCGGCCCGGTTCAAGCAGGAAGTCCACCCCGGCCACGGCCTTGACCAGGCCCCGGGAGGTAGGGAAGTGGGTGTTCAGGTTGGAGATCTCCAGCATGGTATCGCCTCCGGTCAGTCCAGCTTCAGCCGCGGGTCGAGGATATCCCGAAGTCCTTCGCCGAACAGGTTGATGGCCAGCACCAGCACGATCAGAACGAGCCCGGGCAAAGTCGACGTCCACCAGGCCACGAAGATGAACTCCCGGCCGTCGTTGACCATGGAACCCCAGGCCGGCACCCCCGGCTGGACACCTATGCCCAGAAAGCTCAGGGAAGCCTCAGTGATGATCAGGTGGCCCAGCCTCAGGGTGGCCAGTACGATGACCGAGTGGATGATGTTGGGCAGGATCTCTGAGAGGATGACCCGGGCATGGGAAAGCCCGCTGGCCCGGGACGCCTCCACATACTCCCTGCTTTTTTCGGAGATCACCTCTCCCCGGGCCAACCGGAAGAACTCCACCCAACTCTTGAAGGTGAGAGCCCCGATGAGGTTGACAAAGCCCGGCCCCATGATGGCCATAACCCCGATGGCGAAGATCAGAAATGGGAAGGCCATCAAAAGCTCGGAAAAACGCGACAGGACCTGGTCGAACCAGCCCCGGAAGTACCCGGCCACCGCTCCCAGCACCGTGCCCAGGACCATGGAGATGATCACCGAAACGAACCCTACCAGGAGAGAGACCCGGGCGCCGTAGATGAGGCGGCTCAACATGTCGCGGCCTACATGATCGGTGCCCAGGACGAACCCCGGTGTACCCGGGGGCTCCAGGCGGTAAGCGATGTCGCCCTGGCGCGGGTCGTGAGGGGCGATCCAGGGGGCGAACAGGGCCGCGCAGAGGTACACCGCCAGCACCACCAGTCCTAAGAGGGCGGTGGGGTGGCGCCCCAGCTGGCGCAGGAAAGCCCCGAGCCGGGCTCCCGACAACCGGAGCATCAGGAGCAGGAAATACCACCGCGTCTTGACGGTGTCCACCTCCTAGAGGGTAATCTTGGGGTTGATGAGGGTGTACATGATGTCCACCACGAGGTTCGCCCCCACGAAGGTGAGAGCGTAGACCATGACCACTCCCTGTACCACCGGGTAGTCCCGCTGGAAGATCGCATCCACGCACAGCCGCCCGATGCCGGGCCAGCTGAACACCGTCTCCACGATCATGTTGCCGCCCAAAAGCACCCCCAGCTGGATGCCGGCCACGGTGACCGTGGGGATGAGGGCGTTTCTGAGGGCGTGGCGGAACACCACGGAACACTCGGTCAGGCCCTTGGCCCGGGCCAGCGTCACGAAGTCCTGGCGGAGGACCTCCAGCATGCTGGACCGGGTGACCCGGGCCACAATGGCTGCCATGGGCGCCCCCAGGGTGATGGCAGGTAAAATCAGGTGCCGGAGGGCGTTTTTGACTGCGGCCAGGTTGCCGGTGAGAAAACCGTCCAACACCAGATATCCGGTGATGCGGGTGGGTTCCAGCCCGTAGGCGATGCGCCCGGTCACGGGCAGCCAGCCCAGGCGCACAGAGAAGAACAGGATCAGGATGATCCCCAGGTAGAAGGCGGGCATGGAGACGCCCAGGAACGACACGGCCATGCTCACCCGGTCCACGGGGGAGTTCTGGCGTACCGCCGAGATCACCCCCACCGGGATGGCCAGGGCCAGGGCCACCAAAGAGGCGGCCAGGGCCAGCTCGATGGTGGCGGGCAGCCTCTCGCGTATGAGCCTCCCTACCGGCTGGTACCGCACCAGGGAATTGCCCAGGTCGCCCCGGGCCAGGCCGCCCAGGAAGTACATGAGCTGGCGGCCCAGGGGTTCGTCAAGGCGGAATTCCCGGCGTAGTGCCGCTATGTGCTGCTCGGACACATGTCCCTCGCGGCCCATCATCACGTCGATGGGGTCGCCGGGCGTAAACCGCATGACGAAGAACACGGTGATGGCTACCCCCAGGCAGATGGGGATGGTGGCCAGGATGCGTTCGAGGACGCGGACATACTTCAACGGGCTACCCCCCTGGAAGACCCCCTCCCGGGAAGACCCGGGAGGGCGATGCGCTCACTACTTGGTCTGGAAGCCTGCGGCCTGGAGCAATTGCTTGGCTTTCTCCGGGTCGTAAGGGTATGGTTTGCGGTCTTGGTCCAGCCCGAAGCCGTGGGGGAGGAGCGGCCCGGCCAGGCGCGTGGCGTAGCCGCCCAGCACCTTGTCGATGATCAGGTTCCAGTTGATGGCGTAGTTGAGTGCCTGCCGGACCCGGACATCGTCGAATGGGGCCTTGGTGACGTTGAGCTCCAGGAAGAACACCCGGGTGCCCAGGGCGGTCTTGACCTCCACGTTGGGACTGGCGCGCAGCTCGGGTACCATGGCGGGCAGCACCGACTGGATGATGTGCACCTCGCCGGCTTTGAGGGCCGCTACGCGCACGGCGTTGTCGGGCATCACCCGGAAAATGGCCCGCTTGGCCGGCGCTATGCCCACCGGGGGCTGGTCGGGAGAGCCGCCGTAGTAGCCCTCGTACCGTTCCATGACGATGCGGTCATCCAGGGTGCCCTCGACGAACTTGAACGGGCCACAGCCGATGGGAGAGAGGGCAAACTGGGCCGAGCCCACTCGTTGTACGTAGTTTTTGGGCACGATCTGCTGGTGCACCAGCATCTGCAGGATGATGGGCCAGGGGTCGGAAAGGTGAAAGCGCACGGTGTAGTCGTCGATCTTCTCCACTCGAGTGACCGGTTCCAAAAGCCCGGCCCTGCGCGGCGAGGACTTGCCGTCGCCCAGGCCTCCTTCGTTGATTATGCGCTCGAAGGTGAACACCACGTCGTCGGCGGTGAGGGGGTCGCCGTTATGGAACGTGATCCCCTGGCGGATCTTGAACTCCCAGAGGACCGGGGAAAGAGCCTGCCAGGACTCGGCCACCTCGGGCACCACCCGGCCGTCCGGGGTGCGGGTGACCAGCCCGTCGAACATGTTGCGCACCACTGTCTCGCCGATGCGGCCCCGGTAGGCGGCCGGGTCCAGGCCCTCGATGCTGGCCCTCAGCCCCACCACTATGGTGTCGCCCTGGGCGATGGTCACATCGTGGAGGTTGATGCGGCTGTCGGTGGCGGGTACCCAGTTGCCGATGAGCGTGGAGCAGGCTTCGATCTCCTGCAGGGTATAGGCAAAGACCCAGGGGGCATCGTTGTAGATGATCTCCTGGGCTCGCTTATACATGGCGGCGCGGGCGGCCGGGTCGGTGCCGGTAGCGGCGTCGGTCAAAAGCTTATCCAGCTCGGCGTTGGAGTAGTGGCTGTAGTTGCCCCGCCCGCCGGTCTGGAATTTGGGGTTGAGCAGGTCATACGGGTCCAGGGTGGAGTTCCCCCAGCTGCCTAGGTAGGCGTGGCGCTCTTTGTTGACCAGGGCGGCCCTGAGAACTGGCCAGTCGGGCCACACCCGGACTTGCACGTCTATGCCTATGGCGGTCAGCTGCTGGGCGATGGCCTCCGCCACGTCCTTGGTCGCACCCTCGGTGTCAATGGTGAAGGACAGGACGGGTCTGGGGGGCGGGGGCGGGTCCTGGGTGACGGGCGCGGGTTTGGGACCGCACCCGGCCAGCGTGCCTGCGATCAGGACCAGGGAAAGGAGCACGTAAAGACCAGAGGTAATCTTTCTCATCTGGATTCACTCGCCTTCCTTATGATTGTAGACCCGGAACCTGATGGGCCATCACCTCCTTTACCAGGGGAAAAGAGAAAACCACCCAGGAAGCCTGGGTGGAACACATGGCGCAGGTGTTGCGCTGTGCCTCCCGGTGGCCTCCTACCACGCTTACGAGGTTAGCTGACGGGCTCGGGCCGCAGAATGGCCCTATCCGGCTGGGCCGGAATTCGCCCCGGGTAAGTGGGTCCCCCGTTTCCCTGACGGAATTCAGCGATCAGTGGCTGCAGCTGGTGCTATTTTCAGACTAGGTCCATTGTACCAATTTTATGGGCTTTCCTGGTAAGCTTTTTGGTCCTTGCCTTTCACGATCGCGGGCCTCGCCCGGTCCCTGCCCGGCGCAGGGCCCGGCCGGGCCGGGCGCCCGTGTGCGCCCCGTCCATCACCACCGGCTCTCCGTTGACCATAACTAGGCAGATGCCTTCGGGGTACTGGAAGGGCGAGGCATACGTGGCCCGGTCCCGCACCCGCTCCGGATCGAACACCACCAGATCTGCCCAGGCGTTTTCGGTGATCAGCCCCCGCCCGCGTAGTCCCAGTCGCTGGGCTGGCAGGGAGGTCATCTTCCTCACCGCGTCCTCCAGGGTGAGGTGGCCCTGCTCCCGGACGTAGCGAGATAGCACCCGGGGAAAGGTCCCGAAGCTCCGCGGGTGTGGCTTCCCCTCGGCCAGCGGGCCGCTGGTGGACAGGGCATACCCGTCCGAGCCCACCGCCGCCAGCGGGTGCTTAATCATGGAGACCAGGTCCGGCTCGGCAAGCTCGTGCTTGACCACGGTGACCGACCCGCGTTCCTCGATGATGAGATCGAACATGGTGTCGTAGGGGTCCTGCCCCCGGTGCCGGGCCGCCTCCGCCAGCGAGCGTCCCTCCAAGGGCTTGTTGGGACCGCTCAACACCCGGGCGATGACCGTCTCCGACCAGAGGCCCTGGGCCGGGTCTTCGGCGAAGATGTCCCGGGGCAGCTCCTGCCGCAGCCGGGCGCGGACTTCCGGTTGGAGCAGGCGGTCCACCATGTCCCCCTGGCCGCCCGCGGTGCACCATTCTGGAAGGTAGGCCCAGAGCCAGGTGGACGATGCGGTGTATGGGTAGATGTCGAAGGACACGTCCAGGTGCCACCGGGCACGGACCTTGTCCAGGTACTCCAGGATGGCCCGGGCCCGTCCCCGGTGGAGTCGCCCGATGCCCTTGTGATGGGAGATCTCCACGGGTTCGCCCGAGGCCCGGGCCACGGCAAAGGTTTCTTCCAGGGCCTCCATGAGGCGCGGGCCGTCGTTCCGGATGTGGCTGGCGTAGTAGCCGTGGTGGCGGTGTACCACCCGGCAGAGCTCGATGAGCTCACCAGGGCCGGCGGCGCACGACGGAGCGTAGGCCAGTCCCGAGGAGAGCCCCATGGCACCCTGGGAAAGGGCGGTCTCCAGCAGGCCCTTCATGGCCGCCAGCTCTGTCTCTTTGGCCTCCCGGTTGGCCATGCCCATCACCGCCATGCGCAGCGTCCGGTGGCCGGCCAGCGCTGCCACGTTCAGAGAGACGCCCTGTTCTTCCAGGAGCCCCAGGTATTCGGCGGTGCTTTCCCATTCCCAGTTGATGTGAGGCTCCAGGTTCCTGACGTAATGCGCCAGTTCCGCCCGGGCCGCAGCCGGACAGGGTGCGGCCGAGAGGCCGCAGTTCCCCACCACCTCGGTGGTCACACCCTGGCGCACCTTGCTCTGGGCGTCCCCGTCCACCAGCAGTGTGAAGTCCGAGTGCCCGTGGATGTCGATGAACCCCGGGGCCACCACCAGTCCATCCACGTCCACCACTCTTTTGGCCTCGCCGCGCTCGAGGTGGCCCACGGCGGCGATGCGCCCCCGGGCGATGGCCACGTCCGCCCGCACCCAGGGATTCCCGGTGCCGTCCACCAGGTATCCCCTGGTCAGCAAGAAGTCGTAACCCGGCCCGTTGACCCTGAACCTGGGCATGCTCCCGCTCCTAACTGCCCGCTGCCGGGCTTTCTGCTTCCAGTGTTCTGAGGTAGGCCTTGACCAGCAACAGCGCCCGTTCCGGGTCCACCCGGCCGTAGAGCCCACCCACGATGGTCACCAGGTAGCCGGCGTCCAGCCACACCCGTCCGGAAGGTCTCAGCACGTACGGCTCCCGCCCGTCGTACATGGCACCCCGGGCGATGATGCCCAGGTGCTCGTAATCGTGGGCGTGACCCGACTGGCACTTGTGGTAGATGCTTCCGCCGATGAGCACGGTGGAGCAGTCGCCCGAGCGACAGTTCACCCCGTACTGGAGGAAGTAGGTGTCCGTCTCCACCACCCGGCCCAGGTTGTTGCGGGTGGCGATGGCCAGGATCTCCCGGGCCAGGTGGGCGTGGATCCACTGCTCTTCTTCGCTGCCGGCCAGGTGGTGGGGGTGGGCGGTGAGCCAGCGGAGGTAGGAGGCAAGGTCGAACCGACCATCCTCCCAAAAACGAGCCCACCCGCCCCGCGGCTGTGCTCCCGGAAAGCGCGCCGCGAACTCATCCTGGAGCCGGTGGCCCAGCACCCCGCTGGACACGTGTTCCATCTCCAGGAGGTTTTCGGCGTTGTAGCTGAGCCCGTATTTGCCTTCCACCCGGCGGTAGGCCAGCGGCACATTGGGGGTCTTGAGGATGGTGCGCTTCACCCGTTTCCGTCCGTCGGTGCCCTCGTAGGCGTACAGCGGGTTATCCCGCACGTGGCAGTAGAAGTCGGTGGTGCAGCCGCCGATGTCCAGGGCAATGAGGTTCCCCAGGCCCGGGACCTTCCCGTACCCACGGGAGAGAAGGTTGATGCCCAGAAAAGCCGCCCGCGGTGTGGGGATGAAAGGAGCGCTCATGTACTGCTCTACCACGTCGAAGCCCTTGCCGCGGATGATGATGGTCTGGAACACGTCCCGGATGCACTCGTTGACCGACTCGATGTTAAAGGTGTTCACCTCGGGCATGACGTTGGGTGCCATGCGGCAGTCCACGCCCGCCTGCCGGAAGATGGCCTGGATCTGGCGGGACACGTCCTGATTGCCCGCGTAGATCACCGGCACGCCGTAGCGGGCATACTTGGCCAGCGGCGCGGCGCGGGCCAGCTGGCGCGCGTTTTCCAGCTGGGTGCTGGTGTCGCCGCCCCGGTCCACGCCCCCGGCCATGAGTATGAGCTCCGGACAGTCCTCCGTGAAGATCCTGTGGGCAGTTTCCTGGGTCAGGGCTCCGGAGTAGCTGGCCAGGAGCTTGGCACCGGCGGCCAGCGCCGCCAGGTCGGCGGCGTAGCCCGACTCCTCGGCCACCAGCGAAACGGTGACCAGCTTCAGTCCGCCCTTGGCGCTGGAACACGGTAACCTCAAGTCGTAGCGGGCCACCGCCTCCTCCAGGGGTCCCCAGTGTCCAGCCGCCCGGCACTGTTCCAGCACTCCCAGGCCGTCCGCCAGCCCCTCCCGGAGATCGTCGGGGGTGGTGGGGACGTAGCGCAGGCCAAATTCCAGCTCCCTGGTGTTGAAGGTCCCGACCTTGGTGAACGTGCTGCCGAAGTCCACCACCAGCACGTTCTTTCCCTCGACGCTGGACAGACCCAGGCGGCGGCGGTAGGCCCGGATGGTCCGGGGACTCACCTGCTCGGCCAGCTCGGTGATGTGGGACACGTCGTCGGCTACGGACACCGACTTGTGGAAGTACCAGGGAAAGCGCTGGCGTACCAGGTCCACCCGTTCCAGTTCGCTCTCCACCGGGCGGCCGTCGAACTCCGAGACCCGGCAGCACCCGTCCAGCATCCGGGTGCGGCACTTGCCCACCAGCTCGTAACGCTTGTCGATGACCGTGAGCTTGGGCGCCTGGAAAAGACCGGTTTGCAGGGCCAGATCCAGGGTGTCGGCGGACAGCATGGCCACGGTCCCGGTGGGGTAGTTGGCCTCGTCCACCAGTTCAAGGAGCAGGGTCTCGTAGTTCATGTCCCTCTGGTCCACATCCGGGCGCGCGGCGGATTCGGCCGGGGCGACCGCCCAGAGGGGGAAGGTGCTGGGGGTGACCCGCCCCTCGTAACCACCCAGGAGCGCCAGGTGCAGGAGGTTGTACATGGCCCCGCGCTTCAGCTCTTCTTTGCGGGCGACCAGGGCCGGGTCGGCGAACACATCGGGCTGGGCTCCCCGCCGGAAGTCGCGGATCACCTGTTTTACGATGTCGCACGATTCGATGATGTCCGGCCCCTTGGCCTCGTGGTGGGCTTCGGGGAAGGATACCACGTGCACAATGGCCGGGTCCATGTAAAGCTGCCAGTGGGTGCTGATCGCCAAGTGTCCCTTGGCCATGTTCAGGTTGGGCGGGAAGCTGGAGAGGCCGCCCCGGGTCTCCTTGATGATATGGAAATCGAAGTGTCGGGAGAGGGGCTCGATGAGTTCCCAGGCTGCCCGCATCTTGGCCAGGTCGGCCAGGGGCGAGATCTGGGGCGGGAGATCGAACATGAGCTGCATGATGTAGTGGCGGATGCCGCACTTGAGGGCCACCACCGCTGCCACCAGGTGATCGGTGACGTACATGTCGTCGGAGCAGTTGCGCAGCTGCCACTGGTGAGGGTCGTTGACCTCCAGGGGCTTACCGCGCCTTGCCCACCAGCGCATGACCTCGAAGTGCTCGTCGATGCCCTCGCGGATGGGAAGGGGGCCGCGGCCGTCCATCTGGTTGTAGAAGAAGATGGGTACGGCCGGGAAGGGCATGTGCAGGGTTTCCTCGAAGATCTCGGCCAGGGCCAGGAGTTCGTCGGTCCCGGAGTAGATGCGGATCATGGGATGGTTGCCGCGCCGGCAGGCCTCCTTGAGCCGCATCAGGTCTTCCCGGGTGCGGATGGGGACGCCTCCCTGGCCCCGCAGGTATTTCTCCGGGTCTTCCTCCCCGCGGATGAACTTGGCCAGGTGGGCCTGGCAGGGCTGGTCCGGTCCCAGGGAAACGATCTCCAGAGCGCCCGCATCTGCCACCATCTCCACGTCCCGGATGGTGGGCTCCACGCTCTCGGCGGCGATGCCGATGTGGGCCCGAAGGATGGGACGGTTTTCTCGCTGGGCTACTTCGGAGATGCGCGCCAGGAGGTCGTCGGAGAAGCCCACCGTGGTCTCGTCGTGGCCGGGGCGCCTGCGGGCAAAGTCCTCCAGCTCCTCCATGGTCACGTAGTCGTCCACCACCAGTTCGAAAAAGCCGTAAAAGCGGGGGTCCTGGGCGTACCGGGCCGCCACGGCCTCCAGGTCGAAGTGGCGCTCGGCCTCGGGCGAGAAACGGTCCGGCAGCACCGGGCGGCCGGTCATGGCGCGCACCAGGTTGGCGGCAGGACGTAGTCCCCCGAAGCAGTAGCGGATGCCCGATGTCCCGGGGTCCAGCCCGTGGCGGTGGCAGGCTATGATGAGCTCGGCCACCAGCTTATCTACGTGGAGATCGCCCAGCCGGGTGGACACGCCCACCACTTCAGGCCGGGCTTCCCGCAGCTTGTTGACCAGGTCCTCCACGGGCACGGCCGGGCCCAGCTTGACGGCGGCGTAACCAAGGCCCAGGTCCTCCATCCACTCGGCGAAACTCTCCACTCCCAGGGAGTGGACGCAGTCCCCGATGGAACCCACCATGACCCGGCGCCGGGCCTTACCTGGCTTAGCCATGCGCGATGACCTCCCCCAACTGTTGCTGGCGCGTTACCGCTGAAATGAGCGCGGCCATGTCATCAATGCCGTACCGCTGCGGGCAGCGGCTCGCCACCACGTCGCGGCCTTCCAGTCTCCCGTTGAGCAGGTATTCCCGGCCCATCCACCCGGAGGTGACGGAGATGACCCCGGTGATGACCGGGACCGGGACCCGGTAGAGGTCGGCCAGCCCCCGCACTACCACCAGACCGTAGGGGACGTCCTCAGTCAGGTAGCGACTCTGGAAATCGGGCTGCCTCTGGCCGCCCGGTCCCGGGATCGAAGGGACCGGCAACCCCCGGTACGCCCGGTTGGTGGCGAAGGCCCGGGCCAGGGATGAGGTATCCTCGATCTGGCCGGAGTATGACGAAAGCAGCCATTCCCGCACGCCCACTATGCCGGACCCGGCGAGTCTCCCGCCGGTTATCTCTTTGAGGGCCCGGGCCACGTCCAGCACTTCCCGGCTCATGGCTTCCAGAATGGCGGCGATCTGGTCGTCCACCGACTGGTAGAAGGGGGGGACCCGGTCCTCTTCGTAAGAGACCCCGGTGTTGTGCAAAAACAGGCCGTACATGATGCCGGGGTGAATCACCTGGCCCATGTTGGCCAGGGTGAGGGCGGTGAAGTCCGGCAGGATGGCCACGCGTATCCCCAGCGCTTCCTGGAAGAAGCGGGCCAGGGACGAGGCCGGGCCGGGCGGGGATGCGGCCAGGGCCACTTCGTCCTTGACCCCGTGGATCTCCACCAGCTGCCCGTAGCTGGCGATGCGGCAGGCCCAGGGTAGGGTGTTGAAGCCGAAAATCGTTACGTCGTGGCGGCCCGCCGCCGTGAGATGATGCCCGGCGGCGAACTCAAAGCCGCTGCGGGCGGGCATGACGCCCAGGTACGCGCCCGGCTCTAGGTGGGGGACGACGGCATGCAGGAGGGAGTCGTGGGCAAAGGCCGGGGCCACCATGAGGACGATGTGGGCGCCCGAGACGGCCAGCGCCGGGTCGGAGGTTACCAGCTGGGGGATACACGTGGCGTCTACACCGGCGCCTTGAGCGCGGAGGCCTTTCCCGGCCCGGATGCCTTCGGCCAGGAGCCGGGCCTCGTCGCGATAGGGGGAGCACAGGTGCATCCCCAGCCCGGTGTTTTCGGCGATGACAGAAGCGGCGGCCTGGGCTCCGTTGCCTCAGCCGATCACCGCCACACAGCCTGTCATGGCTTCTTCTCCTCCTTAATGGTCTAAGGCTGGGAGGAGAGCTACGATGTCCGGTGCGAAAAGAGAGCTTAGGTTATGGCATATTCTGGTGCACTAGAACTCCGGGACCGTCTCGAGCACGTGCTCACGGTCCACGTGGAACCGGTACTTGTCGCCCCGGTAGTGAGCCCGTCGAAACTCCACCGGGCGGCCGCCGGGGCCGAAGATCACCGATGTGACGTTGAATATAGGAGCGCCGGCGTGGATCTGCAGGACTGAGGCCACCTCCCGGCCGGCCAGCCCCGCCTCGAAAGTCTGGCGTGCCGTCACCCGGCTTCCCACTTCCCGGGCGTACAACTGGTACGTGGAGAAGGCCAGGCCCCGCCCGGCCAGCAGGCGGGCGCGCCCGGCCACCACCTCGCCGAGGGCAGGTTCGAAGTAGCTCCGGTACAGGGCCATGGGCTGCTCTGTGGCCAGCCCCAGAAGCTCCAGGCAATACAGGCCCTGGTCCGGGACCAACTGGAGGACTCCACCCGGGCCCAGATCGAAAGGCACCCACTCGGCCCGCAGGACGATGGTGCGGGGCACCAGCCCCAGTTCACGGATGGAACTCTCGAAAGAGGTGATGCGGAACAGACCCTGGTTTACCCGGGGCTGGGCCACGAAGGTGCCCCGGCCGTGGACGCGGTACAAAAGCCCCGCGGCCACCAGCTGGTCCAAAGCCTGGCGGACGGTGGTCCGGCTCACCCCGTGCAGGCGGCAGAGTTCCCTTTCGGACGGGATGGCCTGGTCCAGGCCGTACTTCCGCGAGGTGATGTCCGCCGCTATGGCCTCTTTCAACTGCTGGAACAGGGGTGAGGGTGCATCCTGCTTTATCACGTCTCACGTCTCCCGCTGGTAATTACTGGTCACTACCAGTTGGTCCAAAGAAAAAAACCTTTCTATCACCAGCATATTCAACGCCGACCGGAGGATTCCTGCCGGGACGACGAAAAATGGTGCGAATAGCCTAACTTCCCCCCTTTGATGACATAGAAAAAGCCCAATAAGGGCCATCGTGCAGGGAGTTTCTATGAACCGGGTCAAGATTTGATTAGAATACGCCGATAGGCGTCAATACTGCCCCACTAGCCCAGTTGGCCGATCTGGTTCTGGATCTCAGTGCCAATTGGTCCCAACGACCATTGTCATTCCTGACGAGTATGCTCACCGGCTTTGAGGGTGAGGGAGACCAGGTGAAGTTTGTCTCAATCTCGTAGCAAGGGAGCAACCTCCTGCGTTATGCATTTTGCCCTGAGTTCCAACTCCACCTTCTTAAGCAGGTAGTAAGCCAAGAAACAGATCAGCACGTGAGATCTCACCCTTCGACGCCGGTAGTGGTAAATGGGGCGGAGCTGTAAGTAGCTCTTGATATTGCGAAAGGCTCGTTCCACCAGCTGCAACTGCATGTATGATTGTTCTACCTGTTGGGCGGCGTAATCCTCGGGAGCCAAGTTTGGAGCACGTACTTGCCTTCCAGGGCTTCCCGCAGCGAGATGGCCTCTTTATCCTCGTCAAACTCAAGCTTGAGGGGAGCCTTGGCCTCGGGTGAAGCTTGCAGTGGGCTACTGATCCAGCGCTTGGAAGGCAAACTGGCGACTTATGCCGAGCAGAGTTGATGCTGCTGGACGTAGCCATCTGGAGGTTGCCCCGCGGTCCTGATTAACCCCAGGCTCGGGTGGTGAGATGCAAGGTGCCAGTGCAATAAGAGCCAAAGGAAGACCGCGCTTGCGGTCCGAGACGGTTTAAGCGGGCAACGGTTGCTTCCGGTATCATGACTCGACTCCCCCACTTGATTACGCAAATGGCAGCAGCTGGGGGCAGATGCGGAACCTGTGCGAGGGCTTGCGGTTCGTTGACAAAATCCCTTGGTAAATCGTATAATTTACGTTGACCTATTTCTGTCGCACGGCCGGGTTGACGGGACCTCCTGGGTCCTGTGGGAGACTGTCGGGCCGGCAAATTTTTGATGGACACAAAGGAGGGACACCCGTTGTCCGAATACCTCGGTACCATCGCCATAGCTACGGGCTCCATGTTGTTGCTCGTGCTTTATGCGGTGATCCTCCGGAGACTCAACATGCGCAGCCGCGCCCGCCTCATCTTGGTTACGTTCCTGGCGGGAGTAGTGGGTGGCGGGTACTACCTTACTGCCGTCCGCTCGCTGCCCTCCATGCTCAACCTAGGGCTGGACCTCAAGGGCGGGGTGGACATCGTGCTGCAGGCTGAGGACACTCCCGATGCGCCGGTAACTGATGAGGCCATGTACGCTGCCGTGCAGATCATAAAGCAGCGAGTGGACCTTCTGGGGCTGGTGGAGCCCACGGTCCAGCGCGTGGGCGGGGCTCTCGGCCAAGAACGTATCATCGTGCAGATCCCGGGGGTTACCGACCCAGAAAAGGCCATTGAGACCATCGGGCGCACCGCCGTGCTCAGGTTCATGGACCTAGACGGCGAGGTCAGCGTCACCGGCAAGGAGCTGGTCAAGGCCGACGTCGGCATGCGTGGGACCGAACCCGTGGTGACGCTGGAGTTTTCCCCTGAAGGAGCATCCAAGTTTCATGCTGCCACGGAGAAGAACTACGGGTCCGTCATCATGATCCTGTTGGATGAGGAGGTGATCTCAGCGCCCGTGGTCAATGCCATCATCAGCGACGGACGGGCGGAGATCACAGGCTATGCGTCGGTGCAGGACGCCTGGCACCTGGCGGTAATGCTCAAGTCGGGAGCCATGCCCATCAAGCTGAACGTGGTGGAAAACCGGACGGTCTCGGCCACTCTCGGTGAGGACTCCATCAACCGGAGTCTGCGGGCGGGGATGATCGGGGTGATAGCGGTCCTGGCCTACATGCTGGCCTTGTACCGCCTCCCCGGCCTGGTAGCCGACCTTACGCTCCTCTTGTACGTCATGCTCCTGCTGGCGGCGCTGGTAGGACTGAACGCCACGTTGACGCTGCCGGGCATCGCCGGGTTGATCTTGTCCATCGGCATGGCGGTGGACGCCAACGTGATCATCTTTGAGAGGATCAAAGAGGAGCTCAAGACCGGCCGCACCCTGCGCGCGGCGGTGGATAGCGGCTTTAGCCAGGCGCTCAGGGCCATCTTGGACGCCAACATCACCACGCTCATTGCCGCCGGGGTCTTGTTCTGGCTGGGAACTGACAGGATCCGTGGGTTTGCCGTGACGCTTTCCGTGGGCATCGGGGTGAGCATGTTCACGGCCATCGTGGTGACCAAGTTCGTCCTGCGTCACTTGATTAACTCCGGGTTGTTTAAAAACCCCCGGGTATACTTTGGGGTCTAGGGAGGTGAGCGCATGTTCAACATCATCAAGAACCTGGATTTCGTAGGTAGAAGGAAGACCTGGTTTACCATTTCGCTGGTGGTGATAGCGCTCGGCCTGGTATTCCTGGCCCTTCCCGGGAAGGGACTGCGCCTGGGCATCGATTTCACCGGGGGCCTTTATCTCGACCTAGGATTTCCCCAAGGCGATGCACCCAGCATCGGAGAGGTCAGGGACGTCCTGGCGGGTCAGAACCTGCAGACCAGCGTGGTCCAGAGATCGGTGACTGGAGATAGCATCATCATCCGCACCCCGCCCATGAGTAACCAGGAGCGTGACGTGCTGCTGGCTAGCCTGCGGGAGCAACTGCCGGATTTCAACCTGCTGCAGATGGAAGAAGTACAGCCGGTCATCGGCCGGGAACTGACCCAGCGGGCGCTGCTGGCCTTGCTCCTGGCATCCATCGGCATGGTTCTGTACATCACCATCCGGTTTGAGTTCAAGTTCGCCATCTGCGCCATCGTGGCTTTGCTTCACGATGCCCTGGTGTCTGTGGGGATCCTGTCCATGCTTGGAACCGAAGTTAACAGCCCATTCGTGGCGGCGCTTTTGACTATCGTGGGCTATTCGGTCAACGATACCATCGTGGTTTTTGACCGGATCCGGGAGAATGCGCGCGAGCGCGAGCGTGAGCCCTTGCCCGTGGTGGTCAACGACAGCATCAGGCAGACGTTCAGCCGGTCGGTGAACACTTCGGTCACCACCCTGTTGGCCATCGGGACCATCCTGATTTTTGGAGGACGGACCACCCGGGATTTTGCCCTGGCGTTGGCGCTGGGAGTTATGGCGGGAACGTACTCTTCCATTTTCATCGCCAGCCCGCTATGGACCGCCTGGAAGCTGAGGGACCAGCGTTCCCAGAAGTCCAAGCCCACGCCGTCACCGGCGGTCACGGCTACCATGAAGCCGGGGGCCCCCAAGAAAGCCCTGGCCCCGGCCAAGGGCAAGTCCCGGCCGCGGCCCAAGCACAAGGCAGCCACCAGGTAGACTGGAAACAACCCGTCGGGCGGCCCGCGTGGCCGCCTTTTTGGTTTTGCCGGCGCCGTGGGTGCTTTCGGGTTCCTGGTCCACCAGCCCCTGGTGGGCGCGGCGACCGTTCCCGGATGCTGCGGCCATGCGCCCGGGGGCCAGATCCCGGAACCGATATTCCGCATCCCCTACCATGCTTTCGCCACAATTTCCGTGACCTCGTTTGCCGAACTCCGCTACGGTGGCATCCATTGAAGGTAGATCTGCTCGGAGAACCCGAGGAGGCGCAGGGCATGTTCGGGGACCTTCAGGTTCGAAGGAAGAACTCTTTTGCCGTCTACGTTGTCCATCATCATGTTGACAAAGAGATCGAGCACGCTCCTGCCCGTGGACTCGAAGGTCTTCCTGTTGTCGTAGATGATGAGCGGCTTCTCCTGGCCCCGCAGCGCACGCCTCGCTCTCCGCTGGATGAGGCTGTAGACCAGCAGCGCCATGAGGAAGACGTACGCCAAAGCGGCAACTCTCTCGGGGTTTTTGAGGTATACGGGGCCCACCACCTTGGGGCTCTTGATGGATGACGTCTATGCCCACCCCTTCTTGCAGGGCTGCCCTAAGCGCCACCGTGCAGTAGACCCCTTTAGGCCCGGCTTCCGCTAGTTTATCTAAGGCGCGGCCTACGTCGTCGTCGTTTAGGTCGGCCGCCTCGATTCCGGGACCGAAGAGCTTTTCTACGTCCATCCCCCGGAAGAACTCCTCGAGCTTGTAGAGAGGACGGCGGTTGGTGAGCGCGTTTACGATGATCGCCGCTATCCTCAACCCAGGAGAGAGCCTGCACTGGGACGGATCCCAGCGGAGCATCTCGTCTATGGTCTTCGTGAGCCCGGTCGCCCTGGACATAGCCACGATGAGCGCAGCCGGGCCGTCGTGGTAGACCAAGAGCACTCCCGCCACCCCCCAAATCGATGTTAACGGATGGGACGGGAAAGAGCTAGACACTTATTTCCAGTTCGCTTCTCTTTTAATTCGTCCCAGTAGCGCCCAAGAGGTGCGGAATGTGGGCCGGAACTGCCCAGGGAAAAGGCGGACTCCATGGGCGGCTTGGACTCCACCCCGGGCATAGCAGCCCGGGTCTTGCGGGTTGCCCAAACTCCGTCTGCCTTATGCCCTGGCCATGCCGCCGTTGCGCGCGGACGCCTCCTATCCTGAAAAATGGTGAGACTGCCCTGTTGCCCCTACGGCTACCTCCTAAGCCACGGGTTCCAACGTAACCGTGAAATCGAGCTTCTCGATACGCTTTACAGTTCTTCCAATGGTGGTCTGGTGGTCGCGTTCATCGAAGTAGTTGGCTCCGAGCTCGGTGTAGACCGTCTCGTTCTTCAGAAAATGGTAAGCGATCACCAGGATGGTGTGTCCCACCGCCACCGCTGCTCGTTTGGCGCCCCGTCGAGCGGCAATACGGTGGCATTGCGCCGCCAGGTAGGTCTCTTTGGTCCGTCCGGCGTCTTGACCCGTCTCCACCAGCGCTTCGCGGAGCCATGGACTCCCCTTACGGGTCTTCCCGCTCTTACGTTTGCCCGCACTCTCATGATTCCCCGGACACATCCCCGCCCATGATGCCAGGTGACCGGCGCTGGGGAACCGGTCCATGTCATCGCCGATCTCCGCCACGATCACTTCCGCAGTGTGGCGACCCACTTCGGATATGGTCTGCAGTCGGTCCGGGGCCGACTCAAAAGGGCGCATGCGCTTCTCGATCTTCCTGGCTGAGCTGGGTGATCTGCTGGTCCAGGAAGTCCACGTGCCGCAACTGGGTGGCCAACAATAGGCGCTGATGTGGACCCATCAAGCCCCTGAGTGCCTGCTCCAGCTAGGCCTGCTTCCCTTGCAGATGTCCCTTGGCTAGCGCCGCCAACACCTCGGGATCGGGCGTTCCAGCCACTAACGCCTCCAGCATGACCCGGCCCGACTTCCCCAGCACATCGGACGCCACCGAGGCCAACTTCTTGATATTGGCCCCCTCCAGCGTCTTCTGGAAGCGGTTGACCTCAGCCGACCGCTCCCGTACCAGGGCTTCGCGGTAACGCACCAGTTCCCGTAGTTTCTGCTGCTCCCGGTCGGGAATGTAACTGCCCCTGAGCAGACCGTGGCACAACAGGTCCGCAATCCACTCTGCATCCTTCACATCGGTCTTCCGCCCGGGCACCGCCTTGATGTGCTGGGCATTAACCACTAACAGCGTGAGTTCGTGGCTCTCCAAGAGGTTGTATACCGGCTTCCAGTACACCCCGGTGGCCCCCATCGCCACATGGCTAGCCTGCTCCTCCTCTAACCAGTCAGCCAGAGCCAGCAAATCCGCCGTCATGGTACCAAAGGACCGGGTGGACCGGCCCACCGGGGTGATTACACAAGGTGCGCCAGGCGAAGCCTGGTGCCTCCAGCGGGTGAGGTTCCCGCCCCGGAAAGAGCTAGCCGCTCACTGGGAATCGAGCGTTGGGCTGACGGACGATAACGACGTCAGCTAAGCGTAGGTAGAACGACCACCCAGCCGTAACGCAAGTGAAGCGATAGAGCCTCGTGAAGTCGTAGACCGAGGGCCGACAGAGTCTTGTGTACTGCAGGGCAACATAAGAGGCGAGGTTGCTGGAGACCTCGGCGGGGTCGGAGAGCACGGCGGGGTGGGAAAAGGGAGGCGCAGAGGAACCTGGGAGACCCGGTGCCATTTTGGTCAGAGACCGAGTACGGCGAGCGATAAGGCGATGAACCTGAGCGAGCTGGATGTGGCACTGGGAGTCGGACCCGCGGGTAGTACTCAGAGCGCGGGAAAGCCGCGTATCGGGGGAAGCGGCGGGGCAAGAGTCGACCGGTTATGGGGAAACATGTGCTGCACGCAGAGGCAGGGAAGAGCGTGTCAACGGGACTAAACCGGATAGCGGAAAGGGCACGGAGTAAGGGTCGGGCAAATCCAACTGCAATGGCTGCCAGCTCTGCGTCGGCAGAGCCAGCGGAGCAAGTTAAGTGGGAGCAACTGCGGGCAAGTCCCTGGTTCCAGCTCCCCAAGGCATCAGCGGCTCTGCACCCGACCGTCTGAAGGCACTTAATGCAAAAGGCTCCTAGGGAGCCCGGTGCGTTAATGGCGCACGCCGGGTTCTGAGAGCGGGGGATGGCACAAGAGCCATGCCGAATGGGCGCAGGCACCGCTCGGGAAGGAGCGGAAAACAGTGCGGCACCACCCAGGCTAACGCTCAAGGTCATCCTCTACCCACCCCGTCAGCGACCGCTTGTGCACATCCAAGCCATAACATCGCTCGTAAACTACTTGCACTGCTCTCACTCCTGTCTTGGACCCGGCGGGAGCGGCGGTCTTTTGCCGGAAATCTACCCTGCGTGCTCACCCAGAACAGGTGGCGACAGACTGTGATGCTCAGACCGCCGGGATCCGTTTGATACTCGGGTTTGATGCACCAAGGAAACCCGATCTCTTCAAGTCGCTGTGTTTTGGCAGGAGAGTTCTACATCGAAGCCCACTTGTCATGCCCTGTGGCGCCACCCATGGCATGAGGGTCTGACAGGGAATTCCCCGCCGTGCCGGCGTGCCGTCGCCACTCCCCTTGGGCGGGTTTCCGGGGCGCCCTTGCCAAGCCCCCCCCCTTTTTTCAGAGCCGACCACCAACCTTGCTACCCGTGCTTAACTTGCCCAAACAGCGCATACCAGGGGCCCGAGTTGAAGACAATGAAGCGGGAGGTGGGGGTATGCTCCAGTTGCTATCCCTGGGTGCATTCGTGGCCGGCGGGGTGGCCGCCGTATACCTGCCGGGTCCGCCGGGTCTAGGCCTGGGCAGCGCCGGTCTGGTCCTGGCTGTGGGCTTGGCCCCATCATCGTCCCACTCCTGGCCGCTGGTGGCCGCCCTGGTCATCCTGGCTTCTGCCGCCGTCCTGGGCAGCTGGCTGGAGCAATCGGCGCCGTTGCCGGGAGGTTCGACCCGCGGAGAGCTGGCCCGCACTGTTGCGGGCCAGCTGGGGGCGCTGGCCACCGGCGCCATGCTGTTCGGCCCGGCTGCCGGCGCCGGTCTGTTCGCCGCCCTGGTGGGCAGGCATTACCCGTTCAGCGTCATGGAGACTGGCCGGTATTTGCTCAAACGCCTGCTGGCCAGGACACTGCGGCTCCTGGCCGTGGCCCTGGCTGCCGCCCTGGCGGCACGCTACGTTTTCGCCGGGTGATGTTGTTTCCCGGAGATCTTATGGACAAAATACACTGAGGAAGGAGGGGCGGCCGGTGAAATCCTACTACCAGCTGGTCAGGCACGAAGGCAACGATGCACTGTTTCTTGCCATAGAGATGTCCCTGATCTCGACGCTTGCAGGTATCCCCCTGCACTTTCACGTGGAGGGCGTCCGGGGTACGGGGAAGACCACCATCCTGCGGGCCGCGCGGCAGTCACTGCCCGACATTACGCAACTGAGCGGGTGTCTCTACCACTGCGCGCCCGAAAGACCTCACTGCCCGCTGCACAGTCAGCTAGCCGAGTCCGCTGCCTGGGAAACCGAGCGTAGGACCATGCCGTTTTTGGAAATCTCCCACTCGGCCAAGCTGGGTACAGTGGTGGGCAGCATAGACCTGGCCAAGCTCACCGACCGCAATCAGCCTACGGCTGCCCTCTTGCCGGGCACCGTTCCCCAGGCTCACCGGGGAGTGGTGCTGGTAGACGAGATCAACCGGCTGGCCGAGACTGCCCCCGACCTGGCCGATGTGTTTTTGAGTGTCATGGGCACCAAGCCCGGGCGGGTGCAAATAGAAGAGACCGGGCTTCCCGTAGTGGAACTGCCCGTCAACGTTTCGGTGTGGGCTGCCTCCAACCCGGATGAAGAGCCGGGTCCTCTGGAGGACGTGCGACGGCAACTGGCCGACCGGTTCGACATGGTCATCCCGGTCCGCCGCCCTACCGACCACCGGGTGGTGCGGAGCATCCTCGGGCATGGCCACAACGGTCCCAGCCCGGCGGCAGGAGCCGTCTGCCAGCTGGACCGGCAAATCCTGGCGGCCAAGGCTGGCCGTCTGGCCGGGGTGGTGCTCCCGGACTCCATCGAGGACCTCATTGCCCGCATCTACATCGACTACAACCTGGAGAGCTTGCGGGCCGTGGAAGCATGGGCTCATACCTCTCGACTCTCGGCCCTGCTCTCGGGCCGCATGGAAGTGATCATTGACGACCTTCTAAAGGTGGCTCCGCTGGTGCTCAGGCACCGGTTGGACACCGCAGTGCTCAGCCAGGTCCTCAGGGAACTGGCCGCCCGGCAGGCGGCCGGCTCGGCCGAAAAGAAGCCCGCCCCGGATGCCAAGGACCCTGGACACCGGGACGGCCCAGGTGGCGAGATCCCGCGGGCGGCCGCCGGCAGTGGGCAGGACCGCGACCTGGCTGCACCCGAAAGCGCTGAGACTCCGTGGAACAAGCTGTTCTCCCGTCTGAGGGACTGCTTCAGCCTGGCACCCGCCGGGCAGGACGGCCCCGGCCGCGGCGCACCGGGCGACCGCAACCGGCGCCTGGCCAGCCGCCTATCACCGGCGTCGGGCCCTGGGGGAATGGGCACCCAGCGTTACCGGGCTGACCACCCGTGCCGGCCGGGTACAGCCACTGCGTTGACTGATCCAGACCTGCTGCCGGTGAATGCCCCGCCGCTGCCAGCCCGCCCGCTGGTGAGCCTGGCCGGGGCCGAACTAGTGTGTCCCGCAGAGCAGCGTTGAAGTGGTCGGACACTGGGGTGAAGCCGAAAAGACCCTGATCGTGACCATCTCTGGAGGCGGAGCCGTGCGCATCGGCGATACCGGGGTGGCCAGCCGCTGGGTGCACACCATCGACCCCCAGCGACCCCAGGAAGTAGTGGCGGTCGGAGGGGCAGACGCCGGACGCGTGTTCTACGGCCGCCAGTGCCCGGGCCAGGTGGTCCATCTGGACGTGTTTCATTCCGTTGGTGAACTCGACCACCGGGTGGCCGCCGGCTGCGTGCGCGAAGCCGTGGCCCTGCGGGCGTACCCCACAGGAGACGGAGGGCTCAGCCCCGACTACTTCGACGTGCAGACGGCCACAGGCGGGGGGAGGGTAACCGGTGCCTTGACTTTCGGCCAGCGCCCGCAGCTGCGCCGTGCCCATCTCAACCACGTCCACGTCACCGGGTTGGTGGATGACGAGCGCCTGGGGGTGCTCCTGGATGTCGTGGCCGGTCTTGAAAGCGAGATCGTAAGACAGGGCCTGGAACTCAGGAAGGTGGAGCGGGTAGTCCGGGAGCAAGCCGATCCCGATGGGCAGGCTGACATGTCCCCCTACCAGACCTCCAGCGACTCCCTGCTGAAAGAAGAGGGGGCCTCAAGTCCTGCCCAGCAGGTGCTGGAAGAGCACGCTGCTTACCAGGTGGCCATGGACTTGGCCGAGGATTTTGGGAGCGTGGCTGATGTGCTGGAAGTCCTGGACAGTTTGGACCGCCCGGTGGAAGTGGGAGACATGGTCAGATCCGCCGTCGGGCGCCCCAGGCCCTCCGCGGAGATGATGGAGACCCTGATTTCCCGGGGACTGGCCAAGCGCGAGGGATTTCGCTTTTCCTTAACGGGTGAAGGACTCAGTCTCCGCCAGTTTCTGCGCAGTCACCGCCATGAGATCGAGGCCCAGCTGCGGAGGCTCATACGCCGGGTGCCCAGCTTCCTGCCCGCCCGGGACTGCACCAGCCACGGCAGACCCGACCGCCGGATCCGCCCTACCTGCAACTACCGCCTGCCGCCCACCGGCATGCAGCCGGGGGAATGGTCGGTGGAAATCGCCGTGCCGGACACGGCCATCGCCGCCGCCCGGCGGCGACTGCCGGGCGGTCCTTTGACCTTTGACCAGGACGACATCCGCTTCTACCAGCTCCGCAGCTACCGGAGCGTGGACATTTGCCTGCTCATCGACGCCAGCGCCAGTATGGCCGGCCGCAGGCTGAGGGCGGCCAAATTCCTGGCCCAGCACCTTCTCCTATCCACCCGGGAACGGGTGGCGGTCGTCGCCTTCCAGGAGAACGTAGTCAAGATCCACGTGCCCTTTACCCGCAACTACCAGAAGGTACAGCTGGGGCTCACCCGGCTGCAGCCGCTGGGGCTCACCCCGCTGGCCGAGGGCCTGGTGGGGGCGGCGGACTACATCGTGGCATCCCGGGCCCGCAACCCGCTGATCCTGCTCATCACCGACGGCATCCCCACGGTTCCCAAGTGGAGCCTAAACCCACTGGAAGATGCCATGGCTGCGGCGGGGCGGTTACCGGGCCAGCGCATCCGCTTTTCCTGCATAGGCCTGGAACCCAACCGTTCCTTCCTGGACGGGCTGGCGGCCAACGCCCGGGGTTCCCTGTACATCGTGGATGAACTCAGCCGCGAATCCCTCGTTACCATCGCTCACCGGGAACGCAAGCAGTCGTGAGACCTTCAAATCTCCACGCGCTGGTACAGGACGGAAGACAGCCGGAGGAGCACGCCGTGAATACCGGCGCCCAATAGCAGCGACGCACCTGCCGTGGCCAGGAGCGCCAGCGTAGACCCGGTGCCGGCGCCCATCATCCTGGTTACCATGAAAGCCTGCCCCGCCACCAGGGCGCCCCCCAGGACCATGGCAAAAATCACGTTGAGGTTCTGCTTGATGGCCTGCTGGGGATTTTCCCACGTCAGGTACGGTCGTAGTAAGTCCACCAGCAGGCTCAAGCTGATAAGCGGTAGACTTGCCGCCAGGCCGGTCAAGGTCACCAGGAGAAAGTCCACGGGTCCCCACCCGGCCAGGCCAAACCCAAACAGGGCCAGTACCGGGACGGCCAGCAACAGGACCAGGTAGCCCTGGGCCAGTTTGCCCTGTACCTGGGTGCTGGGGTCCACCGGGACGACCCGGGACACCCAAAACAACCTGCCTTCCCGGGAGAAAGCAGTAGAAGACGCCGGGGCAAATAGGGCCATGACCACCAGGTACCCGGCTCCCGCCAGCCGGGAGAAGGTGGGATCCAGGAGGCTTCCAAGGAAGAGGGATTGGGTGGTGCCACCCAAGAGGAGTGGGAGGGCCAGGAATACGGGCAGGAGGAAGATCATGGCCACGCTGTTGAGCACGTAGATGGGGGTGCGAACCAGCATCCGGAAGTCTCGCAGCATGATGGCCCGTGCAGGTCCGCTGGCTTTCCGGCTCCGCACGACCAGCTGGCTCTTGGTCAGCCGCTTCCCGGCCCGCACCTCCTCGCTGCCAATGAGGCCCTGGTAGAATAGACCCTGGCCCGTGATTTTGGTAACGCCTGCCGACGCCACTGCTACCCCGGTAAACAGCAAAAACCAGGACCAGCGTGCGGCCATGGTCTGGGCAGCGAGCGCCCGGGTAGCCCACACGGCGGGCGGGAATACCTTCCCGTACTGGACTACCAGGCCCTCTTCAGAAAGGAAAAGCTGGGCGATGAACTCCGCCTCGCGCCCCGGCTCGATCCGGGTAATCATGATGTTAAAGGCCAGGATGAACAGGATAAACAGTACCATGCCGGCAAAGCGCACGGTGTCCTTGTAGCGGGTGAGGTTGGCAACACTCATGAGTGCCATGATCACCACCGCCGCAATGCTGACCGGGATGATGGGTGCCAGAATGTAGATGGCGAGAGCCTGCACCCAGTACAGGGTGCCCGCCCCGGACCTCAGCCCGAAGACGATGAACCCGGGCAAAAGAAACGGCGCCATGGTCAGGTACTCGCTCAGGAGTACCACCAGGAACTTGCCCGACAGGACCTGCCAGGGCTTGAGGGGAAGGGGCACCAAGAGCGACAAGTCGGTGGACAGGTAGAACACGGACAGGACATAGGCAAAGCCGAAGAAAAGCACCATCACGGATGCCGTCACCAGGGACATGGTGAGCACCACCTGAGACTGTCCCAGCGGCAGGGTGGCGTCGTAGGCGGCGTTCAAAAGCCGTTGGTAAATATAAACCAGGGGGGCAAGCCCCACGGCCAGGGCCAGGACCACGCCAGGGAACCCCAGGAACTTGATGTCTCTACGCGCAAGGTAATACCGGGCCAGTGAGAGGCCGAAGTACGTCTTGATGCTGGTTTTCCAGACTGCCCAGGTAACCATCACTCTGTCAACTCCAGAAAGATCTTTTCCAGGGACTGCTTATCCTGGGCTTGCGCCCGCAACTCGTCCATGGTACCCAGGGCTATGAGTCTACCCTTGTTGATGATGCCGATCCGGTCGCAAAGTTTCTCTGCCACCTCGAGGATGTGGGTGGAGAAGAAGACCGTCTTTCCCAAGGAGCAGTGCTCCCGCATGATCTCCTTGAGATGATGAGCCGACCTGGGATCTAGGCCCACCATGGGCTCGTCCAGGATGAAGACCAAGGGGTCGTGCAAAAGAGCCCCCACCAGCACGATCTTCTGACGCATGCCGTGGGAGTAGCTCTTGATGGGGTCCGACACTGCACCGCCGAGGGCAAACACGTCCAGAAGACGCAAGATGCGACGCTCTCGCTCTTCGGCCGACACCCGGTAAACGTCTCCCATGAAGTTCAGGTACTCCATGCCAGTGAGGCGGTGGTAAACATCCGGGTTATCCGGGACATAGCTGATGCGCCGCTTTACCTCCAGCGGAGAACTGGCAATGTCGTACCCGGCAATGTTGACCGTGCCCCGGTCGGGTTTTAGGAGTCCTACCATCATCTTGATGGTGGTGGTCTTTCCGGCCCCATTGGGCCCCAAAAAGCCGAAGATCTCACCACCGCGCACCGAGAGGTCAAGGTCGTCCACGGCCTTGACCTGCCCCCGGTTGTAGCTCTTAGTAAGCCCTCTTAGTTCAACCAAATCCTCACCCCTCCAAAGACCTCATGACCGTGGCCATTACACCTTAACGCAGCAATAGCCCGGAAGGTTTCGGTCACGTCAAGCGCAAAGTACAAGACCCGGAAAAACCTCAATCGGATGCAGCTCGCCCGGTGGCAACCGGGGGTTAGCCCCAGCTGCATGGCACTTTCCCTGGTGGCTGGGGCTGGTGCTCCTTGATACTTAGCGGGAACCGGAGCGTATATTGGCTCTCAAGAGGGCCAGGTAGGAATTTAGCGGTTGGGAAACGAAATACAGGCAGCATACACTGGACGCGTGGGGGGACGGGATGTGCTCATCGCTGCTTTGGTTTTCGCCATCTTGATAGCCCTGTTTGCCATCCAAAACGCGGCGCTGGTTACTGTGCGGCTGGCGGTGTGGAGTTTCGATGTGTCGCTGGTCTTGGTGATCCTGGGAGCGGCCGGTGTGGGCGCCATGGTGGTCCTCATGTGGTCCATGGTGAAGGGGTGGGCGTTAAGGAACCAGCTTCGGGACGAGCGCGGCCGGGTCAAGAAACTCGAGACAGACCTGGGTGCGGCCAGGGAGAAGCTGGCCCGGGCCGAAGCCGACCGCGAACACCTGGAGCGCCTGGCCCAGTCCCTGCGTGTTCCGGCCGCTACTTCCGCGGCTCAAGAGCTCGGCACCTCCGGGCAAGGATGCACGGGCTTGGGCAGGGTGTGAATGGCCTTAGCCGTGTGTGGAGGATCGCTCCGTGGCCGCCGGGAGCCGGGGAGTTCGCCGCCCGGCTGGGCGTGCCACCCCTCATGGGGGCGCTTCTTTTAGGGCGCGGGCTGGATTTGGCCGAGGCACCGGCATTCTTGCGCCCGGACCCTGGGCACTTCCACGACCCTTTCACCCTTCCGGACATGGACCGGGCGGTAGAACGACTGCTCAGGGCGGTGCGGGATGGCGAGCGCATCCTGGTGTGGGGCGATTACGACGTGGACGGGATTACGGCCACGTGCATCATGATGGAAGCCCTGCACCAGCTGGGCGCGCGCCATGTAGAATGCTACATACCCCACCGCGTGCACGAAGGCTACGGCCTGCACGGACCGACCCTGTCCGCTTGGGCTCGCTCCGGTGTCTCACTGGTGATCACCGTGGACTGTGGGGTCCAGGACCACCAGGTGCTGTCGGACGCCGCCCGGTGGGGCCTGGATGTGATCGTAACCGACCACCACCGGTGTCCCGACAGGCTACCCCCGGCCATCGCCGTGGTCAGCGCCCAGCGCGGCGACTCCCGCTACCGCTTTCCCCACCTTTCGGGAGCTGGAGTGGCCTTCAAAGTCATGCAGGCTCTTTCGGGCTACGCTGGGAGCATCCGGCCCGAGACCGCACTGGACCTGGTGGCGCTGGGCACCATCGCCGATGTGGTTCCCCTGGTAGGGGAAAACCGCGTATTAGCCCGGCTAGGGCTGGAAGTTCTCAACCACTCCCTGCGGCCTGGACTGGAGGCTCTCTCCAGGGTAGCGGGAGTAACCGGTGCCCTGGATGCAGAGCGGGTGGCGTTTGGGTTAGCCCCGCGTCTGAACGCCGCCGGGCGAGTGGACCGGGCGGACAGTGCCCTCCGCCTGCTGATGTCGCAGGACCCGGTCCAAGCCGGGATCCTGGCCGGGGAGCTGGACCAGCACAACCGGAGGCGCCAGGCCCTGGAAGAGGCCATCCTGGAAGACGTGCGCCGGGCTGCTCCCGGGCTAAAAGACCAGCGGGTGCTGGTTCTAGCCGGTAGTGGCTGGCACCCGGGAGTTCTGGGGATAGTCGCATCGCGATTGGTAGACGCATACTGGCGGCCGGTGGTGTTGGTGGGTCTGGAGGGCGGCCGCGGGCGCGGTTCGGCCCGGAGCATCCCGGGCTTTGACATGTACGAAGCACTCCAGGCTTGTTCTCGCCACCTTACCCAGTTTGGAGGTCATACCTCTGCGGCCGGCCTGTCCTTGGATGCCGGGGCCGTAGAGGGACTGCGGGACGAACTCAACCGGCTGGCCATGGCGGCGCCGCCAGAAACACTCCTGCCGGTACTTGACATTGACGCTGAAGTATCCCTGGCTGACCTGAGCTTGACGCTCCTGGAGGCCATGGCGACCCTGGCTCCCCACGGTGCTGCCAACAACCAGCCGGTGTTCATGGTCCGGGACGTGCAGGTGGAGGGAGTACGAAGGCTCGGTCAGAACGGCCATCACCTGGGCTTTAATGTCCACGACCGGCACGGGTGCGCGGTGCCGGCGGTGGCGTTCCGGGCGGGAGCCCGTACCGCCGGGCTGGATGGCCGGGTGGACTTGGCGTTTTGCCCGGTTTTGGACACCTGGCGCGGCACGCGACGCTTGCGTCTTATGGTGCAGGACTGGCGCCCGGCCGGAGACGGTGGGCCCGGTGAGTGCTTGTACGCCGCCGTGTCGGCCCTGGGCGGCGGGGAATCCTGGCCGGCACCGGCTGTTCCCTGGGTCAGCAAGGGGACACTGCCAGCGTTGGTGGACCGGCGCCGCTGGAGCCCCGGTCAGGTACTGGCGGATTTGCCGGATGTCGCCCGGCTGGTGTGGGCGCTTGACGAGACCCAGGCCCGGGAGCTGGCCGGTACCATGAGGGGCCGGGGACTGAACGCCCAGTACTATGGCGCCACGTTACCATTTGCATACCGCCAGTACATTGAGGAGAGCTTTGAACAGGGCCGCATTGCGGCACTGGTGAGCCCCGACCCCGGGGAGTGGTGGCCAACCCGGCCCGTGACCGCGGTCTGGTGCACACCACCCCCCACGCCAGCCGTGTTCAGCGCCCGCTCGGCCCGGGCGGTTCAGGTGATCCTGGCCTTTGGAGCCGGCGAGGTGACTGGTGCCCTCAGCTACTGGCGCGCGCTTGTTCCCGACCGGGAATGGCTGGCCACGGTATACCGGATCCTCCTGGGCCAGGAGAAGAAGCTCCGAAGACCCGTGCCCCTGGCCAGAGCACGTGACCGGATGGAGAAAGAGTTCCCCGGCCTGGGCCGGGCCCTGCTCGGACTGAGCCTGGAGGTGTTTGGCGAACTCCGCCTGGCGGCGGTGGAGATGGTAGATGGCGAGGAGGCGGTTATCTTGCTGCCGGCACCCAGGACCCGCCTGGAACTGGAGCATAGCCCGACCTATGCCAGGCTCAGGCAGGAATGGAGCGAGGCCGGAGCCAACGTAGCCCGTGCCCTGGATGGGCCGCTTTCCACGTACCGGCGGTGGCTTGAAAACCAAGGTAGGGAGTGTTGAGCATGGACCTGGCGGCGAAACTGAGAGTCATACCCGATTTTCCGCAGCCCGGCATATCTTTCAAGGACATCACCACCCTCCTGAAGGATGCCGGGGCCTTCAAGGAGGCCATGGACCGGCTGGCCGGCGCCTGCCGGGAGCTGGACTTCGACCTGGTGGTGGCTCCCGAGGCCCGGGGCTTTATCATCGGTTCGGCGCTGGCCTATGCCCTCGGCAAGGGGTTTGTGCCGGTGCGCAAGGCGGGCAAATTGCCCGGGGATAGCCTCGTAGGGGAATACCAGCTGGAATACGGCCAGGACCGGCTGGAAATCCACCTGGATGCGGTCCGGCCCGGCCAGCGTGTGCTGGTGGTGGATGACCTTTTAGCCACGGGTGGGACCATCTCGGCCACCTTGGACCTGGTGAAGCGACTGGGGGGAGAGGTGGCCGGGGTGGCGTTCCTCATCGAACTGGCCTACTTGCCCGGCCGGCAGAACCTGGGCGAGTACCATGTCATCACGGTGATCAGGCTCGAGTCCTGACGGCTGGCGGGCCCAGCGTGGGAGAAAGGGGGTGAGGTGGTGGACATCTGCGAACTCCTACAGCGCGTCAGGGGCTATGCCCGTGAACAGGACGTGGCCCTGGTGGAACGGGCCCATGCTTTCAGTGCCCGGGCCCACTCGGGGCAGGTGCGCGCCTCCGGAGAGGAATATGTCCAGCACCCCCTGGCGGTGGCCAAGATCCTGGCCGACTTGGAAATGGATGGGGTGACGGTGGCAGCGGCACTCCTGCACGATGTGGTCGAAGACACTGGTGCCACACTCCTGGAAATCCAGGGCGAGTTCGGGCAGGAAGTAGCCGGGCTGGTGGACGGAGTCACCAAATTGGGCAGGCTGGAGTTCAGATCCCAGGTGGAGGAGCAGGCCCAGAACCTGCGCAAGATGTTCTTTGCCATGGCCGAGGACCTGCGAGTCATCATCATCAAGCTGGCCGACCGGCTGCACAACATGCGTACGCTGGGCCACCTTGCGCCAGAACGCCAGCGCTACGTGGCCCAGGAGACCCTGGAGATATTTGCGCCGCTTGCCCACAGGCTGGGCATCTGGCGTTTCAAATGGGAATTGGAAGATCTGGCCTTTCGCTACCTGGAACCCACCGAGTTTTACAACCTGGTCCAGGCCATTGCCAAACAGCGGAGCCAGCGCGAGGCCGAGGCCCAGGTGGTCATAGACATGATAAAGGAGCGGTTGGCCCAGGCCGGCACCACCGCCGACGTCCAGGGTCGGGCCAAGAACCTATTTAGCATCCATCGGAAGATGGTGACCCAGAAAAAACCGGTCTCAGAGATTTACGACCTCATTGCAGTGAGGATCGTTACCAACTCGGTACGGGACTGCTACGCCGTACTGGGGCTGGTACACGAACTCTGGAAGCCCATACCCGGGCGCTTCAAGGACTTCATCGCCATGCCCAAGGCCAACATGTACCAGTCGCTGCACACCACCGTCATGGGTCCCGAGGGTGACCCCATCGAAATCCAGATTCGCACCCAGGAGATGCACCGCACGGCCGAGTATGGCGTGGCCGCGCACTGGACGTACAAGGAGGGCAAGCGGCCCGACCCGGGGTTTGACCAGAAGCTGGCGTGGCTGCGCCAGGTGTTGGAGTGGCAGCGTGACCTGGGAGATGCCGGCGAGTTTCTCGAGTCCCTCAAGATCGACTTGTTTGACGACGAGGTGTTCGTGTTTACTCCCAAGGGCGACGTGATCGATCTCCCGGCCGGGGCCACCCCGCTGGATTTTGCCTACCAGATCCACACAGACGTGGGACACCGCTGTATCGGCGCCAAGGCCAACGGCAAGATCGTGCCGCTGGACTACGAACTGCAAAACGGCGACATCGTGGAGATCCTCACGTCCCGCCAGATGGCCGGCCCCAGCCTCGACTGGCTAAAGCTGGTGAAGACCTCGTCTGCCCGCTCCAAGATCCGGGCATACTTCAAGCGGCAGCGGCGGGATGAGAACGTGGCCCGGGGCCGGGACTTGCTGGAAAAGGAATTCCGCAAGCTGGAACAGGACCCCAAGGAGCTTTTGAGCGAGGAAGTAGTCCGGGCCGTATGCCGTCGGCTCAACTTCAGCTCGTTGGATGACCTCTTGGCTGCCATCGCCTACGGCGGGATCACCGCCGGGCACGTGGCGGCCAGGCTGCGCGACGCCTACCGCAAGGTGGCCCGCCCGGTGGTGGAGACAGACCTGTCGGTGGAGCCTACCGCTCCCATCAAGCGACCGGGCTCAGGAGTGCGCGTGCGTGGCGTAGACCAGGTACTGGTCAGGTTCGGGCGCTGCTGCAACCCGGTGCCGGGAGACCCCATCATCGGGTACATCACCCGGGGCCGGGGGGTCTCAGTGCACCGGGTGGACTGCCCCAACATCGTAAACTACCGGGATGACACCGAACGGCTGCTGGAAGTGCTCTGGGAAGAAGACATCACCGGCAACTACCCGGTAGACGTGACCATCACCGGCCTGGACCGGTCCGGGCTGCTCTTTGACGTCACCCAGGTAGTGGCGGACATGCGCAGCAACATCATCAGCGCCCGGGCCCGGTCCAATCGCGATGGCTATGCCTCCATTGACTTGACCCTGGAAGTTCGGGGCCTGGACCAGCTGGACCACCTGTTTCGGCGCCTGCGCCGGATCCATGATGTGCTGAGCGTCGACCGGGTAGTGAGAGAAAACGCGCGTTAGGGAAGAGGTTGGGGATTTGCGGGCAGTGGTACAAAGAGCAAGGGCCGGGAAGGTCACCGTGGACGGGCGCCTGGTGGGGGCCATTGGACAGGGGCTGGTGGTGCTCCTGGGGGTAGGTCGCGATGATACCCCCAAAGAAGCTCTTTACATGGCAGACAAAATTGCCAACCTCCGGATTTTCGAAGACACCGCGGGCAAGCTGAACCGGTCGGTGCTGGACGTGGGCGGCCAGGTGCTGTCGGTTTCCCAGTTTACCCTTTTTGGTGATTGCCGCAAGGGGCGCAGGCCCTCCTTTACGGCGGCGGCTTCGCCGGAGGACGCCACCCGGCTGTATGAAGTGTTCAATGACGCCCTACGGGCGCTGGGGCTGGAAGTGGCCACCGGGGAATTCCGCGCCCACATGGTAGTCACCATTGAAAACGACGGGCCGGTCACCTTGATGCTGGATTCCGAGAAGAGCTTCTAACCGGCCCGGACCGGCGCGCCCGTCACCATCCATGGATTATCCCAAGGAGAAACTCACCCGCGTGCCGTTACCTGGTACTGCCGTCTCGGGAACTGGCGGCCGGGTCCATCCTAAGCATGGACCTGGCCGGTGTCCCGTGACCCGGAACCGGTCTGAAAGCCATGGGGAGCAGGCAGGCAGACGCGCCGGCCTCGTCCACAAGTTGCCAGCTGAGGAGTGAAGCAAGTGATAGTTGAGGTATTTCCCCTAGGGGAGCTGCAGGGCAACTGCTACCTGGTAGCGTGCGAAAATACCCGGAAAGCGATGGTCATCGACCCGGGAGGGAATCCTGACCCGGTGCTCAAGGCCGCCCGGCGACTGGGATTGGACATCGAACTCATAGTCAACACCCATGGGCACGCCGACCACATCGCGGGCAACGCGCGCCTCAAAGAGGCCAGCGGCGCCCGGCTCCTCATCGGCACCCAAGACGGTCCCACGCTCGCCAACCCGGCCCGCAACCTGTCCATGTGGGTAGGAGCCCGCATAGCCATGGAAGCTGACGGGCTATTGGCAGACGGGGATACCGTCACCGTCGGGGATCTGGCCTTCGAAGTCATCCATACCCCCGGGCACACCCCGGGCGGGATCTGCCTTTATGCACCCGGCGTTGTCTTCACCGGAGACACGCTCTTTGCCGGCAGCATCGGGCGATCGGACTTGCCGGGCGGCGACTATGACCAGCTAATGGTTTCCCTCCGGACCCGGCTGGTGCCGCTTCCCGGCGACACCGTGGTCTACCCGGGGCACGGGCCGGCCAGCACTATCGCCATGGAAAAGCAGGGGAACCCCTTCTTGGCTTAGACCGCGACCTTTCCATCATCCACCGAGTCATACCAGGGCGGGGGTGATGGTATGAACCAAGACAGGCACCGGCGCTGCGTGCCCGGTGAGGAGCTCAGCCACCAGGCTTGGCCCGCATGCGCGCGGGCCAGGATGACCACGAGATAGCCGAGGCATTGGGCCTGGAACCCAGCGATATCCAAAAGATCCGGCTGGGCTTGCGGTCGCCGGTAGTGGTGGTTGATTGATGTAACGTGCTCAGTTACGGCGCCTCCCGCGATGCGCGCTTTTGTTTGCCCTCTTTCCGGGCGTCAAATCCACGGCTTCGCCCGGATAGCCCCTTTTACCCGTTGACAGATGGAACCACGACAGTGTACAATTTAGATACCCATAGGGGGTATGGGTAGGAAGGAGGCGCCATATGAGCCAATCAACAACATTACCCGGGGCTGACCCGGGGAGGGAGGTCCCACTGATCTCGACTGTGCTCCAGATACGGGGTATGACCTGCGCCAGCTGCAGCCAGCGGGTGGAACGCGCGCTGGAGAAGACTCCGGGGGTAGCCAAGGTACACGTGAACTTTGCCGCGGAAGAGGCCCGGGTGGTGTACAATCCTGCCCTGACCAGCATGACTGACCTGGAAACGTCGGTGAACCTGGCCGGGTACAGCCTGGGCGCACCCGAGGAACTCGATGCCGACCAAGTCAAACAGGAGAAAGCGTTTAGGTTGATGATGTCAGCGGCTGTGCCCGGTGCGGTGATCATGGCACTGATGATGGTACACATGTTCATCACGCCGGTACCTTACTACCCTTACATTGCCGCGGTACTCGGTTTTCCCATCATTTTCGTCAGCGGGTACTCCACGCACCGGGCCGGACTGCTGGCCGTCAGGCATGGGTCGGCCAACATGGACGTGCTGATCACCTTGGGGTCAGTGCCGCCCTACCTCATGGGCCTGGCGGCCTTCTGGTTCCCGGCCACGACTTTCGTGGAGATGGCCACCACCATCGTCACCTTCCACCTGGTGGGCCGGTACCTCGAGGCCCGGGCCAAGGGACGGGCTTCCCAGGCGGTGAAAAAGCTCCTGCAGATGGAAGCCAAGCAGGCACGGGTCCTGGTAGATGGCCAGGAGCACGAAGTGCCGGTGGCCCAGCTTAGACCCGGCGACGTGATATTAGTCCGGGCAGGCGAGAAGATCCCCACCGACAGCATCGTGCTATCCGGCAGGAGCACGGTGGACGAGTCCATGGCTACTGGAGAATCCATCCCAGTGGGCAAAGGGCCGGGCGATGAGCTCATCGGCGCCACCATCAACGGCCAGGGCATGCTCACGGCCAAGGTTACCCGCGTGGGACAGGATACTTTCCTGGCCCAGGTCGCCAGGCTGGTCCGCGAGTGCCAGGGCTCCAGGGTACCCATCCAGGAGTTTGCCGACCGGGTAACCGGGTATTATTTTGTGCCCGGGGTCATCGGCATCTCCTTTCTCACACTGGGGCTTTGGCTGGCATTCCCGGACGTCTTCCGCGGGATTGTGGCTTGGGGATCGGGTTTTCTGCCCTGGCTTAACCCGGACCTCGGCCAGGTGACCCTGGCCATATTCGCCGCCGTGGCAGTGCTGGTCATATCCTGCCCGTGTGCCCTGGGCTTGGCCACGCCCACCGCCCTCATGGTGGGCAGCGGCCTGGGGGCCGAAAAGGGCATTCTCATCCGGCACGGTGAAGCCATCCAGACGCTCAAGGATATACGTGCCGTGGTGTTTGACAAGACGGGAACCATCACCAAGGGCAGACCCGAGGTCACCGGTGTTTGGGCCTGGGGGGGGTATCACGAGGACGAACTGCTCAGGCTGGCGGCCAGCGTGGAGGCGGGTTCAGAACACCCGCTGGGCCAGGCCGTCCGGACAGCCGCCGAGGAACGCGGGCTCGGCGTTTTGGCGGTGGAAAATTTCCAGGCCGTTACGGGTAAAGGTGTAAGCGGGTATATCGCCGGGCGGCCAGTGCAGGTGGGCAGCGTCAGGTACGTGGCCGGACTGGGAGTGGATGTCGAGTCTGCCGCCCCGGTCTTGGAGCAGTGGGAGGCAGAAGCCAAGACGGTGGTGCTGGTGGCCGTAGACGGTAAGCTGGCCGGTGCCCTCGCCGTGGCCGACGCCGTCAAGCCCGAGTCCGCCGCAGTCGTTGCCGAACTCGAGTCCATGGGCATAACTTCTGTCATGATCACCGGGGACAACCAGCGCACGGCTGCGGCCATAGCCGGGCAAGTCGGGATACAGCGGGTTTATGCCGAAGCCCTTCCCGACGCCAAGCTGGCGCACCTGCGCCGTCTCCAGGATGACCTGGGCATGGTGGCTATGGTGGGTGACGGGATCAACGATGCTCCTGCCCTGAAACAAGCCAACGTGGGCATGGCCATAGGTACCGGCACCGACATCGCCATAGAAGCCGCCGACGTGACGCTGGTGCGGGGTGACCTGAGGGGTGTGGTCGCGGCCATCAAGCTTTCGCGGGCCACGTTCAGGAAGATCCAGGAGAACTACTTCTGGGCCTGGTTCTACAATGGACTGGCCATCCCGGTAGCGGCCATGGGCTTATTGCACCCGCTCATCGGGGTGTCAGCCATGACCCTCAGTTCCCTCAACGTGGTCTGGAATTCCCTGCGCCTGCGCGGGGTCAACATAGAACCGGCGGCGGGGGCTCGCTAGCCCCGCCGCTGGCCCCGGAGGTGGTCGCCGTGACGTCCGAATACGGGCTCTGGGCCGTGGTGGTCCTTAACGTGTTGCTCTTCGGAGGCTTCATCTTCGCCCTTGTCCGCCCCAGGAAACGGGTGGAGTGGCGCTCCATGGGGGTCTTCACCGGGTTTTTGGCGGCCTTGTTTGCCGAGATGTACGGGTTCCCATTGACCATTTACGTTCTCACTTCGGTGGCGGGATTCCGGTCACCGGCGCTGCAACCGTTTCGTCACCTGGACGGGCACCTCCTGGGCAGCCTGTTGGGCCTGGGTGATGGTGGTAAGCAGGCCATCTGCCTGCTGGGAAGCCTCATCATGGTGCTGGGGCTCTGGCTCATAGCCCGGGCCTGGTGGATGGTACACCGGGCGCAGGGCGAACTGGTGACCACCGGACCCTATGGTTGGGTCCGTCACCCGCAGTATGCGGGGATGTTCCTGTTCACCTTGGGCCTCTTGGTCCAGTGGCCCACCGCCATCGGCCTGGTCATGTGGCCGTTTCTGGCTTTTAGCTACTACCGGCTGGCCCTCAGCGAGGAACGGGACCTGGTGGCGGCGATGGGAGAGGAGTACCTGACCTACCGACGACGCGTGCCCGCGTTCTTCCCCGGCGCCGAAAAGTGGTGGCTTTGGAGGCAGGGCCAGGCGATGTAGGCTTGCAAGCGGGTTTGGCCCGCGGACCCATCATCCCGCCGGCTGGCCGCCTTCACCGCAGGACCAGAGTGCATGGGCCGGTGAGAACGCCCCGGGACCCATGCCAGGGCGGGTTGGGTCTGCCCGGGCTTTGTTTTGGCACACCATGGAGGTGTTTGAGAGATGACGGTAAGAAGGCGACTGGTATCAGCAGGGGTTACTGGTGCTGGCCGCTGGTGCCGGGTACTGGTTCGGCCGTCCTGACCCCGGGCCGGAGGTTGCTGCCCGGGTCTACTGGCCCCTGGACGGTGGACCGGACGCAGTCATCGTCGACGATGGTCCCGGCGGGGTGTGGGCCGAAGTGAAGTGGGTAACCGGGAATGCATCGCTGCCGCCACTACCCCCGGGCAGCTATGAGCTCGACCAGCAACTGGTGTTCCTGGTGAGCCTGACTACACACGGCGGTGACCTCTCCAAGTACCATGTACTCGATCAGGCCCGGTTGTCCCTTTCCGATGGCGTGTGGCTGGCGCCCGCGGGGTGGCTGCCCCTGAGCCGGGATAGTCATCATCCCAGCGGGCTTCTGCTGTTCCAGGGCACCGGGTTGGTGGAGAAGGCCCGGACTGCTGACCGGGTGGATCTGGTTCTACAGGACCTGGGGCGGGTGCCCTCCCGTACCTACCGCTGGCCCAAAATGCCTGGGGAAACCCCATGAGAGTCCCTTTACCCCTGGCCTTTTTCGCTGGCACCATGTCCTTTTTCTCTCCGTGCATCCTGCCCATGCTTGGGGCGTATGTCCTCACCATGACCGGCCTGGCCTTGCCCGATCTGCCGGCGTCCCTGGCCGGGCGGCGAATACGTCGCCGGCTCCTGTCCAACACTGCCATGTTCGTGCTGGCCTTTGCCCTGGTATTCACGGCAGTCGGAGGGTTGGCGCCCTTCCTGGGAGAGGCACTCGGGCGGGCGCTGCCCCACGTTAACGTGGCCGCAGGCTTCTTGGTGGGCGCTTTCGCCCTCAGCCTGCTGGAAGTACCGGTGCTGGGCTGGCCCGGACGCTGGCTGGCGGCCCGGGGAAGGTCCGGCCGCATGCTAAGGACGTACGGGCCAGGGTCCACGGCGTTTGTCATGGGGCTATTATTTGCGGTCGTATGCTCACATTGCATTGGGGCTGTGCTGTACTCATTCCTGATTTACGTGGGGACGACTTCCACTCCCCGGGAGGGGATGGTGACCATGGCGGTGTTTTCTGCCGGACTGGCCCTGCCTTACCTGCTAACCGCGGTCTGGTTGGGACAGGCTACCCGGCTCCTTGACCGGGTAAGACGGCATCAACGGTTGATCTCGGCGGTTACGGGCGTACTCATGCTGGTCACGGCCGTAGTGTTGGTCACGGGCAGGTGGAATTGGCTGGTGGGATGGCTCGCGCGCGTCCTTCCCTACCGCCTACCCGTGGGCATGTGAGACCGGTACCGGTTCGCCGTTTGGTCCCGGGGGATGGTCTCAGGGTTCGATGATGCCCATCCCGTCGCGCCACTGGACCCGGGTGCCGTAGGGCTTGGAAAGCGCGGCCAAGCGGGTGATGATGCGTTCAGCATCCCGTCCCTGGGCCAGGAGCGGTCTTCCCCGGTGCACCCGGGGCTTGCCGTGGCCCAGGGTGACCGGATACAGGCGGATGCGCGCCAGTCTATGGTCGGAGAACTCGCATATCGCCGCCACGCTTTCCCAGTATACCGGGTCGGCTGGGAAACCCCGCTGGTCGCAGCCGGTGCGGGCGTCATAGAGGTCTGCGGGAGTAGCATCGTGCCCCAAGCGGTAGCGGCTGTAGATATCCGCCGGGAGCCGGAGCACGGTTTCGTTTTGAAAGATGAAGTTTCCCAGGCTGTAGAAAATCGGGCGCCCCTGGTAGATCTCGATGCCCCTAAGAAGGTGCGGCCCGTGGCCCACCACCACATCGGCACCTGCGTCTATGCATGCCCGGGCAAAGGTCTCAGCAAATGCTGCAGGTTCTTCCCGGTGGGACCCGGATTCGTGGGTGTGCAAGCTGAACACCACCCAGTCGGCCTGGCGCCGGGCGTCCTTGACCCACTTGGCGTTTTCCCCCAGGTCTTCCTGGTGGGGCCGGGTGGTGATGCCAGGCACTTCTCCTGAAACGAACTTGGTCCCAAAAAAGTCAAACTCGGTCTCGGCCTGGGCTTGGACCGGCATCCACTGCTTCCGCTGGGCCTTGAGCCGCTCGTAGCCGGCTTGTTCACTTATGGCTCTCAGGGCTTCCAGCGCCGGGCTGTCCACGGTAACGGTGACATGGTAGCGCAGGGGGTTAAGGCCCGGGCGCCCCGGCATGTCGGGTCTTTGTTCCCCAGCGCGACCAGAAGGAGCAAAGGTAGAACTGGCCGAAAGCAGGGCCACCCGGCCCTGGGCCAGTTCCAGGTAGGCCGGCGACCGGGCCTCGGCCAGGTTTCGGCCAACGCCGGCGTGAGACAGGCCCCGCCTGTCAAGTTCGCTGGAAGTGGTCAACAGGCCCTCGATGCCGTAGTCCAGGGCGTGGTTGTTGGCCCGGGAAAACAGGTCAAACCCCATCCACCGGAGTTCACAGGCCATGCGTGGCTCGGCCAGGGTGTACGTCCCGCCACTTTCGGCGGCGGGGAAACCGTCTCCGCGCCCAAGCAGCACCTCCAGGTTGGTGAAGGAAACGTCCGCCGCCCGTACCAGCTCCACCAGCCGGCTGAAGGCTTCCTCGCCATGACACGAGAGCGGGCGGGTGATGAGGGAATCTCCGGTCACCAGGAGCTCCAGTTCTCCTCGTTCAGATTGGTACACCCAGGCTTTGCCTCCCTTCCGGGCCTGGGGAGTCATTTCGCCGGGACCACGGCACGGTTCCTCCCCCTGGGCAGCTGCTAGGAGGTCTCTGCAGCGAGTTGACGGGGATGTGCACGTGGGGTAGAATTAAGGGCATAATCTGGATGTCAAGGAGGCGTCTTCAGCATGCAGGCCAAAAGGCCCCGCGGTACGGCGGACGTGCTTCCCCCAGAGGTGGAGCGGTGGCACCATGTAGAGGGCGTCATCCGAAAGCTGTGCCAGCAGTACAACTACGGCGAGATCCGCATACCCGAATTCGAGCATACCGAGCTTTTCCTGCGCATTGGCGAGGCCACCGACATCGTGCAGAAGGAGATGTACACGTTCCAAGACCGTGCCGGACGCAGCTTGACCCTGCGGCCTGAGGGCACGGTGGGAGTTGCCCGCTCTTTCATTGAGAACAAGCTGTACGGGGGGATCCTTCCTGCCAAGTTCTACTACCTGGGTCCCATGTTCCGTTACGAGCGGCCCCAAGCCGGTCGCGGGCGGCAGTTCACCCAGTTTGGAGTGGAGCTCTTCGGGGCGGCCGGGCCTTGGGCCGACGCCGAGACCATCCTGTTGGCCCTGGACCTTTTTGCACGCCTGGGGCTTAGCAATCTAAGAGTGCTGCTGAACAGCATCGGCTGCCCAGGCTGTCGGCCCCGCTACCGCCAAGCACTCCTCGAATATTACCGTAACCTCTCGGGCGACGTATGCCCGGCCTGCCGGGAACGCATGGAACGAAACCCCCTGCGGCTTCTGGACTGCAAGGAACCAGGGTGCCGCAGCCTGGTGGCCAGCGCCCCCCGGGCCACCAGTTACTTGTGCGGCCAGTGCCATGAGCACTTCCAGGGAGTCCAGGAATTCCTGGCCGCGGCTGGGGCCAGTTTGACCGTAGAGCCCGCCCTGGTCCGTGGCCTCGACTACTACACCCGCACGGTATACGAAGTGATCTCCGAAGACCTGGGGGCACAGAACACTGTCTGCGGTGGCGGTCGTTACGACGGGCTGGTGGAGGCCCTGACCGGCCCGCCCACGCCGGCGGTGGGCTTTGCCCTGGGCATGGAGCGCCTGCTCATGGTGCTGCAGAGCCAGGGCAGGGTTACCACGGCCGGGCGGCCACTGGACGTTTTTGTAGTGGCTGCCGGCGAAGAAGGTAGAAAGCAGGCACCGCTCTTGTCGCAGAGGCTACGTCGGACCGGCCTGGCCACGGACGCGGATTTTCTCGACCGTAGCGTCAAGGCCCAGATGAAGCACGCCGGCCGGGCCGGTGCCCGGCTGGTGCTGGTGGTAGGAGACGAGGAACTTGCCCGGGGCAAGGTCCTGGTCAAGGAGATGGCATCCGGCCAGCAATGGTCGTTGGACTTGGGCGACCTCGAGGCCGGGATCGAACGGGCGCTGGGTGGGGAGGAAGGACAAGAGTGAAGCGCAGTATATGCTGCGGCCGGGTCAACTTGGACCTGGCCGGCCAGCGGGTGACCATTATGGGCTGGGTGCACCGCCGCCGGGATCACGGGGGGCTCGTATTCCTGGATGTGCGCGATGCCACCGGCTGGGTGCAGGTGGTGTTCAGCCAGCAGATCTCAGCTGAGGCCTACGGGCTGGCCGAGACTTTGCGGGTAGAGTATGTAGTGGCCATCACCGGTGTGGTAAACCGGCGCATGCCCGGGCGCGAGAACCCCAAGATCCCCACGGGCATGGTGGAGATCGCCGGACAGGACCTGGCAGTCTTGAACGAGGCCCGCACGCCTCCCCTGTACATTGCCGACAACGGGGGGGCCGAAGAAGCGCTCCGCCTGCGCTACCGCTACCTGGACCTGCGCAGGCCCGACATGTACGCCAACCTCAAGCTGCGCCACCGGGCCTTCAAGGCCATCCGGGATTTCTTCGACGAGCGGGAGTTTCTGGAGATCGAAACTCCCTTCATGACCCGGAGCACGCCCGAGGGTGCCCGCGACTACCTGGTGCCGTCCCGCCTGCACCCGGGTCACTTCTACGCACTGCCCCAGTCTCCCCAGCTGTTCAAGCAGCTCTTAATGGTGTCCGGAGTGGACCGCTACGTGCAGCTGGCTCGCTGCTTCAGGGACGAGGACCTGCGGGCCGACCGCCAGCCGGAGTTTACCCAGCTGGACCTGGAGATGTCCTTCGTGGACGAAGAGGACATTTTCCATCTCATCGAGGAACTCTTCTCCCACCTGTACCAGCAAGTCCTGGGCGTCCAGTTACCTACCCCCTTTGAGCGCCTGACCCACCGGGAAGCCCTGGCCCGCTATGGCACGGACAAACCGGACCTCAGGTACGGCCTGCCCATCATCGACCTTTCAGGCATGGTGGCCCATTCCGGGTTCAAGGTGTTCCAGGCAGCAGTGGCCTCGGGTGGGGCGGTAAGGGCTATCAACGTGCCGGGTGGGGCCAGCTTCAGCCGCAAGGAACTGGACGAACTCAACGAACAGGCTGCCCAGCTGGGAGCTGCTGGGCTGGCCTGGATGGCCTGGACTGGCCAGGGTGTCCGCTCGCCGGTGGCCAAGTTCCTGGGTGAAGAAGAAATAGCCAACATCGCCGGGGCGCTGGGCGCCGTGGGGGGCGATCTGGCCCTGGTGGTGGCCGGGCCCGCGCCGCTGGTCTCCCGGGTATTGGGACAGCTAAGAATCCGTCTTGCCGGGCGACTGGGATTGATCCCGCCCGGGACCTGGAAGTTCGTGTGGATAACCCACTTCCCGCTCCTGGAATACGACCAGGAAGAGGGCAAGTTTGCTGCCGCCCACCACCCGTTCACCTCACCCCAGCCCGAGGACCTGCACCTTTTGGAGACCGACCCGGGGGCAGTACGCGCCCGCGCCTATGACCTGGTCCTAAACGGCGTGGAACTGGCCAGCGGGTCCATACGCATCCACCGCCGGGAACTGCAAGAGCGGGTCTTCCGGGCCCTGGGCATAGGTGCCGCCGAAGCCGAGCGGAGGTTTGGCTTCCTTCTGGAGGCCTTCGAGTACGGCACGCCCCCCCACGGTGGGATCGCCTTCGGTCTTGACCGGGTGGTGATGCTCATGGCCGGGCGGGACACCATCCGGGACGTCATCGCTTTTCCCAAGACCACCAGTGCCAGCTGCCTGCTCACCGGGGCGCCAGCCGAGGTCGACCCCAGGCAGCTCCAGGACTTGAGGATCGAGTACACGGGCAAGCGTTGAGGACTCCCTGGGGATGGGCCAGTGACTGCGTCCCATCCCCAGGGTGGCAAGTTTCTACTCCTCGCTGTCGTCATCCCCGGTTGGGCTGGGGTCTTGGGGCTTTCTCAACTTCTCGAGCATGGCCATGGCTTCTTCCACGGTGATCTCTTTGCTTTCCACCCGGGAGAGGATATCCCGGCGGCATGCTTCCAGGTCCCGGCTGGATTCCTCGCTTGCCGGTGCCGGTTCCGTCAGGAAATAGGCCTGGTAGCTTTGCCTGAACTGGCGCCCCCACTCCTTCCACGCGTCGCGTAGCTCCTGTAACCAGTCCTGCCAGGCTTCCCGCTGGACCCCAGGCATAGGAGAGATGGCTGGCATGGGGGGCACGGGGGGCATGGGCGGCATGGGGGGCATGGGCGGCATGGGCGGCATGGGCGAGCTCGACGGCCTTGCGTGCCCGTGGTACCGCGGGTGTGCAGCATGGCGGCCGTGTAGGCGCGTCTCCACGTGCACCCGGTGTGTACCGTCGTCACCGGCAGCAGAGACCAGGGAGCGCAACTGGCTTAGGGCAAATAGGAGCTCAGAAAGAAAGGTCTTCAATTCGTCTTCGTCGTCTTCGTCCAGTTCGGGGATGGACACAGGCTCGGCCAGACCCCGGAAACTGGGGGGAAGGACCGAGTCGATCTTCTCCACATAGCGGTTGTAAAGCCGCGCGGCAGTCCTGTACCCTTGGAGTCCTTCTTCACTGGAGACCACATCGTACACCTGCTTGTACAGGGCGCTGATCAGCGTTTCAAAGCGCCGCAGTTCGCGGCGGTCGGCACTAGCCTGGTTTTCCATGCAGGTTCCTCCCTAATTACTTGTTGCTTTTCTCCAGCAAACGCAGGGCGACGTTGGCGCCGATGTCGCCTCGGGCCAGTGCCTCCAGCACCCCGCGGGGCGACCCATCCCGGGCTACCGGAGGCGGCGGCGCCCCGCCATCCAGTTCCGCGATGAGGTCGTCCAGCCGGGACCGGGCACTGGAATACGAAATCCCCAGTTCGCGCTCGATTTCCTTGATGTTACCGCGTGAGCGCACGAAAACCTTTAGAAACTCGGAACTAGCCGGGCTCAACCGGCAGAAGGCACAACATTCGTACGTGGACTCCACCTGGGTATGACAGTCGCGGCACCGCATGCGGGTGATCTGCAACGCACCCGAACAGGTGGGACATCTTTCCAAGGCTTTTCGCAAGGGCGTTGCCTCCGGCGTAAAAATTTTGGGATTCTGCTTAAAATATTACTCATATAGGTCGGGTTTGTCAAACAGTTTTTGGGCAAAGGCAAAAAAACAAAATGCGTTTTCCCGCCCGTGGTTACGAGGGTTGAATATTGAAGCTTCAAGCTAATTGAATCTCGCCGCCAAACGTGGTATGCTAAGGGTGCTAGTTACGCACCCCAGAGTGCAGACAACAGAATATGTTGCAGGAAGCAGCCCTGCTGTGCCCGTTGCACGTCTGATAGGTTTAAGCCAACACCTACACATTGGGTACCTGGCTCCACCGTGCGGCGCTCATGCCCCCGCCTGTCTGGTGAATGGGGAAAGGTAAAGCCGGTGGGAGGGCACCCACCTGCGAGAGCAGGTTTAAAACCGTCGACTGCCACGGCATGGTGGGGTCTTCTGTTAGCTCCAGTCTTTGCTATGCCGGTGAAGTTAAGGTATAATCGGGGTTGACGATACGGAAAGAAGGAGGCATCGTTCTTTGGCTGACCTTGTGGCCCTCACCGAGGACAACTTCCAGCTGGAAGTGCTCGATTCAGAAATCCCGGTCCTGGTGGATTTCTGGGCTCCCTGGTGTGGTCCCTGCAGGATGTTGGCACCATTAGTTCACGAGCTGGCAGCCGAGTTTCCCGGCCAGCTCAAAGTGGCCAAACTCAACGTGGACGAACACGTGGAACTGGCCGGGCTGTATGGAGTTATGAGCATTCCCACGCTCCTTTTGTTCAAAAGCGGCCAAGTAGCCGAGCGACTGGTGGGCTACATGCCGAAAAAGGACATCCGGGCCCGGTTGGGAGAACACATATAGGCCAGCACCTCAAGAACCTGGGCCGGTAGCCGCCGGCCTTTTTTGGTGCCCCAGGGAGGCTGAAAACGAGATCACATGACGACGGTTCTTACCTTGCATCCAGGGTCTGCCGGGCTCCGGGGACCCGGGGGCCACTTGGAACCTGGCGTTCATCGGGTGACCCCGGTTATGGACTACCGGGTGCGTGCGCTCTGCCTTAGACCCTACCCGGGGCACCCCCAAGGATGCCCCAACTACGGGCGGCGCCTTACGTGTCCGCCGGGGGTGGGGCTTTTCGACCGGGTCTTTGACCTGTCCCAGCCGGTTTTTGCCGTGGTCGGCCAATTTGACCTGGAGTCTCACATGGTGAGAATGTGTCAAAAGCACCCGCACTGGACTGAGCGCCAGCTTAGAAACTGCCGGTACTGGCAGGGGACCGCGCGCAAGGCATTGCGGTTGCAGCTTGCGTCCTTCCTTGCCACCCACCCCGGTTACTCGGCCGCTACGGCGCCGGAAGCCATGGGGGTCGAGGTCACTGCCACGCTCAGGCGGGCCGGTGTCGAACTGGAGTGGCCGGTCCGGAGGGTCGCGCGCCAGGTGGCCTTGTGCGCTATCCCTCTAAACCGAAGTTCCGCTTGATTCAGAGCTAGATATAGGTGCCTAACTGGCCTCTTGGCGGACGGGATCTATTTGGTACTGGGTACAGCCCTGCTGTCGAGCTTGAGACCGAGTAATGCCAGGGCCCGCTC
>JBFLYN010000026.1:0-47474 GCA_040756655.1 Bacillota bacterium
CCGGCCCCTGGAGGCGCGCTTTGCGATGCTTTCGTCGACGATGACTTCGTAAGAAAGCGCAAAGAACGGGCTTTTCCCCCTGCAGAACTCCCTCCAGGCCTCATGTGCGTCAGGTTCGCAAAAAAACTCCCTCTTTTGCAGCTCCCCAAGCTCTCTCTGGAGGTTACCCTCCACCTTCGCAAGCTCCTGCTCCAACGCCTTCTCCTTCCTCCGGTCGAGCTTTGAAGAGTGCACCACGACGAACCTGCACTTTATGTCGTCTAAGGAGTCGTCGTAGGAAGAGATCCTGTAGCTGGCGGCGTCCTTCCGCTTGCTTAGTGCGCCCACTTCCTTCCACTGCCCCTCGTCATGCGCCCTCTCCTTCAACTTCTCCTCGATGGAGTACGTGGCGGGAAGCCTCGAAAGGAAACGGATGCCTTCTTCGCTCAGCTTCTTTAGGTTCGGCCCGGTGACCAGGCTTGAGTCGGCGACGTAGACGAGCTCCCTGAGGTCGCCCAAGCGCGACCTCATCGCGTCGATCATCCGGTGGTTCCAGGTACGGTCAGATGTGTTACCATCTAAGACCTCGCCTATGACCGGGACGCCCTCCTTCGTGACGGCAAGCCCGTAGAGGAACTGCTTTAAGTCCGGGCGGTTATCCTTGCTGTGGCCGTAGGTTATACGGAGGAGGTCGCAGTCGTCGTCCTCGTAAGCCCCCTCCACGGATAGCGAAGTGGTGTCGGCGTGGATGACGTCTATGCCCACCCCTGCTTGCAGGGCTGCCCTAAGCGCCACCGTGCAGTAGACCTCTTTAGGCCCGGCTTCCGCTAGTTTATCCAAGGCGCATCCTACGGCGTCGTCGTTTAGGTCGGCCGCCTCGATTCCGGGACCGAAGAGCTTTTCTACGTCCATCCCCCGGAAGAACTCCTCGAGCTTGTAGAGAGGACGCCGGTTGGTGAGCGCGTTTACAATGATTGCCTCTATCCTCAACCCAGGAGAGAGCCTGCACTGGGACGGATCCCAGCGGAGCATCTCGTCTATGGTCTTCGTGAGCCCGGTCGCCCTGCACATAGCCACGATGAGCGGAGCTGGGCCGTCGTGGTAGACCAAGAGCACTCCCGCCCCCCCAAATCGATGTTAACGGATGGGGCGGGAAAAAGCTAGACACTTCTTTCCAGTTTCGCTTCTCTTTTAATTCGTCCGGTAGCGCCCAAGGGGTGCGGAATGTGGGCCCTATGCTCCAAAGGAGGTAAAAACAAACTGCCACAAAATGATAAGAGCCATCTTACGAAACCGCGAAAATGGCTTAAATACTGGGTTTCCGGGAAAATAAAAACCATCCACAGATAAAATACTTTTTATCAATAGATGGTAGATTATTTGGCGGAGGCGACGGGATTCGAACCCGCGGTCTCATGCGTGACAGGCATGTATGTTAGGCCGGCTACACCACGCCTCCGAATTTTCAATTGGTGGGCGAAACAGGGTTCGAACCTGTGGCCCCCTGCGTGTAAGGCAGGTGCTCTTCCGCTGAGCTATTCGCCCGTCAGGTTCAGTGCATTGCCGCATTTTCTAGTATAACGGAAATGCGATCATAAGTCAAAGAGATATCTTCTTCTGTCAGAGGTTCCGCATCTGCCCCTAGCTGCTGCCATTTGCGTGGTCAAGTGGGGGAGTCGAGTCATGATACCGGAAGCAACCGTTGCCCGCTTAAACCGTCTCGGACCGCAAGCGCGGTCTTCCTTTCGCTGCTCCGTCCCGTCGACCGCGATCACCATGAGCCCGCCGATGCTTCCACCTGACCATACTTTATTGTGGCGGGCCTAATCTGTCCCATGACGAGAAGCCCTCCCTTGGTTACTTTTCGACAGAGTAATACCTACGGGATCAGTGGCTTCTCGTCCTTCTTTTTCTGTTAACTCCCCACAATTACTTTACTCTTACCAGGTCGGCAGGAAAGGTACGTCTTTGAGCGAATGATGGTTCCAGATCACACCAGCGGGAGCATCAGTAATTGCTGGCAGTGCGCACTCTCACGGCCTGGCGTTCTCGCCGGGCTATGGACCTCATGGTTCTGGATGGGCTTTTCACCGCCCTCAGCGGCGGCTTTGTTAGTTTCATGACACCGTTTCTGCTCCACATGGGCGCTGGCCGCGGGCACATTAGCCTTCTCAGTTCACTGCAGTCTCTGACCGGCAGTGTGCTGCAAGTGCCGTTTGCGCGCCTGACTGAAGCCATTGGGCAGCGCAAGAAACTCTGCGTTGTGGCGGGAGCTGCCTCGCGGCTCTGCTGGGTGATGATATTGCTGGTACCCTTCTACCTCCAGGGCCAGCCGGCAGTGCGGGCAGTCATGGGCCTCATGGTAGTCATCTCGGTATGCGGAGCCCTGGCCGGGCCCGCCTGGACGTCCATTATGGCTGCCCTGGTCCCCCGTGAACAGCGCGGAAGGTTCTTTGCGACAAGGAACGTTGTTGCCGGAATGGGCACCCTGGCGGCGGTCCCCATCGCCAGCCGCCTAATCGCACGGCGCGGTTTTCCAGCTGGCTTCCAACTGAGCATCGTCGTTTCACTGGCCCTGGGACTGGTGGCTTTCATGTCCTTTTTGCGCATCCTCGAGCCACCATATGACCTGCCTAAACCGCAGCTGGTTCGCGGCTTCATGAGCACCGGCTGGAGGAAGGCTGGATCTAGCTTATTCGCCCGTTACGTGTTCAGCACCACCGCCATGGGACTGGCCGCGGGCATTGCCGGTCCCTTCTGCTCCATCTACGCCGTCCAGGTCCTTGAAGCGGGAGTGGTGCACTTAGGATACTACACCATGGCCGGCACCACGGCCGCGCTGCTTTCCCAAAGAGTCTGGGGACACTTCTCCGACCGGAGAGGGCCCGGACCCGCCGTAGTTATCTCCGGGTTTTCCGTGGCCGCCAGTTCCTTTCTGTGGTTTGCCTCCACGGCCCGGTGGCACCCCATCGCCGCCGAGATCGTGGGCGGCCTGGCCTGGGGCGGTTGGGGTCTGGCCACCTTCAACCTCCTGCTCGAACTGACCCCGGATGACCGTCGTCCGAGTTATGTAGCCATCTACGGCCTCTTTAGCGGCGTAGCCGCCACCCTGGCCCCTCTGGCCGGGACCCTTCTCATTGGCATCGTGGGCTTTCGCCAGATCTTTTTGCTTTCCACGGTACTCCGGCTCCTGGCAGCAGAATCCCTACGCCGGGCCGTCCGCTGACAGTTAGCTGGTGGCGGGTCGCCCGTAGGCCGGCTCACCTTTGATCTGAGAAAGGCCGGCCCGGGCCTTCTCCACCGCTGCCGCCGTTCCCCGGGCCAGCAGCACCACGGAGCCCTCCGAGCCGCCGATGCCTCCACCGGCCAGCTGCACGGCTTCAACTCCGTACAGCAGGCGCATGGCCTGGATCTCTGTGACCACTTCCGCGTTGACCACCGGCATCATGCCCACCGTCCGGCCGTCCAGGGAGTCGGTGATCCGGCCCAGGCCTGCCTCTATTGCGGCATCCACCACTGAGGGCACCAGCTTCTCCAGTCCCACTGGCATGATGAGTGGCACCCCCCGGGCGCTGGCGATGCCCAGGGCCGCCCCGATGGTGCCTGCCGTGGCGCTCAAGAGCAAGACGCCGGCGTTGCCCTGCGGGTCCACGGCATTGGCTCCCTTGATCAGCGCATCCTTGGGTCCCAGCCCGGCCAGGGCTTCCTGCCACGGCGTGTCCACCAGCTGGCCCTTGTCGATGACAAAGGGCGTCAGCCGGGGCCCGCCTCCGGCGCCGAAACCGCCATCGATAATGTGCCCGCTGATGAACTGGTTGCGGGGAAACACCGGTCCCAGGAGCTCTTCGGCCACGTAGGCGTTGGTGGTCCCCGTGGCCACGATGATGCGTCCGTCTTGGCGGGCCCTCTGCACCGGGGGCAACTGGACCACAGCCTTGGCTATGAGGCGCTTGGACTCTGCGGGAGTAAGCACTACCACCAACCGGCGCTCAGCAGCGGGGAAAGGATGAAACGGGCACATGCTGGTCCCACTCCTTCCGGTAACTCTATTCCTCTACGCTTCAGGGGTGGCCAGGTAGTAGCCTACCCCCCACTTGGTCTTGAGCAACACCGGTCGGTCTGGATCGTCTTCTATCTTCTGTCTGAGACGGCTCACCTGCACATCCACAGCCCGGCTGTCTCCTAAGTACTCGTAACCCCAGACCAACTCCAGGAGCTGGTTACGCGTAAACACCCGGCCGGGACGACGGGCGAGGCAAAGCAGCAACTCGAACTCACGGGCAGTCACTTCCACTTCCCTGCCGTCCCGGAAGACCTGGCGGCGGTCAGGGTCCAGGACCAGCGGTCCCAAGGTTATAGGCGCAGGGTCTGGACCCGGCGCTTGGGTTCGCGGGGAGAACCGGCGCAGCACCGCCCGGATGCGGGCTACCAGTTCGCGGGCGTTGAAGGGTTTGGTCATGTAGTCATCGGCCCCCAGTTCCAGGCCGACGATCTTGTCCACGTCCTCGCCTTTGGCCGTAAGCATGATTATGGGTACACTAGAACTGGCCCGCACCTGGCGGCACACGGACAGCCCGTCCACTTCAGGAAGCATAAGGTCCAAGAGTACCAGGTCAAATTGCTCCCGGCCCAGGATCTCCAGGGCCGTCCGGCCGTCGAACGCTGTAGCAACGTGAAAGCCTTCATTTTCCAGTACCCGGGTGAGGCCCTTGACCAAACCGGCCTCATCGTCCACCAAGAGCAGCTTCAAACCATCACTCCTCCTGGGTCTTGGCATGTCCACGCGCACCCCAAGCTCCTTCTACCTGCAGGTAGACGGTCCGGCAGCAAGTTCAGTATAGTGCATTGTGCCAGCCAGTGCAAACGTGCATGTGCCAGCAGGTCCCCAGTGCGGTCTGCTCTTGGGTAGGGTAGGTTCAAGTCTAGTAGTCCGTGACCAGGCCCTTGAGGATCAGCATCTCCCGTATGGTCACAAACCGAAAACCCTGGGCCTGCAGCCGATCGATGACTATGGGCAGTGCCAGTACAGTATTGCGCCTGGAACCGCCGGTGCTCCTGAACAAATCGCCGCCATCGTGAAACAGCAGGATATCCCCAGGGCGGCAACCCTTGACGATGTTAGTGGCCACATCGTGGGCGCTGACCTCGGCCCAGTCCCTGGACGAACGGGACCAGAGCACCAGCGTGTACCCCCGGCGTTCCATCAGATCCAGCACAGCCGGGCCGTACAGGCCCCGGGGAGGCCGGAAGTACCGGGGCTGGACGCCGGTTGCCTCGAAGATAGCCCGCTCGGCTCGATCGATCTCTTCAATGACCCCTGCCAGGGACAAGCCCAGCAGGTTCTTGTGGCTGTAGGTGTGGTTTCCGATGGCGTGCCCTTCTTGCACGATACGCCGGGCCAAGTCCGGGTACATCTCCACTTGCCGGCCCACGACGAAAAAGGTGGCGGTAACTTCCTTAGCCTTGAGGATGTCGAGTATGGCTGAGGTGATCCCCGGCGTGGGCCCATCGTCAAAGGTCAGAGCCACCACCCGGAAGTCCGCACTACCTCTACGGATCAGATCCACCTGGAGCCCAAAGCCGTGGTAGACATAGCGGTTCAGGTAATAAAAGGTCCCAGCAGATATTACCATACAGCAGACCAAAACCAGCTGGAACACGCGCTTCCGCTTGAGTGGTCTGGCCAGGGCGTACTTGGCCGTCACAAACACTATCCAGGCCAAGGAGAACAAGACGACGATGTCGGCTTTTCTCGTTGCGATGGCCAGAGGAGGCACCACCCCGATGGCGCCCAGGGCCGCCTCTAGGCGGGGATGCCTGGAGGACCTCAAGCCCAGGAAGATCAAGGTCGCAGCCACAGCGCCCGCCGGAAACAACACGATCACAGCGCCCAGGCCCACGGGAAAGGCAGAGGTACGACGGCCCGATCGTTCAGTAGCGGCCCCGGAGAGCGCCGCCAGGCCGCACAGGGCCACCGCCACGGGTGTTCCCACTATCCAGAGGCCGGCCAGCCCAGCCAGGAAGCCCTTGGCCAAGGCCAGGAGCCAGGTCTGCTGGATACGCCTGATCCAGGTCCAATGCACCAGGGGGTTGTAGCCGATGATATATCCCATGGTAGCTACTTGTATTAGACTGAGCAAGGGGCCTTATCCACCCCCCGGGCCGCAATTAACCACAAAGGTTCGACATCTTTGACAGTTCTCCTTCTGCAGCATATGCGCGGCGGTTCCGGGCAGGAATGGTCCTGCGGGTGGCGAAATAACTTTCGTACCCGGCCGCGGGGCCAAGGTCCCGTGGACCGGGGTGAAGGGTTGCTGGAAGGAGGCACCTACTGTGACCAGGCGCATAACAGCCCAGGACCTGTACGGCATGGCCTGGGTAAGCGACCCCCAGCTGGACCCCAGCGCCAGCCGGGTGGCGTTTGTCAGGAGACACATTGGCGAGGATAGGAAGTACCGGTCGGCTATTTACCTGGCCACCAAGTCCGGGCAAGCCGCCCAGTTTACGGCAGGGCAGAAAAGCGACCACACCCCCCGGTGGTCTCCCGATGGTAGCCGGCTGGCGTTCCTCTCCACCCGCGACGGCGACCGGCCGCAGATCTGGGTGATCCCGGTAACGGGCGGTGAGGCCACCCGAGTTACCAACCTCAAAGAAGCGGTGTCCGGCCCAGTGTGGTCTCCAGACGGTCAGCACATCGCGTTTACCGCCCGGGTCGGCCCGCATGGCCCCGGGGAAGGCGAGGGGTCCAAGGCCAAAAGCGACGTCCGGGTCATCACCCGGCTGCGCTACAAGATGAACGGCACCGGTTTTCTCGGGGACGAGAGAAGCCAGGTATTTGTAGTCCCGGCCGACGGCTCCTCCCCGCCGCGGCAGATCACCTTTGGTGACTTCGATCACTCATCCCCGGCCTGGTCGCCCGATGGGCGCTGGCTGGCCCTGGCAGCCGACCGGTCAGAAGACGGTGATTACCATAACCGCTCGGACATCTGGGTGGTGCCCGCGTCCGGAGGAGAGCTGGTCCAGCTCACAAGCTCCCACGGTCCGGCCGCACAGCCTTCGTGGTCTCCCGATGGCACCGCCATCGCCTATTACGGCCACGATAACTCGTGGGGTGGCGCCACTCAACCCGACATCTGGCTGGTGCCCGCCGCCGGGGGAGTTCCCCGGAACCTGACCGGGCCCAGCGGGCTGGGCGCTACCCTGGGCACCGGCAGCGACATGAACGCCGGGTCCACCCCACCACCGGCGTGGAGCCGGGATGGCAGTGCCATTATCTACAGCACCAGCCACCGGGGAAGCACCCACGTATACCGTGTGGACGTGAGGTCCGGCCTACTCCACCCGGTCACCACCGGCGACCGCCAGGTGTTTGCATGGAGTTACCAGGATGGCCAGCTGGTGATGGCAGTGAGCTCATGTCACGAGGTCGGAGACCTTCACTGGTGGGCAGACGGCCAGGAAACCCGGATCACCCGCACCAACCCGTGGCTGGACCAAGTAGAGCTGGGTACCGTGCAGGAACTTGAGTTTGCCGGTGTCGAGGGACAGCTGGTTCACGGCTGGCTCATGCACCCGCCGGCTTTCGACCCTGGCCGGAGGTACCCGCTGGTGCTGCACATCCACGGCGGCCCCCATGCCGCCTACGGCTACGGGTTCTTCCATGAGCTCCAGCTTCTGGCCGCCCAGGATATGTGCGTGCTCTACGTGAACCCCCGGGGCAGCACCACTTACGGTCAGGAGTTCACCGCCGCAAACCGCCACGACTGGGGTGGCAAAGACTACCGGGATCTCATGGCAGCCATCGACCACGTGCTCGCCCGCCCGTACCTAGATCCGGAACGGCTGGGAGTGACCGGTGGGAGTTACGGCGGGTACATGACCAACTGGGTCATCAGCCAGGACCACCGCTTCAGGGCCGCCGTGACTTGCCGCAGCACCTGCAACCGGTACAGCCAGTACGGCACCAGTGACCTGGCATACTTCAACTCCGACTGGGAATTCCCGGGCACACCGTGGGATAACCCCCAGTTTTACCTGGAGCGGTCACCCCTCACGCATGTTCGAAACATCCAAACACCGTTGATGATCATCCACAGCGAAAACGACTTGCGCTGTCCCATCAGCCAGGCCGAGGAGCTTTTTGTGGCCCTCAAGCGCCTAAAAAGAGAAGTGGTCATGGTCCGCTTCCCAGACGAAAACCACGAGCTATCCCGTTCCGGCAAACCCGTGCACCGGGTGGAACGGCTGGAACACCTGGTGGGCTGGTTCACCAAGCACCTGGCGTAGGGCGCTTGAGGAGAAAGGAGAAGCCGCCGTGAGCGCCGTGGTCACGAAGCTGAGCATCACCGTCTTGTGCGAGAACACCGCCAGCGGCCGGCTGTTAGGCGAGCACGGGCTGGCTCTCTGGGTGGAAGCCGGCGATTTCTCCCTGCTCTTCGACACCGGAGGCGGGCGCACCCTGGCTGCCAATGCCTCCGAGCTGCAAGTGGACCTGGCGCGAGCTTCTGCCATCGTCATCAGCCACGGGCACTACGATCACTGCGGGGGACTAGCCCAGGCGCTGGAGGGTACCGGCCCGGTGGACGTGTACATGGCTCCGGAAGCCTTCGCCGGCAAATATGGTCCCCACTGCCAGGGTCAAGCGCCCCGGTACATAGGCCCCCCCAAGATGGCCGGGGAATACCAGGAGCTGGGGGCCCGCTTCCTCCCAGGCCCGGCCGTGCTGGCGCCCGGGGTCTACCTGACGAAAGCTACCCCCAGGTCCGGCTTCGAAGACGACCGGGGCGGCTTCCGCGTCCGTTTGGGTCAGGACTTGGTCCCGGACCTCTTCCGTGATGAGCAGGTCCTGGTGGTGCACACCCCCGGGGGGACGGTGGTCATCAGCGGCTGTGCCCACACAGGCATTATCAACTCCGTGCTGCAGGCCATGGAAGTCACCGGCAACCAGCGCCTACTGGGCGTGTTCGGAGGAACACACTTGGTGGAGGCCAGCACAGGCCGCACCAGCGCCACCGTGGAGGCCCTGTCCAGGTTAAACCCCGGGTACCTGGGTACTTGCCACTGCACCGGGTTTTTTGCCTCGGCCAGACTCTACGCGGCGTTTTCCGGCCGGTTCCTCCCCCTGGCCGCGGGTCACAGCTGGCAATACCCGCCCCGCGAGGACGCTTGAGGCCAGTAGGTCCACGGTCGCAAGGCCGGCTGCTCCGGCATACCATGCCACGGGATTCCTACGAAACAAGCCACCTAATGGCCAGGGAATCCCGGGAGGAGTGTGCGGAGTGACCCCTATTCGTGCAGCCGAACGCCAGTGGTGGTCGTCGGACGACTGGTGCGGCGTCTGGCTCGGAGCCTTAGGGATGCTCCTGGCGGTGACCCGGGTCATCACCCGGGTACCACAGGTGGCCAAGTGGACATCATCTCCCCGGTCTGCGTTCCCGCCCGGCGTTCTCCTGCAGGTCCTGGTTCTCGGTGCCGGGCTAGCCTTGGCAACCGCCCTGGCCATGCGGGTTTCCGGGCAACGAGTCTTTCCTTACCTTCGTGGCTTCGTGGCACTGTTTGGCCTGGCCATGCTGGCCTTCACCCTCGGGAACCAGGCCAGCATGCGTCATTACGGCCTAAACGACATCATCTGGGCCCTGGCCCTGGGCACGATCATCGCCAACACCGTGGGACGGCCGGACTGGCTCAAACCGGCTCTGAAGGGCGAGCTGTTCATCAAGACCGGGCTGGTCTTGCTAGGAGCTGAGATCCTCCTTAACCGGGTGCTGTCATTGGGAATTCGCGGGCTGGGCGTGGCGTGGCTGGTAACACCCGTAGTTATCGTATTCATGTACTTTTTGGGCACCCGGGCCCTGCGCATCCCCAGCCGGTCCCTGGTGGCCACGGTGGCCGCCACTACTTCCGTGTGCGGCGTGTCGGCGGCCATTGCGGTGGGCGCCGCTACCCGGGCGCGTCGCGAGGAGATTAGTTATGCCATTTCCGTCTCCCTCATCTTCACGGTCCTCATGATGATCGCCATGCCCGTAGCCTGCCGGTGGCTGGGGCTTAGTGAGCCGGTGAGCGGGGCCTGGATCGGGGGTACCGTGGACAGCACCGGCGCAGTGGTGGTGTCGGGAGCGCTGGTGGGCCCCGTCGCCATGCAGGTGGCAGCGGTGGTCAAGATGATCCAGAACATGCTCATCGGGCTTACGGCCTTTGTCATGGCCACGGTCTGGGTCACCCGGGTGGAACGTACCCCGGGGCAGCCCCGGGCATCATGCCTGGAGCTTTGGCGACGGTTTCCCAAGTTCATCCTGGGATTCCTGGGTGCCTCCATGGTCTTCTCACTGGTGCTGGTGCCGGCCCTGGGCGAAAACCCAGTGGACCAGATCCTCAAGGTTACTGCCGGGCTGCGTAACTGGCTTTTCTGCCTGGCCTTCACCTCCATCGGCCTGGAGTCCAACGTGCGGGAGCTGGGGCAGGTCGCCCAGAGTCCCCGGCCCTTGGTCCTGTATGTGACCGGTCAGCTATTCAACCTGGTCCTTACCCTGGGCGCCGCGTGGCTCCTTTTCGGTGGCCGGTTCTTCCGGACCCTGCACTGACCTTCCAATGAAACAAGGGGCCGGTAAAGCCCCTCCCCGGTCTACACCGGGAGAAACCCTACCGGCCCCCGCTCCTTGGCAACCGGTTTTCAAGCCTCGTCCTCACCTGCCTCGCCCTTGAGGCGAGCCAGCATCTCCTCCAGCCGTTGGATCTTCTCTTGGCGTGAAAGGTCACGGCAGTCCTTGGGGCGCGGTTTGCGCTCTGGATGGCAATCTTGCTTCTTTTCCTCGTCGCACTCTCTGTGCCTGTGGCAGCAGCATTGCACCACTACCACGTGGCAGCAACCGTGGCCGTGGCCGTGGCCGTAGCCCCGATGCCGAAAGTGACAACAACACCGGTGATGCACCAGTCAACACCTCCTTTCGGGACAACATAAAGGGGCGGGGATGCCCGCCGGGTTCTCATCTTATGATGTACGCTGCGGAAAGGTCTGGCGGTACCGGTTGAGGAAATGCTCCAGGCGCCTGCGGCTGTGCTCAACGTTGGCAGCCCAGGCGTGAAGCAGCTCTACACCCTCGGCGGTCAGTCGATAGCATCGCCGGGCGGGCCCTGCCCCGGTGGTATCCCAGCTGGACTCCACCCAGCCTTCCTCCTCCATTTTGCGGAGGACGCGGTATACGGCGCCCACATCTATGGGCTCATGGTCGAACCCGAACTCGGCCAGGCGGTCCATGAGTTCGTAACCGTGGGAGACGTTTTCGTGGAGCAGAAGTAAGAGGCAGGGCTGGACAAACCTCTCCACGCGGGTCCCCGGGCAGTGGCAATGATGCCCGTTGCGCCAACCCGCACCCGGCTGGTGTTTGCAGTCCACCTGGGTTCACCTCCAAGTACTATATATGTGTTATACATATACCTGTCAGTACCATGTTACCACATGGCTGTGATTGACGCAAGAAAAAGCTTTCGAGAAAGCCCGGCTCCCCTGCGGGACAGGCCATCGTGCCAACCCTGGGCCTGATCCCGGCAGTCTACGCGGCCTGCAACTGGATGACTTCACGGCCTTGCCGCCGGCACTTGCCCGCCAGCTGCCCATCACGTCCTACCTGCCGGGGCACAACACGGGGCGGGTGGGAGCCTCGACTCCCACCCGCCCGTTTATCGCGCGGTGCTCTAGCCTTATTCGCCGTTGCCTCCAGCCACGCTCTCCCGGATAAGGCCGGGCCGCGCTTGCCCCTCGCTGCTGGCCAACTGGCGCCGTAATTCCTGGTACGTGCCCTGTACCCCGCTGAACTCGTAATGCGGCTTGTAGGCTAGAGCCCGCATCCCGGTCTGGACGATCTGGGCCACCTCGGTCACCCGCCGGCCAACCCCCCGGCAAGTGACGATGCCCCATTCGTCATCCCCGGCCTCGCCCGGTGGCCCGGCCCAGCCGGTCCCCCCGTACTGGGACGTGCCCGGCCCGTTGTTGACCACCAGCACACCGTGGCGCATAAACGCAGTGATCATCTCAATGAGAGTTGTCTCCTGGCCGCCGTTGCGCCGGCCGGCCACGGAGATGGCCCCGAAAACCTTGTTGGCCAGGGAAAACTCGTTGTGCCTGAGCACCCGCGTGCGATCTACGAAGATTTTTAGTTGAGCCGACATGGTGCCGAAGTACACAGGCGAGGCGGCGATGATCCCCTGGGCTTCCAAGAGCTTGGTGGCCAACGCCGGCATACCGTCATCCTGGACACACCTGCCCACGCACCGCAGGCAACCCAGGCAGGGACGGACGTCGTAATCAAGCAGGTGGACCAGTTCAACGCTGGCCCCGGCTTCCTGGGCTGCGTCCAGGGCCTGCTCCAGCATGAAAGTGGTATTACCGTAGCGGTGGGGACTCCCCACAATCCCGAGGACCTTGACCGGGATCAAGCTCAGCTCTCCTTCCTCCCTTGTGGTCTATCTGGTATCCCACTATATGGCTCTAGTTGCCCGGATGACACAGAACTCCCCTTTCCCGCAGTCATTTGCCCGCTTGGCTGGCAAGACCGGTGCCCATCAAGACAGAAAACTCGGCCGTGGCGCCATGGGTATGGTCCTGGCCACCTGCCCCGGGCAACCCGGGAGGGAAAACGTCGTCCCGGTGGCAGTGTTGGGCAAATATCCGTAGAGGCGACCGGGAAATGCTAAAGCCGCCAGGAAAAAAGCGCCCTCCCGCCGGAGACCCGCCGGGCCACGGTGGGTGTCCGGTTGACGGCGTCAGAGGAGGTTGCCATGAGAGACCCGAGAAACCACCTAAAGGACAGGCTCTCGGCCATGGAGCGCGGGCTCGAAGGCCTAGTCAGGCGCGTGGACCACCTAGATGATCTGGAAATCGATCGCATGAGCCGCGAGGTCGACGACCTGGCCGTGAAGTATGCCAAGCTCTTGAACCTCCGCGTGCAGGAATGCCAGCGGCAGTAAGCGGCCAGCTCATCTAGGCATCCATCACCCCCGGAGGCCGGGGCTTCGTGCCCCGGCTTAACCTTGTACTGCCCAATCCGGGCATGCCCGGTTGAAAAGCGGCATAGAAATGGGTTGAGGATCCGCGGACGGGGGTTCTCTGGGAAGGAGGGATATTCTCGTGGAGAAGGCCAGCGAGGAGCTGCAGCAACTGCTGGAGATCGAAGAGCCGCTCTTGCAGCTATACGACCGCCTGGTAAGGAGCGCCTCGGGCCGGGGTGAAAAGGAGCTGACCCGGCGCATGCTCCAGTCCCAGCGCTTCCAGATTTCCACCCTGAAGGTGCTGGTGGAAGGGAAAATTCCCGACAAGTTCCTGTACTTTGGGGTCATCACCCACAACGAAGTCAACGTGCGCGAGAGCGCCGCGGCCCGGTCTCGCAGCCTCACCCTGGTCAACCCGGGCACCCCGGTGATCGCCAAGGAAAACCAGGGCAACTGGGTGTGCATCCAGTTGCCCGACGGCCGCTCGGGATGGGTATTCAAAGATTACATCCGGCGGGAGCTCAGCGTAGACTGACGATAGCGCAGCGGCCAGGCCGCCCCGGGGGGCGGCCTGGCCTTGGCATGCTCTTTGTGTTACAGCCGGGCCCGTACCGGCGCGTCCAGGAGCATTTCCAGCCTCAGGCGGACCTTCTCTCTGGATTTTGCTGCCATCTCCAGTTCAATCTCCAAAAGGCGAAGACGCCTGGCGGCCACTTCGCTGGCCCGGTCCCCCAGCTCCACCCGGGCCCGCTCCAATCTTGCCTCTAGCTCGGCTAACCGCCTCTCGGTCACCTGGACCTGGTGTTCCAGCCAGAGCAAGGCAAGCACCGGCAAGCGGCCGTTGGCGCCGGCCTGCAGGACCGTGGCCAGGACCGGCGGAAGCAGCGGCCGGGCACGCACCGCGTCAAGAAACCATGATTCGAGATCACGACCGCCGGCTTCCAGGATCCTGGCCAGGGCCCGGGCGTGCCGGGGGGCCAGTTGCTGTACGACTGGGCGGTTGGGCGGCGGCCCGGCCTGTTCCAGGGTCTCAATGTAGGCCGACAGGGCAGCGCGGGCCCTTTCCCACTGGCCACCCTGGGCCGCATCCAAGGCCAGCCGGAGCCGGGCGTCAGCCTCGCGCAGGAGGCCGGCCGGATGGGATGTGCCGGCCGGGGTCCATACGCCCTGCTCAACTTGGGGGTTCTCTTGGCCTGCCGCCAGCCGGGGCCAGGCCACGGCGGTGGCCAGCAGGGCAACGGCCACGACCAGTGCGAGTCCGGGTATCCTCTTCACCGTGCATCCCTCCTGGTTCCATCATGACTCCAGGTAGTTACCAAGGGTTTGCCCGCTGATTAACAGAGTATTAACAACAGGCCGGGATAGTAAAGGTAATGGTAGTCCCTTCTCCCTCCCGGCTCTCTGCCTGCATAGAGCCACAGTGGGCCTCAACGATGGCACGGGCTATGGTCAGGCCCAGCCCGAGGCCGCCGGGCCAATGCCTCTTGGCCTGGGCGGACCGGTAGAAACGGTCGAACACAAAAGGGAGGTCGGCCTGAGGGATGCCGGGGCCCGTGTCCGTCACGCTCACTGACACCCGGTCGTCGTCACGGTGAGCCAAGACGGTGATCGAGCCCCCAGGCGGGGAAAAATGCATGGCGTTGGCCAGGAGGTTCCACATGACCTGGGCCAGGCGGTCGCCATCGCCGTTCACTTCCAGCCCGGACCCGGTCACGTCCAGGGCAACCTGCAGTCGCCGCCTGGCCAGCCCCGGGCCGGCGCTCTCCAGCACGCTCCTTACCAGTTCGCCCACATCCACCCGGGCCCAGCGGAAGTCCAGCTGGCCCAGCTCCAGGCGGGCAAACTCGAACAAGTCGTCGATGAGCCGGCTGAGCCGGCGCGTTTCCGCGGCGATGACACCCAGGTAATGGCGTTGGTCCTCGGCGTCGGTGACCACGCCGTCGCTGAGAGCCTCCAAAAACCCCTGGATGGAGGTGACGGGCGTCCTCAACTCGTGGGAGATCATGGACACAAACTCCCGGCGCATGCGATCGAGCCTGCGTTCTTGGGATAGATCCTGAAAAACCAGGACGTGACCGGCGCCGGGGGCAGCCAGGGCCGTGGCCCTAACCAGGTACACGTCCTGCCCGGGCCAGTCAAACTCCTCCTCCCAGCCCCCGGGCTGGGCCGGCGACTTGGCCAGGAGTTCCATGAGGGGAGCCGGGACCAGCGACTCCAACGGGCGTCCCACCGCCTCACCCTCCGGGGTCCCGCAGAGCCTGGCCAGGGCGCTGTTCATGAACAAGACCACCCCATCACCGTCCACCGCCACCAGCGGGTGGCCCACGCTGGCCAGTACCGCCCCCAGGCGGGCCCGCTCCTGGCTCGCTGCCCCCACCAGGCCGGCGATGCGCCCGGCCATGAAGTTGAAGTTATCCACCAGCTCGGAGACCTCGTCGCCGGACCCACTCCCGGCCACCCGCCGGTCCAGTTCCCCGCGGGCGATGTCCCGGGCAGCTTTCCCCAATTCTGCCAGGGGGCGCGATACGCTCACCGACATGACATAGCTCATGATGGCCGCAGCAGCTACCGCCACTCCGCCCGCCAGCGCCAGGATGTACACCATGCGCCGGGTGGCCACCTGGATGGCCAGGACTGGTCGGAAGAGCACCACCGCGCCGGTCACCCGCTGTCCCTGGCGGACCGGGACCGCCACGGCCACCGCCGGCTGTCCTGCCACCGGGTCAGAAAACTGCGATGTCTGGTTCACGCCAGAGGCCAACGCCTCGGTCACGAAATGCGGGAGAAACCTTGTGCCCAAAAGACCGGCAGTATCCAGGGAGCCTGCCTGCACGATGCCGTCCCGGTCGGTGACAACGAACGACGCCGAGGTGAGGTTACTGATGAGGCGCGAAAGCAGCCAGGGGCTATCCTCCGACTGGAGGCGCGGCCTCTCCGCCACGGCCCGGGCGACCTCCGTGGCCTGTCGCAGCAGGGTTTCTCCTGCCAGCTGTGCAAAGTACCGCCGCATCATCCCGTGCAGGGAAGTGCCGAGCACCGCCAGGGTAACCAGGGCGATCAGTAGGTAGGTGGCAATCAACCGGCCACGAATGGTGCCCATCAAGGGGCCTCCTGAAACTTGTACCCGACCCCCCAGACGGTCACCAGGTAACGGGGCTCTTCGGGGATGGGCTCGATCTTCTCTCTTAGGCGACGCACATGCACATCCACGGTCCGGGCATCGCCGAAATACTCGTACCCCCAGACCTGCTCCAAGAGCTGCTCCCGGGTAAAGACCCGCCCCGGCCGGGCAGCCAGAAACGCCAAAAGGTCAAATTCCCGGGCTGGGCACGGGACGGCTCGCCCCTTTACCACCAGTTCTCGGGCCGGGAGGTTCAAGGAGAAATTGGCAAACACCAGGTCGTCCTGGGTGTTCTGAGGGCGCAGGGTGCGCCTGAGCACCGCCTTGACCCGGGATACCAGTTCCCGGGGGCTGAAGGGCTTGGTGAGGTAGTCGTCGGCTCCCATCTCCAGTCCCAGGATGCGATCGATTTCCTCGCCTCGGGCCGACAGGATGATGACCGGGACGTCGGACTGGGCCCGCAACTGACGGCACACTTCCCAGCCATCGCGGCCGGGCAACATGATGTCCAGGATCACCAGGTCCACCCCACCGGTCAAGGCCTGTTCCAGTGCCATGTCGCCGTCTGTGGCCTCCAGGACATCATACCCTTCACGCATCAAGTACAGCCGCACCAGTTCGCGGATGTACGGCTCGTCGTCGACCACCAGGATCCGGGCTCCTCCGGCCATGCTCCACCTCCGGTCAGTCGGGAGTAGCCAGCCGCTCGGCTTCTGCCAGGTCGGCGGCGTTCCCGGCCACTACCAGCACCGATCCCGCCGGTATCAACGAATCGCCGGCCGGCGCAACTTCCAGGCGTTCGCCCGACCGGATGAGTGCCACCTTGACACGCAGGCCCAGTGCGGGCAGGTCCCGCAGGCGCCGGCCCGCCAGGGGCGAACCCTCCGCCACTGGCACCTGGGTGATCTCTTGCTCCACCCGGGCCTGGTCGGTGAAGTCTGAAACCAGCTGCATCACGCCCGGGTTAACTGCGCTCTTGGCCAGGAGTTCCGCCCCCACCAGGTTGGGGGAGATGACGCGCTTGGCCCCGGCCAGGTACATTCTACGGGCAGCTTCGCGGCTCGAGGCCACGGTCAGGATCTCCGCACCGGGTGCGGCGCCCCGCACTTCCAAGATGAGGTACATGTTGTCCGCATCCTCGCGGAACGTGGCCAGCACCGCGCGGGCACGTTCCAGCCCCGCGCGCTTGAGCACGGCTGCCTCCAGGGCGTTGCCCACCACGTGCGGCACAGTGAGGGACTCCACCCGCCCGGCATCGGACTCTATAACCACCACCTTCTGCTTGAAACGGCGGAGTTCGGCCACCACCAGGGCGCCCAGGGTTCCATGACCGCAGACGATATAGTGGTCCTTCATGCTAGCGATTTCGCGTTCCATTCTTCTTCGCTCCCCCACCAGCAGGTTGCCGATATGCTCTTCGGCCACGGACAGGCCCAGGCCGAATACGGCGATAAGGCCGGCCGGCGCCACCACCAGCGTCACGATCTTCCCTACCGCGGTGATGGGGGCAATGTCCCCGAAGCCCACAGTGGTCATGACGGTCATGGTGAACTATGCCGCGTCCAGCCATGCCAAGCCCTCGCTGAGCATGTAGGCCACGACCGCGCCAACGTAGACCAGCACCAGTACCATGAGGTAGGCAAGTACGCGGCGTCTCTTCACCCGGGTCTCCCCCTTGAGTATATTGTTTTCCGCCATTACCCGGTTTTTCCTGCCGGGATAAAAAAGAGCCCCTCCCAGAGGGGCTCGTGCTGGCTCTTGGGGTATGCTATTTACCGGCCCACGAACATCTGGGTCACCATCAGCCCGTACGGACCTCCTTCGATGATGCCGATCCCCACGTGGGTGTAGCCTGGGTTCAGGATGTTGGCACGGTGACCGGGGCTGTTCATAAGGGCCCGGTGGGCCGAATCTACGCTGAATGCACCGGCCAGGTTTTCACCGGCCATGCGGTAGGTGATGCCAAACTGCCGCATCATCTCAAAGGGCGAGCCGTAGGTGGGTGATTGGTGGGCAAAGTAGTTCAAGTTGATCATGTCCTGGCTTTTGAGCCTGGCCACTTTCACGATGTCCATGTCGATAACCAGGGGACGCAAGCCCGCCGCTGTGCGTTCGGCGTTGATCAGTTCGAACATGCGCTGCTCCAAGGCGGTCAGCCCGGGCGTGGCCGGGGGTGGCGGCTGGGGAGCGGGCGCTGGTGGCTGGGGCTCGGGTGCCAGCGGAGGTGACGGTGGTGCCGGTGGCTGGGGCGCCGGGGGTTGCGGTGCCGGCGCAGAGGGCACTGGTTGCAGGGTAAAAAGGAAGATGTTCCCGCTCTGGTAAGTTAACTGCAGGCGGAACTGCACAGGTTGGGGCGCCGGGGCTGGCAGGGGTGTCCGGTAGCTATAAAAGTAGGTGACCGATCCGTCCGCGTTCACCGCCCGGTTAAGCTGGTTGCCGCTGAGAAAGCCGGCGTGGGCGGGTTGTCCCAGGGACAGGGCCAAAGCCATGGCCAGGCACAGTCCCAAGAGAACGACCTTCCGTTTGCCCATCATGACCTACCTCCTCTGTGCTGTGTGCTGAACAATTCGCACCGGCCGTCTTCACAGCGTGGTTCGTTATGTTACTTTTAAGGTAAATCACCTGCTGATTTCACTAGAGGCCGGATATTATGTAGTATTCGAGCGCCACCATAAAACTCCTGCCGAGGAGGTTTCTTGCCGGTGTGCCAAATCCTTCCTTTGAGCCGCATCGTACTCCTGCCCGCCCGCGCTAGGTACAGCTGCCCGGCACGCCAGCACGCAACAGCGGCAGCAGGAAGTGGGCTCCTCTACGGCAGGCGAGCTTGTCGTTGTCGGGCAACGCCGCACCGGCACCGGAGGTCCGGGGAAGCACGACTGGTGGCAACGACGAGGAGAAACCGGAAGTACCGACGCAGTTGGACCGGTGACCGATGGCACACATCCTCGCCATCAGCGGGTGCCCTCTTCCTATTGATATTCCCGCGGCAAAGCCGATAAATCTGCGAACTGTCCGCAATTGCCATAAGCTTGGGGTTATGCCGCTCTTCCGGCGGGCAACCGGCGACACGCGCGCGGGCCGGACGCGCCAAAGGGGGCCGCATTCCTGCGGCCCCGGCTTGGACTTGAACCGACGGCTAGCCTTTGGGCAGGCAGTCGTGACGCACCAGTTGGCTGAAGATGAACCCAACGCGCTCGTCAGGCAACCGCACTTGCAGCCACTGGTTCTCAAAGGCCAGCACCGTGACGACGGTACCGAATTCCACCTGTGCCAGCACCGGGAAGGCTGTGCTGGGACCGGTCCGGACGTTGGCCCGGGCCGCGATGACCGTGCCAGTGCACAAAACCAGGGCCAGCGTTACGTCGGTGACGACCTCGATCTCCCGGGCACGCAGCACCCGCCCGGTGATGGCCAGCACTTTCTGAACGGTGATGGGATCGCCCGGAGGAGTCACATCCACCGAGATGTGTTCCACCCGCACGAACACCCCGGCCACCAGGCCAGGCCTGGCTTCCGGGACTTCCACGAAGTCCGCGAAGGGGAACGTGGCGTGGACCACATGCACGGCCTGGGTCGGCACTGCCGCCTCGTACACGATGCGCTGGGTCAGGATCCCCTCTACGATGATCTTGCGCGGCAGCACGATGGTGCGGGTGACCGTGGCAGTGGCTTCGGTATCCAGCACCGAAGCAACCGGTGGCTTGACGTCGGGAATGTCGATGACTTCCCGGACGATGGACTGGCTGATGGCCTCTCCCAGGATCTCCTGGATCCTAATGCGGATCCTGGTAACCTTCAAGCCCGCCACTCCAGATGCGTCGGTCACGATCTCGATGGCCTCCACCCGGACTACCTTGGCGAAGATCTCCAACACCGCCCGCACGGTGATCCTCCGGCCGTCCGGCGACACTTCGAAGGAAACGAACTCCACCCGCACCGTGGCGATGACGGTCATGCCGGGCAGCGCACCTTCAACGTCAACGAACCGCTCGAAGGGTATGGTGGCGTGCAGCACATGCACGGTCTGGTACGGGCTCACTGCTTCGTAGATGATGCGAATGGAAATGACACCCCGCACAATGACCTTGCCAGGCACGACTACGGTGGTGCTGACGGTGGCGGTCACCACGTGATCCAGCACCGCCCGGACCGGCGGTTTGACTTCGGGGACCTCAACAATGTCCCTGACGATGACTTGCACCGTATCCTCACCCAGTACCGTCTCGGCCCGGATGATCTCCCTGGTAACCTTCAGGCCGGGCACCCCGGTCACCGCGGTTACCACCTGCACCTGCACGGACCTGATGACTCGCACCAGTACTGCGACGACGACCCGGGCGACGATCTGGTTGCCACCCGGCCGGACTTCAAAGCTCACGCTCTCCACCCGCGGGATGGTGATGATAGTCATCCCCGGTTCTACACCCGGGATTTCCACGAAGGTGGTGAACATGATCTGGTGGCGCACCACGTGGACGGACTGGTATGGTACCAGGGCCTCGTAGATCGTGACCAGGTCCACGACCCCATCCACCACGACCTTGCCGGGGAACACTGTGGTCCTGGTGATGGCGACAGTTGCCGCAGAGTCCAATACGCTGGCCACAGGGGGCTTCTGGGGCGGGATGTCCAGCACCTGGCTGACCGCCGCCTGGGCCACGGCCTCGCCGACTACCTCCTCCAGCCTCAGGAGCCTCTTTGTGACTTGCAGTTTATGGCTCACTTTAACCCTCCTTTCCTCCCAAATCAATCCCAGAGACATCACGTCTAACCCAATATATGCGCCGCCGGGAAGCTGTGTGCAGCCGGGCCCGGCATGGTCCAGTCCGGGGCAGCATAGGCCTGTGGAGGGGGTGGCGTCATGACTGGCATATGGGCGGTGATACCGGCCTGTAACGAGGAGCCGAGGGTGGCGGCGGCGGTGAACAGCGCCCGGCAGGGCGGTGCTGCGAGAATCTTGGTGGTGGACAACGGGTCCATGGACAGGACCGGTGAAGCGGCCCGGGATGCCGGCGCCATGGTACTGCACTTTGATGCTGCCCTGGGACCGGACCTGCCCCGGGCGGCAGGCGCGCACCTGGCCGTGGAGCACGGCGCGGACCTGGTGGTGTTCATCGACGGGGACATGACCGGGCGACTGGGTTGGGCCCTGGCCCAGCTGTTGGATGGCTGCCGCCGGGGTGCGGCCCTGGCCCTGACTGATGCTTTCTTGGGGGGCATCCCCGGGCAAGGGTTGGCCGGAGAGGTCACCGCCTTTCGGCGGAAGTTCAACGAAACCGTGGGGCTTTATGACCAGCTGGGGGTGGCCATCATGTCCCACGGGCCCTCAGCGGCCGGGCGGGCCTTCCTCCTGTCGGTGGGTTGCCGGGCGCTGGGCAAGCCCCCGGTGGCCATGGCGCTGGCGACCCGGGCCGGGCTGCCCATAACCGTGGGCTGCCGGCTCAGTCACGATGATTTTGGTTCTCCCGGGCGCGATGCCGGTCACGGCCTGGCCATGGCCGAAACCATCATCGGGGACTGCCTGGAGGGCATGGCGGTGTTCCGGGGAGAAAAACCCCAGCGCTCCTGGCAGGGCCGGGTCTACCTGGGATTTGACCCCTGCCGGCGGTGGGACCTGTTGGACCGGTGGCTGGAGTCCGGCCCCGGGCGCTAGAACCTCTGGTAGATGAACTCGCTGCTCGAGCGGTAAAACAGGACGGTCAGCACCACCAGGGCGGTCCAGAACAGGCCCTGGAGGATTTCTCGCGCCGCTTTTTTGGTCATGGCCATATCCCCCTTGCCAGTGTGCCCAGGATGTGGATGAACTGCCGGGTGCCTGCATGAAACAACACCCACCCCACGGCCACGAAGTGAAAGGTCAAGGCCCACGACAGCACCGGGGATACCGGGTGCGCCAGCCACAGGCGAGGCAGGCGAGGTACGGCCCAGGTGCGGTAGACCCGGTGGACGGTGAGGCCCACGGCATGGTACAGGCCCCAGAACACGAAGTTCCAGGACGGCCCATGCCATAGCCCGGTCACCAGCATCACCAGGAAGGTGTTGGCCACGGTGCGGGCCAGCGTACCCCGGCTTCCACCCAGGGGTATGAACAGGTAGTCCCGAAACCAGCGCGTCAACGACATGTGCCAGCTTTTCCAAAACAACGATAGGTTGGTCTTCAGGTAGGGCCGGTCGAAGTTCTCCATGACCCGGTATCCAAACAAGCTGGCACTGCCCACCGCCATGTCAGTGTAGGCGGAAAAGTCCACGTAGATAAGGAGGGCGTAGGCATACATGGCCGCCAGGTACCGGGCAGCCGGAAGCCCCGGTACGGTCAGGGCTGCCGCCGGGCCCGCGAGGACGCCGGCCAGGACGGCTTTCTTGAAAAGGCCGGTGATGATCCGGCCGACCGCTGGGGTGAGCTCTTCCATGCGTGGCCGCGCGGCCTCGGAAAAGGTGTTGTAGCGGTCAATAGGTCCGGCCACCACCGTGGGAAAGAACAGGATGTAGTTGAAAAAGCTCACCAGCGAAGGCCCGTGGACCACCCCGCGGTGCACATCCAAGGCGAAACTCACCAGGCGGAAGGCAAAGTATGAGATGCCCAGTATGGAAAGAAACGGGGGAAACGGCACCGCCCAGCCCAGGGCGTGTAGGTTGGCCACGGCAAAGTGACTATACTTGACGTACCCCAGGACCGACAAGGCGGCTACCACGGCCAGTCGCCAGGAGGCGCGCGTGACCAAGGCAAAAACGGCCAGGGCCAGCGCGCCCACTACCAGGGCCGCCACCGGCGCCACCCACGCCAGCAGAGCCAGGTTGAGGCCTGCCAGCAGCATCGCGCGGTACCTCGACGGTGTCGCGTAGTAGACCGGGAGGGTCAAGACCAGTACCACGGCAAATTCGAAGCTGACAAAGTCCATCAGGGAACCCCCTGGGGGAGAAGATGCCCGGTGTCGGCAAGCAGGCGGGCCGCGACTTGCCGGTGGCCTTCGGCCAGGAGGTGGATGGTGTCGGAAAACCACTCCGCCTCGACTAGCTCCAGGTAGTCGGCGAACACCCCGCCAGCCGCCGCCACGCTGTTGGCCACCACCAGCAGGCTTCGCTCCACCGCGTCTTGGTCCCACCCGGTGTAATGCTGGTACATGGCCCGGTTCTGTGGAGATACGTAGACGAACACCGAGGTCCCGGACCGGGTGAGCCTCTCCACGGCCATCTCCAGCTCCCGCAAGACCGGGTTTTCCGATTCCAAGACCGGCCTTCCGAACACGGGCATGACCCTGGCGTCGAACTGCCGCTGGTACCAGGGAAGCAGGAGTTCAAAACCGCCTGACTTGAAAGGATCAGCCAGTCCCACGCTGCTCAAGAGCAGTTGGCGCAGCAGGTGGCGATGGGCCAGAAGCATCCAGTTCTGCCGCACGGCCAGCTTGGCCCGTTCCAGCACGGGCAGCCTCTGCACCCGGTCCCAGACCACCGACCCCGGCCGGCCCCACAGTGGCAAGAGATGGTCCACATCGGGAACCGGCGCCGACCCGTGCGGGTCAAACCAGCCCAGGCTCAGGTTGTAGATGACCAGGTCCACCCCACTGCCGGCCAGGACATCGGCCAGGTACAGCACTTCGCGCGGCCCGTAGCCTCGCATGCCAAGGTTATAAACCTGCACCCCCGGACCCAGGGCCCGGGAGTAAAAGCCGGGGATGGTAAGGGATTCGTCTGAGACGGCCGACCCGTACATCTGCGAGTCCCCCAAGAACACCACTTTGGGACCGGGCGCCCGGGCCACCTGGGCCGCACTCACCAGAAGACCGCCCGGGTCCTGCTTGAGGGCACGGATGTGGGCCTCGTGGACCAGCCCCGGAAGGAAAAACCGCAGGGCTACATCGATGACCACGAGGTTTGCCAGCACCACCAGCAAGGTCCTGGCACCGAGTTGCCGGGTGTTCACGAAGCTGCCTCCTTGGCGGAACAAATGCACCGGTCGTATTTCGGCGCACACCCGGCTGATTCCTTTCTGAGCAGGGATTTTGCAGGATGTGGGATATACTACCCCGGGGGCGACCCGGCCTTCCCCAGCTGAGGATGTGCACGCCACCGGGAGGTGCAAGGTGCAGGAATCATGGATACCCCGCCTTTTTGGCTGGGACGACCCGGACGAGTTCCGGCGGCGGGCCCGCTACCTGGCCCGGCCGGGCGCCCGGCCGGGCGATGGCTGGCATAGAGACTACTTACCCCGGGGACTACGCGCTTTCCTGGCCGCCGCCTTCAGGACCGGCGGCTAGGTAGCCCTGGCTTCCAGGGTGAGGGCCGCCGGGATAAGCTCGTCCAGTCTCCAGATGGTAAAGTCGGCCCTCAACCCAGGTGCCGGTGCGGGGACACCAGCAGTCCTCCATACCGCGTGCATCCCAGCCCGGCGAGCCCCGGCCACATCCTCCAGCAGCCGGTCCCCGGTATGAATATTAGCGCTGGCCGGGATGCCCAGTCTTTTCAAGGGCTTTGGAAAATCGCGGCGTGGGGTTTGCGCTAGCCCAGGTCCGAGGATACCACCAGCACATCCACATACGGGGCCAGGTGTGTTGCTTCCAGGTCTTCTCGCAGGATCCAGCCCGGGACGGCCGCCGGGAACACCGCCAGGGCTCGTGGAAGGCGTAGGCCGCAGCATCCAGGTCCGTCCCGTCCCATTCCATCCTCTCCAGCACTGCCCGGAGCACAGCCCGAAGGTCCACCTCACGTTCTCCCCCGCCCCGATGGCGCTCGAAGCAAGCTCCGGGAGAGGAAATGCCCCGGCCACGAAATCCCCCGCGGCCATGTTCAATCCCCGGTGGCGGTGTACGGCGGACAGCGCTTCCCGGCCCAGTACGTCAAACCCGCGCGGGTCGTAGTCCACCAGGGTCTGCCCCAGGTCGCCTGTCCACGCCCGGATCACTAGCTTCACCCCCCGGGGAGGCTCTAGCCCGGTGCCGTCAAGGCACCGGGCTAGAGCCCTGCATACAACATGTTCACGTGACCACTTGATCTATTAGGGAGCCAGAATGGCCGCTACCGGGCAGATGTCGACGCAGTTACCGCAGTCAGTGCAAAGCTCCGCGTCGATCTCATACTTGGTGTCACCTTCCCTGATGGCACCGGCCGGACACTCGGTAGAGCACACGCCGCAGGCCGCGCACTCGTCGTTGATGGTGTGGGGCAATGGATAGACCTCCCTTCCGCTGAGGACAATCTATTGGACTTTATTCGCTGGCAACTGCCGAATTCCTACCGGCCCTTGGTCTGCGTCCCGGACCTGGTTTTGGAGAAACCACCCGGTACCCGCCAGCACTACCAGCCCTCCCGCCAACGTGGCCGGGGGCGGCATTTCCCCCAGTATCATCCAGGCCAGGAGCGCCGCCCCCACGGGCTCGCCCAGGATGCTCACGGACACTACTGCCGGCGGCACCCGGCCCAAGGCCCAGTTGAAGACCGTATGACCCATGAGCGTGGGAAAAACGGCCAGCGCCACAAAGAGGAGCCACTCCCGGGCCGGGTACGGGGCTAACGGCACCCGCCGGAGCAAGCACGTCGTCACTCCTACCAGGGCGGCCACTCCGTACACCAGGGAAGTGTACAGCCACAGGGACCACCGCCGCCTCAAGCCGGCACCGATGATGAGATACCCGGCTATCATCACCGCCCCGGTCAAGGCCAGGATGTCCCCGTACCATGCCATCCCGCCCAGGGCAAAGTCGCCGGCCCCGATCACCCCGGCGCCGGCCACGGCCAAGAGTGCACCGGCCAGGGCCCGCCCGCTGGTGCGCTGCCCCAGGAAGAACCAGGAACCGGCCAGCACGAATACGGGCTGGATGGACACCAGCGCCACCGAACTGGCCACCGTGGTATATTCCAAGGACGTAATCCAGCTTACAAAATGCAGGGCCAGGAATACCCCGGCCAAGCAGGCCAGGCCCAGTTCCCGGCCGGACGCCCGGGGCCGGTGGGTCCTGGCCCCGAGCACGGCCGCGGGAAGCAACACCACTTCGGCCAGCAAGAGACGGTAGACCATGAGGACCAGGGCCGGTGCCGTGGACAGCCTGATGAAGATGGCCGAACCTGAGACCGCCAGCACCCCTACGGCCACCGCCAGGTACGGGAGAATGGGTATTCACCTCAGCTGGGAGGTTCGTGGTCGGGCTCTGGACTTCCTTCCCGCCTGCAATAGCCGCAACCGGGCATCAAACTGGCGACTGAGGGCCAGCACTCGTTGATGGTCCAGCGCCAGCCCGGCCACCAGGTCCTCCAGCTCTTTCGGCGCACCTTCGATCAGGCTGAACGACGACTCCTCAACCGGGTCCGTTTCTGGGCCCTCGCGCACCAGCCGGGCAACGCTTGGCCTCGCCAAAGAGATCACCTCCCAAAACAAAAGGGTCCGGCTGCCACCGGTCCCTTGAACTGCCATATTTGCGCCCCGGGCGGGTTTCTCCTGCCGCTCCGGCCCTCTAGCCGGGCAGTCGCTCCAGCCCCATGTCGTCCAGGAACTCCTGGATCAGGCGGTGATAGTATACCACTGACGCTTCGTCCCCGGGCGACAAGGTGCGCACGTCCCGCCCCGGGTTGAACGCCTGGAGGCCAGGGGTGCAAATGAGCACTTCCGCTGTGAGCTCGTCTTGGCCTTCTCTAACCACCAGCGGTACGAACCACTCGCCCGCATCGGAACTCACCAGGATGGCCGCTTCCTCTCCGGTCGCCAGCTGCTGAATGCTGTAACCCGGGCCGGCCAGGTCCTCAAGGTACGAGGCCAAGCGGTGGCCGATGCCGGGGTGTAGCTGGGCGGCCCGGTACTTGAGTTCGAAAGTTATAGACAAGGCCTGCACCTCCCCTTGCGATAAATATACTCCCTTTCGCATAAGTATGCAAGCCTACCCGAGAGTCTTTCCGCCCGGCACAGGTTAGGTCCACTCCGGTTTCGGGGGGGCTCAGCCTCCCGGCGAGAAAAGAAGAAACCCGGCGGGTGCCGGGTAGTACGCTGCTTGGCTACACAGCCTCAACCGCCTTGACTTCCGGGATCTCGCTTTTTAGCCAGCGCTCAATGCCATTCTTCAGGGTCAGGGTCGACATGGGACAGCCCTGGCATGCTCCCGTCAACCTCACCTTTACCACGCCTTCTTGGTCATCGACATCGACGAGCATTACATCACCGCCGTCTTGCTGTAGCCTGGGCCTGATCTTGTCCAGGACTTCCTGTACTCTGTCTTTCAATGCGACACCTCCACACTTACGGTTGGGCCTTCACTGGTCATATACCAGAAGCGGGCGGTAGTTTCCTGCCTATAAGCATTCCCGATGCGGGATGCTCCTAACGGTCACCGCCCGTTCCCGGGTTTTAGCCAGACTCTCATGACCGGGTCGCGCCCGGCCCTTACCGGCCCGGGCGGGGCTGGCCGGAGGTTGTCTACCCGGCCGGCGTTGGCTACGATCAGGAGGGAAATGGGGCTGAGCCCGGCCTGGGCCAGGGTCGCCTGCTCGAATTCCACCAGCAGTTCCCCGGTCTCTACCTGTTTTCCGGCTTCCACGTGCACGGTGAAACCTTCGCCCGCCAACCGGACGGTGTCGATCCCCAGGTGCAGGATGAGTTCCAGGCCCGACCCGGTGACCATGGTCAGCGCGTGCCCTCCTGGGAACACGTACTCAATGCGCCCGTCCGCCGGCGCCACCAGCCTTCCCTCTGAGGGGTCGATGCCCACGCCCGGGCCCATTGTCCCGGCGGAAAAGACCGGGTCGGGCACTTCGGAAAGTGGCATGAGCCGACCGGTGAGCGGGGCCAGGAGCGGCACCGCTGGACGGTCCTGGGCCAGCACCGCGCAAAGCTGATCGCAGATGGATGCCGAAGCTGAGCCCATGACCACCTGTACCAAGCATGCCCCGGGGCGCGAAACCCCGGAGGCCCCCAGCCGGTACAGGGAGCCTTCGTCAACCCGGCCTGCATCCACCAGCTCCACCCGCAACCGGGTCAGGCACGCGTCTACAGAAACGATATTGGCAGCGCCACCCAGCGCCTCCAGGAGCCGGGCCACATCGGCCCCGGCTTGACTGCCTTCTGCACCCGCCAAAACCGGGGTCCGCCCGAGGAGGGGTAGGTCCCAGCGGCGGATCAGGAACCTAAACAGGAGGTAATAGAGAGCTCCAAAGACCACTCCCAGGGGCAGGAGCAGCCAGGCCCGTCCGGCATATCCCAGGTTTATGAAGAACATGGGAAGCGCCATGCCGAAATGACGGACTCCCAGGGCGTAGGTGACCCAGAGCGCTGCCCCGGTCAACAGGGCGTGCGCCAAAAACAGCACCGGGGCCACGAACATGAAGGCAAACTCCGCCGGCTCGGTGATGCCCGTTATAATGGAAGTCAACGCCGCCGTCACCATGATGCCAGTGACCCTGGTCCTCTGCTCGGGCCTGGCCTCGTGGGCGATGGCCAGGCAAATGGCGGGAACGGCAAACACCATGGTCAGGTAGAAACCGGCCAGGAGGTACCCGGAGGACGGGTCGCGGGCGTAAAACCGTGGTACCTCGCCCAGGACCACTTGCCCGGTCACCGGGTCGGGATAGCCCCCCAGCACGTACATGATGAGGTTGTTGAGGATATGGTGGAGCCCGGTGGGGATGAGCAGGCGGTTGAGGACACCGTACACGAAGGCTCCCGTGGCCCCGGCCGAGTAGAGCCACTCCCCTAATCGCACGATGAGCCGCCCTATGGGCGGCCAGGCCAGGCCAAAACCTGTCCCGGCCACCAGCCCGGCGGCGGACGATGCCACCAGTACGAACCGCTTGCCGGAAAACAGCCCCAGGTACTCGGGCAGTCTAAGGTCATGAAAGCGCTGGAACAGGAGGGCAGCGGCGGCCCCCATGGCTATGCCGCCCAGCACTCCGGTGTCCACGGTCGGGTCCATGGCCCGGGACACCGAGGCCATGACCGCGTAGCCCACCACCGCGGCCAGGGCGGCCATGCCGTCCCGGCCGGTAAACCCCAGGGCCACGCCGGCGGCAAAAAGCAACGGCAGGTACGTAACCAGGAGACTGTGCCCGGCAGCATACAGCGGCGCCCAGCCCAGCTGGTCTCCCAGCACCATGTAAACGGCTGCCACCGGCAAGATGATCACGGGAAGCAATAAGGCGGAAGAAAACTTCTGTAGCAGCTGGCGCAAGGTCATCCCTCCTTACTTCCTGCCCAACCAGTTGGCCGAGTGGAGCTCCCGGAAGATGCCAAAAGACACCAGCTTGACACCGCTGTGCTCCAGCGCATCCCGGGTCCTTTCGCTGCACAGCATGGCAAGGTCGGCCTCGCGTTCAGGGCACAGGGAAGATATGGCCGCCAGCCGGTCATCACAATACCCGGGGTGGCAGGCCAATTCGGCGATGCCGCGCTCTCTGGCGGTGGTCGCCAGGAATGCTTCAAACCGGGCATGCAACGGCCCGGTATCTGTGCCTCCGGTGAGATCCTCGGTGCGGTCTGGAAACTCCAGGGCGGACTGGGAAGCCCGGGCTAGGCTGTGCCGAAGCAAGGCCATGTACCAGTACCTGAGAGGTCCTCGTGTCCGTCGCACAGGCTGGTCGTCTGGCCGGACCACGCGGAGGGCGAAAATCCCGTGTTTTTCTGCCAGGCGGCAGGCAATGTCCAGGTAAGGAGGGTACAGGTGCAGGTTGTGATGGCTGTCCAGGTGGGTCGGGGATATGCCCGTGGCCAGGAACGCCCGGATCTGGGCGTCCCACTCCCGGTGGACATCCTGTTCGCTGCCGAACAGGCACTGGCGTAGCGGCCGTCTTATGAACCGTCCCGGCCGGTCCACCAGGGTGGGAACCTCCGACGGAGACAGCACCGGCCGGCCGGCGGTGAGGGTCAGGTGAACCCCGATGCCCAGTTCTGGGTGGTCAGAGGCCGCCTGCATGGCATCCTGGAAGCCCGGCATGTTGGCCATGGCCGAAGCCGAGGTCACCACTCCGCGGGCGTGAGCCTCAAGGATCCCTCGGGTGACGCCCGGCGCCAAGCCGAGGTCATCAGCGTTCACGATCAAGTAGTGCATGGCTCTCTCCCGTCGGCGGTGCCATGGCAGGACCAGATACGCAGCATCTTCCGGGAGAAGGCACGCTCAAGTCAGTTGCGACGTACCTCCATCTCCCGCTCAACAGCGTCCAGGAAAGTCTGGTCGTCGGTAAAGCGGCGCGCCTGGGCCAGGCATTCGCTGATGACTTCGCGGCGGTGCTGGACATCGATGCGAAAGCTCCTGGCCGCGTTGAGGAAGTCGTCCCGGCCCAGCCCCTCGCCCCCCCGGTCGAAGGCCACCCGCTTGGCCCGGGTAACCAGTTCTTCCAGCTCAGCACAGGAGAAGTTCTTGGTCAGGTCCAGGATCTCCTGCTCCAGGAACTGCACCAGCTCCTCACGGCTCATGTCCAGGGGGACCGCCACCTTCTTGGTACCCTGGTTGAGCCCCAGGTGCACCAGGAGGACGTCCAGCCGGGCCCGGGGTCCTGGGTAGAGGAAGGGGATCTTGTAGTCGAACCTGCCGGTGCGCGTGAAGGCCTCGTCCAAGTGCTCGGGCACGTTGGTGGTGCCTACGATGATGGCCTCGCGCTCCGGGCGTCCCAGCCACTCTAGAAACTGGGAAAACACCCGCTTGGTCTCTTCGCCGGCCGAACCGCTCTCGGTGGACGTGCGCTTGCCAAACCGGTCGATCTCATCCACGAACACGATGGCCGGGGACATTTTCTCCGCCAGTTGGATGGCGTTTTTCATGTTCTGCCCGGATTCACCCAGCCACTTGGAGTAGATGTTCTCGGTAACCAGGTTGATGAAGGGAAGCTGGATCTCCGTGGCCAGGGCCTTGGCGAACAAGCTTTTGCCGGTACCCGGGGGCCCAAAGAACAGGATGCCTTTGGGCAGGGGGAGGCCAAACCGCCGGGCCCGCTCCGAGTAGCGGAGGACATTTATGATGTACTTGACGGTGAAATCCTTGATGGCCTGGTAGCCCCCGATGTCGGCAAAGGAGGCAGTGGGCTCACTTACTTCCAGGATGCCCGACCGCTTGACCAGTTCAGACTTGAGGTCCTTGACCAGCGACATGTCGAAGGTCCTCCGGCGGTTGTAACTTTCCAGGAGGATGCTTTCCACCTGGTGTAAGTTCAGCCCGGCCGTGGTCACCTCCAACTCTATGGTAGCCTGGCGGGGTAGTTCCAGTCCCAACTCCTTGGCGATGAGTTCGATGAGGCTGTGACGCTCGGCCGCCGACGAAGGGTCTACCGAGATGATGACCACCAGTTCCCGGGTGAAAGCGTCCAGGAGCGAGGCGGCATCCGCCGTGAGGATGAAGATGGTGGAGTTCCTGGTTATGATCTGCGGGTCGATGGCCCAGGCCCTGAGCGCGCTCTGGAGGCCGGTTTCCCATTCTCGGACCTCGGAGATGTTCTGGATGACAAACACCGTGCGCTGGTTTTTGAGATACCCGTCCACTTCTTTGAGTACGGCCTTGAAGTTTTGCAGTTCCACCCCTTCGTCCCCGCGTGCTCGCTGGATCATGGACGAACCCCCGGTGGGCCGTTTCCGGTATAGCTCGTGCACGGGCCCGGACGGGCTCAGCCCCAAGCGCCCCAGCCCTTCCCACTGGTCGTAGATGAAGAAGGCATCGGCGTTTTTCACTTCCGGGTGAGTGAGTATGTACTCCTTCAGCTGGAGAAGGCGCTTGGGGTCGGTGGTCTCAAAGCAAACCACCGGCGAGTAGTTGCTCTTCCTCTTCACCAGGCCGTTTTCTATCCAGGTGGTATCCAGGAAATCGTACTGGACCAGGTTGTCCACCCCCAGGGCAAGTCAAGCCCCGTCTCCCCTCTGGACTAAAGTCCGTGAGGGTTCCGGTCTCACCAACCAGGACCGATCCAACTCCCGTTCTACCTGGCGTGAGTTCCCGCCAAGCCGGCGGCACGTGGTAGCTGGAGTAGGTGCCTCCAGGTTGAGGGCCGCGTTTTCGTCACCGCGTAGTCGAGCCGTACGTGGTCGGGTCCGGGCCAACCGAAAGCGGCAGCCCGTTCCCCCGGTGGCCCCAGCCCGAGGGGGCGCTACTGGCCGGGTTGCCCCGGGCCGGCGGACAGGTCCAGGAGGATGCGTTCGGGCCGCGGCCTGCTCCCGGGGAAGCCGCATGGATGCTTCAGCCGCAAGGCGAAGCATACACTTTCTGTGCCTTGAGTCCCCACCGCTGCAGGGCCGAAACCAGGGCCGGTGCGGCCCGGGTCCCGTTTCTGTCGTACACCTCTATGCTCTGGTGGGTGACGTACACCTCCACCAGCCGGGACTCCCCCGGTGCCAGTGTTGCCTCAGTCTCTCGAGGTCTTGACGGGCTCTCGCTCGCGTTCTTGTCCCGAGAGACCAACTCGCTCGGCCTCAATTTCTCCGGCGGTCTTGCGGACGGTGCTGGCCGGCACGGCGTGGAGCCCGAAGTGCCGCAAGGCCCGCAACAGGCTGTCCGACTCATCAAAGCAGTCCTCCCCCGGGAAACCCACAAAGTCCGCTTTGACCTGCCCCCGCCGGTCGATGGTCACGTTCACCTTGCGGGCCATTACAGCACCCCTCGCACCAGGATCTTCCGCCCGTGCACCGGGTGGTGCTCTTCTTCAAAGTCCACCTGGTAGTTGAGGCTGCGCAGGGCCTCGGCCACCGCCAGCGTGGTGTAGCTTTGGGTAATGGTGTCGCAGATCCTCTGGATGGCCCGTTCATCACACCCATAGGAGTCGTAGGCAAAGGTAACCTCTCCGGTGGTGCGCGAAACCTTGACCCCCACGCCGCGGCCGAAATCCGGGGTTGCCAGCCCCCAGTCGCAACGCAGGCGACGACCATAGTAGTCGCGGACGTTGGTGGTCAGTTCTCCGCCCAGTTCGGCGGCAGCCGCCTTCATGGCCTCTTCCAAGAGTTCCCAGCCCGGGTCCTCTTCCACGGACCGTCCCGCCAACAGCGCCGCTTCCAGCTTGATCTTGGTCTTCAGGGTAGTTATGTGACTCATGTCCCGCCCTCCCTAAAGCTTGATCCCCTGGGACAGGAAGTCGCCCTTTTTCCTCCGCCACCCGGCCAGCTCGTGGCGGACTGACGCCAGTTCCGAGGCGATCTCATCTTGCCGGGCTAAAAGCCGGTCCACCCGGCCTGCCCCTTTGCTTCCGACCTCGATCCCGCGGTCCTGCTCCAGAGCTACCAGTTCTATGATGGCCAGTTCCACGTTGACCTGGACCTCGCGTTCGAAGTCGCGGGCGGCCCGGGCTGCGTCGCCTTCGGCGAGAAGCTCCTTCTGCCGCGCCTCCCTGCCTCCGGGACCCGCCGCCCGGTATAGCTCTTCCCACTCGGCCACACGCAGGGAGCGAACCCTGGCCACCCCCGGTTCCTGCTGCCACTGGTTGACAATGTGGCGAAGGCGCCCGCAGCGGTCCCGGGCCGTCCTTTCCTGGGCCTCGCTTTCCCTAAGCCTGAGCGCCTCCGCGTGCACCTGGTCCCGGATCAGGTCCAGTTCCTGGAGGAGCGCTCCTTCCTTTTGCTCTAACCGGGAGATCTGGTCATCGAAGGAACCTTGTAGCTTTAACCGCCAGAGCTCCAGGGTGGTCACGCCCAGCGCCACGTACAAGATCAGGGCCACCGGCAGGCTGGCCAGGACGGACCAGGCAGGTGGCAACGGCAGGTGGCCCTGGACATACACTGCGGCCAGCATCCAGCTGAAGACGGCTTCCACCGCCAGCACCCGCCGGCTAAGCCGGGAATGGTGGTAGCGAGTGGACATATGTACCAGGCCCATGATCACCAGCCATACCAAGATGACAAAGGTCGCCAGTACCCCGAAAAGCCACACTGCTCGTCACCTCCCTTAACTCTAGTATACCTGATCTCCTCAACCATCTTCAGCTGTTCCGCAGGCCTTGCAGGCGAAGCCGGGCCTGCCACAGCGCATCGGTTCCGGGCGCGGCCAGTGGTTCTCCGCTGGCCAGGACCACGTCACCCGGTTGAAAGCGCCCGATGACCGCGGAGGCGAATCCGCGGCATGCAAGAGCTTTTGCCATGGCTTCACCGTCCGGGGCTGCCACCAACAGCGAGCCGCTGGATATGAGCTGGAGCGGGTCGATGCCTGCCAGCCGGGCGATCTGGCGAGTAACCGGGCTTACCGGGATGCGTCCCGCATCCACCACCAGCCCGGTGCCCGCTGCCGACGCCATTTCGTAGGCTGCTCCGAAAACCCCGCCTTCAGTCACATCGTGCATGGCGGTGGCGCCCAGCCGGGCGGCCTCCAGGGCAGGCCGCACGATGCTGATGCGAGAGCTGTAGGCCTGGGCCTCGGCCAACGCCGGCTGGCCCAGGTAAGGCCCAAGCACGTCGGCGAAATCGTGGGCTAGGATGGCGGTGCCTTCCACGCCGGCCCCACCCACCAGCACCAGGTCGTCCCCGGCCCGGGCGCCCCCGGACGGCAGGAGCCGCCGGCGGGGTGCCCGTCCCACAGCCGCCGCGCAGATCACCGGCAGCGCAAGCCCCGGGGTGAACTCGGTATGCCCGCCCACCAGGGCCACTCCCAGTTCCAGGGCGGCCTGGTGCGCGCTTTCCATGATCTCCTCCACCAGGGCATCTCCCGCGGTTTCGGGCAACAACAAGGTCAATAGCACGGCCACGGGCTCGGCCCCGGTGGCGGCCAGGTCGTTGCAGGTCACCTGCACGGCCAGGGCCCCGGCCCCGGTGCTCGCGCCGGTAATGGGGTCCACGGTCACCACCGTGAGCTCGCCTTCCAGGTCCAGGGCGGCGCTGTCCTCTCCCACCCGGGGGCCCAGCACTACCTCGTCCCGGCGGGCCCCGGTGCGGGTGAACACCAATCGCTCCAGTCCCCCGGGCTCCAGTTTACCGGTTTTCATGGGCTTTCTCCTTGCCTCTAAACTCCCGCACGCGGGGGTAGGCCCGGCGCAACCCCGCGGATAAAAACCAGGCCACCGCCCCGCCCACTCCCACCTGCGCCAAATCCCCGGTGATCTCTACGGGCACCGCAGCCCGGCCATAGATGAGCCCGGCGGCCAGGGCGTAGGCCAGCACCATCCAGGTAGAGCCGGCCAAGAGCGCCCGCAGGTCTCGGAACCCACCCTCGCCGGTGGCGATGTGGCCCACGATATAGCCTTCGATCCCGTGGACCAGAAACGATACGGGAAACCAGACCCAAAACCCCAGGACGATATCGGCCAAGGCCGAGCCCAGGGCCCCCACTACGGCCCCCATGCGGGGGCCCAAAAGTAGGGCCGTGGTGAAGATCACCGCCGTGCCAAAGTGAAAGTAGAGTTTGCCGCCCAGGGCAGGCAGGCGCAGGACCGCGGTGGCCGCCAGGGTAAGGGCCACCAGCATGGAAGCCAGTACTAGGTACCTGGCCAGGCGATACCCCCGGTTCACGGCTCCACCTCCCTCGGGCTGTACCTCCCAATATTCGCTAATTACTGCCCACTATCCTCCCCATGTTGTGGCCCGGTGCCTTTCAGGTTATGCTGGGAGAGGGGAGGAATGGTCCATGATACGCGTGACCGGCGGCTCGTTGCGGGGGCGTGTTTTGCATAGCTTACCCGGGCTGGCCACCCGCCCCCCGCTGGCCCAGGTGCGGCAAGCGGTGTTCAACATCCTGGGACCCCGGGTGTGCGGGGCGCGCTTTTTGGACCTTTACGCGGGCACCGGCAGCTACAGCATTGAAGCCATAAGCCGTGGTGCGGCCTTTTGCACCCTGGTGGAAAAGAGCCCGCGGGCGTTGAAGGTGATCCGGGCCAACCTGGAAAGCACCGGTTGCGCAGGGCAAGCTGAGCTCATACCCGGCGAAGTGCTGGCTACCCTGGACCGCCTGGCCCGGGCCGGGCGGTGTTTTGACGTGGTGGCGGTGGCTCCCCCGCACGATGCGGGCCTGCTGGACCCCACCCTGGCGGGCCTGGACGCCGGGAACCTCCTGGCCCCGGGGGGCACGGTGTTCGTCCAGCACTACCCCGGCGAGCCCGTGTGCCCGGCGGCCGGGCGGCTTTGCCGCTACCGGCAGACCCGCTACGGGTCGACCCTGGTCTCCTGGTTCAGGACACCAGGGGAGCTAGCTTCCGGACAGTGATGCTCACCCCCTGCCCCCTCCGCTCCAGCTTCCCTTCCACCAGGAGGGGGAGTACCGGTTCGGTGAAAAGGTACTGGCCCGAGCGGTGATAGATATTTTCAAAGACCGTAAGATCGGTGAGTCCGGTTTCGTCCTCCAAGGATACAAATACGGTGATCCGACCGCTGCGCGTGGGCGGGCGGTGCGGGCGCACCGGGTATCCCGCCAGTTTCACCAACCGTCCTGTTCCAAGGCCGGATAGTTCCGCCCCGGTGACCACTCCCTGCTTCCGGAGCCCATCACGCACGGCTTCCAGCGGGTGCCCACTCATCCCCATGCCCAAAAGCTCGTACTCGAACTTGAGCTTTTCGTTGAAGGCGAAATCCTCCACCCCTCCCCAGTCTGCACCGGGAGCACCCAGGTCAAACCCGCCCGCCGGGCCCTCATGAGCCAGGATGTCCTCGAGTTCCCACAGGAGCTTCCTCCGGTTGGCCCCGAAGTCATCTGCTGCCCCGCACAGCACCAGTGACTGGTACAGGGGACGCGGGAGCGACACCCGGGCGCAGAAATCCGCCAGGGAAAGAAACGGGCCGGCCTGCCTGGCTTTGAGCAAGGATTCCAGCCCAGCCCGGGTCATGCCGCGCAGCTGTCCGAGCCCAATACGTATATTCCCGTCTTGGACTTCACAGCTGGCTTGGCTATAGTTGACCGAGGGCCGCAGCACCCCCACACCCCTTCGCCGTGCCTCCACGATGATGGTGCCGGGCGGGTAGTAACCCATGGGGCTGTTGCTAAGGATGGCGGCGAAAAACTCGGCCGGGTGGTGCTGCACCAGGTAGGCGGTTTTATAAGCAGTGTTGGCAAAGGAAGCGGCATGGGCCTCGCAAAACCCGTAGCTGGCGTAACCTGCCATGTAGGTGAAGATCTCCTGGGCCACCTGGGGGGGAGTCCCGTTGGCGATGGCCCGTTCCACGAACTTCTGGCCCAGTTCCCCCATGTCCCGGTGGGAACGGGCGTGGGTCATGACCCGGCGCAGCCGGTCGGCATCCCCCGGGGAAAAGTTGGCAATGACCGTGGCGATTTCGATGACCTGTTCTTGGAATAACACCACCCCGTAGGTCTTGGCCAGGATCCGCCGCAGCCTGGGGTCGGCGTAGGTCACCGGCTCCTTGCCCTGCCTGCGGGCGACAAATGGTTCCACCATGTTCCCCTTGATGGGGCCGGGCCGGATCAGGGCCACGCTGGCCACCAGGTCCTCGAGGTTATCGGCTCCAAGGCGGGACTGGAGCGCTCTCTGGGCTGGGCTCTCCAGCTGGAAGACCCCGATGGTTTGGCCGGAGTTCAAAAGCTGGTAGGTGGCCCGGTCCTGGGCCGGGATGCGGTCGTAGTCTAATTCCAGGACCTTCACCGTGTCTTCCACGGCACTGAGGGTGCGCAAAGAAAGCAGGTCCAGCTTGATCAGTCCCAGGTCCTCCACATCCTCTTTGTCGAACTGGGTGACAGTGACCCCCTTGGCGGCCAGTTGCAACGGGGTCAGTTCTACCAGCGGCGGGCGGGTGATGACCACTCCCCCCAGGTGAGTGCCGAGAAAACGCGGGTGGCCAGCCACTTGGGCGCAGCAGTCCAGCAGGAGTTCGAGGCGGTCTTGGTCCAGCTGGAGGACGCGCAACTCCGGGAGGTTCAAGACATCCCGGATCTCGCCGGATTTGACCCAGGGTAAACGCTTGGCCAGGGCATCGATTTCTCCAGCAGGAAAGCCCAGCGCCTTGCCGATATCGCGCACGGCCGAACGCCCCTGGAACGTGTTATACGTGCAGACGGTGGCCACATGCTCCTTACCGTATTTCCCGTACACGTACTGGGTCACCAGGTCCCGGTGACGGGCGTCGAAGTCCACGTCGATATCGGGCAGCTGGGCCCGTTCCAGGCTCATGAACCGTTCAAACAAAAGACCCCGGCCGATGGCGTCCACTTCGGTGATGCCCAGGCAGTAGGCGACGGCCGAATCCGCCGCCGAGCCCCGTCCCGCGTGGCGGATCCCGCGGTTACGGGCAAACTGGACCACGTCCCACACCAGGAGAAAGTAGTCCTCAAACCCCAGCCGGCAGATGATGTCCAGTTCGTGTTCGAGCCGCTCTTTGATGTTCTTGCTCACCCGCGGGTACCGCCGGCGCGCCCCCTCCCCTACCAGTTGCCGGAGCACGGCGGCGGGATTTTCCCCGGCCGGCAATGGGAACTCGGGGTGCACCCGGGCCTTCAAGTCCAGCACCGGCCCGCAGCTTTTCCCGATCTCACCGGCCACTTCCAGGGCCCGCTCCCACCCCGGGCAGGCCAAGAGCAGCTCCTCCCGGGTCTTCAGGTAGTTTTCCGCATTCAGCCGGCGTTCCGGGCAGATGTCGTCTATACGGGTTAACGTACGCACGCAGGTCAAAATGTCGTGGACCCAGAAATCGTGCCCCGAGGCGTAGTGGACATTGCCCGTGAGCACCAATTCCAGGCCGAGCTGGCCCGCCAGTTCCCGCAACAACCGCGCCAGCCGGGCACTGCCCGGGAGGTAGGACTCCCCTAGTTCCAGGTAGTAGTCGCGGCCAAAGCGCTGCTGGTACCAACTGGCCGCCGCCCGGGCCGCCTGGTACTTCCCGTGCAGCAAAAGATGGGCCACCTCCCCGCGCCGGCAGCCCGAAAGCACTACCAGGCCCTCCCCCAGTTCCTCCAGGCTGGAACGGCTGACCCGGGGCTCTTTGCGCGGGTGGTCGAGGTGGGCCCGGGTGAGGAGACGGCAAAGATTGGCGTAACCACGGGCATCCCGGGCCAGGAGCACCAGGTGAGAGCCGTCCTCCAGCGTGACCTCGGCTCCGATGATGGCCTTGATGCCGGCCTGGGCGGCCGCCTTGTGGAGCTTCACCGTGGCGCTGAGGTTATTGTGGTCGGTGATGGCCAAAGCCTCTACTCCCATCTCCGCGGCGCGCGCCACCAAGCGCTGGATGCTACTGGCGCCATCCAGGAAAGAGAACGGCGAGTGCACGTGCAGGTGTGCGAGCATGGTTGCCTCCAAAAGATGCCTCTGGCCGAAGCGTTGCTTCAGCCAGGTGGCCGGGTCTTTGGTTTAGCCTGGATGCTGGTGTCAATCCAGCACCCGGTAGAGGTTCCACTGGTTTAGCCTGCGGTCGGAAAAGATCTCGTACACTGCACCCCCGTTGCCCGCTAGGCGGTAGAAGGTCTTCTCGGTCTCCCCGTCCCACCAGCGGCCGGTGTCCTTCCATTCTTCCAGTATGCTCTGGACGTCAATCCAGTGGCGGATCCAGAAAAAGCGGCGGGGGCGGCGCTTGCCATCGGTTACCACCAGCACCGGCTGATTAACCAGTTTGGCCATGAGCGCTACTCTCCTTCCAGTTTGCGGCCCGACCGCATGGGGTCGTACCAGTCCAGCATGGCTTCCCGGCGGTCCGGGGGACGCCGGGACCCAAACTCCACCACCGTCCCCCGGTACTTGCGGGAGAGGCTCTCCAGGGTTCCACCCAGCCGGGCCCATTTTTCATCATCTTCTTCCTCGCGGGTGGCAATCAAGGACAGCTGTTCGGCAGGCACCCGCACCAGCGATCCCGCCACTGCCCGTAGCCCGGTCACAGCGGGAACGGGGCCCGCACGGCTCACCAAGCCCATCAACTGCTCCAAGAGGGATTTGCGGGAAAACCGCGGGCGCACCAGCTCCCTTTCCAGGAGGGTGTGCCGGTCGTCGCCGTGCTCCAAGGTAAGTTCCAGTTTGCGCGACCCGGCCATCCGCCCGGCCAGCCCGCGGGCAAGGCCGGTGGCCAGGGTATCCAGGGCAAGCAGGAGCCCGCCTCCCACTTCAACTTCGCCTTCCAGCCGGAAGCTGGACTCCACGGCCTCTTCCGGGTACCGGGCCCGCACTGGAGTAGGGTCTTCCCCGCGGCTGAGGGCCACCAGGAGCCTGCCTTCCTTGCCGAATCTCCGCGTGGCTTCGGCCACGGGGACCATCCGGACCTGTCCTACGGTCTTGAGGCCCAGGAGGGAGAGGCGCTGCCGCAGTTCCTCCGAGATGGGCCAGAGGCATGCCACCGGCAGATCTTCCAAAAACCCGGCTTCCCGGCCCGGGGGGACCACCATCACCTTGCCCGGCCCGGCCGAGCCCGCCGCCGCCCGGGCCAGGAACCTGGAACTGGCCAGCCCGGCCGCTGCCCCCCAGGCATACCCGGGCACTACCTCGGCCACGATGGACTCCAGCTCTTCTCCGGCCGGCACCGGGCCGGACAAGTCCAGAAAACAACGGTGGTACTCTTCCGGGTCCACGCCGGGGGTGTGGCGTGCGTAAAGGTCCAGGTGGCGCCGGGCCGGCAGGCGGTAGTGGGCCTCGTCGTAGGGGACTACCGCCAGCCCGGGGCAGCTTAGGCGCCCCTGCCGGACGGTCTGCCCGGGTTTTACCCCGGCCGCTGCTGCCAGTTCATCCACATCAAAAAGCCGCTTTTCCCGCACCACCGCCACGGGTGTCTCACCATCCCTCTGGACACCGGCGTAAAACCCCATAAGTTCGATGTAGGCTATTTGCCTCAGGGCGATCACCCGTTTTGCAAACATGTGTTCGTGTTTCTATTATACGAACACATGCTCGTATATGTCAAGACCAGGCGGCTGGAGGATTTTCCGCGAGCGGTCTCGAACTATTTCGGCATACTTCCGGCCATATGACCATAAATCAGGAGGTGATCGCCGAGAAAACTCCGAGTACAGCTCGATTATCGGCCGCAACTCATCCCTAAGGAGGAACATTTTTTGGTAACAGCACCTTCTCTATGGGGCCTCATCCCGCTGGTCATCTTCATCATCCTGGTGTTCAAGGGCTGGAACCCCATTGCGTCCATCGTTACCTCCATGATCGTGGGGGCCGTCATGAGCGGCCAGAACCTGCCGGCCATCGCCAGGTCCATCCAGGGTGGCACAGGCTCATTCTTGGCCTACGTGGGCCTGATCATCATGGCCGGGGGCGGGCTAGGGAAGATCGCCGAACGCACCGGCGTGGCCAGAAACCTGGTGCGGTTCGTGATGCGCCGGGTGGGCATAGACAGCCCCACCAAGACCATCATCGGCACCATGATGGCTTCGGCCCTCATGGTGGCCTTGCTGGGCACGCTGGCGGGCGCCAACGCCATCATCGCCCCGGTGGTCATCCCCATCATGGCGGCAGCAGGTGTATCATCATCAGTGGCGGCAGTGTTGTTCCAGGGAGCCGGGGCTACCGGCTTGTTCCTGGGACCCTTCACTCCGCCCATGGTCACGCTCATGCAGCTGACCGGGCTTACCTACACCCAGGTGCTGCTGGCCGCGGGCATCCCCATCTCCATCCTGCTCTGGGTGACCACCTATATCTACGCCCAGAAGATCCGGACCAAGTCCCTGGAAAACTGGGCCTATTCCGAGGAAGACATGAAGGCCCTCAGCGGGCAAGCCGGTGACGAGTCCCCCGTTTCCAAGCAGGCCACTGCGGCCTTCCTCGTCACCTTGCTGGGTCTTATCGTCTACGGCATACACATCAAGGGCGGGGCCACCTTTGCTATCCTGGTGATCATGGCCACAGCCGTGGTGACCGGCCTGGCCGGGCGCATGCACCCTAACAAGATCGCCGAAGCCTTCACCGACGGCGCCAAGCCCCTGGTGTGGCTGTTCCTCCAGTTTGTCCTGTTTACGCCGTTCATGGCGTACATTGAGAACATGGGCGCCTTCCAAGCGCTGGCCAACCTGTTTATGCCGCTGGTGGAGACCGGCGGGCGCCCGGCCCTGGTCTCGCTGGCCACCATCATCGGGGTGGTAGGTGTGCCGGGCGCTGCAGTGGCCCAGAAAGTGGTCATCAACCAGATGTTTGCCACGCTCGTGCAGGGACTGGCCGTTCCCATGAGCCTTTGGGTCATAGTGCTGCTGGTGGGTTCGCAGATCACATCTTTCCTGTACCCCACCGGCGACACCCTGGGTGCCATGGGGTTGGCCCGCTCGGGCGACCTCAAGAACATGATCATCTTCGGTGTGGTCGCCACCGTACCCCCGGTTCTGTATGTGGTCCTGAGGGCGTTCCTGTTCTAAGGCTGTACGAAAGCCGGGGGCGGCACTCCGCCCCCGGGCAATTCCATCTTGCCAGGAAGGCGGGTGGCCCCATGTCCGGCACATTCACTCTGGAGCGCCGGCTCCGGGAGATCATCTCTTCCATCCCCGGGCAGGCGGCAGTGGCCGTTACCTGTGGATCCTGGGAGTTTTCCCACCAGCACCATGCCCGGTTGCCGGCGGCCAGCATCATCAAGCTCCTCATACTCCTGGAAGCCTTCCGGGCCCAAGCGGCCGGCAGGTTGGACCTGGACGCCCCGGTCCCGGTAAGAGCCGCGGACCTGGTGGGCGGCATGGGCGTGCTGGCCCGGCTGCGGAGCGTGGCTGAGCTTTCGCTGCGGGACCTGGCTTCGCTCATGATCATGGTAAGTGACAACACCGCCACCAACCTGGTCATCGACGCCGTGGGCATGGACCGGGTCAACCAGCTGGCCGGGGAACTTGGACTGGCGGCCACTTCGTTGCAGCGCAGGATGATGGACTTCGAGGCACGGGCCCGGGGCTTGGACAACTACACCAGCGCCGCCGATACGGTGCGGATCCTCCAGGCCATCTGGAACGGCAACCTCACCGGGTACCAGGGCCGCGACGCCATGCTGGATATCCTCCGTCACCAGCAATTCAACCACAAGCTTCCGGCCCGCTTTGCCCAAGTGACACCGGGTGACCCGGTGCTGGCCCACAAGACGGGCGAGCTGCCGGGCATCGAGCACAACGCCGGCATCATCGAAAAGCCGGGACTGCCGCTTTTTGTGGCGGTGCTCACCACGGGCCTGGCATCCAACCACGCCGGGCAACAGGCCATTGCCTACATGGGCGAAGCGCTGTTCAACTGGGCCACAGCGACCCTGGAATAGCCGGGTCCAGCGCCGAAGAGCCGGACTGGAGGTGGCAGATGTGAGTATCGTAGTGGGGGTGATAGGCACCCATCAGACGGTATCGGGTGTCCTCCAGCAGGGGCACAGTGTCCCGGGAGTGACGCTGTTGCCCCTTCCTTACGCCTCTGAACAGGAAGCTCCCGACCTGCTGGCCGCCGAGCGCCACCGCCTTCACGCCGTGCTCTACGCCGGGCCCATCCCTTACGCCATAAACCGGGCCCACGGGCACTGGGGAGTCCCGGCGACTTACGTCCCTTTTACCGGTAGCGCCTTTCTCAAGGGCCTGTTGGCCGCCGAACGTGCAGGAATGGACCTGGGGCGCTTGAGCATCGACACCCTTAGCCCGGCCGCAGTGACCGAGACCTATACCGACCTGGGACTAGACTGCCAGGGCGTGCACGTCCTCGAGTATGTCCCGGGGATGCGGGCAAAAGATTTGGTGGAGTTCCACTACCGGCATTGGGCCGGTGGAACGGCCTGCGGCGGCTTGACCTTCCTGAAGACGGCCTACGACGAGCTTGCGGCCCTGGGTGTGCCGGTGGTGAGGCAGACGGCAGCTCCCGGCGCCATCCGGGCCGCCCTGCGTATGGCCCGCACCATGGGAGAATCAGCCGTGTTCCGTCACAAGAACATCGCCGTGGGCATCTTGCATCTACACGGCATGGGCGAGCTATCCCTCAGGCACGACTGGGAGTACGGGTTCCAGGAGGCCAAGCTCAGGGTCCACGAGGCGCTGTTGGAGTTTTCCCGCCGCATCAGCGCTTCGCTGGTGCCTCTGGGCCCGGACCAGTATGCCTTCTACACCACCCGGGGGGCCGTCGAAGAGCAGCTACAGGCCGGCCTGGAACTGCCGGATCTGGCCCACCTTCTGGACCGCCGCTTTAGAGGTGTCCGCCTGGGACTGGGATTCGGCCACACCGTGCACCAGGCAGAGAAGCACGCCCGGTCGGCGCTGCTGCGCGCCGGGGAGCACGGGGATAACTGCTCGTTCTTGGTGACCGAGGACGGGGCCGTCACCGGGCCCCTGGGTCCTGGGCCCAGCTCTCCGGCAGCCGAGGCTCACCGGGAGGAACTGGCCCAGGCTTGCGGCTTGAGCGTGGCCACCCTCAACCGCATCCGGGCGCTGGCCGCACGCAACGGCACTCCCATTCTTACCGTTGCCGACCTGGCGCGGGAGTTGAGCCTGAGTAGGCGGTCGGCCCAGCGCATCGTCACCAGCCTGACCCAGGGTGGAGCCGCGCGGCCCGCCGGGCGCCGGCGGCCGGCCGGGCGGGGCCGCCCGCAGGTAACCTACGAGTTGCTGCTGTAGTGGGACAGCCGCCAGAGATCGACTGAACCGGGGGGCGACCGCACACGCCGAACACCGTGTCGGGTATACCGCGTGGGGCTGGCCTCTTTACTCTAGATTGTAGGTTTGTGTACGTTATGGTACAGCCATGACCTACGCATCGCCACTGGGGTCCCCCTTCCATCTATTCGAGTTCAGCCGGATCTAGCGTGATCAAAGTGTATATCTGTTGCAGACTGTAGAGCCTCATGGACTCCTCGTAGACGCACGAGCCTGGACCAGCCTGCGGTACCCATGAGCTCGTCGGGACAGTTCCGGCTGCTCGGCCTGACCGCGGGTCCGTCTGCAGCGTAGCGGCGCGCGACTGCACATCAACAAGGCCCGTTCTAATGTCATGGGGGAAGGATGGCGAGTTAACGCTCTACTTTACCCGGCCATCCTGAATCACCACAAAGGCAATCGGGTCTTGACACAAGGACACAAAACGCACAACAGTGGCCGCGCGTGATGTCGTAGGGATGCATTCTACTCCTCGGTGTTAGCTCAGGTAAGCACATCCTAGGCCAGCCATAGCCACAACACGCGCTGGCATGATGGAGCTGAAACCAGACGGGAACAAGTTTCGGGGTGAACAGACCTCGGTAGATCGGTGCTCTACATTACCAGGCATTTGGATCGTTTCCGCAGATTGGTAACACTGCCTGTGTCTAGAAACACGATAGCCGCCATCTCGCGGTGGCGTCAAGGCACTTTGTCTGATCCCGGGTTGGCACTAACGATCTCAGTGTCAAAGTGGTGTGCAAATCCACCCCCAAGGACGAGCCCCCCAGTTCCGACCGGGTTAACGAGGGCATGGGCCTTGGGGTCGTTGTGCGTTGACCCAAGCGCGGCGAATTCGGGATTCCCTCGTCCTTCCCGCTTGGTAGACGTCGAAGTGTACGGGGCCGCCGAACTAGGCTCTTAGCAGGCGTCCCCGGTCGCCCCCCTCAGCACACAGCTAACTCTATTCCTCCAGCGCCCTGGCCACCGCTTCCATGGCCTGGTCTTCAATCTGGCCACACTTCCGCGCCACTTCCAGCACTTCCGCCGCGGTCGCAGGACTGACGGCTTCCCCCTGGGGGAATGGGACGAGCCCGGTCATGCGCTTGAGCCCAGCGGAGACTTCCCGGTACAGGGCCGCGGGAACTTCCAAACCGGTGATCTCCCGGGATTCCCGGCACAGATCGTCCAAGAATCCCGCCACCATCGCCTTGGCGTCGGCGTATACCGCCAGGAGGTAACTCAGGCCGAAACTGTTGAAGTCTCCCTTTTCCAGGGCCCGGGCCAAGTACTGGTAGGCCTTGCGGCCGCTGGCATACAGACCGGCACCGGTCCTGTGGTGATGCTCCTTATTCCACTCGCCCACAGCATACTCCAGGGCATCACGGTACACCTTCTCCGGGTCCACCGGTACCCGCTCCAGGAATACCTGGTAGAAGAGAACGGGCACCTCCGACCTGCCCAGGTTAGTGTAGAGGAGTGGATCGCACGGGCGGCCGCAGCATTCCTCCACCAGCAAGACCCCATCACCGTCATCGTAACCCCGGACGATGCCGAACTCCAAGAGCGGGGTGGGTGCCCAGATGACCACGCCCACGCCCCGGTCGATGGATGCCTTGATGCGCCGGACGGCGGTTTCCTGTACCGATTTGAAGGTGTTGAGCCTGGCGTCGTTGACCGCGAGGAACACCTCGGAATGAATGCCGATGCGGTCCATCATGGTAAAGTGCTCTGCGGGCCAGTCATAGACGGTGACCGAGCTGGGGCACAGTTCTTGGTGGACGATGAAGTGAAAGGCCATGCCCGTGCTCCCCATGAGCTGGTGCATGGGTCCTTCCCAGAGCCCCGCCGCGCTGAGAACTCCGTGGACGCTGGCCATGTAAGATGTCCAGGTACAGCCCACCTTGATGCCGGGTAGTGATTTCCTTGCCACCTACGCTCACTCCTTTGCGTGTTGCTTACCTTCATTATGCCGGGCGGGGGATGACATATAGTGTCTACCCCAGGTGGCGACGGTGAATTTCTTCCAGGAGCTCGCGCAGTCGTTGGCGGAGCCAGGTGGGCCAGACTATAGAAAAGCCGGGACCGGTCCGGAATAGCTGGGTGATCAGCTCCTCTGAGCGGAAGAAGCGGATCCGGTACAAGCCTTCGCCGGCCGGTTCGAGCGCCATCGAGAAATTCCCCGGGCCGGGGGAGCCGGGCAGGCGGACGAGGGCAGTGTAGGGCTCCCAGGTCCCGGTCCCGTCCGTGGATGGAACGGGCTTCGGCAACCTGTAATGCTCGTCCAGTTCCCGCACTGCCCGCACCCGGTCGAGCCATAGGCAGGCGGTCTCTCCGCCCGGGTCCCACGCACCGGCCACGCAGGCCCGGCCCTGCCGGGAGGAAACCCGGTGGGGCAGAAACGCCCGGGTGACGGTGAGATTTGACGGCAAAAGATACGTTACCTCTACCTTGCGCCCCCGGGCCATGGCTTGCTGTAAGGCCTCAAAAGCCACGGCGGCCCGGCTCCCGGGTGTGAACACGGGCAGGCCGCCATCACCGGCGCTGGTCTTTTCCGGATTCGCCAGCCGGGCAAAGAGCCCGGCCAGCCGGGCGGCCTGGTTTCCGCCGGCTTCCCGGTACAGGTGGGCCAAGAGGCCCAAGGTCCGTCTTTCCTCGCCCGAGATGAAATGGGGCGGCAGCGCAAAGCCTTCTTCGGAGTAGAAGTAGCCGTTTTTCTGCGGCGAATACTCAAGCGGGGCGCCCATGGAATACTTCAGGTACTCGATATCCCGGGCGGCCTGGCGCGTGGAGATCTCGAACCTCCTGGCGATGGTGCGGGAGTTGGGGTAGCGCCCGGCGCGGACCTCAGCATCAATCCAGCTGATGCGGTGGAGGTTGCTCATGGGTGCACCGCCCTATCTCCGGTTTGTGAAGACTATCTAGTTGTTACGACTTCTTTCATAGGTTTTCGTGGATGTCAGTATCCGCAACCTTGGGTGGTATAGCCCACAGTATCGCCTTCGGCGAACCCTATCAGCTCT
>JBFLYN010000027.1:0-47452 GCA_040756655.1 Bacillota bacterium
GCCGGTGTTAGACAGTCACACCCACCCATCCTGGATGCTGGGCGCACCCGCTCAGGGGGCATGTCGAGGGTCATGCGGAGTATCAACCGGGTTCAGATGTCAGTCACCTGAACTTTCCCAAATTACCAAATGCGGCTTCTCGACCCACAACCACTTGACAGACACCTCAGAAAATGGACCTATTGACAACCATGCCTTCTCTGTGATACGTTGTGCGAAAGCATAATAGTCCAGTGATGACCGGGACTAGTAGGCGGAGCCCTGCCGGTCCAGCGAGTCGGGGACAGTGGAAGCCCGGCACCGGAAAGGACCATTGAATGGACCCGCGAGCTGCAGCCCGAAAGCAAGCGAGTAGGCGCTGCCGGTGTCCCCCGTTACCGGGAGAGGGTATAAGGGCCAGACCGCCATTGACATGGTCCCGTACCTGTGAGCGGGAATTGCAGAGAGTGCGGGAGTCTGCAGTTCTAATCGGGGTGGCACCACGGCTAATCCGTCCCCAGCGGGGCGGATTTTGTGTTTTTCTAAAGAAAGGAGCAGATGGCACATGAACCAGAGAGTCAAGTTCCTGCTAGACGAGAGCGACCTTCCTACTGCCTGGTATAACCTGGCCGCCGACGTTGACCTGAAGCTGGCGCCCCCCTTGCACCCGGCGACATTGCAACCGCTAGGTCCAGATGACCTGGCACCCCTGTTCCCACCGTCTCTCATCCAGCAGGAGATGTGCACCGACCGGCTGGTGGATATCCCTGGCCAAGTGCTGGACGTCTACCGCCTGTACCGCCCCACCCCGCTGGTGCGGGCACGCAGGCTGGAACTGGCTCTGGGAACGCCCGCCCGCATCTACTACAAGTACGAGGGTGTGAGCCCGGCCGGCAGTCACAAACCCAACACCGCCATCGCCCAAGCCTACTACAACCGCCGGGATGGGACCAAGCGACTGACCACAGAGACCGGAGCCGGGCAGTGGGGCTCTGCCCTTTCCATGGCGTGCTCGTTTTTCGACCTGGAGTGCACCGTGTACATGGTGCGGGTAAGCTACGAACAGAAACCCTATCGCCGCTCGCTCATGGGGGTGTACGGTGCCAAGGTGCTGGCCAGCCCCAGTCCAGAGACATCCGTGGGCCGGGCATTCCTAGAAGCTGATCCCGGTTGTCCCGGCAGCCTGGGCATTGCCATCAGCGAGGCGGTGGAAGACGCGGCCAAAGACCCGCGCGCCTGCTACTCCCTGGGGAGCGTTTTGAACCATGTTCTCCTCCACCAGACGGTTATCGGACTGGAGGCACGCGAGCAGATGGCCATGGCCGGCGACCACCCTGACGTGATCGTAGGCTGCCTCGGAGGTGGCAGCAACTTCGCCGGGCTTACATTCCCCTTCCTTGAACCCTCGGCAGGAAAGAGGCCTTCCATCGTGGCCGTAGAGCCTACCGCCTGCCCCACCCTGACCCGGGGCGTCTACGCGTACGACTACGGCGACACCGGGCGGGTGGCCCCGGTGGTCCTCATGCACACGCTGGGGCATAGTTTCATCCCGTCGAGGATCCACGCCGGCGGCCTCCGTTACCACGGCGCCGCTCCCATGGTTAGCTCACTCCTCCACCAGGGGCTGATATCGGCCCGGGCAGTGAAGCAGACTGCCACCTTCGAGGCAGGGGTGCTTTTCGCTCGCACCGAGGGCATATTGCCTGCGCCCGAGTCGGCCCACGCCATCCGGGCCACAGTGGACCTGGCGCTGGAAGCTCGGGCCGCGGGAACGGAACCGTGCATCCTTTTTGGTCTTAGCGGGCACGGACACTTCGACCTCAGTGCCTACGAGGCCTACTTCGACGGCAACCTCGAGGATTACGATCACCCACAACAGGAGATCGAACGGGCTCTTAGCCAGTTGCCCAAGGTTAGCTCAGGAGGGGCATAGTGTGAGCAACGCCGGAGTATCTCTGAACCCAAGCTATGGCGGACCGGTAGGTACGTTTGCCCTGGTGGATTCGACCTGCCTCCGTCCCCACGAGCAGGTGGACGAGGACCGGTTGGAGCGGTTGGCCCAGGAGATCGCTCGCGACGGGGTCCTGCGCGAGCCCGTGCTGGTGGACAGCCGGAGCCTGGTGATCCTGGACGGTCATCACCGGGTCCAGGTGCTGAGATCCCTCGGGTGCAATATGATACCGGTGTACCTGGTTGACTACTACAGCCCAGCCGTGCAAGTCCGGTCCTGGCGGGAGGGTGTGCGGGTGGACAAAGACAGCGTACTCCAGCGGGGGCTGAGCCAGACACCCTTCCCTCCCCGCACGTCACGGCACACGGTGAGCGTGATGCTGCCGCCCCGGCCAGTCAGCCTGAGCTTGCTCATTGCCCGCCTCTAGCTGGCAGGCGCGGCTCTTGAAGCCGGTCGGGCCTGGCGCGCCCAAGAGGTGGTAATTCCGGTGGCTCGAGGAAGGAACACTAGCCTGGATTACCACGGCCCTGAGTTCAACTAACATTTCCCATATACTGTGGGGTTGAACAGGCGGCCGAAAGCCGAGCGTGGGCCCGGATGACCATGTTAGTTTTTTGACTAAACGTCATGCACTGACCCGAGAATAAGGCGCAAGCGCTTGCTCTCCAGCCAAGGTATGGGCGTGGACGTGTCCGGGAAGCCCGCGGCCGCCAGGAGCGGGTTGTGGGCACGCCGGTTGAAACGCACCTGAAGTTCGCTGTCGGTTAGAGTGATACGGGCGGCGTCGTCGACCAGATCGCGGAAGATGTGGTTGGACTTGGCGGTCTGGTAACCCCGGCCCACACGGGTGCCCAGCCAACGGTAGAGGCTGCTGGCCATGAGCGTCAGTTGCAGGTCGCAGTTGACCTTCATGGCCACCGCGGAGGAGAGGGCGTCCATGTGAAAGAACTCGATGCCGTCAGCGATCTGGTTTTCGATGATCATGCGTTGGCGTAGCGGGTGATTAGCTGGACGGCCGACCCCTTGAGGTCGTTGGTCAACAGCAGGGTCGGCTCCTCGTGCCCCAGGTCGGCGATGGGTCAGTTGCCGGAGGGGACCCGTGTAGTCGTTGAGCTGCATCTGAGTATCCAGGATGCGCGGCGTCCGGAAGACACGTTTGACATTAGGGAGTTCGAGGCGCCGCCAGGCCGAGAGGGGAGTCTGGTGGATGGCCTCCAGCAGGCGCCGGGACCGGCGGCGGAGGGTGATGAAGCGAAGACGTCTGCCGGCAGAGCCAGGACCATGCTCAGTTACTCTTTGTTAGATGGCTATACGCCCAGTTCGAAAGAGAGGTGATTGTGGAAGCACTCTGCCACCGACTTACTGGGTAACTCTGGGAGCAAAAGTACAAAAGTTTAGTACAGTAATTGTGGGGAGTTAACAGAAAAAGAAGGACGAGAAGCCACTGATCCCGTAGGTATTACTCTGTCTAAAAGTAACCAAGGGAGGGCTTCTCGTCACGGGACAGATTCTGCGAGAGATGGATGTATCCGTCCGGGAGTTGAGTTGGAGAGTTTTCTGTTTGGGAAGCTGCAGGAGTTGTTTGTTCGGACCATGCAGAGGTCTTGGAGCAGCTGGATGCCATGTCCACGAATAGATTGAGACGGGCAGTGGACCGCATGGAGCCTACGCGCGCAGCACGTCTCTTGGAGTTATGCCAGGATATCGACGGGATACCGGACTCCTTCCGCCACTACCGGGTGTGGTTACAGGAGTTGGGCCAGCAGGTAAAGGGTCTACGGGGTCTGGGGGCCATGGAGAGCAACGTGGATCGCTTTGCCAACCGGATGAAGAAACGAGGGCAGAGTTGGGGGTTGACCGGGGCCTTGAGCATGCTCAACGGACTGATCCAGCGCTTCGAAGGCAAACCGGCGACTTATGCCGAGCAGGTGGGACGTCTCCGCGAGAACGGTTACGAGCCGGGGCGGGCCATCTGGTCCAGCAGGCCGTGAGCGTGGCGACCGATGTTAAACAGTCACACCCGCCCATCCTTGGTGCTGGGCGGACCCGCTCTGGCGGCATGTCTAGGGTCATGCGGAGTATCAACCAGGTTCAGATGTCAGTCACCTAAATTTTCCCAAACTACCGAATTCGGCTTCTCGACCCATAACCACTTGACAGACACACGGGTTGGGCACTTCCTTGACTTCTCCGCCTTTTCGTAGTAATATGTGGCAAATATCGCAAATGGCGATGAACGGGAGTAGTAGGCACGATTGGTCAGAGAGCCGGGGCAGGTGTAAGCCGGTACATGTGCCCAACTCGCCCGGGAGCTGGTGTGGTGATACTAGCCGCACCCGGCCTGAGGCCGTTAACGCAACACAGAGAGGGCCCCTTGGGGCCAAACAGGATGGTACCGCGGCCCCCCGTTCCTGTGGCGGGGGGCTTTCGCTTTCGGAAAGGAGGCAGCACCGTGGGCAAGTACGACCCATCCCGGGTGGAGCCTAAGTGGCTGGCGCGCTGGGAGAAAGACGGTCTATACCGTACCGACCTGGAGGAGGGCGGTCGCCCCAAGTTCTACAATCTCATGGAGTTCCCGTACCCGTCGGCAGAGGGGCTGCACGTGGGCCACGTGTTCACCTATTGCGGTTCGGACACCTACGGGCGGTTCATGAGGATGAAAGGTTACAAAGTCTTTGAGCCCATCGGTTTTGATGCCTTCGGGATCAACACAGAAAACTACGCGCTCAAACAAGGCATCCACCCGGCCGTGCTCACCGCCGCCACCGTTCACCATTACCGGGAAAACCAGATGAAACGGCTGGGGGCCATGTTTGACTGGTCACGGGAGGTCAACACATCGTCGGTGGGCTATTACCGGTGGACCCAGTGGGTGTTCTTGCAACTTTACCGGGCAGGTCTGGCCGTGCGCAAAAGGGCCCCGGTCAACTGGTGCCCGTCATGCCTGACCGTGCTGGCCAACGAGCAGGTCTCCTCAGGCGAGTGCGAACGCTGCGGCACGGCTGTAGTGCAAAAGCACATGACCCAGTGGTTTTTCCGCATCACCGCCTATGCTGAGCGCCTGCTCCGCGGCCTTGAGTACTTGGACTGGCCGGAAACCAGCAAGAAACTGCAAACCAACTGGATTGGAAAGAGCGAAGGCGCGGAAATCGCCTTCCAGGTGTCGGGCGCCAAGGCGCGGTTGCCCGTGTTCACCACCCGGCCCGATACGTTGTTCGGCGCCACCTACCTGGTGCTGGCTCCCGAACACCCCTTAGTCTTTGACTTGTGCTCGCCCAACCGGCGGCAACAGGTCGAGGAGTACCTTGAGGAAACACGCCGGGTGCGGGAGTTTGACCGGGTGGCGGGCAGCAGTGAGAAGACTGGGATTTTCACCGGCGCCTACGCCATCAACCCGGCCACGGGAGAGAACATCCCGGTCTGGGTAGCCGCCTACGTCCTGGTCCACTACGGCAGCGGGGCGGTAATGGGCGTCCCCGGGCACGACCAGCGCGACTACGAGTTCGCGGTGGCGCACCAGCTTCCCATACGCGAGGTCATCGCCAGCCAACCGGGCATCTCCGAGTGCGCCTATACTGGGCCGGGCCTTATGGTAAACTCCGGGCCATTCACCGGGCTTGATTCGGAGCAGGGAAAACGCGCCGTCACCGCCTGGCTCCAAGAACAGGGGCTGGCTCGCCCCCAGGTCACCTACCGCCTGCGCGACTGGTGCATCAGCCGCCAGCGGTACTGGGGACCACCCATACCGGTGGTATATTGCCCGGGCTGCGGCGAACTGCCGGTCCCCGAGTCCCATCTGCCCGTAGTCCTGCCCGAGGTGGAGGAATTCCGGCCCCTGGGGACCGGGCTGTCGCCCCTGGCCGCCGTACCGGAGTTCGTTCACACCACCTGTCCCCGGTGTGGAGGTCAGGCCCGCCGGGAAACCGATGTGTCCGACACCTTTTTGGATTCGGCCTGGTACTTCCTACGCTACCCTTCCGCCCACCATCACCAGCGCCCGTTCGAGCCAGGCGTGACCCGGCGCTGGCTGCCCGTGGACATGTACATGGGCGGCATTGAACACGTGTGTATGCACCACCTTTACGCCCGCTTCATCAACATGGTCCTCTACGACCTTGGGTACGTGGCCCACGAAGAGCCGTTCAAGCGTTTGAGGTTGCACGGCCTCCTCATCAAGGATGGTGCCAAGATGTCCAAGTCCCGGGGTAACGTGGTCAACCCGGACGAGTACATCGATGGGTACGGGGCCGACGTGTTCCGGGCCTACCTGCTGTTCATCGGGCCCTATGAGGAGGAGAATGACTTCTCGGATCGAGGGATTGAGGGCATGGCGCGATTTGCCAACCGGGTGTGGAACTTCGTGAACGGGCCAGCCGGGCCAGAAGGTCGCGGTGTGCCCATGGTAGAAGTGCACCGGGTGATCCGTGAGGTCACCGCCGCCCTGGAGTCTCTCAGCTACCACACGGCCCTGGCCAGGATCATGGAACTCACCAGCTGGGGATACCGCAATAGCAGCCGGTTCAGTGCCGCCCAGCGCCGGGAAGTGGCGAGAACCCTGGCTCTCCTCCTCTCCCCCTTTATGCCTATGCTGACAGAGGAACTCTGGGAAACGCTGGGTGAGGACTATAGCATCCACGACCAGCCGTGGCCAGCGTATGATGCCAGGCTGCTGCAGGCACAGGAAGTGACCATAGTGGTGCAAGTGGATGGGAAGGTACGCGACCGGTTCCAGGCGGTCCGGGGACTACCTGAAGGCGAGGCCGTGGCCCTGGCCATGTCCTGCCCGAAGGTCAGGGCTTCCCTGGATGGGCAAAAGCCCCGGGCCCATTATTACGTCCCCGACCGCCTGGTGAACCTGATTTCCAGGCCGGGGCAGGCGGCCGGGACGGCAGGCGGTCCAAAAGGGTGACTTGCCAGTCCGGCCAGACGCACGGACCTGGGGCCTTTTGGGATAATGAGCTGCATGGCTGTGGAAGAGCTTAGGAGGCTGCCAGTGTACGAGGTCAACCAAGATAAGCTTCCACAACTGGAAGATCCTTAGACACCGGCCCGACGCATGGCCCAAAACTGCTGGCGGGATAGAGCCAGGTCAAAGGTACATGACGCCTTGCGGCCGGAGGGCAGCTGCTGCCTTAGCACTACGCCAAAGCCTGCCTTCTGGAAGGCCCGGATACTCCCGGCGTTATGGCTGGCAACGTCCGGGATATGGATAACATCCACCTCCTCGCACTCAAAGGCATAGGAGGCAAGCATACCGATGACCCCCGTGCCGATACCCCGGTTCCAGTATTGCTTGTCACCGATCATGAGATCGATGCGCCGGCAGTCCTGTCCCGGGTACAGGCTTAGCACCCGATCCAGGTTCATGCGCTGCAGCCAGCACTCTCCCACCGGCAGGCTCCGGCATAGTATCATGAAGCACCAGGCCTGTTGCGACACCTGACGGTAGATCTCCCGGACCTCTTGGGGACTCCGCGAGGTGACGCGGTCCCCTTCGGAGTAGTAGAGGACTTCCGGGTCGCTATTCCACCGCTCCAGGAGCGCCCCGTCACCCTCGGTCAGGGGCCTGAGGGTTATGCTCTCTCCCGCAGCCGTAGCACCGTTTAGCCTGATGTCGTGCTCTCGCAGCTCTCACCTCCAGATCCTTGCCCGTAGCATGGCCAGAGAGGTTATGGTGGAAGCACGGCGAATATACATGTCCCATAGGCAAGGAGATGGTGCTCTTGCGCGAACTGCCCGCGCTGTTCGTTACCTCTCTGGTGGTGGGGTTTTCCGGTGCCATGATGCCCGGCCCGCTGTTGCTGGTCAATGTGCACCAGACCGCGCGCCGCGGCCTGGTGGCCGCCCCGCTGGTAACCATGGGACACGCCGCAGCCGAACTGGCTTTCACCCTGGCCCTCTTCTTGGGCCTGGGGCCACTTCTAGGCGCTCCTCCCATTACCACCTTGATCGCGCTGGTGGGAGGAGGGGTCCTGGTCTGGATGGGCCTGGGCATGGTCCGCGAAGCCCGATTTGTTTCTCTCATCAACGAAGCCCGGCCAGGCCCGGTGGGCTGGGGCCCGGTCGGAGCCGGCGTTACTGCCAGTATCTCCAACCCCTACTGGTGCATATGGTGGGCCACCGTGGGAGCTGGCTACGTGGCGCTGGCCCGCCCCCTGGGGTTGCCCGGCGTAGCCGCCTTTTTCCTCGGTCACATTACATCGGACCTGGTCTGGCTCACCTTGATCTCCTTTACCCTGGTCAGCGGCAAGCGGGTCATGTCCGACCGGGTCTACCGGCTGCTTCTTACCGGGCTGGGCATTTTCCTGTGCGTGTTGGCGGCAGGCATCCTCTTTTGGGCGTTGCGGCTACTGGCCGCCTGACGCCACCCGGCGCACCGCCAGCATGCGGTCGCCTTCCTCCAACTGGTCAACTACTTCCATGCCCGAGATGACCTTGCCAAACACGGCATAGTGGCCATCGAGCCATTCAGCATCATCCTTGAGGATGTAGAACTGGGAGCCCGCCGAGTCCGGGTGGGTGCTGCGGGCCATGGCCAGAGCCCCGCGCACATTCTTAAGTTCCGGGTGGACTTCCAGCTTAATGCTCCAGCCCGGCCCGCCACTGCCGTCTCCCGCCGGGTCACCGCCCTGGACCACCCATTCCTCCACCCGGTGGAAGGCCAGGCCGTCGTAGAACTTACGGTTAACCAGCTTTTGAAAATTGGCCACTGTCTTGGGCATAAGCGTCGGGTAGACTTCCACCACGATGTTGCCCCGCTCGGTCGTGATGGTGAACTGGCGGGGCTGGGCGTACGCCTGGTTGTACCACAGGCCACCGGCGATGAGCGCCACGGCCAGCACCACCAACCCGGCGATTACCGCGGTGGCGCTGACTGTAACTTTCTTCTTCCTGGCTTTCCTCTTACTCTTGGTCATTAACAAGGCCTCCTTCAGATGGTAAACTTTAGGCCCCGGGCCGCACCGGCCCCCTGCGCATCCACGGCCAGGCAGGCGGCCCGGTAATCCCCGGGTCCCGGCAGAGTCACTTCGACCTGGGCACCTGCAGCCTGGTGACTCCAAGCCCCGTCGCGCCCGGTAATCCACCAGCAGGCCTGGGCATCCCGGGTTACCCGGCATGCCAACCGAAGCACCCCACCCTCGGCGCTGTACTCGATCTCCATCCCCGGCCCGGCCCAAACCCAAAGCACGCGGCCCCGGCCGCACAAGGTCGAGAGTTCATCGCCCTCCTGTACTGCAAACCTCACCAGTTGCACGGCGGTGCCGCTGAGCGCCGCCCGTACTCCCCACTGCCGGTGGGCGGTGGTGAAATCCGGGGCGCACCAGGTGACCCCGGGTACACCCCCGCCGGGCTCCGGTCCCGTCTCCAGGATCCACCCGGGCGGCAGCTGGAGCACGGAGCCAAGCTGACCGGGAACCGAATCGCCCTCTGACAGGTGATAGCTGCCCACCCGCTGGATGGAAAAGCCGTTGCCGGGCTCGCGCTGTAGGCGCCTGGCCGTCAACGCTACGGCGGCAGGCGACAGATCCCCGCCCACCCAGTTCCTGCCCAGCCGCCGGGCTACCACCAACGCCGTCCCACTCCCGGCAAAGAAGTCGGCCACGGTATCGCCGGGGTTGGATGACGCCAGGATCAGCCGTTCCAGGAGGCTCTCGGGCTTTTGGGTGGGATATCCCGTGCGCTCGCTGGCCATGGTATTAAGTTCCAGGCCCGTGAACACGTCTTCAGGCACCTTGCCTGCTGGCTGCACCTTCCCGCGCATCCGGCCCCGGGTGTACGACCAGTGCGCCATGTTGCTGGCGTACGGGACCAGTACAGCATCGGCGTTGAAAGTCCAGTCTTCGCCGTTGGTGTAAAAAAGGATGTTGTCGTGTTTGCGCGCCCAAAACCTCCGGCTGCGTCCTCCGGCGTGGTAGGTCCAGATGATCTCGTTTCGGAAGTTCTCGTAACCAAACAGACGATCCAGTTCCAGCTTGACGTAGTGAACGGCATGCCAGTCCAGGTGAATATACAAGGACCCCCCCGGCCTTAGGATGCGTTTGAGCTCTCTCAGCCTGGGCCGTAGCCAGGCCAGATAGCCGTCCAGACCGTGGTCCCATGTATCCTGGAAGACACAGTTCTCACGCGCGTAGTCTTTGCCCGAAAAAAACGGCGGGTCTGCGTATACCAGGTCAACGCTGCCGCCGGGCACAAGCGCCATACAGTCCAGGTTGTCGCCACAAAAGAGCCGGCCGCCTGCTTGTTCGCCCGCGGCCAGGCACTCCCAGGGCAAAAGCTGGGGTCCAGTCATCGCAAAAAGCTGCCTCCTGGAGGGTTGCCATTCGGCAAAGTGCCCGGCCTTTCCTCCATATCACCTTGGGTTGAGGCTTGCGTAATCCTGGAGGAATCGGGCAAGAGCAGTCGAAATGCCAGCTTCAAGGAGGTGATGGGACATGGTGGAGACCGCCTCACTGGTGGCGCGCGCAACAGCGCTGGCCGCAGAGCACCCGCAGCCGCATGTGCCCGTGGACCTTGAGCCATACCAGAAGGCGCTGGGAGTTCACGGCGTAAAGGAGCTGCCGGGAGTGGGGCGCCAGGGTGCACTGCTGATGGAAAAAGCAGGCCCGGTGGTGGCAGTACCGCCGGGACTCCCCCTGGCCGAGCAACGCTGGATTCTGGCCAACCAGCTGGCCGCAGTCATGGCCCAGGGCATGGCCCACAGGGTGGACCTGACCCCGGTGGCCTTGGAATTCCTGCTGCCGGACGGCATTTTTGGCCCGGCCGCCCTGGAGTGTGGGATAGCCGTGGAGAGTATCCCGGAACTGTCCGCCAGCTTCTGCGCACCACTCCGGCCCACGGCCGTGCGATTCTGCGAGCTTATGCCATTCAAGTGTATAGTGGCATTCTGGCAACCGGTGCCCGGCGGCAGGCTCGGGCTAGGATGGCAGGCGGCCAGCCCTGGGTTGAGGGCCCGGTTCTTCGCCCGGGCCACGGTAAATCCCCAAGACCATCCCTTTACCACCTGGTCCACGGGCGCCCGCTCGCAAGGGCGCCAGCGGCTCAGCCTGGGCGGGCCGCGACTGGACTACTACCTCGAGTCCTTGCGGCTAGAAGGTGGCGTTCTCTCCCTGGTGATCCTGGAAAAGCACGCGGAGCTACTGGCATCCGAGGCAAGGCGCAGGCAAGCACACCGGCCGGGCCGCCCACAGCCGTAATCCAGCCGGGGCCTGGCCCGGCCGGCACGCGATAACCGGCTACTACCCGGTCAGCTCTGGGGCAGGTCACTTCCCCCACGATCAATGGGCAGCCTGCGCACGCGCTGCCCGGGCTGGGCCTTGGGAACCCGGATCTCCAGCACCCCGTTGGTGTAAAAGGCCCGGGCCTTGTCGCTTTCTACCTCCACCGGGAAAGGTACCACCCGCCGGAAGGTGCCATACCTACGCTCCCGGAGCCGGTAGCCCTGCTCGTCCACATTCCTGTGGGACCGGGTCTCCCCTTGCAGCACCAGCCCGTGCTGGTCAATATTAACCTCCACCTGGTCCGGATCTATGCCGGGCAAGTCGGCGCTGATCACTACCTCGCGCTCGGTCTCATGGACGTCCACCGAAGGCCACCACCCGCCCTCCCGGGGCAGCTCTCCAAACCCCCACAGCCGCCCCATCTCCTGCCGCATGCGCTCGAACTCGTTGAAAGGATTCCAACGTACCAGATCCATCTCATCACCCTCCAGGCCATTTTCCAGCGATACAGCAATAGTATGCCCAGTCTTCCTGTTCCGTCTGACATATCTCACGGCTCCTTGACTCAACACCCAACCATGGGATTTACTATCTATGTTGTTGCTAGACGTATGTGAGGTGCATCTATAATGGACCTTAGCCAGCGGTTTTGGAGCGCGTCAGTAGAAGAGCTTCAGCGAGGATATGTCTACTGTGCCTACTCCCAGAACTTCACTTGCCTTCTTTCTTTGCGGAAAAGAGTTCTCCAAGGATGTCATATATCCGTTCGGCGAACAGCTTTTTGACGCAGAGCGAGCGGCAATCGAGCACCTGGGCCGGGACCACGTGCCCGTGTTCGATTACCTCTTGAGCATGAGTCGCGAGTATACGGGGCTTACCAGTCTTCAAAAGGACCTGCTCTTGGAGTTCCGGGCAGGGCGCAGCGCCCGTGAGATCGCCTGCCGGCCGGGGCTGGGCAGTCCCTCCACGGTGCGCAACCACCGGTTCAGGTTGAGGGAAAGGGAAAAGCAGGCCAAGGTCTTTTTGGCCCTGATGGGCCTAGTCGAGGACCAGCCCGGGGACGGCCAGGAGCTGGTGACACTTCACCGGGGGGCGAAGATGGTGGATGAACGGTTTGCCATAACCGAGCGAGAACGCAAGCAGGTGCTCAGGAACTACTTCAGCCAAGACCGGCTAAAGTCCATCCCGGGGCGAGAGAAGCGCAAGATCATCGTGCTCCAGCGCCTTGTGGAGCGGTTCGAAGCAGGCCGGGTCTACACGGAGCGGGAAGTCAACGACATGCTGGAGGCGGCACATCCTGACTACGCCGCCCTTCGCCGGTATCTCATAGACTATGGCTTCCTGGAGAGGACCCCGGACGGAAGCGCCTACTGGCGCAAGCCCTGATGCTGAAAACGTCCACCCGGTGCCGGGGAGGGCGTTTTCGGCTCCTGGATTCACATTTCCGGATACCGCCGCCCGGGGCCTTAGCCCTGTGCCGCTTCCGGCTCCGGCACCTATGACCAGGGCATCCCCGGCGTTGCTCACCGCAGCCACCGCTGTTTCGTCTAGTTGCTCAGCGTGCCACTTCCTTTCAAACTCCAGACCATTATCCTCCAGCTCCTTGCTGCACTTGATGTGATACGCACGGAACAGCCCGTTTCCTTGAGAAGGGCTAACGGCTTCCAATAGTGCCCGGTGGGCTCCAGACCCACCCCCGCTCTTGAGGCTCCGGTCTGCGCCTTGGTCTTCTCGACGCTGGCTCGTAGACAGAAGAAACCGTCTTGGTATTCTGAAAGGAGAACGGCTGCGTCATGGTGAACACCTTCCCGTCCACGACGCTGGCCCAGTGCCTGTCCTTGGCTAAGTCGACACCAACAACGACTACACTGCCGGTTACCCGGGCAAGTCTTTGATTTCGCCTTTTTGTCTGGTTTTTCGCCTCCTGGATTTTGATCTGGCGTCTTTGGCCAACAACCATTCACTTCCCAGGAGGCTCCTTTGCTGCCAAAGGCCATTCAAGACCTTCCAGGAATGCTGGTCTCATCCCCTGCGCGGCAAGGACATATCCCGCTACGCAGAAACCACGACAGCTGCCCCTCTGCCGCGGCATCAAGACCCCTAGCTAGGTCCCCCTAGTCTTGTCTGCAGATCCGTCTGCAAAATGCCAGCAGCCTCTCAGAGCTATTCAAGCCTTCCGCGTTGCAGGATCTGGCACGGCACAGAGACAGGGCACTGAAGGCTGCGCAGACGCTCGGGCAAGCGCGTGAGGCATTCCAACGACATGGTCGTTGATCGGGGCGACCTCCCGGGCGATTCGGAGGTGCGGGACGATGGGCACAATCCGGCTGAACGTGGCACAGCTATGGGCCGCGTGGCTAGAGCGGGTTGAGCTCTGGGTCAGGCCCCTCACCTGTGTTGCGCGTCATCCGCCAGGGCGGACAGGCCATCCGTATCGATTGAGGAGAACTCGGTCCTTGTGATGCTGATCAGACCGTCATCGGCCAGCTTGTACAGCAGGCGGCACACGACCTCGCGCGTCTTGTTCAGCCAGGCCGCCATGTTGTCTAGAGACAAGGTTCTGGCTACCGTCACCGACCCCTCCCGGCAGAACATGTCCAGCAGCAGCCGCGCGAGGCGCCGGGAGAGCGGCTGGAAGGCCAGCCTGTCGATTGCGTCACCTGCACGCCCGCATCAGACTCACTAGGGTGCGCAGCCTGCCACAGGGCTTCCTGGTTCGACTTGACCAGACGCGTGAGCGTGCTTTCATCCCAGATGTACACAGTCGATGGGCTCTCGGCTTCCAGCGATGCAGGCGCGGCTCCGTCGTCGAACATCGAGTGCGAGAGGAAGAGGTCGCCGGGATGAAGCAACACGGCCGCCAGCACGCGTCCGTCCGCAGAGCTCGTGACCATGCGCAGTACGCCGCTGTCCACCAGCAGCCCGCACCTCCAGGTCTGGCCCTGCCGGATTATGGACTCGCCCTTGTCACACCGCCTGAGCACCGCGGCCTAGGCAGCCTCGGATCGCTCACCTCGGGACAGCGCGGCAAACACAGGTACGTTCTTCAGGAGTCCCAGCAGGCGCTCCTGAGCCTCCGGGTTGAGTGGGCTGCCTCCCGATGGGGAGTAGGGCATGGCGTTACCCTCCGTGGCAGATCCGTGCTCTCTCATGTACAATTTGCCGTTTTCGGCTCCCAGCCCTGCATCGACGTTTTGACGTCAACGACTCGCTGCCATGATCTCTGGTATGATCGGGCCGGAGAAGGTTGTCATAATTCAGGCCTTGTGTTCCGGAGGAGGGAGATGGCTATGACAGGAAGGTATCCCAAACCGGCGACCATCCTTGTCGCTCTGGCCGGTTTGGCAAACACCGTCCTCATCTACTTACTTTTCATCCGCAGCTACAGACCACTGGTTGATGTGTACCCACAGAAGAGCGTACCAGGGTATGTCATTCCGGCGCTGACGGATCCGGCCATGATCGGGGGTGTGCTGTGGTTTCTGGCCGCAGTTGGCTTTGTGACGCACGCTCGCTGGGCCTGGGCATCGGCCGTAGCCGGTAGCGTGCTCAGCCTGGCATCTTCCTTCTTCCCCAGCATACCGATGCTGGCCTGCAGGCTTCCGCCCGCATACTGTGCCGCGTTTCTCCCCAACCTGGTGTTCTTCTTCGTTCTACATGCATGGGTGAACCCCATAGATCGCCGAATACTCTGGTTGAGCTTCATCAGCGGTATGACGACGGTTCTCTGCTTTATGAACGGCGCCGTCAGCATGAGCAAGCTCCTCTCCACCGGGATGGACCTCTACATTTACATTCCGGTCTATCATAACGGGTTAGCAACCCCACGAACTCCTCCACGGGGATTCCACCGGTTGGCATTTGCCCAGGTGGGGGAATAGGCAAAACGCCTTCCCCGGTGCCGGAGAAGGCGTTTTGCTTCGTATTTACACCAGAGGGTTCTTCCGCCCGGGGCTGCTGGCACCGCGCCACTTGCGCATGGCATCTTCCAGCTGTTGTGGTGACATTTTGCCCAGAAGCTCTCGGGCCTTTTCCCGGGATGCCGGCATGGGGAAGTCCTCTTCTGGCTCCACGGGCGCCCGGCTCTTGGCCTCCTGCACTTCCTCTTCGGTGGGAGGTTGGGCAAACTGCTTTTCGTAGAGTTCCCGGTACAACCCTCCGCGGGCCAGTAGTTCCTCGTGGGTACCCGATTCTACCACCCGGCCCTGGTCCAGCACGTAGATGCGGGTGGCGTGGCGGATGGTGGAAAGGCGGTGGGCGATGACAAAGGATGTCCTGCCCTGGAGCATGCGCTCCATGGCCCGTTGGATCAAGACTTCGGTGTAGGCATCCACGCTGGAAGTGGCTTCGTCCAGGATGAGGATCCTGGGGTCGGCAATGAGAGCGCGGGCAAAGGCCAGAAGCTGCCGCTGCCCCACGGACAGGCGCCCCCCGCGCTCGTGAACCTGGGTGTCATACCCGTCGGGCAGCCTCAGGATGTACTCGTGGGCGCCCACGGCTTCTGCCGCATCGTAAATCTCTGCGTCGGTGGCGCTGAGCTTGCCGTAGCGCAGGTTATCCCGGATGGTACCCGAAAACAGGAAGGTGTCTTGGAGGACGATGCCGAGCTGGCTGCGCAGCGACTCCAGGGTGCAGTCTCGGATATCCACCCCGTCAACGGTGATGCGTCCCTGCTCGGGTTCATAGAAACGGGACAGAAGGTTGATGACGGTGGACTTCCCGGCCCCGGTGGGTCCCACCAGGGCGATGATCTCTCCCGGCTCCGCTTGCAGGTTCAGATCAAAGAGCACCGGCTGGCCCTCCACGTAGCTGAAGGTGACATCCTCAAACCGCACCCGGCCCTCAATGACCGGAAGTGCGATGGCGCCGGGCCGGTCGGCGATCTCCGGGACTTCATCGAGCATCTCGAAAATCCGCTCCGTGGAAACGCTCGCCGAAAGGAACATGTTGTAAAGCTGGCTCAAGTTCCGGATGGGCATGAAGAAACGGACCACGTACCCAATGAACGCCGCCAGCACGCCGGCGGTCATGCCTGTGGGGATGCCCTGGACGTTGCGGGCATAAAGCACACCACCATACCACACCACGGCGCAGGCCGCAGTGGCCCCGATCACCTCCACCAGCGGAAAGAACAGCGAGTGCAGGGCTGCCGCCTGCAGGTTGGCCTGGAGATTCCCCTGGTTGGTGGAATCAAATCGCTGTACGTTGACGTCCTCGCGGGTAAAGGCCTGGGTCACCCGCATGCCCGAGATGCTCTCCTGGAGGTTGGCGTTGACGTCGGCAATGCGCCTCCGCACCTGGTGGTAGGCCCGGCGCATCCTCCCTTGGAAGAAGATGGTAAGCCCGGCCAGCATGGGTACGGTGATGAACGACGCCATGGCCAGCTGCCGGTTGAGCGCCAGCATGGCCGCGACCACCCCGAATATGGTCACGAAGTCATTGACGAAACTGATGATCCCCGAAGACACCAGCTGGTTGAGTGATTCCACGTCGTTGGTGACCCTTGACATGATCCTGCCGGCCTGCAGGCGGTCGTAATAGTTCAAACCGAGTCGCTGCAGGTGGGCAAACAGGTCCTTGCGCAAGGTGTAGATGATCCGCTGGCCCACCCAGGACATGATGTAGGTCTGGGCATAACCCCCGCCCCACGCCACAAGGTAGGCGGCCAGGTACATAAGAGCGACGACATCCAGCCCCCGGAGATTTCCCTGGGCTATATGCTGATCGATGGCGATGGCCATCAGGTAGGGACCCACCAGCCGGGTCAAGGAGACCACGCTCACCAGGATGGCAGAGGCCACGATTTGGAACTTGTACGGCCGGATGTAGACCCACAGGCGGAGGACGGACCTAAGGTCCTTCCAGGATAGGTTGACCTCTTCCTGGTCCATGCCCCGCCGCCAGTGCATGCCGCCACCGCCGGGTCCCCCTCCCATCATCATTGGCCAGCACCTCCTTGAGAAGCCGCAACCTGGGCATCTTCCTGGCCCCGGAATTGCAGGTCGTATATGGCCGTGTACATGCCATTGGCCGCCAGCAGTTCCCGGTGGGTGCCCCGTTCCACGATGCGACCCTTATCCAGCACGATGATCTCGTCGGCGTTGCGGACGGTGGACAGGCGTTGGGCAATGACAAAGGCCGTGCGGTTCTTTAGCAGCTGGTTGAAGGCCTGCTGGATCCTGAACTCGGTCTCCACGTCCACGCTGGAGGTGGACTCATCCAGGATCAGGATGCGAGCATCGGTGAGAATGGCCCGGGCGATGGCTACCCGCTGTTTTTGGCCCCCCGACAGCCCTACCCCTCGCTCGCCGATGACGGACTCATAGCCCTGGGGCAGGCCGACGATGAAGTCATGGATGTGGGCGGCCTTGGCTGCGGCAATGATCTCGGCCATGCTCGCCCCGGGTCGCCCGTAGCTGATGTTTTCCTTGAGTGACGCAGAAAACAGAAACGTCTCCTGGGTGACTATGCCCAGCTGCCTCCGCAGGCTTTCCAACGTCACGTCGCGGATGTCGTGACCGTCGATGGTGATGGCACCGGCGGACACATCGTAGAACCTCGGAAGGAGGTTGATGAGGGTGCTTTTGCCCGAACCCGTGGACCCCAGCACGGCTATGGTTTGGCCGGGCTCCACGGTGAGGTTGATGTCCTCCAGCACATGGGTGCGCCCGTCATAGCTGAAGCGTACATCCTTGAAGACCACCCGTCCCCGGATGGGCGGTATGGGCCGGGCTCCGGGACGGTCGGCCACTTCGGCCCGGGTGTCCAGGATTTCGAAGATCCGGTCGCCGGCAGCGACGGCACGCTGGGCCAGGTTTACCAGGAAGCCAAGCATGCGGATGGGAGCGATGAGGTTGAACAGGTACTGGTTGAAGGCCACCAGGGATCCTACGGTGAGGGCCCCGGCGATGATCCTCCGCCCGCCGTACCAGAGGATTCCCACGGCCGAAAGCTCCGAGAGAAACTGCATGTATGTGTTGTAAAAGGCCGACGTCCGCACGGTGTTGATGTGCTTGGTGAACAGGTTGGTGTTGTCTATGTCGAATTTGTCCATCTCATACCGCTCACGAGCGAAGGCCTTGACCACCCGCTGGCCGGTGACGTTTTCCTGGAGAGTGGCCGTGAGCACTGCCAGCTGGTCCTGGATCTGCCAGTACATGGGCCGGACCACCCGGGCGAACCGGTAGACGGCGTGCACCAGAAAAGGCAGCACCAGGATGGCCACGATGGTCAGCTGCCAGTCCAGCCTGACCATGATGACTATGGCCATGACCAGCATGAAGAGGTTCGAGGTGATCTGGATGACGCCAAAGCTCAGGAAACGGTGCAGGGTTTCCACGTCCGCCGTGAGCCGTGACATGAGCTGTCCGGTCTGGGCCTTGTCGTAGAAGGAAAACGATAGCTGCTGTAGATGGGCATATAGGCGGTTTCTCACGTCGTAGATGATGCGCTGGGCCATGTACTCGAGAGAATAGCGCTGGGCAAAGGTGAGGATCCCCCGCACCAGGCTTGCACCCACTATGGCCAGGGCACCGTAAGGTAGCAGGTGGAAATTCCTCTCCTGGAGGACCCGGTCGATGATCCATCTGATGATAAGTGGTTGGGCCAGTCCCAGCCCGCTGACGATCATTACCAGCGCCATGGCCCCCAGCACTATGTACCAGTAGGGGCGCATGAAGCCCGCAAGACGCCTCAGGGTCTTCAAAACGCAGTTTCCCTCCCCTATTCCTGGTCCGGCTTGGGCTCGCTCTCAGAGAGGATCTTCTCCAGCCCCGAGAGTTCGGACAGTGCGGTGGTGACGATCTTGGTGACCAGCTCGGCCTTCATCAAGATCAGCCCGCCCCCGTGGTGGCGGCCGAACACCATGAGCTTGTCACCGATCTCGATGCCGTACCGTTTGCGCGCTTCGGCCGGGATCACGATTTGCCCGCGCTCGCCCACCGTGGCCGCCCCATAGAAGTCACTGCCCCGCAAGATGCTCAGTGTGATCACTCCTCCCGGATTCACCCGTGTATCTAAGTATGAAATATCATACTCAGACTGATTGTACGCACTAATCACGGGAGTTGTCAATATCTGATCAGGGATGTCCCTTCCTCAGCACCTGCCCGGCGCGAACATCTCGGTACTCGTCGCCAGCGATGGCGATCTTCCCGTTCACCAGCACGTAGTGGATGCCGGCCGGGAACTGGGCGGGCGCTTCTATGGTCGAGCGGTTGGCGATGGTGGACGGGTCGAAGACCACCAGGTCGGCCCAGGCGCCCGCCAGGATGACGCCCCGGTCCAGAAGCCCCACCCGGCGCGCCGGCAGGGACGTCATCTTCCTCACGGCCTCTTCCAGGGTGAGTATGCCTTCTTCCCGGACGTACTGGCCCAGGACCACCGGGTAGGTGCCGTAGTGGCGGGGGTGGATAGAGGCTTTTTCATCCAGGGGCTTATCCAGGCAAAACGCGTCGGTGGAGATCATGGCCAGCGGGTGTTTGAGGATACCCCGCAGGTCTTCGCCGGACATGATGCCGGCCACCTTCACCATCAGTTCGTTCTCGGCCAGAAGGAGGAGCATGGCGTCGACCAGTTCCGTCCCCTTCTCCTCTGCCACTTCGCCCAGGCCATGCCCTCGTAGGCCTTGGTGTGGCGGCAGTAGACCACGCCGCTGCGGGCCATGCGCTCCAAGAGGGTAGCTGCGGGGCCAGATTGTCATATTTCTGTGCCCGGCTGCGTTATGTGCCGGCGGGCCTCGGCAACCACCGGAGCACGAGCTTGGGTGCCCGACCATTCTTGTGATAGGGCACATAATTATCCTGGACTGGAGCAAGGGTGACCTCTTACCATTGAATGGAAAGGAGGTTATCCCATGTTGGAAAGGTACTTCATCAAGCCTCAGACTGTCGATGGGATTCGCCCTCTATGGCTCGGCCCGGAGATCGAACGCTACGTGGTGTGCCTGTCCGAACAGGGCTACGCCGATCGCACGGTGCTGCGGCGCGTTCCGCTGTTGGCCCGGTTCGCAGAGTTTGCCCAGTCCAGAGGTGCGGCTGCAGTCGAGGACTTACCGGCTCATGTTGAGGCCTTCATCACCAAGTGGCTTGGACGATGGCGCCCTGTTCGAGGTGGGGACTTCGCGCGGCAGGTGGCCAAGGAGGTTCGTGGGTCGATTGAGCACATGTTGGAGTTGGTGGTTCCAGGATTCAAGGGCACAGGCCGCGCGCACATGAAGGATCCGTTCGCTAAACACTGCCCGCGTTCTTCGCGTACCTGGTCTCAGAGCGCAGTCTCCGGCCTGCCACGGTCTGCCATTACCGCCATTACCTTCGTTCCTTCGCCACCTACCTGATCCGGGTGGGTCTTAGTCAGCTGGGAGAGCTCTCCCCAACGGTTCTCAGTGCCTCGTCGCCGAAAGGGCCGCAACCGGTAGGGCCCGCACGACGATCAGAAGCACCTGTGGTATGCTGCGCGTCTTCCTGCGCTATGTGTACCGCGAAGGTCTTCTGCCAAGCGGGCGCATGAAGCCCGCAATACGCTTAAGGATCTTCAAAACGCAGTTTCCCCCCTAGTCTTGGTCCGGCTTGGGGATGCCCTGGACGTTGCGGGCGTACAGCACCCCGCCGTACCACACCACGGCGCAGGCCGCCGTGGCCCCGATCACTTCCACCAGCGGGAAAAACAGCGAGTACAGCGCCGCCGCCTGCAGGTTGGCCTGGAGGTTCCACTAGTTGGTCGAGTCAAAGCAAGATGCTCAGTTTAACCACTCCCCTTGGATCCACCCGTGTATCTAATGCATCTAAGTATGAAATCTCATACTTATGGAGGTGGTAAGCATTAATCAAGGAAGTTGTCAATAGGTGATCAAGGGTGGCCTTTCCTCAGCACCTGCCCGGCGCGAACATCTTGGTATTCCCCCTGGGCAATGGTGGTCTTCCCGTTCACCAGCACATAATGGATCCCGGCCGGGAACTGGGCGGGGTTTTCTATGGTAGAACAGCTACCAATGGTGGCCGGGTCGAAGACTACCAGGTCGGCCCAGGCCCCGGCCAGGATGACGCCCCGGTCCAGAAGACCCACCCGGCGCGCAGGCAGTGACGTCATCTTTCTCACGGCCTCTTCCAGGGTGAGCAGTCCTTCCTCCCGTACGTACCGGCCCAGCACCACCGGGTAGGTACCATAGTGGCGGGGGTGGATCGAGGCCTTCTCGTCCAGTGGCCGGTCCAGGGCAAAGGCGTCGGTGGAAATCATGGCCAGCGGATGCCTGAGGATGACCCGCAGGTCTTCGTCGGACATGATGCCGGCGGTTTTCACCATGAGGTCGTTCTCGGCCAAAAGGAGTAGCATGGCATCGACCAGGTCAGTGCTCTTTTCGCTGGCCACTTCGCCCAGGTCCATGCCTTCGTAGGCTTTGGTCTTGCGGCAGTACACCACTCCGCTTCGGGCCATACGCTCAACGGTGGCCCCCACGGGCTGCCCGCTAGCCGGGTCCACCCGGCTGAGCATCTCCTCTTTGGCCTTCCGGCGGTGATCCGGGGACTGGAGGAGCTCGGCTCCTTTGCTCTCCCCTTCCCTGGTTACCCACTCAGGCAGTCGCGCGCCCAAGTAGCCAATCTGGGTGAAGGTAAACGGGTAAACGTCCGCCATCACGTCCACCCCCTTGGAGCGGGCTTCGTCCATACGGCCCAGGGTGGAACCCAGGCGGCCCCAACAGGGCTTGGAGCACACTTTATGATGAGCCAACTGCACGGGGGTTTTCGCCCAACGGCCAATGTCCAGGACCTCTTCCACGGATTCGTCGATGGCTGTATCCTGGTTTTTGAGGTGGCAGGTATATAGTCCCTGGTAGCGGGCGGTGACCCGGGCAAGCTCCACGACTTCCTCGGTGGAGGCCAGGCGGCCAGGGAAGTAGCTGCGGCCGCTGGAAAGTCCAAAGGCCCCGTCGCGCATGGCCGCGTCCACCAGCGCTTTCATTCTTTCCAGTTCTATACTGGAGGGCACCCGGTCTTCAGCGCCCATCACGTAACCCCGTACCATACTCTGACCCACGAAGGTCCCCAGGTTGTTCCCGATACCTTTGGCCGCTACCACGTCAAGGAACTCGGATATGGTTGACCAGTTGAACACCATCGCCCCGGCGGCCTCCTTGCCAGCCAAGCCGGACACGAGCCGGGTGGCCAGGACATCCGCCAGCTGCTTGTGCAATGGCGCCATGGACCACCCGCAATTGCCGGCCAGCTCGGTAGTGATGCCCTGCCTCAGGGAGCTTTCCGCCCGGGGATTGCCCAGGATGGAGATGTCCGAATGGGAGTGCACATCCACGAACCCGGGGCAAACGGTCAGCCCGTCCAACTCCAGGACCTCCCGGCCCTCCAGCTTCTCACCGCCCTTGGCGACCCGGGCGACCCGGCCGCGCAAAACCCCCACGCTGCCAGCAAAGCCGGGGCGTCCGGTCCCGTCCACAACGAAAACGTTAGCAAGCACCAGGTCGTGCATGTTGCTCCCTCCCTTCACAGATGAGATAGTATTTCGACAGACGAACTATAAAATCCTGCGCAGGACTGAAAGGGCCGGATCCCGAATCTCTACCTCCCGTAGAGGAGGTCAGCCATGTTCAAAACCTGGGGTCAATGGGACTCCTTCCTGGCGGCCCTGGTCTGGGAATACGAAGGGTCGTGGGATTATGAAGAGCAGCTGTTTGTACCACGCCCCAGCGCCGTGGAGGAGTATACGGGCCGCTTGGCCAGTGCAAGACGTAACCTTCTGAAGACCCGCCCCGGCAGCGCGGCCGGGTTCGCCTTTCGCCATCACTGCCTGGACCTTTTGGCCACCGCCCAGGCCACCGTTGAATCAGACCAGGAACAACCCCACCGCCACCTGGTCAAGCTGGGTCGCCGGGTAGCTTTCTTGGCTACCAAGGATTCCAGAGCCCTCCCTCAACGCGCACGGGTGCTGGCAGCCTTGCTGGCGGACGTGCCCGAGTACTTGGAAGTCGTGGCCGGGCTCTGCCGACAGCTGCCCCAGTGCCAGGTCGCCCATGCCACGCGGGCATGCCGGGTGGCCGCCATTGAACTGGAGCGGGTCCAGAATGAGGTTGAGCGCTGGTCCGACCGGGGCGTTGAGCCCAGGCTGGTGGCCCGGATCTGCCGCCAGGCGGTGGATGGTGTGGGCCGGCTGGAGGCCCTGGCGGGGGGCATCTGCCCGGTCGGTCCGGCATCGCCGACCGCGGCCGGAGTGCGGTACGCAGAACTGCTGGATGCCCTCTTCGGCATCGATGTCCAGGAGCTGGTGTCCGGGCACCGGCACGAGGTGGAGCGAACCCGCGACCGGGTGGCCCGGCTCGCGGCAGGTATAGCACCAGGCCAACCGGTGCCAGACCTCCTCCTGGAGGAGTTACCCCCTTATGCCGATGCCACCAGCATGTTCTCGGCGGCCCGGGAGTTCCTGGCCACCGCCCGGCGAGAATCTCTCCCGTACGTCCGTCTGCCCGAAGGCGAGCAATGCCTCATCACCGGGGTCCCGGAGGCGGCCCGAGACTCTTTCCCGTGGGGCGGTTATGGGGGCGGCTGCCCCCGGCGGGTCCCTTTGATCGGAGAGATGTTCCTCAACGAAGCCAACTTCCCGGCGGTGACCCGGGGGTGGCTTCAGATGATGGCCATTCATGAAGGCTATCCCGGCCACCATGTCCAGTGGCTGAAGCGAGTGGGCGGTAGTCTGCCCCTCACGGTGCGGCTGCCGGGTCGCTGCACGCCGCTGGTTGAAGGTGCTGCCCACCGCTCCGAGGAGTTGCTACAGGAGGTGTTCCCGGACCGGGCCTTCCCACTGTTTGTGGCCTACCGGCAGTTGCACACCGCCCTGAGGGTACAGGCCGACTTGGAACTACACTACTACGGTCGGCCGGTGGAAGAGGTGTGCGGCCTCTACCAGGACGTGCTGGGCTTCAGCCCGGCCTCTGCCCGAGCCCAGGTAGTCTACCAGGAGCGCAACCCTGGCTACATGACCTGCTACTACCACGGGTACCGGGCGTTGCAGGAGCTGGAGAGAAGCTCGGGCCTGGAGGCTCGGGATTTCACCGAGTTCATCTTCTCTTGCGGGTCCATCAGCCTCCAGACCTTGCAGGCCTTGTTGGAAGGCGGGCCGGAGGTCCGGGCCCAGTGGCTTTCCGGCTCTTTTGGACAGGAGGAAGCCCAGTAGATGAACAAGAGCTCACCGATTCCCGATACCAGCCGCGCCAACGTGGTCTGGCTTTCTGCCACCACCACCGTGATGCTGCTTTGGTTTTTCAGCTGGAACCGCCTGCTCCCTCTCATTCTCCGGGAGCTGGGTGCTAGCAACTTTCACGTCAGCGTGGCCTTCTCCCTGATCATGCTGGCCATGGGCCTACTCCAGTATCCTGGGGGCCTGTTGGCCGACCGGGTGGGGCGCAAGCACATGATCGTATTCCCCACATTCGTGGCAGGTCTTGCCTACATCGTCGGCTCTACACTGCAAGACTGGAGGACCCTGGTGGTGGTGCTGGCCCTGACCAACGCCATGTCGTCCATGCAGTGGCCGTCGTTTTCGGCCCTCCTGGCCGAGTCGGTGCCGGCCGACCGGCGTGGGATGGCCTTTGCCACCTTCGAGCTTTTCATTGCCATGGCCGTATCCGCCGGACCCATGATGGGTGCCTGGCTTCTGCCCATGACCGGATTCCGCGTGCTCATGGCAGCCACCGGTGCCGTGGCCGTGGCCATGGGCGCGGTCCGTCACTTTCGCCTGCGGGAGACGCTGGCCCAGGACCTGGCGTACCGGCTGCGCTTTGACCCGGCCGTCCTCCTGGAACGGCGGGTGTTCCTGCTCCTATTGGCCAGCACCCTCTTTACCCTCGGGAATTCGCAGCTTCTATTTGGGCCGTTTGTGTCCCTCTACGCCAGCGACGTGCATGGTCTCAGCGGCAGCCTCATCAACCTGATGTTTGCCTTCGGGCCACTGGCCGGTATGACCGTGGCTCTCCTGGGCGGTAAGATCACCGAGCGGTATGGGAGTTCGCCGGCATTGAGGGCTGGAGCCCTGGCTCACGTGGCTTTGATGCTGGTGTGGCTGAGGACCGGAACCTTCATAGCGACTGCGACTGTCCTCACCCTTAGCTATGTGTTCTTCCAGCTGGCCATGATCGCCCACGGCACCCTCCGGGCCGACGCTACTCCCGACCATGCGCGAGGCGCCGCACTGGGGGCAGTGGGCAGCATTGCCCAGAGCATCGGGGCCGCCGGCGTTCCCCTGGGCGGAGCTCTGGCGTTACGACTGGGCCCGACCGCTCCCTTCTGGCTGGGGGCGCTATTTATGGCCCTGGCGGCGGTCTCAACCCGCGCCCTGGACCCCTTGCTGAGGCGCTCTCCTGCCGCACTTGACTAGCGCCCCGCCCGGTGTGGAAGCCTAAAGGCGAAGCACTCGGGTGAGGGTGGTCGGTAGTGGCCAGCGTGTTCAACCTGATCTGGCTCTTTTTCATCATCTCCACATTCTTGGTGCCTATCATGAGGCAAAGGCACGTAGAGCGTCTGCGGCTGGAGATGATCCGCCGGCTGGAAAGGGCGCGGCAAAGCCGGGTCATCACAATGATCCACCGCCAGGAAGCCATCTCCTTTTTGGGCATCCCGTTGGCGCGCTTCATTAACATCGAAGACAGTGAGGCCATCTTGCGGGCCATCAGGTTCACTCCTGAAGAGATGCCCATCGATCTCGTCTTGCACACCCCGGGTGGCCTGGTCCTGGCCACCGAGCAGATCGCACTGGCCCTCAAGAAACACCCGGGCAAGGTCACCGTGTTCGTCCCCCACTACGCCATGTCCGGCGGGACGTTGCTGGCGCTGGCCTCCGACGAGATCATCATGGACGAAAACGCTGTTTTGGGCCCGGTGGATCCCCAGGTGGGCACCTACCCGGCTGCCTCCATCCTGGCGGCGGTGAAGGGCAAGGCCCCACGAGACCTTGACGACGAGACGCTGATCCTGGCGGACATCGCCGAAAAGGCCATGGTCCAAGTGCGGGCCACAGTGGCCGGGATCATACGGGGCATAGTGGACGATGCGGAAATCGACCGTATCGCCGACCTTTTAACCCGGGGTTATTGGACCCACGACTACCCGCTGACCTTTGAGCAACTCCAGAAGCTGGGGCTGCCTGTGAAGGAGTCCCCGCCCCGGGAAGTCTATGCCCTCATGGACCTCTACCCGCAGCCCGCCCAGAGGCGTCCGTCGGTCCAGTATATCCCCATACCCTACCGGGACGAGAGCAGGCGGAACCGTTGAACATGACCAAACTGCGCCCAAGGAGCGGATAGGAGATTCGGGAATGATACGCGACCCCCTGGTGCTGGGAGGTGCCGCCGGGTTGGCGGGGGCGACCGTCAAGGCAGTGGTGAACCACGGGGCCTTCTTGCCGGGGGTGGATAACCTATCGGCATTTCACGTGACACAGCGTCTGATTTACCACACTGCATTGCCCCTGACTGGAGCAGTCATGGTCCTCTCTTTCGTTGCCTTCGTACTCTTCGGTGGCCTTTTTGGTGCTATGCTCTCCTAACGTCTACGTTTTCACAGGCACTGACTATGGCTACGTCAAGGGCATGGGGTTTGGCTGGTTTGCCTGGTACATCCTGGAGAACTTCGTGATTCCCCTGGTCCAGCTCGACCTGGACCTACCCCACAGCAGCGCTGCGTGGCCATGAACCTAGCACTCTCTACGGGTTGGTCGCTGCCTTCGTGATCCTGGCTGGGGGCAGCTCCAGGGACGACGTCGGAACGTCCCTGGGTGGAGAAGGTACGGAAACCCGCTAGACCCGGGTCAGGCTATAGTGGAGCCAGGCATACTGTTTCACCAGAGTCACCGCACCTTCATCCAGCCCGACCAGGTCAGGTGACACGTACCAGCAGATGCTGCGCTTGCCGCCGCCACGCTCGAGCACCGCTGGCCCCATCCCTTTCCTGTTGTTGTACCGTGCACATTCGGCGCCACGACACAAGCGGGCCCTTTGATAGAAGTCCTACTGCAAGATCTCAGGTTGCAGGGGGATGAGGGCAGCCAGCCGGTTGGCACTGGCACACTTGATCTTGGCCCTCAGCGGGTCCAGGTGACGCTCCGAGTATTCCACCTCGAAGAGCGGTGTTGCCTTGGTCTTCCTATTTCCCTGATACAGCACTTCCCAGCCGTGTACACCGTGGATTTTGGAGCGTAGGGTATAACCCTTCTCCCGGAAAAACTCGTGAAGGCTTCAGCAGGTCATACTCGGAGTCGGAAAAGACCCTGTACAGTTGCAGTGGATCCGTGTGACTTTGGCACCAAAGTCACAACGAGCAAAGTAAAACTCCCGGTAGGCCGGCTCGGTATGCTCTGCACAACGAGCTGCCAACCTCGGCAGGGCATTCGCCATCAGGGGAAACCGGTGATTAGTGACGGTAACCCAGTCTCCACTCTGATCCATGCTCAGTCCCACCTGCTCCATCCCGCGCAGCAATCTCTCCTTGGTTCTCCCGTCTTTGGCCATGAAAGCCCGGAATTCACCGGCATCAAGGGCCAGTGCCCCGGCGTGGTGTTGTTTCCCCTGACTCCCCAGCTCCATGCAGTACCCGACGATGGCCTTTGGTCGCGCCAGTTTCCGGTTGGCCACATCCATGGTCACGGCTCCGTCCTGTTCCCGGTCGGCTACGTACACGTCCTTGGTCACGGGCAAGCCGAAGGACTGGGGTTCCTCGAACATCCTCTGGTACAGCTCCTGGAAGAAGCCGCGAAGCGCCGATGCTGATGGCGGATCCACCTTGTCAAGCCGGCTAACGTCCAGGGTCGCCAGGGACCTTAGAGTATGAGGTGGCCTCTCGCTGTGAGATACTCGAGAAAACGGTCCCTACTGTCATGTCCTCCCTATAGTCGGTCCCGCCCCAACCATGCCTTGTCCAGATGATGCCCACGCCAGTGCCCGGCAAACCCATATCCTTGCTCCCCGGCCAAGTCCTTGGCCAAGTCGCCTGGCAGGCGCCGGTCCTGCCAGTCACCGGCACGGCACCTAGCCCATGCGGTCCTGAAAGCGCAGGTATAGGGCGCGCACGGCGTCTTCCACCCGGTTACGGGCGATGACACAGGAGACCCTGATGCCTGATGTGCTGATCATGTCGATGTTGATGCCCTGCTGGGCCAGGGCCTCAAACATGTCGGCTGCCACAGAGGCATCCTGGGCAATCCCGGCGCCCACCACCGATACCTTGGCTATGTCCTCTTCGCATACCACGGTGGCCCCCAGCTTGGCCGCCACGGCCCCGGTGACCCGCATAGCGACATCCCGGTCCTCCCGGCTCACAGTGAAGGCGATGTCGTTCACACCGTTTCTCCTCATGCTCTGGATGATCATGTCCACCCGGATGTTCTGATCGGCCAACGCCCGGAACACCTGGGCAGCTACGCCCGGCACATCAGGTACACCTTCCAGTACCAGTTTGACTTCGTCCACGCTGTGAGTCACGCCCCGGATCAGCACTTTCTCCACAAGCTCACCCGCTCCCCGGATCATGGTTCCTTCTTGGTGAGTAAAACTGCTCCTTACCTCGACGGGTACTCCAAACCGCCGGGCGAACTCCACGGCCCTAAGCTGCATGACCCGGGCGCCCAGGCCGGCCATTTCCGACATTTCGTCGTAGCTGATCTCTGGGAGCTTGCGGGCCCCGGGCACTAGCCTGGGGTCGGCGGTGTAGACTCCGTCCACGTCCGTGTAGATCTCGCAAGTATCCGCCCCCAGGGCCGACGCCACCGCAACCGCCGTGGTGTCCGACCCGCCCCGGCCCAGGGTGGTGATATCCCCGGACGCATTCAACCCCTGGAAGCCTGCGATCACTACCACCTCGCCCCGGTCGAGATGCTCCAGCACTCGCTGCGGGTCCACGCCCAGGATCTTGGCCCGGGTATGCACCGGGTCGGTGAATATGGCTGCCTGCCCCCCGGTCAGCGACACGGCGGGGCAGCCCAGATCGTGTACGGCCATGGCCAAAAGGGCAATGGAGACCTGTTCGCCCGTGGAAAGCAGCATGTCCAGTTCCCTTTCCGGGGCCTGGCCTGTCACTGCCCCGGCCAGCGCCAGGAGCTCGTCAGTGACGTGGCCCATAGCCGAGACCACCACAACTACATCCTCTCCCTGCTGCCGCCGGTGCACGATCCTCTCTGCCACCGCGCGCATGCGCTCGGGAGTGGCCACCGATGTGCCCCCATACTTCTGCACCACCAGTCGCGGCCGGGGCAGCCCGGGAAAGCCCTTGAGAGAGTAGCGGGCCCGGGATGTGGCCGCGCCGGGACCCACCACTCGCGCCCCAAACACATCGGGCTTGAGGTCCAAGAGCCGCACCGCGATCCCTTCGCGGGCAAACGCCTCGCTCATGGCTTGTCCCACGGCAGACCTGGAATGCTCGTCGCTGACCAGCGCCATCACGGTGGGGCCCGAGCCGCTGATGAAGACTCCGCGGGCGCCTGCCCGGCGAGCTGCGGCCATGGCCTCACCCATGCCCGGGACCAGTTCCTGCCGGAAGGGCTGGTGCAGGCGGTCCTCCAGGGCCTGGGACAAGAGAGTGTGGTTGTTGGTGAAAAAACCAGCCACCAGTAGGCCCACGCGTCCAAGGTTGAACACGGCATCGCCCCGGGGTATGACCGGCGGCACCACCATGCGCGCCTGGCTGGTCATGACTTGGTACGCTGGGACAACGGCCAGGATCCGGAGAGTGAAGGGGACGGGAAGCTTCAGATACGGCGGCATCCCGCCGTCGCTGGAAGGTGCTGTAACTACCATCCCTCCCAAGAGCGCAGGGTACACGTTGTCGCAATGGCCTTCCAGGCCCGAGGCCAGGGATAGTAGTTCCGGCGTGTCAAGCCCCGGGCCATCTTCTGATGCCAGGGCTGAAGCGGCCAGCAGACCGCCGACGATGGCCGCGGCGCTGGAGCCTAAGCCCCGGGCCACCGGGATCTGGTTGTGGGTCCATATAACAAGCCGCTGGGGGGTATAATCCTGCTGTTCAAACACCCGGCTCATGGCCTGGTACACCAGGCTGGTCTCATCGCCGGGCAGCACCCCGGCCCCTTCACCGACGACCCGGATCTCCACGGGCGGCCCATCGTCGTCGTGCTCTTCCACCAAGAGGTAGTTGTAAAGGTTCAGGGCCATGCCCAGGACGTCGAAGCCGGGACCCAGGTTAGCAGTGGTAGCGGGCACTTTTACCCGCACCGTCTTCATGGTCTGCCCGCCCTAGCTAGCCCGGCAGCGGCGGCTATGGCCTGGACTGAGGCAGGCACCACCTCGGGCGCGCCCGCGGTATCCAGGGCAGTGGCCGGGTCCTTGAGGCCGTGACCGGTAAGCACCGCCACCACCGGACCTCTGTCCGGCAACCGCCCCTGGCGCAGCCACTTGATGACACCTGCCACCGGGGCAGCCGACGCCGGTTCCACGAACACGCCCTCTGCGGCCGCCAGTAGCCGGTAGGCTTCAACGATCTCGTGGTCGGTGACGGCATCGATGGCGCCGTTCGATTCGTCCCGGGCCCGGACAGCCCCCTCCCAGCTAGCCGGATTCCCGATCTTGATGGCCGTGGCCAGCGTCCGGGGATCGGGTACCGGGCTTCCGAGCACCAGCGGAGCAGCGCCCGCCGCCTGGAATCCCAAGAGCCGGGGCAGACGAGTGCACTGTCCCCGGGCCCGGTACTCGCCAAATCCCTTCCACCAGGCGGTGATGTTGCCGGCATTGCCCACGGGCAGTGCCAGGTAGCCGGGGGCGTCGCCTAGGGCGTCGCACACCTCGAAGGCGGCGGTCTTCTGCCCTTCGATTCGGTCGGGGTTCACCGAGTTAACCAGGGCGGCCGGGTATTGCTCCACCAGTTCCCTGACTACCTCCAGCGCCCGGTCGAAAGTGCCCTCTACCGCCAGCACCCGCGCCCCGTACATGATGGCCTGGGCCAGCTTGCCCAGGGCCACGTTACCCGAAGGCACCACCACGACGCAGCCGATGCCGGCCCGCGCTGAGTACGCCGCAGCCGAAGCCGCTGTGTTCCCGGTAGACGCACACATCACCACTTCCGATCCCTGCTCAACGGCCCGGGCCACAGCCACTACCATGCCCCGATCCTTGAATGAACCCGTGGGATTTCCCCCCTCGAACTTGAGGTACAGTTCGGGAAGAGGATCGTTCAGACCGGCCCGGGCCAGGAGGCGCCCGGCTCTAAGAAGCGGAGTGCCACCCTCCAAAAGAGTTAACCCGGGGGTACGGTCGGTTACGGGCAGGTATGCCCAGTATTCCTCGATGATGCCACGCCACTTCCGGCTCATGCTCCCGCCTCCTGCCTATTAAGGGTCATTCTACCACCGCCCGCCGGGGCGGTCAATGCCAAACGTATGACCATTGAGGAAGACACACTGCCGCATCGGCAAACCCGTTCACTACCAGCGGTTTACCAAGATCATGTTGCTGGTCTTGGCCCTGGCCGCCTTCACCGGCTTGATCGCCCGCCGGCGTCCCACCCTGCGGAAACAGGTGAGCCAGGGGCGCAAAGGGGTGCCAGGCACCAGCATCACCCACGCCGGGCTCAAGCTGCTCAGCCTGTTGGGAATGGCAAATCTCAAATACGTACCCAGAGCCGTGCGCATCGGTCCGAACTAGCCAGCAGCCACTGGCGTGTTCTGGCCCGGAGACGGTTTGATGCTGTACAGAATCGTGGCTGCACTACCACCCACCTACCTGGACCCTACTACCAGCACTCAAGACACGACTTCGCCTATCTATTGATGAGCACCAACTACTTGCCACCCGGTAGAACATCGGAAAACCCAAGTCAGCACCATCTCCGCCAAAACTGGGGACGGCTCAGTCCCGGAGGGGGCTTGCCTCCGGGCTTTGCCGGGGTTATATTGAAAGGAATAGCCGACCGTCAACCGGGAGGAGTGTGGGGATAGTGAGCGTTGAGAAGGTCGCCCTGGGGCTTCTGGGCATGGGCACCGTTGGAACTGGTGTGTTGCGGCTCTTGGAACAGAACGGGTCGCTCATGGCAGAAAGACAGGGGGTCTCTTTGTGGATCAAGCGGGCCCTGGTACGAGACCCGGCCCGGCCCCGGCCTGGCATTCCTGCCGGGATCCTCACGTCCGACCCGAGACTGGTGCTGGACGACCCGGAGATCCGCGTGATAGTAGAAGTCATGGGCGGCACGAGCCCGGCCCGGGAGCATGTCACGGCGGCATTGAGAGCAGGCAAGGCGGTGGTAACGGCCAACAAGGAATTGGTGGCCGATTACGGCCGGGAGCTGTACCGGGCTGCCGATCAGGGTGGAAGCGGGCTCTTTTTCGAAGCCAGCGTCGGGGGCGGGATCCCCATCCTGGGCCCGCTCAAGCAGTCCCTGGCGGCCAACCGTGTGGGCCGGCTGGCTGGTATCCTCAACGGGACCAGCAACTATATCCTCACCCGTATGAGCGAGGCCGGACTGGGCTTTGCCGAGGCCCTGCAGGAGGCCCAGGCAGAAGGATACGCCGAAGCCGACCCCTCGGCCGATGTAGAAGGCCACGACACCGCGCGAAAGCTGGCCATCCTGGCGTCCATCGCCTTTGGAACACGGGTGACCTCCCGCGACATCCGGGTGGACGGGATCACCGGTGTTGGCCACGCGGACATCGTCTACGGCCAGGAACTGGGATGGGAGGTCAAACTCCTGGGCCGGGCCGAGGTCCACCCCGGGGGCCTGTGGCTGAGGGTAGGGCCCACCTTCGTCCCTCGAGAACACCCGCTGGCGGGAGTGCGCGGCGTATATAACGCCATTATGGTGCACGCGGATGCCGCCGGGACCCTCATGTTCTACGGCCGGGGAGCCGGGGCCGGGCCCACGGCCAGTGCCGTGGTGGGGGATGTGCTGGAAGCCTTGCGCCAGGCAGGCGGCCGGGCCAACGGGTGCACGTGCCGGGGCACCGCCAGTATGGCTGGCCCGGACCAGGTTGCCGGCAGGTACTACCTCCGGCTGGAGGTAACCGACCGGCCCGGCGTGCTCTCAGAAGTGGCCGGGGTCATGGCTGCTCACGGGATTTCGTTGCATTCAGTGATCCAAAAAAGGCTGACCCAGGCCGGAGCGGAGCTGGTCTTTGTCACCCACGAGGCCCCAGAAGGCCAGGTGCGGGCGGCCGCCGCACGGCTCTCCCGGCTGGACACGGTGCACCGGGTGGCGGCGGTGCTAAGCGTGGGTATCAGTTGATGAGGTTGGCCGGGCGCTTACCCGAGAGCACATCGGCGCAGGCCTTTACCACCAGCATGTCCATGCCCGTCATGGTGGCCGGCGTGTAGGCTCCCACGTGAGGGGTCAAGACGACGTTGTCCAGCTCCAGGAGGGGGCTCCCCACGGGCGGTTCCTTGGCGAACACATCCAGGCCGGCCCCGGCCAGCCGGCCACCGGCCAGCGACTGGTAAAGCGCGTCTTCGTCCACCACGGCCCCGCGGGCGCAATTTATCAAGTAGGCCGTGGGTTTCATAAGCCCCAATTCCCGGTGGCCAATAAGATGCCGGGTGGTGCTGGAAAGGGGACAGTGAAGGGTCACAAAGTCCGACTCTTCAAGAAGCGTGTCCAGGGGAACGTACGCCAACCCGGATTTCCGGGCAAACTCCCGGTCTTCGGCGGGATCGAAGCCCAGAAGCCGCATACCGAAGGCCCGGGCCTTCAAGGCTGTGAGTTTGCCGATCCTACCTACCCCGACTATCCCCAGGGTGCTGCCGTAAAGGTCGTGCGCCAGCGGCCTTTCCCATTTCCCGACACGGGTGCCCCTAGATAATGCTACGATCTGGCGGGCCAGCGCCAGCACCAGCGCCATGGCCAGGTCGGACACGGCCCGTTCCTCGAAAGCCCCTTCGTGAGTGGTAGTCACGTAGATGCCGCGCCGGGAGGCGGCCTGGACGTCAATGTTGTCGTAGCCGATGCCGTGGCGGGCGATGATCTCCAAGTCGCCAAGCCCCTCCACTACCCGCGCGTTGAGCGCGTCGGTGCTGGTGTACACAATGATCGCCCGGTACCCCTGGGCCAAAGAGAGCAGTTCAGCCTCGGTCATGGGGCCCGGGTACGTGTGCCGGTCCAGCACCATGCCCAGCGGACGCAGAAAGGCGTCTATGATGTCACGGGAATGCTTGCCAAACTCGCTGGAAGTCGCAAAGATCCTGTTCTTTCTGTCCACGGACATGGAACCACACTCCCCAGAGCCGGCGTTTTCGGCACCAGCGCCGTGCAGAGCCTTAACATCCGGTGGCTCCATTATATCTCCAACCTGCAGTCGCAGGCAATGCTGGGCAATCGCTCAGCTAGAATGTTACTCAATAAGGAATGCCTCACTCACAACCAAATAACTGGCACAAATCAGCCGTGCCACGCTGGCCCGGCGGATCGCGCGCTGAGACTGCCCGAAAGTGCGGCATCACGCCCTACATAAGCGCGCCCAAACCCTCTCTGTTGGCAGAAGTGCCCCTGGGTCGCTACGACCGGGAGGAAAGCCGGCCCGGGGCGCTTGAGGTGGAATTTGATGGAACACAACGGCGGTTCCTCCCAGGGCCACTTTGCCTGCACCCTCAACGAGATATCATCAGCAGATACAGCCGGCGCCGGGCGTCCTCGGCCGGGGGCAATCTGGTGTGTTCCGTGAACTCACCAGCCTTGTGCACAACAGGCCGTTCAAACCCTGGGGCCTCCATTCGGACAACGGTCAAGAATTCCTTAATGACCAGCTGGTGCGTTTCACCCCACAAGAGGGACTGCAGTTTCACCGTAGCTACCCGTACAAGAAGAACGACAACGCTCACATAGAACAGAAGAATCGCCAACTGGTCCCGGATATTGTCGCCTACGGCCGCCTGGATACCCTGGCGCAAGTAGACTGGCTAAACCAGGTCTATGCCTGTCTGGATCCCCTATGCCAACTACTTCCCGCCCATGCGAAGGTAATCGCCAAGCAGCGCTGCGGTTCCCAGATACGCAAGGGTTACGACCGGGCCTATACACCTTTTCAACGCTTGTTAAATGCCCACCAGCTTCCACCAGAAGCCCACCAACGCCTGCTCCAACACGTTCGCTCCATCAACCCGCTGGATCTCAAGCGTCGGTGGGACGCACTTCTGCACGCCGGTGCGGAATCCCTCACCGAAGGACTATTGTCAGCTGAACAGTTCACTACTTCGATTTTCCACTGAGTGTGCTATTCCTTCCGGGCAACATTTCTAAGTGAGTTGACACGTGCTGCCGGCCGCGCTCGCCTACCTTCCCGGACACTGTGGACAGACTACCAGTTCTGGGTATCATCCTTGCAGTTTCGCTGGCCTTATCGGCCTTTTGCTGTGCCACTACCAGCAAGGCTAATTGCGGTGTGGTGGTAGACCGCGCCGGGCTGGCTGCAGCTGTAAGCGCGCGGAAAATGGTGCCAAAGTGCTCCTCGGGGAGAAGATGCCGGCTCTCGGCGGCAACACCCTCATCGCTTTCTGGCGGTTTCAACGCTTCATCTTCCCGGAGTACACCGGGGAACAGCACCGCGAAGCTATCATGACCATCGGGAAGCAGAGAAACAACCCGCGGAACACGGCGTACCTGGTGTTTGACCGGGCAGCCGTTGACAAGGGGTCGATCGCCAAGGGTGCGGTGAACTTCGCCGTCGCAGCGGGCACGCTGCCGGGTCTGGCCTCGGCTATGCAGCAACCAGCAGCCAACCTGCAGCAGGTCATCTCGGATACAACACGAGCACCAGCGATGCTCTGGGCAGGAGCACGGTGATCCCGGTGCAAGACGGGCCCTACCACGCCGTCAAGGTCCGGCCGGCCGTCCACTGCTTCATGGGTGGCGTGCGCATCGACATGTTCACCCGGGGCCTGGATAAAGACGGCAAGGCCATCGAGGGCCTTTTTGCCGCCGGAGAAGTCAGTGGGGGCGTGCACGGCGACGGGCGAGTCGGGGGCAACACCATGCTCGATGCCCTGGTGTTCGACCGTACCGCCCGCCGGAAGGCCGCTGAACGCCGTTGAGGCCCGCAGCCATGTCCGCCCCGGTCCGCCGGGGCGGTCTTGTCTTGCGCGGCGGGTCTTGATATAATCTGCTTGTCGATATCGGCGTGCGATATCAAGGTTCAGCAAGAGAGGTGTCGCCAATGCGTGAACCAGTCTTTAGAAGGCTCTTTTTCGGCTTCATCTACCTCCACATCCTGCACCACGCCGCCGAAGGAGAAGTCTACGGTGCCAGCATGATGGAGGAACTGGCCCAGCACGGGTACGACGTAAGCCCGGGCACCATGTACCCGGTACTACACTGGCTTGAAGCCCAGGGGTGGCTTCAACGCCAGGACCGCCTGGTGGGAGGGCGCATCAGAAAGTATTACACCATCACCAGCGCCGGTCAGCAGGTGCTGGAAGAGGGTAGGAAACGGGCCTGGGAACTTACCAGCGAGATCGTGGAGGGAGAACCCAAGCCATGACCATCGCAGCCTTTAGCCTGCGGGACGTCCGGTTCAAGGGAGTCTTGGACGTGGGCTTTCTCGAGATCCCGGCAGGCAAGATTACCTGCCTGGTGGGCTCCAGTGGGGGCGGCAAGACCTCCCTTTTGCGGCTTCTGAACAACCTGGCCAGTCCCGACCAGGGAGACATCCGGTTTTTCGGCCAACCAGTGGAAAGCTACGACCCGGTTTTGCTGCGGCGCCGTGTAGTCATGCTACCCCAGGTCCCTCCGGTCTTTCCAGGCAGCGTCGGGGACAACCTGCAGCTAGCCCTAAGACTTTCCCAGCGCCGTCCGGCGGCGCCCGACCGGCTAGTCCGGGTATTATCCCAGGTTAGCCTGGTAAAAGACTTGGATACACCCGCCGCCCAGCTCTCGGGTGGCGAAAAACAACGCCTGGCTCTGGGACGGGTGTTGCTGCTGGACCCTGACGTGCTTCTCTTGGATGAACCGTCGTCAGGGCTAGACGAAAACACGGAAAGACAAGTATTCACAGGACTGGTGGTCCAAGTGAGGGAAGGCGGCAGGACCATAGTCATGGCTTCACATTCGGCCAGGCTGGCCGGGGAGTTTTCAGACCGGCTGGTCCACCTGGAGGGCGGCCGGGTGCTAGAGGTCCAGCACAGAGACGCTGGGGAGGGCCGGCAGCTATGAACGGGGTAATCAGCATCGGCACACTGCAGATGGCCTTGGCCTACGTGTACGTTCTTGTCCTCATGGCCATCGTGAAGAAAAGGGGCATTGGGGGCGAACGGGAGATTCTCTGGTCGAGTTTCCGGATGACTGTACAGCTGGTGGCGGTGGGGTACGTCCTTGGCTTTATGTTCACCAGTCCTCACCCTCTGGCCACAGTTTCCGTTTACGCGTTGATGCAGGTCTTCGCCGTCCACACCATCCTGGGAAGGCTGAGATTTCGGCCGGGGCGCCAGCTCAAGAAGGTAATAGCAGGATCGTTGGTCGTAGGGACTACCGTCAGCACTGCGTATTTCCTCCTGGCGGTCATCGGGCTCAAGCCGTGGTTCGACCCCCGGTATTTTATACCCGTGGCGGGCATGATCGTGGGGAATTCCATGACCGGAGTGGCGGTGGGCATCGAACGGTTGCATTCCAGCATAAAGAACCGGCGGGACCTCATCGAGACCGCCTTGATGCTGGGGGCCCCGCCCGAACTGGCAGCCCGGGATGCCGCCAACGAGGCGTTCTGGGCGGCGGTGCTCCCCACCATCAACTCCATGCTGGGCATGGGGATCGTGTTTCTACCGGGCATGATGACCGGCCAGATCCTGGCCGGTGTATCGCCGCTTACGGCTATTGAGTACCAGATCGCGGTAATGCTGGCCATCCTGGGTGGAGTGACGGCGGCCTTGTACCTGCTGGTGGACGCGGGCACGCGTACCTACTTCAACCGCCGCTGCCAACTGGACCTGGCCGACTAGGGCTCAAGTGCTGCCCGGTCCACCAGCCAGGACCCTTTTTTCCCGTCTGGCCGGTCCCAGACGGCGATATCGGCTTGGGCCAGTTTCAAGGCGGCGGCAAACCGGGCCTTGGGCCAACCGAAGAACCGGGCGACCCTTTCCTGTTCCAAGAAGACCACGCTGCGTACGTACAGCACCAAAAGCTGTCGCGACGCTTCCAGTGTCGTAAGCCCCGCCGCCTTTTCCACTGCCCCACTATGCCACTGGTCCACCAGCCCCCAGTAGTACGTGTAATTGCGATCCGTCTCCGGGCTCACCCCCACCGGCAGCGCGTATAGCTGCTCCTGCACTTCCCGGAGAGCCTTGGCGAAAGCCCCGCGCAAGTCCTGGCCGTCCATGCCCACGGCGGCACGCAGCGCGGCAGTGCCCAGGGGCGGCTGCCACCGCAACAAATCCAGGATGCGGCGAGCGGCGGCCGACAGGGCTCCCAGGCGGTAGGCGTCCAGGTATTCCTCTTCCTCCCCGGCACGACCGGACGCGGCATAGAGCTGGGGGAACCAGTCAGGGTGCACAAGGATGACGCCTGGGGGCACCAGGTGCCCATACACGGCGTGCTTTTCGTTGATCATGCGGTCCTTGTAAGTCCAGGCCGGTCCTGGTTCTCGCTGGAAGGGTCCTTTCATGGCCCCGCGCAGGCTGGGCAGTTCCACGCCCACCCGGTCCCAGGGAAGCAGAAGACCGGTCTCGGCCAAAAAGGCCACAGCCTGGGAGTAATCGCTGATCGTCCGGCCGGGGTGCTTGCGGTAGATTTGTGCGCGTTTGGCTAGTAGTTCTGGCACGGTCAACAAAGGATGTGCGCCTCCTTCAGATCCCGGGCGGCACCCGGCCCTGCAGCCTAAGGAGCAAGAACACCTGTCCCCGGTGGTGCAAAAGCTCGATCAGGGCGTTCCACAAAGAGTCGTGCACCGGGCGTCTGGACGGGTCCTTGGCGTTCCAGTGGCCAATGCAGGTGTGCTGTAGGAACTCACCAGTAACCTGGGCCAGGCGCCGCAGCTCGGCAGCCAAGCTGGCCCCGTCGGTGGCCCGGGCGGGAGTCTTGGTTCTCCCGGCTAACCCTGCTTCCACGTCCCTCTGGGCGACCTCGATGATGTGCTCGCAAAGCCAGTAAATGCTGTTCTTTCCTCCTACCGGCAGCCAGTGGAGTTGGCTTTGCTCCAGACCTTCCACGGCCCGGGCCAGCTCCTCCAAGGCGCCGGTCCAAAATGGGAAAAGCTCAGCAAGCCGCATGGTCCAGCTTCCTTTCCATCATCCACGTGGTGTCCTCGACCCGGAACCCAAACCGCTCGTAGAGGTGTCGAGAGGCATCGTTCCACACCTGGGTGTTGAGGTGCACTCTTGCACCGGCCAGCGGTACCAGTCCTTGGTGCAGGAGCCACCCGCCGATGCCCCGGCCCTGGTGCGCGCCATGCACTCCCAGCCTGCCCACCTGGCCGGGGCGCCCCGGGCCCCAAAAGGTGCTGCAGTACCCTACTAGGCTCCCGCCTTTCTCTCCCACCAGGAAGGTACAGCCGGACTGCTGGGCCATGGCCAGGAAATCCCCGGGCGGCGCCCACCAGAGCTCGGGGAAGGCCGAGTGCTCTACCTCCAAAACCGCGGGGAGATCCCCGGGCACGAAAGGCCGTACCTCGCAGGCCGGGCGGGCCGGTTCCAGCGGGGCGGGTTCCCGGACGTAGGCTACCAGCTCCTCGAACTTGGTCCAGCCCGCCTCTTCCAGCTGGGCCACGTGTTCCGGCTTCACGGGAAACAGGAGCGCCCGGGCGTAGCCGGACCCCGACAGCACCGCGGCTACCAGGCCCGGCAGGTAGCAGGACGGGATCTCCCGGGCCAGGGTGAGCCTGACGGCCACCAAGTCGGTCCGGCCAAACCAGGGCCTGGCGGTGGCGTAGCCCAGGACACCAGCATAGTCAAGGACACAAACCCCGCGCGCCCGGGAGCTGGCCAGCAGGCTTTGGAGACGGTCCGCCCCGCCCAGTCCCAATCTCTGGTGGAGCGGGGTTACCAGCCCGGCGTTGCCCGGCTCTAGGTCGACCAGCTGCATGCTCCCATCTCCTCCTTTGGCCCAACCTTATGGGTAGCGCTCCGTGAACCAGCACCGGACGGCACTGAGCCGTCAGCATGGCCCGGATCACGACGGCCAACTGCTGGGAAGCAGGCTCACGCGGATGCCCAGGGTGTCGTGACAGTACTGCTGATTCCTGGCGTCATATCCGGGCCTGGAAAACCCTGGACCAGGACCCGGGCACAGCAGGAGCGGCCGGGACCCGGGTTCGGGTGCCAGCTGGGTTACTTCCATCCTAGGCCCAGCCGCGGATGACATACTGGGGAGGGAAGTCTCCGCCGTTTTGTCGGAAGTCGGTCATGACGTCATCGATAGCCTGGTAAAACCAGGTTTTGGCCGGTCCTTCCAAGGACCGGGCCATTTCCCGGGTAGCCAAGGCCCACTCGTCCATGACCCGGGAAGACAGGGGTCCACCCGGGAACGACCGCCAGGCCAGGTTCACAAACCCGGTGCTGGCTGCAGCGTGGACCAGGGCTTCCGGCTCCAATTCTTCGTAATGGGCCTGTCCAGTGAGGTGAGCCAGAGCCTTGTACAAGCGCCAGCGGCGACAGGCTAATTGCGTTCCAGGCGAGCCACAGTTGGTGGGGTGCTCGTCCTTGATGATGAGCCTGCCCCCGGGCTTGAGGACCCGGTAGAACTCCTGGAGCGTCCCCAGCACGGCTAAGGGGCGGGTATTGATGGCACACATGGTCGAGGTGGATACGACTGTATCAATGGAGTTGTCGGGTAACGGTAGTTTGGTAAGATCGGCGGCGACGAATTCCACTAGTTCCCGCCCGGCGCCCAGGCGCCTGATGGCCAGTTCGAAGGACTCCGGGTCGCGGTCCACGCTGATGATGCGGCCCCCGCCCGCTGCGGCCACTCTCCGGGCCAGCTCGGCAGTGGTCTGCCCGGCCCCGGTGCCTGCATCCAGCACCGCCCGTCCCTTCCAGCGCAGGCCCCGGTACATGTAATCCAGTAACCCGCCCATCCGGGCCACCTCCCCAAGGACTCTCACAATACCGGTATCTACGGCCGTTTTTTCCACAGATTCGTGGCCAAGTCCTGCCCAAGGTCCCGTGAGCATGGCCGGAGTACAACCGGAAAGCACTCAGGTGAAGGCCAGACTAGAGAGTACCCGAGCAGCCTCTTGACAATGCTGTGTATGACACGGTACACTACTACATACAGTATAGTATGTAACGGGATGATATACCATGACCTTTGACGCCTTCGAGAAGGAGATGAACCGCGGGTTCCTCCAGCTTCTGATCTTGATGGTGCTGGAAACCCCGCTCTACGGTTACATGATCATCAAGGCTGTCGCAGGGGAGGGTTACGAGGTAGAGGAAAACTCCCTCTATCCCTTGCTCCGCCGGCTGGAGTCCAAAGGTTTCCTGGAGAGCAGATGGGAGATCGAGGACAACAAACCCCGCAAGTATTATGTCATCTCCCAGCCCGGGCGCCGGCTGAGGGCGCGCTTGATGGAGATCTGGGAACTCCAGCATAGGGTTATAGCCAAGTTCAAAAGGGGGACTGGGGATGGCTAAAAGGCTGGAAGACTACCTTCGCCGGGTAGGCAGTTACCTGGCAGACGAAGACCGGGAAGAAATCCTGCTGGAGATCAGGACCCATATCTTGGAGCGGGCCGGCAGTCGCGGCGAACCCACGGCCGAAGAGGTCGACCGGGTCCTGGATGATATGCCGCCACCCCGGGCCATGGCCGCCAGCTACTCGGAAGGCCAGGAGATCATCGCCCCGGAACTACGCAATTTCCTGTTTCTCTACACAGGTATACTCTTTGCCGTTCACCTGGGCCTCACGGTGGTGGCCTCCATCGCTGGCACCACCCTGGCATTATTTCCCTTCTTCTACGCCCCGGCTACCCACCGCCTTTCTTCCATCCTGCTGTTTCTGCCTTTTGCCTTCGTGTTCGATTTCGGGTTAGTCAGCCTGTTCTCTTTGCCATCAGCCAGTGGGCTCCCAATCTGAGCTTGCCGGTCCCGGAGGCACCTGCCATTGAGCTGGAACCTCCGCCCCGGCGCGTACTCCTTCTTCACCTGCTAGCCCTGGGCTTCCTGGGCGCAGCCTGGCGTTATCACGGCCCGCTGGTAGCCAGGTTCGAGGTGCCGGCAGCACAACAGTGATCGCACCTGCGCGCGAGATCCTCCTCCTGCCGCTGGTCTTGGTGATGGTGGGCATGGTGTTCACCGTGCTGCGCATGGTCTTTGCCTCCCGGGTGCTCCCGGCCCTGGGCGCAACGACAAACCTGGCCGCCATCTGGGCGGTGAATACCTCGATCAAGAATCCCGCCGTATTCCACGCCAGCGGCGAGCCATGGGCCGTGCTAAACCCCCTGTTCTTCAAGGGACTGCTCATCCTATCCGCCCTGCTTGCCACCCTAGACCTGGCCAAGAAGGTGATACCCGTGTTCGCCGGGCGAAAGAGGGCGCGCACAGTGAGCTTCCGCAAGACTGGCCGGGAGGACTGGACCGCCACCATGGTCCGCCTCCTCCTCTTCGTCGGGGTCTTGGTCGGCGGCTCCCTGCTGCTCTTACCCCTCGGCTATGGGCCCATAGTATGGATAGTCATGGTAAGCGCAGCCTTGGTCCTGCTGGTGTTTTGGCATAACCGGACTTTCGGCTACAAATGTGCAAACTGCGGCAAAGAGTTTGAAATTGGTGCCCTGGTCAATTTCGTGAGCCCTCACGGTATCGGCAAAAACACAAGCGGGCTGAGGGGCTGGAAGTGGCTCCGGTGCCCCAAGTGCCGGAGATTCTCCCGGGCCACCGTCCTAAGGAAAGAGTACTAGGATAAGCCGCCAGCGCCAACCACAGCAGGCTACAAGGTCACCGGCAGCCGGGGCTGCCACGATCCGCCTGTCTTTCACAGACGCTGGAGTGCTGCCCCAGGCGGGGACGCCAGCGGCGGACGATGCGGGCAGCTTGGCGAGAGCACAGTTCCACGCAACAGTAGCAGCGGATGCAGCGGGCGTTGTCGATCCGGGCGGCCGTGGCCACGGTCATGGCTTGGGCGGGGCAGGCTTGGGCGCATAACCCGCAGGCATTACACAGGCCAGCGTCGATGTCCAGGGCCGGCTCGTATAGTCTCACCCCCAGGCGGAGCAAGGGCAAGGGCACCCGCGCCAGCCAGCCGGCAGTCAATGGCCGGCGCAGCGGGCGCCCGCAGGTGGTCCGAAGCCCATCACCAACCACCAGCGGCTTTGCGCCCGCCTGCAGCAGGCCGCGGTCGCGGCCTGCCCGGTTGGTGGAAACCTCAAAGGGATCCCACCCGGCGGCCAGGGCAGCCGCCAGGTCGGCGTCCAGGGCCGAGCGGGCACCCAGGAGGAGCCCACATTCCACCAGGGTGCCGCCGGATGGCCCGTTGCCTTCCATGGCCACCACGGCTTCCACCACGTGCAGGCGGGGACCCACCACGTCGCTTATGTCCAAAACGACCTGGGAGAACTCATCGACCCTGGGGTATTCACGGTGCAGGATCTGTTTATAGGCGCCGGGGAGGCACCCGAAGCTGTTCTTTACCGCAGCGGTGAGTCCTGTGAGAAGGTGGGTCTTGAGCTTAGCGACGTTGATGATGACATCGGCCTCGCGGGCGGCGGCCGCGATGTACAGGGGGTTGGGCCCACCCGGCCTGGGGTTTTCCACAGGCACGGCGGGCCGGGCATCGAAGTTGACTACTTCGGCCCCGGCCTCCCGGGCGACCCGGGCGATCCCGCTGATCTCCAGGGCACGGTGGGTAAAGGCCTGCCCGGTGGCTCCACCGGCTGAATCTCCCACCTGCACCCGGGCCCCCCGCTCCGAAACCATCCTGCACAAAGCCCGAACTACCGCCGGGTGGGTGGTGACCCCCTTCTCCTCGGCGTAAGGGCCCAGGCAGTTGACTTTCAACAGCACGGTAGCACCGGGCCATACCAGCTCATCTGCCCCCAGGTACTCCCAGAGCCGCTCCAGCCCGTTGTCTAATTCATCCGACCGGTAACTGGTGCAACGCACGGCAGCAACGCACCTGTCAACCTTACTCATGGTCACCCCCGGCGCTTTGCGCCATTTCTATTACCCGGGCAGTGCCCGGGGTCAGGTCATACTGCCAGGCCCGGTCCATGGGGACCCAGGCCACTTCCGGTGCGTCGGAACCGGCAACCGTGGTCCCACCCACCCGGCAGGCCCAGTAGTCGACCAGGATGTAGTGGAAGCTGATCTCACCCCACCTGTCCCGGACTATGTTTTCGAAGACTCCTAGAAGCGGGCCGGGTTCCACCAGTAGGCCCGTCTCTTCCCGGACTTCCCGGATCACCCCATCTCGCAGGGTCTCGCCCAGCTCCAGTACGCCTCCCGGCAGGCTCCACTGGCCTTTCGCGGGCTCGCGGCCGCGCTTGACCAGGAGGATCCGCCCCTCCTCCACCACGGCAGCGCTCACCGCCACCACCGGCGACCCTGGGTATGTCCGCCCCACCTCATCACCTCTCCAGTTACTCAAACAGCGATGAGATCGATTCCCCGTTGTGGGTGCGCCGGATGGCCTCGCCGAGGATGTGGGCCACACTGAGCACCTTCAGCTTGGGTATGCGCTTGGATTCGGGCACCGGGACAGTGTCGGCGACTACCACTTCCTTGATGTCAGCCCCGGCCAGCCGCTCGGCGGCGTTGCCCGCGAGTACCGGGTGCGGGCAGGCCACGTAGATATCCCCGGCGCCCCGGGCTTTGAGCACTTCCACCGCAGCCACCAGCGACCCGCCGGTTTCGATCTCATCTTCGAAAACAAGGGCTGGCCGCCCGTGGACCTCGCCGATGACATTGTTAATCTCCACCCGTTGCTCGTTCCCGATGCGGCGTTTGTCCATGAGCGCCAGATCGGTGCCCAACCTGCGTGCGCAGGATGTGGCTCGCCTGGCGCCACCCGAGTCGGTGGCCACCACCACCAGGTCTGGCAGCTGTTTCTTCTTGAAGTATTCCACCAGCACTCCCTGGGCAGTGAGGTGATCCAGGGGGATGGTGAAGAAGCCCTGGATCTGGCTGGCGTGCAGGTCCACGGTGATGACCCGGTTGGCCCCAGCCGTGGCCAGAAGGTCGGCCACCAGCCGGGCCGTGATGGGGATCCGGGGCTGGTCCTTTTGGTCCGAACGGGCGTAGGGAAACAAGGGCATCACCGCGGTGATGCGGGCGGCTGAGGCTCTTTTTAAAGCGTCGACCATGATCAGCAGCTCCATGAGGTGCTCATCCACGGGCGGACACGAGGTTTGCACCACAAAGACATCGGTTTCGCGTACGTTCTCCTCGATTTTCACAAAAGTGTTGTCGTTTTTGAACTTGAAGATTTGGACCCGTCCCAGCTCGGTTCTTAGATAGCGACCGATGGCAACGGATAGCTCCGGGTGGGAGCGTCCGCTGAACACCTTGAGCCGCCTATGCACTGGACTCCACTCCTTCATTCCGGAGCGTGTCCCGGCACCACCTCCGGGCAGTTACATCTTCTCCCCTGCCGACGCAAACCCTCTCAGAAGGAGAATCCAGGATAGCCTCGAATCTTGACAGGAGTGTCGCGCCGGGAGGATGATTATGGATAAGACCAAGGTTGCCATCGTTGGCCTGGGCAATGTGGGACACGCTGCTGTGGAACTGGTACACCGGGCTCCAGATATGGAATTGTCCGGTGTGGTAAGGCGCCGGCTCACCGGAGACGAGCCCCGGGGCATCCGGTTTGTGACTTCCATCTCTGACCTGCAACCCGTCCACGTGGCCCTGCTTTGCATCCCCACCCGCCAGGTACCCCAGACCGCCGCGGAGCTCCTGGCCGCGGGAATAAACACGGTAGACTCCTTCGACCTGCACGGTCAAGAGCTTTTGCGGTTGCGTGCCGACCTGAATCAGGTAGCCGTGACCAACCAAACAGTGGCGGTCCTTGGGGCAGGCTGGGACCCGGGATCCGATTCGGTAGTGCGGGCCCTGTTTGAGGCCATCGCTCCCCAGGGAGTCACCTATACCAACTTCGGCCCCGGCATGAGCATGGGACACAGCGTGGCAGTAAAAGCCCTACCGGGTGTGGTAGATGCCGTGTCCATGACTCTACCTATGGGCCTGGGCAAGCACAAACGGGATGTCTACGTCCAGTTGGAAGACGGCGCCGAGCTGGCGGAAGTGGCGGCAAGGATCAAGCAAGACCCCTATTTCGCCAAGGACGAAACCCGCGTGATCCAGGTACACGATGTGGCCGATGTGTACAATACCGGGCACGGGGTACACTTGGAACGCTTCGGGGCCACCGGCTCGGCCCAGAACCAGCGTCTGAAGCTGAACATGACCCTTACCAACCCGGCCACCACCGCCCAGCTCATGGTGGTATGCGCCAGGGCGGCTGTGCGCCTCTCGCCGGGTGCCTACACCATGCTCGAGGTACCCATCATCGACCTCCTGCCAGGTTCGAGGGAGCACATTATCGAGCGGCTGGTTTAGTGGGGCAAGTCCAGCAACCTACCGGGTCTACGCAGGTGCAATGAAGCCGGTGACTCCAGCCCTGTCGCAGTGCGGGCTCCATCTGGACGGGGTTGGTTTTCGCCGCCACTGCTTGTCTTAAGTTGGATTTACTTGGGGTCTGCTCTTTGCGGCTTTCCCGAGATCTGCGCAGGATCTGGAAGTATTCGGCGCCGATCCTGGGGTTTGCGGGCTATACGTTACACCTCACCAACTTGCATGGCTGCCAGACGGCACGTAATAACTGTTCTGCTGTCCACCGCGTCGCCGGTCCTCCATCATGGTTGTCTAGGCTGATGGTGAGGCTATGGGCTGGGTGCACCTCAACCCATCTTTTCGCCTGCCCGGTCTATCGGTCATCGTCTCCACACTTACCCCTTCGCACCTGGAAAGCAGCGATGATTTTGTCCGGCGTTATGGGCAAGTCCCGGATACGGATGCCAGTAGCGTTGTACACCGCGTTGGCGATGGCCCCGGCCACGGTTACCGTTCCTACTTCGCCCACGCCCTTGGCCCCAAAGGGCCCATCGGGTTCCAGGGATTCTACAATGATGGTCTCGATGGCCGACATGTCCAGGGGTCCGGCGGCTCCATACTTCAAGAAGCTGGGATTGACAATGAGCCCGGTAGACCCTTCTACGATGACTCGCTCACCTAATCCCTGTCCCAGGCCGATTTGCATGGCCCCTTCCATCTGGATTAGCCCGAAGTTCCGCTTGACTCAGAGATAGATATGGGTGCCTAACTGGCCTCTTGGCGGACGGGATCTATTTGGTACTGGGTACAGCCCTGCTGTCGAGCTTGAGACCGAGTAATGCCAGGGCCCGCTCT
>JBFLYN010000028.1:0-46269 GCA_040756655.1 Bacillota bacterium
CCGTCTCCCGGTCCCGGTAGTACCGCCGTCGATAGGTCACTGTCCCTACCAGCGTGTCCACGGTCCGCTCCCGCGTGTCTTTGACCTCATAGCGAGCCGGGTCCCGAGTTACCAGCAGCATGGCATCTAATTGCTCCAAGATCTCCTGCATGGTCTGGATAAACAGCTCCTGCAACTTCCCAAACAGAAAACTCTCCAACTCCCGGAAGGATACCACCATCTCTCGACGAACCTGTCCCATAACGAGAAGCCCTCCCTCGGTTATTGCTTCCACAAAGAAATACCTACGGGATCAGTGGCTTCTCGTCCTTCTTTTTCCGTCAACTCCCCACAATTACTTTACTCTTACGACAGGCCCAGCACTGCCTACATGACCGCCGCTACGGTCAGGCCCGGGCTCACCCGTTCAGCTTTCTCCAGCCCCAACTGCTGATCCAGTAACGCCGTATGCTCCCCTTGCTCCCGGTCCCAGTAGTACCGGTGCTTCAAGGTTACGGTTCCTAACAGCGTATCCACGGTCCGCTCACGCGGCTCCTTGACTTCATAGCGCGCCTGGTCCTGGCTCACCAGCAGCATGGCATCCAGATGCTCCAAGACCTCCTGCATGGTCTGAGCAAACAACTCCTGCAGCTTCCCAAACAGAAAACTCTCCAACTCCCGGAAGGATACATCCATTTTCTCACAGAATCTGTCCCATGACGAGAAGCCATCCCTTGGTTACTTTTAGACAGGGTAATACCTACGGGATCAGTGGCTTCTCGTCCTTCTTTTTCTGTTAACTTCCCACAATTACTATACTCTTACGACTGGGCTTTGGCCGCACACTGCGGATCCAAGAGGTATTTCTCCCGGCAGGGGCGAAACAATGCCAGTGAATGTCCAACGTGCAAGGGGGATCGAAGGTTGCTGCTTTCGAGATTTCCCAGGGTGAAACTGGGGAGCTTCCCCACGCCGCTGGAGCCCATGAAGGGCTACGGCCAGCTGGCTGGTCATGACCAGCTGTACATCAAGCGGGACGACCTTACGGGCCTGGCCATGGGCGGCAACAAGGTGAGAAACCTCGAATTCGAAATGGGAGAAGCCGTAAAGCAGAAGGCTGATGTGATCCTGGTGGCGGGAGGCCTGCAGTCCAACTACTGCCGGGCGGCTGCCGCGGCAGCTGCCAAGCTGGGCCTAGAATGTATCGTGATTCATAACGACCATGCTCCTAAGACCCTCCAGGGGAACATGCTCCTTAGCCACCTACTAGGTGCCCGGCCGGTGTTTCTCGGGCCGGTGGATGAGGAGGAGCGGGGAAGAAGCATGGAGGAGCTGGCCCGGGACTTGCGGGCTCGAAACCGTCGCCCTTACCTGGTACGCCAGTCGCCCCTCGGGTCGCTGGGCTACGTGAACGCTGCGTTGGAGCTGCACCAGCAGGCCCTCCAGCAAGGGGTCGTACTCAAGCACGTGGCCATAGTGGGAGCCATGGCCGGCACCGCCTCGGGTTTTCTGTACGGTGCTGCGCTTTTGGCCCATGAGTTTCACGTCCACGTGATCAGCGTTGAGTACCCGATACATCGTCTGCTGCGGACCATCAAGGAGCTCGGGGATGGCATAGCGGAACTGGTGGGCGTAAGGCCACCTGTGAAGATTGAGGACGTCATGACGGTCTACGACGACTACCTGGGACCGGGGTATGCCATCCCTACCCGGGAGTCCATCCAGACCATCTATGACCTGGCCCGTACCGAAGGGATTTTCCTGGAGAACGTATACTCCAGTAAGACTCTCTGGGGAATGCGAGACCTGGTCCAAAAGGGTGTCATCCCCAGGGATGAAGCAGCCTGTTTCGTGCACACCGGTGGGCTGCCCGCGCTCTTTGCCCAGGCTGGCTTGTTCGGCCAGCCTGCATGGCAAAGGTCAAATTGATGGACAAGCTGAAGTGCCAGCTGGAAGCCGCAGTCGCACGCGAACTATCCGCCGCGGGCACGGTTACCGCCTACCGCGAGCCGCTGCTGGGGTACGCCCAGGCCAGCGACCCGCGCATGCTGGAGCTGAAGAAGGTAGTATCGCCCGACCACCTGCTTCCCGAAGAGGTCTTGGCCGGTGCCCGCACGGTGGTGGCGGTCTTCCTTCCCTTTGCTCCTGCCCTGGTGCGCGAAAACGTCGGACCGGGAGAGGTGGCCAAAAGCTGGCTTTGGGCGTACGTTGAAACCAACCACCTGCTCCAGTGTGTGGCATTGGCCATGACCCGGGTCCTGGAAGAGAACGGTTACCGGGCTTTTGCTAGGCTTCCTACCGATGATTTCGACCGGGAGCGCCTGGTGTCGCGTTGGTCGCACCGGCACCTGGCGATCATGGCCGGGTTGGGCCAGCTGGGACGCAACCGCATGCTCATCACCCCGGCGGGTTCGGCCGGGCGCCTGACCACCCTGGTTACCTGCGCCCGGCTGGAGCCAACGGCGCCTCCCGCGGGCAGTTTCTGTTCTCGCTGCGGCGAGTGTGTGCGCAGCTGTCCTGTGGGTGCCCTGGGGGAGTCCGGCGAGTTTGACCGCCGGCGGTGCTACGCTCACTTGCTTGCAGTGAGCGCATCCAACCGAGACATGGGGAAGGCCGAGGCGTGCGGCAAGTGCGTCACGGGCCCATGCAGTGTCCTTTAGGACCCGGGCTGGAAGGAGGCGTTCTTCTGTGAGTGGGTCTTTCCTGGCCGCTTTGGTAGTGGTGTGTGCTGCGTTCTACCTGGCTCATGCGGGCTGGCCCGGGTCTACCGGGCCGGGCTCCGGGCTACGGTCTTGGCCGGGCTGGGGCCGGGCATGCTCAGGGTGGCCCACGTCTTGATGGGCACGAGGAACTCATAGCCAAGAGCCTCCTAGGCGTACTGGGCGGCATCGCCTGGTGGGCGTGCTACGGGGAGGTAGTTGGGAGTGGAGTCGGGCATAGGCATTGGGTACGGCAACTTGCCCTTTCTGGCGCCTACTGGCATACACCTCGTGGGTTTTGGCCGACCTCACGGTGGCGCAGTTTGCAGGTACCCTTTTACGTGGCCTGGTTGGGTCATTGCCTGCTGCTGGCCGTGTTCTACCACCCGGTCTTCGGCGGCGAGACCCCCGGTGCCGGCAAGGTGGCCCGCGCCATCTCGGCCTGGTCCCGGACCCGGGTGGCTGCCGCCCTGCTGGTACAGGCAATGCTCTTTGTGCCGGTGCTAGTACTGTCCCTGATCTTCCAGGCCCGGGGACCGGAGTGGCTTGCTGTAGCCTCGGGTTTTTGGTTTGTGGTGGCGGCGCGGAGCTTTGTGGAAGTTGGGAAGAAGCTTTACGGGTTAAAACTGTGGTAACGAGAGCAAGGCCAGGAAAGGAGGTTGACAGGTGCCGCACATCGTCTTTGACGGACCCAAGTTGAGCCGCGAGCAAAAGGCCGAACTGGTAAGGCGCTTCACCGAGATCAGCAGCGCCGTAACGGGCATCGCGGCCCAGGCATTTGTGGTGGTCATCAAGGAAAACTCGCCGGAGAACGTGGGTGTCGGCGGCCAGCTAGTAGCCGATCGCCCGAAATCGTAGGGAGGGAACGCCATGGCTGATGCTGCTTCTATCTTTGGCTCCCTGTCCCAGCGCCTGCAAGAGCGAGGGGGCAAGGTGCAGGGCGCCGATGGGGTGTTCCAGTTCATTCTCACAGGCGAAGGAGCCGGTGATTATCACGTCGCCGTCCAGGGAGGAGAAGCTTCCATCCAAGAGGGCCGGGCCGAATCACCCGCCGTTACCATCTCCATGGCCACAGCAGACTTCGCCGCCCTGCTCAAAGGCGATCTCAATCCCATGTCCGCCTTCTTCAGCGGCCGGATCAAGGTCAACGGAGACCTTGCCCGGGCCTTGCAGCTCCAGTCGTTGCTGAGGTAAGAGGGGGAGTAGCCCTTGCTGCTAACCGAGGCAGCCGGTGCGTTCGTCACCTGGGTGAACGCCGGGTATATTATCACCGCCCGGGGCACCGTGGTGGTAGATGCCCTGGCTTCGCTGGACGATGCTCACCAGCTCCGGCAGGAGATCAGGGATAACGGCGGGGCCGATCCAGTCTACGTGGTGAACACCCATTTCCACCCGGACCATGTCACCGGCAACCAGGCATTCGAGGCTCCGGTCATTGCCCACCAGGCGTGCACAGCGCAGGGAGCCAACCCCTGGTTTGTGGCCGTACATCCAGAGATCACTTTTTCCCATGGTCTCACCTTACAGCTGGGCGGTACCACCATACACATCGAGCACCTGGGGGGACATACTGCCTGTTCCAGTACGGTCTATCTACCCGATCACCAGCTCTGCTACTCAGGTGACCTCCTGTTCGTGGGCAGGTACCCGTTTGTCAAAGACGCCTCACTCCAGGACTGGGTCCGGGCACTGCAAAGGCTGGCCGCCCGGCCAGTGCGTATCATGGTGCCCGGCCACGGCCCGGTCCTCGAAGGCTCGCACATCCTCAAGGAGATCCAGGCACGCATCGACTTCTTCCAGCAGCTGCTTACCGCCGCGCGGCGGGCCCGCGCCCAGGGAATGCCCCTGGACGCAGCAGCTAATTCGGGCTTGTTTCCCGAGCTGGGCGACTTAGGGCGCGGGGAACGGTGGCTGCAGTGCGTGGAACGGGCCTGGACCGAGACCCAGTAGCCCGGCGAGAGCTTCGCCCGGCGGCCCGGACGTCCTGGCTGCCGGGCTTTGCCTTCCGGGGATGCACGGGGGCGATAAGACCAGGCGGGGTGAGTAGGGATCTAGGAGCACACTTCCACTACCACCGGATAATCGAGGCAGCTGGTGAGTAGCACGAAAGGTGCGCCCAGGTCCAATAACTCGCGAGCCACCCAGCGTGCCGCGGCCAACTGGTCCGGGGAGTCAACCCCGTTAACTACCGGCCATACCCGGCTGCCGACGGGCCGGCCGCGGGCGCAACCTTCCGGGTGCCAGAGCACGTGGGCCATGTCCCTGGGGGTGATGATCTGGCCCGGGGCCGACCCGGTCAGGGCGGACACTCTTTCGGGCCGGTGCACGTGCCGGGGACCCAGCGGCCGTCCCATTGCATCCATGCCCGCTACTGCCAGCACGATGGTAGTTGATGATGGTATCACGGGCTCATGCCCGGCCGGCGCCTTGAGCGGGCGCTGGGCAGAACCATCGGCTTCCACTACGGTGGCCAACCCGGGAAGACTGCGCGCCAGCTCGTCTATCCACTGAGGAGGTATCCCCACTAGCTTGGGCCGGTCTCCGGGTGAGGGTACGATGTGGTGGGCCAACACCGGCAAGGTTTCTTCATGTTCAGGCTGTTTGGCCCAATGCTCCACCGCGTTCAGTGCCTGCTGCCGGGTATTGCACAACAGCAGCTCCACCCGGGGCAACCGTTCCCCGGCGCTGGCATGAAGCGGAGGGAAATCCGAACAGGTTGGTACGAACATGCGGGTGGTGGTGGTGACCAGTAGGCGCCGGGGGCCCCAGTATGACCGGGCTTCCCGGGCTAGGGCCAGCAGGAGGCTGGTCTTTCCACCGCCCCCGGTCAGGGATACCACGTGGCCCGGCGCCATTCCCAGCACCGGGATGAGTGGACGTAACGGTCCCGCCCCTGGCGCGCTCAGGGTAGACGCCCCCATAGTAGACAACAAATAGCTTCAAGCACTCCCCCGCCCACCGCCCGGGCCTTGTCCGAGATAAGCCAGATCGAACCTGGGTCGGGCCTGGGGTCGATGTCTCCGGCTTTCTGCCCGGCCCGCACCGGGGCGCCGTCTCGTAACAGACCCCTCAGCATCCCTGGGACAGCCGCCAAGACCTGTGCCCGGACGTCATGCCCCGCGGGAGACATCGCCCACACCTCCGCCACCAACTGGCCTTGAGTAACGTGTTCGCCCAGCCTAGCGTGGGTTCGCCAGGTGCCAGCTGACGGAGCGCGCAGCAGTCGTTCTGCCCCGGAGCCGCCTACTTCAGCGGGCACGCCGGTGTGGGGTTGGGCCTGGCCCTGGTATATAACCCGACCCAGGTGGTGGCCCCGCATAGTCTCTACCACCGCGTGCACATCCTGGCCCGCGGAAAACCCCGGCCCCAGGCCTATCACCACGCGGGCCTGGTGGCGGCTGGTGTCCAGGTTCCTCTTGGCCATGCGCCCGTCCACCAGTACCACGGGGGAGAGCTCCACCAGAGGGCGCTCCCCGGGGTCAACGATGACCGGCACCCGGGCGCCATCTTTGGCCAGTTCCAGGGCTTCTCCGGACGACTCTGCCCGCACGGCTTCGATGCCCTCAACGGTGAAGCTGCCCTCGAAGACGCACTGGGAAAAAGCCACCGACCTGCGTACGGCAGCGGGTTCCGGCAACTCGGTCATGAACACGGAAAAACCGGACCGGTGCAGCCGGTGAGCAACTCCAGTTGCCAGGTCGCCTGCTCCCCTCACCAGCACCCGGACCTCGCCCGTCATCCTACCCACCCCCATCGCCCGGACGGGTGATCAGGCTCAGCGACTTCCCGCTGCCTCCCCTTCTTACCTTCGTGATCTCAGCCAGGATGGACAGGGCGATTTCTGCCGGGCTCTGTGCACCAATGTCCAGGCCAGTGGGAGCATGAAGCCTGGCCAGTGCGTCCCCGGCTTTTCCTTCTTGGCCGAGGAGTCGCAGGACGCCTGCCACCCGCCGGCGGCTGCCGATCATGCCCATGTAGCCGGTGTCCCGATCGAGCAGGGCTTGCACGCATTCTAGATCATGGCGGTGTCCCCGGGTGACCACGACTGCGTAGGTTGCCCGGTCCGTGGGATACGTGGCCAGCGACTGTGCAAAAGGACCGCATATGACCCGGTCTGCCCAGGGGAAGCGGGCCGGGTTGGCGAAAGAAGGCCGGTCGTCCACCACCACCACGGAAAAGCCCAGGAGCTTTCCCATCTGGCTCAACGGAAGTGCGATGTGGCCGCCCCCGCATACCAGGAGCACCGGCACGGCCTGGACTTCCTCCCAAAGGACCAGGAACTCGCATGGTCCCACCCTCACCGTTATGCGGCAGCTCCCGGCCTTGGTGTCCGTTTCCACCGCTGCTTTTGCCAGGAGTCGGGCTTGTTCCGACTCCAGTCCTGCCCACGCTGCTGCGGATCCCCCGCTGACCACTATCATGGCCCCGAGCTTTGGCCCTGGGCTCAGGCACGTAAGGCAGTGCAGCTGGCGCCGGTCCGCGTCTTTCCGGCTCATCGCATCCAGCACGGGCAGAAGTGCCGTGTCCCATGGTGCCACCAGCACTTCCATGGTCCCGCCGCACGCGGCTTCGCTTCCCAAAGTCACGTCTTCGGTGAGGTCCGCCCGTACCAGCCGGGGAACTCCGCTGTCCAGCACGGCCAGCCCGGCCCGGATGACCTCGGCCTCGGCGCATCCTCCGCCGATGGTGCCCAGGTGGTTACCACCGCGCCGGATGGCCATGCGCGTTCCGGTAGACTGCGGCGTTGGGCCCCAGGTTCTGATCACCGTGGCCAGAGCCACCCTCTCACCCGACCCGAGCACGTCCACCAGGCTGCCGGCCAGGTCCAGCAATGGCGCTACCTCCCCTGCCCTTGCTTCCCTCGCCTAACAGCTGGCGCTGGGAGCATGTCACATCCAGTATTCGCCCGGACCGCCAGTACTCCTCCTCCACCCGGTTCACGCGACCAGCTTTACCAGGAGATTCAGGACAAAGCAAGTGGAACCGGCCAGCCCCAGGGGGAGGACGGCGCCCAGAACCGCCCAGCGCAGGCTGCGCGTCTCCCGGGCGATGGTCAGCAGCGTGGTTCCACAAGGGTAGTGGAGGAGCGAAAACAGCATTACGGAAACGGCCGTGTGCAGTGTCCAGCCCCGGCTGACCAACAGCTGGCCCAGGGCACGCAGCCCGTCCAGCTCCAAGAGCGCTGCGGAGCCCATGTATCCCATGACCAGGACTGGCACCACGATCTCGTTGGCTGGTAGCCCCAACACGAAGGCCAACAGGATGTGACCGTCCATGCCCAGTGCCCGACCCAGGGCATCGAGGGCCAGAGCAGTCTGGGCTAAAAGACTTACCCGGGACACGTAGGTGTTGGCCAAGACCCAGGTCACAGCGCCCGCCGGGGCCGCGACCCACACGGCCCGGGTCAACACCACCAGCGTGCGATCGAACAGGGAACGTACCAGCACCTTGCCCACATGGGGAGGGCGGTACGGGGGCAACTCCAGGACGAAACTCGACGGCAGGCCGCGGAGGATGGTACGGGACAGGACCAGGGACACCAGCAGCGTGGCTCCGACGCCCGCCATGATCACGGCCACGACTACGGCCGAACCCAGCCAGCTGGTGCTTACGAAAATCGAAGCCAGGGCAAAGAACAGGGGAAAGCGCCCGTTGCAGGGCACAAACACATTGGTGAGCATGGCAATGAGCCGCTCCCGGGGCGACTCGATGATCCGGCAGGCGGTTACGCCCGCGGCGTTGCAGCCTAGGCCCATGCACATGGTCAGCGCCTGTTTCCCGTGGCCGCCTGCGCCCTTGAAGAACCGGTCAAGGTTAAAGGCCACCCGGGGGAGGTAGCCAAAATCCTCCAAGAGAGAAAACAGGGGGAAGAATATGGCCATGGGCGGGAGCATGACCCCCACTACCCAGGCTACGCCCCGGTATGTGCCATGTACTAACAGGCCCGTCAGCCACCAGGGAGCATCCAGGGACAGCATCATGGATTCCAGGACGCCTTCCAGCCAGAACAGGCCCCGGGTCAGGCCCTGGGACGGGTAGTTGCTGCCGGTGATGGTCAGCCACAGGGCGCCACACAAGAGGGCGGCCATGACCGGGTATCCCAGCCAGCGGGAGGTCACCAGGTCGTCCAGCCTGTCGCTCCAGCCAGGTTCCGGCCGTCCCCGGCGCACCACCCTGGCGGCTATCCCTTCAGCCCGGCGGTAGACGGCGCTGGCGATGGCATCGCCATAAGAGCCCGGCAGGTGAAGTCCCGCACTCACCTGTTTGCCCTCCCCAGCCCGTGGCGACCCAAGGATCTCAGAAGACCCGGGTTGCCTTCCAGTAGACGCAGGGCCAGCCAGCGGCGGCTGAACCCGTTGACGTCCAGGTGATCCAAACAAGGGAGCACTTGGGCAATGGCCTGCTCGATCTCGGGACCGTAGTCGGTGGGCACAGGTGAAGTAGACAGCGAGCCGGTGGCCACAGCGTGGGCTTTCGCCATTAGGAGATCGAGCCCTTCGCCGTTGCGGGCGGCGGTGGCCACGGCCGGGACCCCCAGTTCACGGGAAAGCAGGTCCATGTCCAGGTGCATGCCCTTGCGACGCGCCTCGTCTATAAGGTTGACACACACTACTGTACGTCCGGTCATTTCCAGCACTTGGAGCACCAGGCTCAGGTTGCGCTCCAGGCACGTGGCGTCGGTCACCACCACCGTGACCGCAGGTTCCTCAAAGCAGATGAAGTCCCGGGCTACTTCCTCTTCTGGGGAACCGGTCAGCAGGGAGTAGGTGCCGGGCAAGTCCACTACCGTGTATTCCTGCCCCCGGTACTTCAATGTACCACTGGCCAGAGCCACGGTCTTGCCCGGCCAGTTGCCCGTGTGCTGGCGCAGTCCAGTCAAGGCGTTAAAGAGGGTGCTCTTGCCCGTGTTGGGGTTCCCCGCCAGGGCCAGGACCGGGTGCCCGTTCACTGCCGTGCCCATGCATCTTCCTCCCGAGCGGGCCGGATCTCTACTTGTTTGGCCTGGTCCTTTCTGAGCGCCAAGACCGCGCCGCGGATATAGTAAGCAGTCGGGTCGCCCAGGGGACTATGCCGCAGGGCACGGACACGGGTGCCCGGCACCAGCCCCAAGTCCAGCAGGCGCTGGCGATGGTTCCCTCGCACTGCCACCACCTCTCCCCAGGCACCCAACGGCAACTGAGCCAGGCTGGACACGACTATCCTCCTCTTGGGGCGCCAGTCTAAAAGCAGGATATGAAAGGCAGGGCATTTGGGTCACTCCTAACTCTGTTAGTCGTGACTAACTCCGGCCCGGCCTCATACCATGAGGCGAGGTGAGGTGGGTGAAGAGAAACCCAGAAGTGTTCCGGACTTTCCGCGGATATGCCATGCAAGAAGGCGGCGGGTCTCTCACTCCCAGCCTGGAGGACTACCTGGAGATGCTATTCCGGCTGGCCCAGAAAAGCGGCTATACCCGTCTCAACGACCTGGCTACTGTCCTCAATGTCCAGCCGGCCTCTGCCAGCAAGATGGTCCAGCGCTTAGGACAGGAGGGCCTGCTCAAGTACGAGCGGTACGGCACCCTGGAGCTGACCGACGGTGGCCGCAAACTGGGGGCCGTGCTGCTGGCCCGGCACCAGCTTCTGGAGGAGTTTCTCCGGACCATCGGGGTCACCGGACCGGTGCTGGAGGACACCGAGCGCATCGAGCACAACATCAGCGAGGAAACGCTGACCTGCATGGCCGCAGTAGTGGAGTTTGCCCGGGCCAATCCCGGGTGGCTCCAAACCTATCGCGACTACCTTGCCCGGCGCCAAGCACCGGGAGGGTCCGGTGACGGGAGTTGCTAACACCGGGGAGGAGACGTGGGGGGCATGGAGAAATCCCCGGCCAGGGAGGTGACCAGGTGGCGGAGGTCACGCACATCCGGGTTGACGGCGCCCTGGTGGGCATCTGGAACTTGAAGTTTCGCATGGCGGAAGTCAAGGCTCGGCCTCTACCTGACAACCGGGCCAGGGCCCGCCTGCTCCTGGAACTGGTCAAGGAGGAGAACTATGTTCCTCCCCGGTCTGAGCCTGCCTACGAAGAAGCGCTGCTCCAGGCCTACCTGGTCTGGGACGGCCTGGTCCAACCCGAGCCGGAGACCGGCATCAAGATCCTCGGCCTGGGGTGCCCGCGCTGCCGCCAACTGGCTGACCTGGTCCGCGAGGTCCTGGGAGAACTTGATCTCCCGTGCGACGTGGAGCATGTCACCGCAGAATCCCGCATCAGGAGTTACGGTGTGATCGGCAGCCCGGCCCTGGTCATCAACGGCCGGGTGGTGACGGCAGGCCAGGTGCCCTCCCGGGCAGAACTCAGGGAATTGGTGCAGTCACACCTTTTCTGACTCCCCGCCCAGGGGTAAGACCATTGTGTGCCGGTGGAATCTGAAGTCCTCGCGAAGATATAGGGACAGGGCCGGGTTGGGGGCCAGCACGCGCAAGGAGAGGAGGGACGCTCCCCGGGACCGGGCCCATGTCTGGCATTCCTGGAGCAAACGACGCCCAATGCCCCTGGGAGCGATAAGGCGGCCGGACGAAGAGGTCGTTGATAGTCACTGCCCGGCGAGGTGCAAAGACCGGCACATGCCTTTGTACTGAAGCAGTGGCAAACCCGGTGAACTTGCCGTTGAGCTCGGCAGGCAGATGTAGGCGTCGTCCTGCTCCAGCATGGCGACGAAGTAGGGGACGGCGGCCTGGCCTGCCCCGGGGGCCAGCGGATAGAAGGGATCGTAGCGTTCCATATCCCGGGCCAGCTCGCGCCAGAGGCCAACCACAGTATCCAGGTCTTCGCGCGTAGCCTGCTGGCAGTTGAGAGCCATCACCATCGCCTCCTGGCCCAGACTTCTCCCGGGAGGATGGGAAACCCTTCAGGGAAGATCGCCTTTCCGCAGGTGTCAGCTGGCTATCGTGGAATAGAACTAACTAGAGGCTGGATTCCAGGAGGGTGGTGTTGATGTCATCAAGACCTAGGTTCATCATGGCCCAGATCAGTCACGAAACCAATACCTTCAGCCCCATACGCACCGGACTGGAACACTTTGCCAGCCGGGGCTTGTTCCGGGGGGACGAGATTACCCGCGTCTTTGCTGGGACCCGCACCCCGCTGGGCGGGTTCATGGAGGTAGCCCGGCGAGCTCAAGCCGAACTGGTCCCGGTGCTGTCGGCGTCGGCGACCCCGTCAGGCATCGTGCGGAAAGATACCTACCAGGGTTTTAAGGAGGAACTCCTAGACGGCATCCGGGCGGCCGGTCGGATCGATGGGATCTTGCTGGCGCTGCACGGCGCCATGGTGGTGGAAGGTATCCAGGACGCCGAGGGAGACCTCCTATCGGCGGTCCGTGAAGTAACCGGCCAGGCGGTGCCGGTCATGTGCACGTTGGACTACCATGCCAACCTGTCCGACGTCATGGTGGCTTCCACCGACGCCCTGTTCGGCTACGATACCTATCCGCACGTAGACGGTTATGAACGGGGCGTGGAGTGCGCCGAAAACCTCCTGGCCATGCTGGCAGGATGCTTAAGGCCCACCTCAGCCGTGTGCCGTCCCCCGCTTATCCCGGCCATTGTCTGCGCCCGCACAGGCTGGGGACCCGTGGTAGACCTCTTGAGCGAAGCGCGCAAGTACGAAGCCATGGAGGGCGTGGTCAACGTGTCCGTGTACGGTGGCTTCCCCTACGCGGACATCCATGACGCCGGGATGGCGTTTTACGCCACTACCAACAACCGGCCGGCCCTAGCCCAGGAAATCGCAAGCAGGCTAAGCGAGAAGGCGTTTTCTCTCCGCCACCATTTTCGCAAGGAACTGGTGCCTGTGGAGGAGGCCGTACGCCGGGCCATGCTGGCAACCTGTACTCCCGTGGTTTTGGCCGATGTGGGTGATAACACCGGGGGCGGCGCGTCCGGGGATGGGACCGCTATCCTGCGGGCGCTCCTGGACTTGAAAGCCACGGGTGCGGCCGTGGCCATCATCACCGACCCGGAGGTAGTGGCGATGGCCTCAGTGGCGGGACCAGGCGCCACCATCAGCACCCGGCTGGGTGGGAAGACCGACGATCTACACGGGGAACCCCTCCCCGTTACCGCACGGGTAAGGGTGCTTTCTGACGGGAGCTTCGTCCACAAGGGTCCAATGTCTCGCGGTCTGCGTGGAAACATGGGAAAGACCGCAGTACTGGTTGTGGACGGCGTGGAAGTGGTGGTGACCGAGCGCCGCCTGCAACCGGTGGACCCGGAGGTGTTCCGGGCCGTGGGCATTGAGCCATTGGATAGGAAGATCCTAGTGGTCAAGTCTTCGGTGCACTACCGTGCGGCCTACGAGCCACTGGCCCAGGAAATCATCGAGGTGGACGGGCCGGGTTTGAGCAGTGCTAACCTGGGCAAGTTCGTCTTCCGTCACATCCGCCGCCCCATTTTCCCCCTTGACCCCATCTGACAAAGGCGCCCCCGGGGGCTCACCTTATCTCCTGCTCACGTACAACCGCCCCGCCCCATCCAGCATGACGGCCACGGCCTCCTGCACAGAACGGAGGCCGTGGGCGGCCAGTTCTTGTTCCAGCCTTTCCACGGTGTAGCCGCTCTTTCTCAGGTTCTCCCGCAGGAGGTGCCCGTCTTCCACCAGCGTCATCATGATGCCCCCCGGGGGTGGGCTAAGTCCCAGTTGGTGCGAAGTGACCGGCTGGTGCCTGGTGTCTTTCAGGACACTCACTTTCCCGTTGGGCTCAAGGACCACATCCTGCACCTCGGACCAGCTGGTAATGCCGTGCTGCCTCAGCTGGGTCAAAAGGTCGTCCAGGTTGAACCGGGCGGCACGCATGGAGCGCTCCAGGATCCGGCCGTTTTTTACCAGGGTGGCGGCCTTCCCTTCCAGAAATCCCCGCAGGGTTGGAGACTTTAGCGAGACCACAGCGGCGAAAACCTCCATGGAAGCGATGGCTCCGAGGGTGACGAAGGTCGGTGTCAGGCTAAGCTCCGGATCAGCCAGCGGCGCGGCCCCGGCCGCACCCAGGATCACCGAGGCGATGAAGTCGAACAGGCTGAGCCGGCCCAGTTCGCGCTGGCCCATGAGCTTGGCCAGGAGCAGGAGGTAGATGTACACCATGATGCCGCGGGCCAACAGTGCAGGTGCGGACAGCCTTTCGGCCCCATGCCAGAAGGCCATGGAGAGTATCACCTCACGGTATCCATAACCGGGCGGGCGCCCGGCTATACAATGCACCCCTCGACTTCTAGCTTCCCTCCGGGGAAGCTCCTAGGTAGGTGAAGCCGAAGGGGAAGCTGTGTCATGAAGGAGTTGCTGACCGCCAGGGAACCGGCAGAGATCCTGAACCTGTCCGTGGACACTATCTGGAGGTACACACGGCAGGGAAGGATACCCGCGGTTGAGCTGGGAGAGAGGCAATACCGGTACGAAAGGGAAAAAGCTCTGGCGGCTCTGACCGGGTATTTGACTGTCGGGGAAGAACGACCGGTATGCGCCCGCCAGAACGAGTACACCTGCGAAGACTACCTGAAGATCCTAAAAGAGCCGGGCTACCGGTATGAGGTCCTGGAGGGGATCCTGGTAAGAGAGCCGTCGCCTTTGGTGCATCACCCGCGAGTATGCCGGGTGTTGCTGTCGCAGTTGATGGCTTTCTTTCGCTTTGGTCCAGAGGGCGAGATCTTCTCTGCCCCTGTGGACGTTACCCTCACGGCCTGCAAAGTCCTTCGGCCGGACATGCTGTTTGTGTCCAGAGCCCGCAGGGGCATCATGCGCCAGGAACGCATTGATGGTCCTTGTGACCTGGCAGTCGAGATCACCTCGCCTGGAAACCGCTGGCAAGATCGCCTGCATAAGAATGGAGATATACCGAAAGGCCGGAATTCCTGATTACTGGCTCGTGCTCCAGGACGGAAACCACCCCCTGGTAGCTCTGGGGGGCAGGGAAACGTCGTGAACCATCCAGGGTTCCCGGGACTGGAGTCGGACCTGGATAAGGTGTTCCGTCCGGCCCTGTGCACAGGGAGACTGCTGATACCCGGGCCGGCCGGGATGACCCTAGGAGAGCGCTGAAAAATGTACCCGCGAAGGGTAGGGCAGTACAGGCATCTGGGTGGTGGGTGTCCAATCCTCTCTAATAGCACCAGTGTGGGGGGACAGCAGATCGGTGGAAGAAGGCGCTGCGGCTGGCCATCGACGAAGCCGGGTTTGAGAGCAGTACCCTGTCGGTGTTTCGAACCCGGCTGCTGGCCAACGCATTAGAAGCCACGGTGTTCCAGCAGATACTGGAGACCGCCGTCGACCGGGGTCTGCTGCCACGCGAAGCCGCCCTGCAGGTGGTGGACTCCACTTATACCCTGGGGGCGGGAGCGGTACAGGATACCTACACTATGCTCCGGGAGGGCATGCGCAAACTGCTGCGGGTGTTGAACCGGCAGATGGACTTCACCGCGCGGTTGGCGGGCCAGCTGCGCCTGGACTATGGGCGTAAAGCCAAGAAGCCCAAGATCGACTGGAACGACCCTGAGGCCAGACAGCAGTTGCTAACGGACCTGGTGGCAGATGCCAAGCAAGTGCTGGCGGCCACGGCCGATCTTAGCCTGACTCCGGCGGAAACGCGGTTGGTAGAACTACTGAGCCTGGTGGCCACCCAGGACGTCAGCGATGAATCCGGCCGGGTGGCATTGAAGCCAGGGGTAGCCAAAGACCGGGTGATCTCCACCACGGACCCGGAGATGCGTCATGGCCGGAAGTAGCACGCCCGTAAGTTCGACGGTTACAAGACCCATACGGCGGTGGATGTCGGTAGTGAGTTGATCACCAGCACGGCCGTGACTCCGGGCAATGCCCATGACTCCGAGGCGATGACCCAGCTGGTGGATGCCCAGCCGCCGGAGTTCCGAGCCGAAGTTCTGATCGGGGATACTGCCTATAGGACCGGACAGGTATGCGCCGACCTGGCCGCCCGCCAAATGCAGGTGGTAGCTCCGGTGCCGCAAGGCCCACCGCCGGCGGGGCGGTTTCCCAAAACCGCCTTTACCATTGACCTGGTGGCCAAGACCTGCAGGTGTCCAGCGGGAGAGCTAGCTACCGAGCAACACTATAGTCGCCTGGGGCGACTGAAGGCGTTTGCGTTCAGCGCCGAGCAATGCGGGCGGTGTCCCCTCAAGGGCCAGTGCACGCAGAGCAAGCATCAACGACGCATCGTGACGGTACATGCTCATGAGCAGCATCTGTAGCAGGGGCATGCCTTTGCCAAGACGGAGGTGTATGCCGATCTCTACGGCAAACGGCACCTGGTCGAGCGCAAACAGGCGGAGCTGGTGAGGTATGGTATGAGGAAAGCCCGTTACATCGGGCAAAGGAAGGTATCCCTGCAGGCATATATGGTGGCAGCCCTACGCTCATGCGCCAGCAGGTAGTCGCTCATGCCCTACCGGCGCCGGTCTAAATCCCAACTGGCCCCGGGCGAAGGTCAATAAAGCGGTAGCCATGGGGCATTGGCACACTCGCATTAGTTAAACGATGGTGTACCGGGATTCGCAGATGAGTTATCGGCCCGGGTCCACAAGATCGGGACCCGGATCACACTGGAAACCCGTATTGTTCAGCATTCTCCTAGAACCCGGCACGGCTCCTATAGCCCCGGGGTCCCATAGACCAGCACCTGCTGCGGGTCAATGGAAAGTCTTACCGGGCGACCGGGTCCGAGCCCCCAGCGGTGGACTTCCTGTTCGCTCACGTAGACCACCAGCGGGACCCCGCAGTCTGCCTCCAGCCGGTAGGCTGCGCCTTCGGGCAGGAGGCGCCGGATGGTGCCGACCACCGCATTGCCGGCCGGGCTTTCCGGGGACTCCAGGTAAAGGTCCTGGGGCCTCAGCCCGACGGTGACCTCTCCGCCCGCGATCGTGGATGCCGTCAACTCCAGCCCCTTGGCTCGCAGCCGGGCACACCCGTTATGCGGTTCGGCCACGGCGGAGAACAGGTTCTCCACGCCCAGGAATGCCGCCAGACGGGCCGACCCCGGGCGGCGAAACACGTCCTCCACGGGCCCGGTCTGTTCCACTACTCCATCAAAGAGTACGGCCACGCTGCGCGATACCAGCCGGGCTTCGGTGCGGTCGTGCGTCACAAATACGGTGGTAATGTGCAAGGCATCCAGGAGGGTCAAGAGTTCGTCACGAAAACCCTGCCGGGCAGGAGCATCCAGATATGCCGTGGGCTCGTCTAAGAACAGTATCTCAGGCTCCAGAGCCAACGCCCTGGCCAAGGCCGCTTTCTGGGCTTCTCCACCCGACAGTGTTGCCACGTCCCTCTGCCCTAGTGGTCCCAGTCCCACTAAGTCCAGGGTCTCCTGGACCCGGCGCTGGGTCAGATGACGTGGGAACTTCCTGAGCCTAAGGCCGTAGGCCACATTGTCATAGACCGTGCCCCTAAAGAGCAATGGGTCCTGGAACACCATGACCATGCGCCTGCGCTGGTCAAGGCGTTCCCCGGCGTTTTGCGGTACTTTTCCGCTGAAAGCAACCGAGCCCGATGTGGGTTTTTCCAGGAGCCCCATCAGTCTTAGCAGCGTGCTCTTGCCAGACCCGTTGGGCCCTAACAGGGTCAGCACGGTGCCAGCTTCAATATCCAGCTCAGGTACTGAGAGCACCGTCTGGCCCTGGTATTGCTGGACCAACCCCCTAACGCTTATGGCAGGCGACGCCACGGGCGCACCTCCTGTTGCTGGGCGATGGTGAGCACGGCGTTGACCACGAATACCAGGCCCAGCAGGATAACGCTGAGCGCAATAGCCGTGTCGAACCGTCCCATGCGGGCTTCCAGCACTGTGGCAGTGGTCAGGACCCGGGTCTGCCCACGGATGTTGCCTCCTACCATCATCACTGCCCCCACCTCAGAGATGACCCCGCCGAAACCCGCCATGATGGCGGCCAAGAGCGGCAGGCGGGCTTCCCGGGCCAGGGTCCACACCAGCTGGATGCCCGAGGCTCCTAGGGCCAGCGCCTGCAGGGCGATGCGGGGATCGAGCTGCTGCACTGCCGCACAGGTCAGGCCCGTAACTATGGGAAAGGCGATGACGGCTTGGGCCATGATCATGGCCAAGGGCGTGTACAGTAGATCCCAGGCCCCCAGCGGTCCGCTTCGCCAAAGAAGGATAGATATGAAAAGACCCACCACCACCGGGGGCAGGCCCATGCCTGTGTTTACCACTCCAAGAAGGAAACGGCGTCCGCGGAACCGGGAGAGCCCGAGCCACAAGCCCACCGGCATGCCCAGGACAATCGCCATGAGGGTGGCGCTTCCGGAAACCCGCAGCGACAACCAGGTTATGGCCAGGAGCTCCCGGTCGACCGACCACAGCAACCCCAGGGCTTGTCTAAAGCCTTCCCATACCAGTGCCAAGTTTTTCACTCCTCACATGAGAAAACAAAAACCGGCGCGTTGCGTAGAAGCGCCAGCGAGAGTCCTACCTCGCTCCTTTCCGCAACGGGGGGCAATGCGGTTTCCCGCATCACCGTTAGCGCGACTGGTTCACCGCGCACGGCCTGGACCCGTGGACCGGGACGCCTTTAGGGTCACCAGGCTCGGAGCTATATGAGTGTGAGACGACATTCTACACCACACCCTGCAATCCCTCCTGCCCAGCATGAACGGTTTTCGAACCGGTCGTTGTCCCTTTTTCCACCCGCTCGACCAGCTTCTGCAGGATGGTGCATTAGGTCTGAGCGTACAAGCCGATTTCACCGGTCTCCGGGTCGAGCTGTCCACCGGGATATCGCCTCCCAGAGCTGGTGCTCCCGTGGACACCACGGCAAAAACTGGTAGCGCCGGTTTCCTCCAGTGGCTCTTTGGCCGCCGTCGCCTGCATGCGTGCCCCTGGCTCCAGGTGTCCGCCGGAACCTCCTGCGCCCGTCGATTCCGGGGAGAGTTCGGGCCCGGTCTGCTCCACGCATTGGCGTGGGCAGGCAGCCTTGACGCCTGGTCCCTGGGGGCGAGTTGCAAAGACCACTTGATTGACCGGCCCGGGCAGCATATAATGGACATCAAAGCCATACGGAATAGCTATGAAGATGAGCAGTAGCAGGTGAGCCCCGTCACAGAGAGCTGCGTCCAGCTGAGAGCGCGGCACGGGAGGACTGTGAAACCCGCATCGGAGCACCCGGCGAAGAGCCGGCGCGGGCGGCCCCGCTCGTTACCCCGGGGACCGGCATGATGGTGCCGGATGGAGAGGGCAGTCGCCAAACTGCCAAACAGGGTGGTACCGCGGAAAGACCTTCCGTCCTTGACGGAGGGTTATCTTGTTTTAAGGGGGCCCTTACGCATGGATGGACTTGACTTGGCTGGTCGCATCGGTTTGGTGGGTGCCGGGGCCATGGCCGAAGCACTATTGAGCGGCTGGGTAGCCAAAGGCCTGGATCCAGCCCTAGTGAAACTCACCAATCGGAGCAACCGGCAGCGCTTGGCTTACCTGGAAAAAAGCTTCGGAGCTGGCAGCACCGGGGACAAAGCTGAACTGGCGTCGTGGGCCGACACGCTGGTTTTGGCCACCAAGCCGCAGGACGCTGCCCTGGCTGCCATCCAGTTCCGGGGATTGACCCGCCCCGGCCAGCTCCTAGTATCGGTAGTAGCCGGGCTGAAGCTTAGGTGGCTGGAGCACGCCTTCCCAGGTGTTGCGGTAATCAGGGCCATGCCCAACACGTCCTGCCGGGTATCCGAGTCGGCCACGGCCCTGGCGGCGGCCCATGGCTGCTCCCCCCGGCAACTCCGCGCCGCCGGTGCCATCTTCGCCGCCGTAGGGGAAGTGACCTGGGTGGACGAGGAGATGCTGGACGCTGTCACCGGCCTTAGTGGCAGCGGTCCGGCGTACGTGTACTACCTGGTCGAGGCCATGGAAGAGGCCGGGGCCCGTGTGGGGCTTCCTCCCGAGATCACCCGGCGGCTGGCCGTCCGCACCGTGCTGGGTGCAGCCCGCATGCTGTTGGAGTCGGGAGAGGAACCCGCGCGGCTACGCGCCATGGTCAGTTCTCCGGATGGCACCACCGTGGCAGGCATCAAGCAGCTGGAGGACGCCGGGTTCAAAGAAGCCGTGATCAAGGCGGTGGCCAAGGCCACTGTCCGGGCTACCGAGCTTGCCCGGGAGTAGACTAGACCGGGTTCAATGGCCCGCCGCCTCGGCCTGCTGCGCCGGAACCTGGGTCTGAACGGTGCGCTCTAGCTGCCTTACAAACACAAGGGCAAGAGCGCACACGGCGATGAGCATCACGTAGGACTCAAAATATCCCGGCACCGGACCCCGGCGGGCCGGGTCGATCCGTGCAAAATTGGCACTAAGCACAAGCCCGGCTACGGTAGTGCCGCAGATGCCGGCCACGAACCTGAGCATGTTGAAGACCCCGGCGACGGTGCCGGCTCGTTCCGGTGGAGCGGAACCCATCACCGCGCTGAGGGTGGGTGACCAGATGAGCCCGGCGCCGGTGCCGTTGATGAGCAGGGCGGCCACGATATATGCCGGGCTAGCCTGCGGCGTCAAGAAGGCCAGCAAGGTGAAGGTGAGGATCTTAATCAGGAGCCCGGCCGTGACCGGCCACCGGTTGCCCAGCCGGTCCGAGAGCGCCCCTCCCAGTGGTGAAGCAAAAATCCGCACACAGGCGCTGGGGAGCATGATCAGGCCGATGACGGCGGCCGGGTGGCCCTGGACCTGTGCCAGGAACAAAGGAAGCAAGAAGGTGGTGGCCTGGCCGGTGAGCATATGGACGCCCCCGCACACCGTTCCAGCCACGAAGACCGGGTTGGAAAACAGGTTCAGGTCCACGGTGGGCTGTTCGAGGCCCTTTTCTACCCGGCAGAAGGCCCAGATGATCAGAAGCGCGATGGCCAAGTACCCCGCGGTTACCAACCCCCTGCCATCTCCTACACTGGTCAGGCCCATGACCAGCGAAAACAGCCCGGCGGCCAGGAGGATCGAACCGGCAAAATCGAAGCGGCCGGGCCTTTTTGGGGATTCACCAAGAAGTGTCGCGGCACCCACCAGCGCCAGCACGGCCACGGGCACATTCACGTAGAACACGGCTCTCCACCTCAAGAAATCCACCAGGAAGCCGCCCAGGGCCGGACCGACCACCGCGCCTACTGCCGCGGTCCCGCCCCAGACTCCAAGCATCCGCCCGCGTTGATCCGGGGGAAACAGGGCGGTTCCCATGGCCATGGCATTGGGGAAGAGAGCTCCTGCCCCCACCGCCTGGATCACCCTAAACAGCACCAGGGAACCGAATGTCCAGGTCATGCTGCACAGGATGGAACCGGCGGCGAAGGTGGTCAGTCCCAGCATGAACATCCTCTTTCGCCCGTACATGTCGCCCAGGCGCCCGAACACCGGCATGAGGATGGAATAGGGGAGGATGTAGGCGTTGAACACCCAAGTAAGGTCTTTAACGTCGACTCCAAATTCGCTCATGATGGAGGGGGACGCCACCCGGATCATGTTAGTGTTTAGAACGGACATGAAAGTGGCGGCCAGGATGGTGACAAACGCCAGGTAGCGCCAGGAACGATTCATGATTAAGAGGGCCTCCTAATACGTAGCTTCCTGCACTATTCTACGGGTTGCGAACCTTTCCTGCACAGGAAGCAGCAAAAAAAACGGCAGCCTACCGCTGCCGAGCCCAGCTTGGGTTACCGGAACCGGCCCATACTCATCATGAGCTGGGTGACTTGCTCAACCAGGTCATCGGTGATCTTTTGGTTGTTTTTGTCGACCACCGCCGCGATGGCGCCCGCCGCGGCCTCTGTCAGCGCTTCGTCACAGCATTCTTGGAGCGATCCGGAAAACTGCCGCAGCAATTCTGCCTTGAGTTCGTCCAAGCTAAGACCAAGCCTTGACAACACGGTAACGGCCTCCTTTGCACAGGACTGAAGGATGGATTCGCCGCCGGTGGCCATATCCTCCTTCACGGCCATGGCACTTCATCCATACAGCATCTTGAGGTGTCATTAATACCTTCTTGACAGGGGCAGGTTAGACTGAAGGTAGAAAGATTCCAAAGGAGGTGACGACAAATGCGAAGGCGGTATGTGGTAATGGTTCTGGCGGCCATTCTGGTGGTAGGCTCAGTGAGCGTGGCGTCGGCCAGGGGATTTGGCCTGATGGACAAGGCCGGAACCCGGATGCAAGGGTGCGAAAGCCTGGACAGCCTGGACCTGACCGAAGAGCAGTTCCAGGCCATGCGGGCCATCGACGAGGCTTACTTTGCCCGCAACTTGGAACTGCGCACGGCCATGTTTACCAAGAACTTCGAGCTCCGCCAGCTGCTCTGGACCAAGGAGCGGGATGAAGGAGCCATCGAGGCCAAGCGCGCTGAGCTGCAGGCACTACACGAGGCCATGAAGGAACTGACCCAGGAACGTCACGAACAAATGCAGTCGCTTCTCACCGACGAGCAAAGACAGCAGCTCCAGGAACGCGCCCAGACGCGGCAGAGCATGATGAAGGGTATGATCATGCGTCGCCAGGCCAAGGGCTTCATGGGAGCCCGCGGTTTCTAGCTGCATCACGTCCACCGGGGCCGGAGGATCTTGTGCGGGTTCTCCGGCCCTCTTTCCTGTACTGCAGCTCCCCCTTTTGGGGCCCCGGCATAATATGTCAACACAAATGCTGATGCCCCGGGGTGAGGTACATGGCGCACCGGCTCTTGGACCTACGTGGGGAGCGCTGCCCGGTGATATTCCAGAGGATTATGTTGGCACTTGAGGATGGAAAAGCCGGAGACGTCTGGGAGGTGTGGTTCAACTACCCTCCCGCCGTAGGCGGCGTCCCCCGCAGTCTGCAAGTGTACCAGCACCACGTCCTGGCATTAGAGCCGCTCTCGCCGTCCAGTTGGAAACTCGTAGTACAAAAAGGAGAGAGGGGTGTATCGCACCCCTCTTTCCGCAGATGACGGTCAGGGAAGGATGAACAGCTGGCACACCACGATACCACCCTGGGGATTGCGTACCACCCCGATACCTACGTGGGTGTACTGCGGGTTCACGATGCTGGCGCGGTGGTTAGCGCTGACCATGAACTGGGTGTGGGCGAACGCGGCACTAGGTGCCTTGGTAAGGTTCTCGGCACCAGCCCGGTAGGCAATCCCGGCTCGCTTGAGCATATCCCAGGGAGTGCCCAGGGTCGGTGAAATGTGGGCGTAATAATTGTTGTCCACCATGTCCTGCGCCTTGATGCGGGCCAACTTGGTTAGCTCCGGGTGGTGCTGCAGAGGGGCCAGTCCCAAGCGGGCGCGCTCCTGGTTGGCCAGTTGCAGCAGGAGCTGCTCGTCGGCCACGATGCCCGGTACATCTGTCGAAGGTGGCGTGGGAGCCGGGGCAGCTGGTGGAGTAGGGGCCGCGAACCTGGGGTAATAGCCATAGAACGGGAAGCTGGGCTGGGGTACCGGCTGCGGCGTGGGAGCTGGCTGTGGCGTGGGAGCCGGTGGTGGAGGCGTGGGTGCTGGCTGCGGCGTTGCTGGAATCTGCCCATAAGACGGGTACCCGTACTGTGACAGGTACATTGACCTCTGGTAGAGGTCGAACAGGCCTTCCGACGCCATGACCGGGCTGACTACTGCCAGCAACAGGGTGCCGGCAACTACGCTGTTTACCATAAGACGCCACATTCGTTGTTTCATTTACGTAACCTCCCTGGATACAAGTGGTATGTCAGGCTCAAACCGACAGTATTATGGTAACTTCGATGGTCCTGTGCGTTTCTCCTTCTGGTTGGAGTCGCTACAGATTTCCCTGTAACACTCAAGCCCCATGCGCCATAAACTATGGCGACGACATTAAGTAAACCCATCCCAGAAAGGAGGAAAGTCGTAATGTCGAAGCCGTGTTCGGAGACGTTGATCGGAAAGCAGGTAGAGGCCGAAGACCTAAGCACGTTCATCATCCAATGTATTGAGGTCCTGAAGGTGTTCGACTTCTGCTTCCAGCAGGACTTCCGGTTCCAGTGTTTCCCGGTTCCGCAGGAGTGTGCTCCCCCTTTGCCTGCGGGAGCCACAGCGGCATGTGACATTGTATCAGCCGACTGCTTCGAAGTCAGGAGGGAACCAGCACCTCCTCCCGCGCCTCCGGGTGTGGTCGTGGTGGTTTTGCGCATCGAAATCACTGCCAACATCACCATATTCAACCCGGATACCACCATCCGCTGCGTGTTTACGGTCAACTTCAGCTTTGAAAAGCCTATCCTGCTGTTTGTACCAGACGGCGCGGACGTGGTATGCGAGATCCTGGCTGCCTGTGGACCCTGCACCGTCGATACCCTCGTCTGCTGCAAGTTTGAGTTCTGCATTCTCGTGCAGTCGCGGGCCCTTGCCAAGCTGCTCGTTCCCACGCTCGGTTTCTGCCCGCCGCGCGAGTGCCAGCCGCTTCCACAGCCGTTCCCGTTCCCGTGTCCGCCCCCTCCGCCGTTTGAGCCTACTGCGAAGAAGCCCTAGTAATGACGGCCGTGAGGCGCAGGTAGCCCTGCGCCTCACCCCGCTCTCGATGCCTGACCCAGATCCACCCGCCCGTGGGCAAATGCGCCGGGTGGCGCATAACATGGGGTCGGGAGGTGGTCTGTTTGGCATCGGTCAATGCCAGGTGTGAACTGAGCCTGCCTATGTCCACCATCATAGGATGCGAAGTGTCAGCGCTCCACCTGTACTGGGCACCCTGGCAGGATCAGGCGGTGATATACGGCATTGCCCAGATTACCCTGGCCTACCGTGTAACGGCCAGGTACAGCGGGGTCCCCTTCAAGGCAGTAACAACCAACGTCTCTATCAGCCGGCCCGTGCCCCTGCCCGCGCCGGGTAGCCTGTTGGTCGTGGGCACCCCCGGCGCGGAGACCCTGCCCCGGTCAGCCCGAGGCATGGGCCCGTCGGCTCTCATGCAGGTAGGCGTCACTTTGACCGTCCCTTACGAGTTCCAGGTCCCGGCCCCGCCGCTGGGGGAGGCGGCTGTGGGAGAACTTGAATCCGAGCCGGCTCCAGTCCCGGCTGGCTCGCCGACCGCGGCCGAGCCGCTGCCAGTGCCTGTCCCAGAACCCGAAGTTGCTCCGGCCCCGGAATTACCACCGGTGCCGGGACCTGCGCCACAACCCCAGCCCGCATTACCCGAACCCGTCCTTGAGGCAGAAGTGCAGCCACCACGGGTTAGTCCGCCGCAGCCCAGGGACATGCAACCGCCCTCGTGGGAGACTACCCTGCGCCGCTACGCCTCACAAGGGAAGAAATTACCCCGGGCATTCAGCACCCTTTTGGAAACTCCGAGGTACCGCGGTTATTTCAGCGGCTAGGGAGCTCCGGCTTCCCTTCTCGTGCCTCCACCTCGGGCAGGCCAGCCCCGCATCACGGTAGGGTTGGCCTCTTTTCCTGTCGGGAGTGCGCCGGCCAGCCCACTCCCGGGACGGTGCCGGGGACAAGCTCCCAGGATAGGCAGTAAGGGTTGTGCCGGCCCGGTTGACAGAAGAGACGGGTGTGCTATACTTAAAATAACCGCTTAAGTTATAAATAGGGGCGTTGAACATGATGGTTACTAAGAAAGCCGAATATGCCATTTCCACGCTGGCCGAGCTGGCCAGGCGGCGGCGCGACGGGTACGTAGCTTCCCGGGAAATCGCTGATGCCCAGCAGATCCCGCCTAAGCTGATCGCCCAGCTCGTAGCCGTGCTGGGAAGAGCCGGACTGGTCACGGCCGTGCGCGGTCCCTCTGGCGGCATCCGCCTGGTCATGGACCCCGAGGATGTTACCCTAAGACAGGTCATAGAGCTTTTTGATGGCCCGGTAGGGATTGCGCGCTGCATGATCCGCGAAGGCTACTGCGAGAACCAGCCATTGTGCCCTCTTCGGGGGATATGGGCCACTGCCCAGCGGCGCATGCTGGAAGTCCTTGAGGAGACCACCATAGCCGACCTGGCCAAGGCAGCCAACACCCTCAAAAACCGCAAGTAAGCATCACAAACCGGATGAGGCCCCCGGGCCCCATCCGGTTTTACTGGTTACACTTACCTCAGGCAGTTCGCTTCTGCTCCCTCTTAACTGTTCCGTCGATGCCTATGACCACTTCCCGTAGGGTCACGCCGGTGCCGCGGGTGGCCAGGCCTACCAGGTGAGATAGGCCAAAACAGCACGGCACCTCCATGTTCAGTACGGTCACGCTGCGGATGCGATTGGCCTTTATGATCTCGGCCAGCTTGGCGGCGTAGTGTGCACTGTCGTCGAGTTTGGGACACGCTATGACCAGCGCCCGGTCGCGCAGGTATTGGCGGTGCAGGTCGGGGAAGGCAAATGGCACACAGTCTGCCGCCACCAGCAAGTTGGCTCCCTCGAAATAGGGTGCCCGCACCGGGACCAGGGCCAGCTGGATGGGCCATTGGGCTAGTTCCGACTGGAGATTACCCGCAGGCTCAGGCGCGGACGACGCCGGGTGCTTTTTCACCACTTGGGGCGCACTGCCGGGGCAGCCGTGGTGGACGGGGGCGTGGTGTATGGGCCGGCCCAGGCTCTCCAGGTGGACGACCACCGCCTCCTCGTCAAACGGGTCGGCCTCCCGCTCCTCGATGGTGATGGCGTCCATGGGGCACTCGCCCAGGCAAGCGCCGAGACCATCACAGTACTTGTCGGCGATGAGCTTAGCCTTTCCGTCGATGATCTGCAGGGCGCCTTCGGCGCACGAGGGGATGCAAATGCCACAACCATTGCATTTCTCTTCGTCAATGACCACGATGGCACGTTTCACGGGACAAAGCCTCCTTAGCGGGTAAAACTAACTAAGTTGATTATATTAGACCGTTCTCCGCCTGTCAAGCGATGATTAGCCAAAATACCGGTGACAATATAGCAGATGGGGGGTGGTAGGTTATGACCAGGCTGCTGACGTCGGCAGTGGACGCCGCCGAGAGGCTGGAGCGTCTCGACCCGGGCGAAGCTGCCCGGGAACTGGTCGACGAAGACGATGCCTACGTTGCGGAGGTCTTCGAAGAAATGGTAGATTTCGCCAGGCCTGAGATCTTCCTGCACTTGCCAGTGGAGCGTGCGGCCAGCATATTGAGGCTGATGGTCCCCGATGAAGCTAGCGACCTTCTCAGCCAACTGGAGCCGTCCTATTCCCGCCGGCTCCTGGGCCTGCTGCCGCCTGAGGACGCCAAAACACTGAGCTCGCTTCTTCTGTACCCTCCTGACAGCGCAGGCGGTATCATGACCACGGAATTTGTGAGCCTAACGGCCGACCAGACCGTGGACGAGGCCATCGCCAAGTTGCGGGAGTCGGCAGCTGGGGATGTTGAGACTATCTACTATGTCTACGTGACCAACCCCGAGGGTCGGCTGGCTGGAGTGCTTTCCTTGCGGGACCTATTCCTGTCCCCGGGGAACCGACTGTTGGGAGACATTATGACCACTGACCCCATCAAGGTGGAGGCCGGAGCCGACCAGGAAGAAGCCGCAGACCTGCTCGGGCGGTACCATCTCCTTGCCCTGCCCGTGGTGGACCGTGATGATCGCCTGCTGGGAATTGTTACCATGGATGACGCCCTGGAAGTGCTGGAGGATGAGGCCACCGAGGACATCCTCAAGCGCGGGGCCGTATCCGCCAGCGATGTGGATGCCCTGAGGAGTGCCCGGCTGCTGGCTTCGCCGGTCAAGGATATACTTGGCATGCGCCTGCCCTGGCTTATGTTCGTGCTGGTAGGGGGGCTTTTGGCTGCCGGCGTGATCGGCCAGTTCGAGGACGTGCTCCAGTCCGTGGTGGTGCTGGCGTTCTTTATCCCGGTGGTCATGGACATGGGGGGGAACGTGGGCACCCAGTCTGCCACCATCTTTGTGCGTGGTGCGATTCTGGGGCAGATCGAGCCGGGCAGGGTCGGCCATTACATAGCCAAGGAGGTCACAGTCGGACTGGCCATCGGCCTGGTAACCGGGGCGGCAGCCGGAGTAGCGGCATTCATATGGCAGCGCAACCTGGTTGTGGGGTTGGTGGTGTTCTTGGCCATGACGCTGACATGCACCCTGGCATCGACCATAGGGTACCTGATCCCGTGGCTTTTGGACCGGATGGGCTTTGACCCGGCTGCTGCCGCCAACCCGCTGATTACCACGGTTAAGGATGTGACCGGGCTTCTCATCTATTTCGGCCTGGCCACTGTCCTTTTGCGGGCACTCCTGTGAGTGACGAGGGTCAGGTCCAAGCCCCGGCATCCTCCTACTTGGGCTCAGTTTCCTTTCCTCGCCGGATTTCGAAGATCACCGGGTTATCGGCGTCTGGGCAGCAGGCACGAGCCCAGCCGGGGCGATCGTGCCAGGGGAAGTTGCCGCCCCAGGCTAACGCCGTCACTATGGGGCTGATGGCGTTGGCTGCCAGCCAGCACAGGCCATCGGGCGGGCCGCCGCCCCGGGAGACGAACACATCCCCGACCTTGTACCCGGCCGGGCACTTCCCTGATACCAGGATGTCTTTGACCTCAACTTCAACTTGCCAGCGCTTGCCCACGATTCCCCTCCAGTCTCAACATTGGCCTTCCTGGTCACCGGTTCCTGCCACTTGGGTGTAGCGCATACGAGCCACCATAGCCCGGGTTTACGGGTGCGGGTATTTACGTCAAGGGATGAAGCCATAGATGAACGGGGAATAGCGGTAAAACGCGGCAATGAGCCCTGGGGCATATCGTGACCCCACTACCGCGGCGTTCATGAATGCCAGGTTGGGCATGCCCAGCCACGGGGCCAGTACACCCAGGATGATGGCCAGCAGGGCGGCTCTTTCCAAGCCCCCGAAAGCTGCCCCCAGCAACCGGTCAACGCCGCCGATACGCAGGGGCGCGGTGACCAAGGTGACGGCCAGCCCAGTCACGCTGCGGACTACCAGGAACACGACAAAGAAGGCGGCCACCACCAATAAGATCCGAGCCAGACCTTCGTGAATGAACGCGCCCACCGTCATGGATCCCCGGGCCAGGGCTGGGGCCAGGCTATCGTTGAGGAACCGTTCCAGGGCCGGGCCCAGGCCGGGCACAACCGCTGTGAGCTGCAGCCGTTCCAGGATACTGCCCAGAGGGGTGGTAATGAGGTCCGAGGTAGCCAGCTCATGCGGCAGTCGAAGATGCCGGGAAAGGATGGACGACAACTTGGCCACTAACTCCCAGGTGGAGTCGGCCCACGATGCTACGGGCCGGGCGGCCAGGGCGGCCACAAATAGGGCCACCACCAGGCCGACTACCCTCGCCAGCATCCTGCCCAGTCCTTTGCGGAACCCGGACAGTATGCCCAAGGTTACAGCGACGATAATGATCAGGTCCAGCCAGTTCACCAAAACCGCCTCCCGGTCTACGGGTACACTATGGTAGGACCCCGCGCCTTACCAGATGCCCCAGGGCCTCTGCCGTGCCCAGGGGGTATAGCACGGTGTCAGGCGGGATGCCCCGCGCTCCCGCCACCACTTCCACATCTGCCAGTCGCATGTTCCGGTCCAAGCTCAGAGCCACCTGCCCGGGCGTGAGAGCCACGACCCCTGCTACCTCGGCTGAAGCCAGTTCTCCAACGCTGGCCAGCAAGTTGGCCCGGAAGATAACCAGGTGGTAGACCTGGCCGGCGGCGGGCGTCCCTTCAGGATGGACCATCTCGTAGATGACAAAAGGCCGGACTTCGTCGCCCAGGTCCGCCGCGGTCGCATCGCCGCGACTATCCACCAACCAGGTCTGGGGCGAAGAAACCAGCTCAACCTGGGCCCCAATCTCCTCTTGGGCTTCCCGGTGGGCACAGGCTTCCCATGTTTCACCCGTTTCTCGGTGCCCACCTATGCCGGCAAAAAACCGGGTCCCGGGGGGGCACCGGTGCCGGGAGCCAGCCAGGAAGAACAGGTACTTGTCCTCACCGTGTGCCAACACAAGCCCGGTACCGGACTCTACTCCGTGAGGTACGAAGTCGTTGATGAACCCATGCTTTTTGGGTCGACGCTTGCTCATGAGCCTATGTTCACCGCCGGCGTGCTATTTACCTGCTGTGAAGCCGCCTTTGCTCATTTCAACGCCGGGCCTGCCTGCCGGGTTCCCGGCAATCCCGGGTCATGAGATTTGCCGGCATCACCGGTGACGAACGCTCACAATATGGGTAAGGGGTGCGGGCTTGACAAGGCGCATGCCGGCGCTGGCTGTGGGTGCTACTTATGTTGGGACGGTAGTAGGGGCGGGCTTTGCATCGGGCCAAGAGGTGTGGCAGTTTTTCGGTGCCCACGGCCGGGCCGGCCTGGCGGCCTTGGCCCTATCCACCCTGCTCTTTTGCCTTTACGGCCTGGCCGTGCTGGAACTGGGTTTGCGGGTCCGGGCCCGCTCTCACCTGGAAGTGGTGCGCGCCGTGGGCGGCCCATGGGTGGCCCGCCCGGTAGACAGTATCATTACCTTTTTCCTCTTTGGTGCTCTCAGCGTAATGGCGGCAGGAGCCGGTGCGGTTTTCCACGAGCAATTTGGGCTGGCTCCGTTCTGGGGCGCTGCCTTTCTGGTGGTGGCCGCCGTCGTCACCGTGTTGGTGGGGTTCAGGGGCGTGGTAACGGCGGTGAGCGCTGTCGTACCCCTGATGTTGGTGGGAGTGGTTGGCATCAGCGCAGCGGCAGTGGCCCGGGCCTGGGGTGCGCCGCTGGCACTACCGTCCAGGGCGGTGGTGCCGGCCGTGCCCTCTTGGCCGCTATCGGCCCTGGTCTACGTCTCCTACAACCTGGTGATGGCCGTGGCCGTACTGGGCCCGCTGGGCGCTCTGGCCGGGGACCGCCGGACTCTGGGCAACGGCGCACTACTGGGCGCGGCAGGTTTGGGCGTGGGGGGGCTAGCGGTATACCTGGCTATGACCGTGAACCTGCCCTGGGCGGCTTTCTGTGAAGTGCCCATGGTTTACGTTGCCGGCAGCCTGGCCCCAGAATTCAGGCTCATCTATGCGGCGATACTGCTGGCCGAAGTATACACTACGGCCGTGGCCAACCTGTATGGGTTTGCCGCCAGAGTTACTTGCCCGCACGGCCGGTATTTCCGGCTACTGGTGCTGGCGAGCGGGGGAGCGGCGCTGGCCGCATCCCGGCTGGGGTTTTCCCGCCTGGTCCGCGTAGTCTACCCGCTGGTGGGGTACGCGGGACTGGTCTTCTTGGTTGCCTTGACCTGGACGTTCCTCCGTCGCCACCGGCGGCACAACTAGTTTAGGAAGGCACTTGGAGTTACGCATAGGAATACCGGCAAGTGATGTCGAACAACCTGGAGAACTACAGGTGTCCCCATAAGGTGGCCCAAAACTATGCGCAAATCCATCAGGACCAACGATTTTTTGCTTTTTATGGTGGTGTTTATATGGGGGGCACACTTTGCCGTAGTGAAGCAGGCCCTTGTTCTGGTTGCGCCCATGTCCTTTGCCGTGGTGCGCTTTTTCACCGTGGCCGTGCTGCTCTTCTGCCTGGTAAGGTGGCATGAAGGCACGCTTCGGCTGGACCGGCAAGACTGGGGTCCCATGCTGCTGCTGGGCGCGGTGGCCGGGGCAAACCAGATCCTGTGGATGTGCGGCTTGGAGCGCACTACCTCGGGCAAGTCGGCGCTCCTGGTGGCCGCCTCACCGGCCTTTGTCGTGATCATGCGTGCGGTTAAGGGCGAGCGGATAAACTGGCGGGTCGCCACCTCCCTGGCCCTGGCCCTGGCAGGTGTGGGCATGATCGTTGACGCAAGGACGTCCATGGCCGCCGGGTCCTCCCAACTGGACGGAGACCTCCTAACCCTGGGTGCGGCGGTCACCTGGGCCATGTACGCCAACATGGGCCCACGCCTGCTCCAACGCTGCTCGCCGCTGAAGACCACCGCCTATGTGTTTGCGGTGATCACCGTGATGACAGCCATACCCGGTCTGCGGCTCGCCGTTGGCACTCCTTGGGCGCGCCTTCCCGCCACGCTCTGGCTGCAGCTGGGATATTCGGCATTGCTGGCAGGGGGTCTTGCGTGGGTCTTGTGGTACCGGGGAGTTGCCCACTTGGGGCCGGTCAAAGTCATGCTGTACCAGTACCTGGTTCCCGTGGTAGCCCTGGTGGTATCCATTGCGTGGCTCCGCGAACCAATCAGATGGGAACAGGTGCTTGGTGCCGGCCTGGTGCTCACGTGCACTTTAGTGGCCCGGCTATCGCTTCCCGGCGCTGCTGCGGTGAGGCCCACCTCCCAGCACCTAGACTAGGTCTAGGCCGGGGCCGTCCTGACTGGCTGCCCGGCAGTGGTAGATTGACACCAGCGCCCGGCCAGCCTTAGAATGATACTGAATAATAACCCGGATGGAGCTGGTGGCGGTGCCCAGACCGCATAAGCCGCGGCAGGTGGAGTTCATCCCGGAGGTCACCCTGTTCAAGCCGGCCGGGATACCCCTCGAGCACTTGGAACAGGTGGTTCTTTCCGTAGATGAAGTTGAGGCGCTGCGTCTCAAGGACCTGGAGGACCTCAACCAGGATGAGTGCGCCGAGCGCATGGGAGTGGCCCAGAGTACGCTCCAGCGCATCCTATCCACGGCCCGGGCCAAGGTCGCGTCCGCCCTGGTAAAGGGACGGGCCATCCGTATTGAGGGAGGACACTACCACCTGACCGGGCGATGCCGCCGGTGTGGACATAGCTGGGAGAAGGAGTCAAACAATCGTGGAGTATGCCCTCAATGCCACGAATCGTCCGGTCCGCCCCCCTGGGCGGGACGAGGAAGCCGGGTTCGCCAGTGAGTGACACGGTGGAGACCGAAAAGAGCCCCGGCGACGGGGCTCTTTTGGCAGTCAATCCTGTGACTTGGCATTCTTGAACCCGTATACGGCCAGTACTGCCAGGCTGGCCACGAGTATGTAGGATATGACGCGGATCACCAGGTCCACCTGCACACCTCCCCATGGGCTGCCCCCAGCAGTTTACCGCTCCCCGGGTCACCGGGTCAACCCTAGCCTGGACCCGGCAGGGCCCAGCCAGGCTCGGGAAGGGCAATCCGGCACCAGCAAGGGCGCCAGGCGTACCCTTGCTTGGCGGTACTTGTGCTACCTAAACCAGGCGTGACCTGGCTCAGTGTTCGCAAGGCCGTGGCTTTTGGCTGAATTCTGGCGCAGGTGAGCCGTCCAGGAGGCGGCCGGAGGGCCCTTCCGTTACTTCCAGGCGTGCTCGACTGCGTCTTCTCGGCCATGCCGTCTTGGTTGCCCCAACGCCCGTCAAAGCCGGTACCTGGGGTTGTAGCCAAGGTGAGTACCCGCCAGCTGGAGGAATGCGGGTTCACGAGCATCAGGCGCCGGTGAGGGCCGACCCCCTCTGCCCTGGGCCTGGGTTCCACGCCGGCTTTGGCTTCGCTGGCCTGCTGAACACACCTCGTAAGTGTGTTGACAGAGAATTTCCTAGGAGGATAGTAGGCCTGGACTGCCTAATCTACCCAGGAGAACCCGGTAGTGGAGGCGTGCAAAATGCCCGTCACCGTAGGACTCCCCCGTGCCTTATTCCATTTTACCTGGGGGCCGTTCTGGGAGGTCTTTTTTGCGCAGCTGGGGGCGGAGGTTGTGGTTTCTCCTCCGACCAACCTGGAGATATTCAACGCCGGCGTACAGGAGACGGTGAGCGAGGCTTGCATGCCCGTGAAGGTCTTTCACGGGCATGTACGGCAGCTGGCCTCTCGTTGTGACTTCCTATTTGTCCCGCGCATGGTCAACGTTAACCAGAAATCCGTCTTTTGTCCCAAGTTCCTCGGTCTTCCCGACCTGGTGCGCTTCGGCATGCCCGACCTACCCCAGCTCCTTACCCCTACCCTGGACCTGAGGCGAGGATGGGTAGACACTGGACGGAGGATGCTGGAGGTGGCCTCCCGGCTGGGCGCCACGCCTGCCCGGGCTGCCCGGGCACTATGGCAAGGCCGGGCAGCCTTGGCGGCCGCCCGGCGCAGGCTGGCAGAGAGAGCGTCCCAACCGGGCGGGCTCCGCATTGCGGTCCTCGGGTACCCGTACCTGGTGCACGATGCGTTTATGAGCTACGACGTCGTCCACCGCCTGGATTCCTATGGGGCCAGGGTCCTGACCATAGAAGATTTCCGGGACAGTATCATCGGCCGGGTCAAGGACCGCCTGGGCAAAGCACTGTTTTGGCACTATACGGGCCGGGTGGTGGCTGCCGGCTACCAGTGCCTGGAAGGTAGGACCGTGGATGGGATTGTCCACGTCACCGCCTTCGGGTGCGGCCCCGATGCCATAGCCGATTCGCTCTTGACCACCGAGGCCAGTTACTACCAGGAGGTACCCTACCTTAACCTTCTGGTGGACGAGTTTACAGGCGAAGCGGGTGCCGTTACCCGGTTGGAGGCCTTCGTGGACATGCTGCGGAGGAACCGGTCGTGAGACGCGTGACCTTCCCCTACATGGGCACTTCGGTGTTGGCCTTTACCCGGCTCGTGGAAGACCTGGGGCACCAACCGGTGCCCCCACCCCGCCCCAGCCGGCGCACTTTAGACCTGGGAGTTAAGTACGCCCCCGAGTTCGCGTGCCTGCCCTTCAAGATACTTTTGGGCAGCTACTTGGAAGCCCTGGAGGCCGGGGCCACTACCATCGTGACCACCGGGGGCGTCGGGCCGTGCCGGGCCGGGCTATACGGCGTGGCCCATCGTGAGATCCTCAAGGGCCTGGGACATACGCCCGAGTTCATCGTGTTCGAGCCGGTGATGTCGGGGCCTGGCCTGTTTTGGGCCAATCTCCGGAAGCTATCGGTGGGCGTTTCTTTGCGTTCACTGGCGTCCATCATCAGGCTGACCTGGGAACGGTTGCTTGCTTTCGACCGTCTCGAGAGCCTTTTGCACTACCTGCGTCCCCGGGTACTGGATATCCCTTCCCTGGACCGGACCTACAACCAGGCCCTGGAGGCCGTGGCCGCTGCAACGCACCGGGCCGCCGTGGCCCTGGCCAGCGAAGAGGGAGTCCGCGCCATGCGCCGAGTGCCCGCCGACCTTGGACGCCGGGTGGTGCGGGTGGGGATCGTAGGTGAGATATACGTGGTGCTGGAGCCTGCGGCCAATTTGAACATTGAAAGACATCTGGGAGAACTGGGGGCGGAGGTACACCGGTCCATCTTCCTGACCGGCTATGCCCGGGAAAACGCCATGCGCCCGGGTGGCAACCACGACATCAAGGGACTGGCCCGTGCCTACGTGCCGCAGCTCCTGGGAGGGCACGGCCAGGAGACCATCGGGCATACCGTTGCCTACGCCCGGGAGGGCGTGGACGGGGTAGTGCAGCTGGCTCCTTTCAGCTGCATACCTGAGATCGTGGCCCGGGGGATCCTCCCCAGGGTCAGTGAAGATCACGACATCCCGGTCATATCTTTCTTCCTGGACGAGCAGACCGGGGAGGCGGGCATGCGGACCCGGCTGGAAGCTTTTGTGGACCTGCTGTCGCGCAGGCAGCACGCGAGGAGGGCTGAGGCCACGTGAAAGCCTATCTGGGCGTGGATGTGGGATCGGTCAGCACCAACCTGGTGCTGATCGACGCCCAAGACGGCACCGTCACCCACCGCCTCTACCTGAGGACCCGGGGGCGGCCCATCACGGCAGTCCAGTCCGGCCTGGCCGAACTGGGACGGCTGGTTCCCGACGCGGAAGTGGTGGGCGCCGGGGCCACCGGCAGCGGGCGGAGGCTGGCCGGTATACTCATCGGTGCGGATGTGGTAAAAAACGAGATTACGGCACACGCCGTGGCGGCCCTGGATTTTTGCCCGGACGCCCAGACGGTTATCGAAATCGGCGGGCAGGACTCCAAACTCATACTTTTGCGCAAAGCCGTGATCTCTGATTTCAACATGAACACCGTCTGCGCTGCCGGCACGGGATCCTTCTTGGACCAGCAGGCTGCCCGGCTGGGGATATCCATTGAGGATTTCGCCAGCGAGGCCCTGAAGGCCACCCGCCAGGTGCGCATCGCCGGGCGCTGTGCGGTGTTTGCTGAATCAGACATGATCCACAAGCAGCAGATCGGGCATGCCCTGCCTGACATATTGTACGGCCTGTGCCAGGCTCTGGTCAGAAACTACCTGAACAACGTGGCCCGGGGGAAGGAACTCCGACCGCCGGTGATCTTCCAGGGCGGAGTGGCAGCCAACCTGGCCATGCGACGGGCGTTCGAAGAATCGCTGGGCCACCCGGTGCTGGTGCCGCCCGACCACGGGGTGATGGGTGCGGTGGGCGCTGCCATGCTGGCCAGGGAAGGCATGCCCGCCGGGGCCAGTACGCGCTTTAGGGGTTTTTCCGTGGCGGACGAGGCGTTCACCACCACCGGTTTCAACTGCCACGGCTGTCCCAACGATTGCGAGATCGTCGAAGCCCGCTCCAACCAGAAGGTCCTGGCCCGGTGGGGAGGCCGCTGCGAGCGCTGGCAGGCGGTGGCGGGTTAGCCCACTGCCGGGCAGCAATCGCCGAGCAAACAAGCTGCCCGGGAGTGAAGCAGCTGGCAGCAAGAACCTGGCTCAGTAGGCATCAGCGGGTTCTACGGCTAACTCCAGGTACTTTGCTGCTTTGACCAGGGAGCAATCCAGGGTCCAAAGAACACCTCCACTAGAAGGGATTATAACGCTTTAACGCTAAAGAGGTAATACTTGGTCCATGCCTTGAGCGCTTGAGCAGTCCACCAATGAGACACACCTGTACCTTACATCCCGGTCGTACAGGACTAGTCCGCGGCCGGGCTGGGTGAGGTGCGCTCGCGCGCGGAACCAAGGGCCACCGACTGCCATGGGCAGGCTTCCACGCAGAGCAGGCAGCGGATGCATCTGGCATCGGCCGGAAGTGCCTGGGTTCTCGGTTCCAACGCCCCGCCCACCGGGCACACTTGCACGCAACGGCGGCAGCGCCGGCAGCCATCGTTGATGGCCAGCTGGGTGGGTGCCAGCTTTGACGCAAGTCCTGCCAGGGTCCCCCAGGGACACAGCTGGGCGCACCAGGTCCGGGCACCCCACTTCAGCCCCGCGGCCGTGGCCAGTACAAAGGAGGTCCCCATGAGCGCGAAAGGCAGCCAGCGTCCCAGGAGCCGGGTCTGAAAGAGGTACACGAAGGTGCCGATGAAGGCGGCGGCGAAGACCCAGCTAACCCCCGGCGGAAACCGGCGCCTAGCGCGGACTCCGGACAGGCGGCCCAGGACGTGGTCGCTCCAAGCACCCATAGGGCAGATCCAGCCACAGAATACGCGCCCAGCCAGGAGCGCGCTGAAGATGGCCGCTCCCACCAGTATGAGGTTGAAGGTCCACACCCCCACGGCCAGCAGGATCACGGCCAGGGCTGCTCCGAAAAGCTGTGTTGACGATCTGATTCGCGAGTACAATTGAGGACACCCACCTTTCTCGCATATACCCATTACCCCTATGGGTATCAGTATAGCGAAGCCGGGGTGCCCATGTCAACTGTTGATCAGGATAGGGCCCGGTGGCCTCGTCTGCCCTCATCGACTCCGGAAAGCATGGTGATGAGCAGCGTCCCCGGGCCTACAAAGTGCGCGTGCCCGGCCGCGCACAGCCGCTCGGCTCCTTTGCGACTCATCCCCCGTTTCGAACCCAGGACTGACACCACCTCGGTGGTCAGCCCCTTATGCCAGCTCTTGCACGAATCTGCCAGTTGCCGGGCCCGTTCCCGTCCCAACAAGCTGGGTTCGTAAAAGCAGCTATGGAGACAAGCGCACTGGTGGCAGCTTACCAGCCTTCGTTTGGACATCCGTGTCCTCCGGTCACCCGCCTAGTGCAGGTACTGGTGTCTGATTGTAGTATCGACGGCGCGCCGCCAGCTAGTGACCCCTTTTTTTACGCGTTGAGATCCTTTCTCTGCCCGGTGACCATGTAGATCAACCACTCTCCCAGGTTGGTGGCATGGTCGGCCACTCTTTCCAGGTGCTGGGCCACAAACAGAAGGTGTGTGGCCTGCCGGATGGTCCTGGGGTCTTCCATCATGAACACCAGGAGTTCTCGAAATACCTGGTGGTACAAGGAATCTACGGTGTGATCGGCATCAGCCAGACCCTGGGCGAGCTCTAAGTCTTCATGAACATAGGCAGTAAGGCTGTCCCGGAGCATGCCCCTGGCCAACTCGGCCATGCGGGGAATATCGATAAGTGGCTTAATGTACGCTTCCCCGGCCAGTCGCAGTGCGATGCGGGCGATGTCCACGGCGTGGTCGCCGATGCGCTCCAAGTCGGTGACGATTTTCAGGGCCGTGCCGATGAACCGGAGGTCTTTGGCCAGCGGCTGCTGCAGGGCCAGGAGTCTCAATGACCTGCCTTCGATCTCCAGCTGCATCTGGTCGATGCCATCATCCCCATTGATGACGGCCTGGGCGGCCCGGTTGTCTTGCTTTACCAGCGCCTGCACGGCCCCGGCAATGGCGTTTTCCACCAGGGCTCCCATCTTCAGAATGGCGTTTTGCAGTTCCTGTAGCTCGACGTGAAATGCCGACCGGCTCATGGTCCTTCCCCTCCTTGTGCACTTATCCGAATCTGCCCGTGATGTAATCCTCAGTTCTTTTGTCCACCGGGGTGGTAAAGAGCTTGGCGGTGCCGTCCAGCTCGATGAGCCGGCCACCCAGGAAGAAGGCTGTGTAATCGGATATCCTGGCGGCTTGCTGCAGGTTGTGGGTGACGATGACCACGGTGTATTGCTGCTTTAGGCGGTGGATGAGTTCCTCGAGCTTGGCCGTGGAGATGGGGTCCAAAGACGAGGCCGGTTCGTCCATGAGCAGCACCTCGGGTTCCACGGCCAGCAGCCGGGCGATGACCAGCCGTTGTTGTTGTCCTCCCGAAAGATCCAGGGCGGGCCGGCCCAAACGGTCTTTGACCTCATCCCAGAGCGCTGCTGAGCGAAGGCTCCTTTCCACCAGTGCATCCAGGGTAGCCCGGCCCCGGGTACCGTGGACACGCGGCCCGTAGGCGACGTTGTCATAGACGGACATGGGAAACGGGTTGGGCCGCTGGAATACCATGCCCACTCGCTTGCGGAGCCGTGCCACGTCAACTTCGCGGCCGTAGATGTCCTGCCCGTCAAGGAGCACCGCCCCCTTTACCTTCGCACCATCCACCAGATCGTTCATGCGGTTGAGGGTCTTAAGAAACGTGGATTTCCCGCAACCTGAAGGCCCGATGAGGGCCGTGACCCGGTGGGCCGGGATTTCGAGGCTCACTTCCGATAGAGCCCAGAAGTCATGGTAGGCCACGGAAAGCCCGTCTATGCTGAACTTGATGGTCTGGACCATGCATGTTTCCTCCTTCCAGGCACCCGGCGCCTGCCCAGGTAGTTGGTGGCGGCGTTGACCAGGACCACCAGGATCACTAGTACACTGCCGGTGGCGTACGCCCGGTCCATGCTGATGCCCTCGGATGCCAGGATGTACAGGTGCACCGCCATGGAGCGTGCCGGGTCGCCCAGACTCTGGGGGACTCCCAGGGCACTGCCGGCGGTCAGAAGCACTGCGGCAGTTTCGCCCACGGCCCGGCCCACGCTCAGGATCACGCCGGTGGCGATGCCGGGCAGCGCCGACGGAAGCACCACCCGAGTAACTGTCTGCCACCGGCTGGCACCCAGGGCCAGGCTGCCTTCCCGGTAACGAGCGGGCACTGACTGCAGGGCTTCTTCCGTAGCCCGGACCATGGTGGGCAGGATCATTAAGGCCAGGGTAAGCCCGCCTGAGAGTACCGACCACCCCATCCCCAGCTTCAACACAAACACAGAAAACCCAAAAAGCCCGAAGATGATGGAAGGCACCCCCGCCAGCGACTCGGTGGCAAAGCGTATCCCCTGCACCAGCCGCCCACGACGCGCGTATTCGGCCAGGTAGACAGCGGCTCCGATGGACAGGGGGGAGGCTACGGCCAGTGCCACTGTGGTGAGGTAGGCCGTGGAGATGATGGTGGGGAGAATGCCACCTTCCCGGCCCATGGAGCGCGGCGCTTCCAGGAGGAAGGCCGGGCTGACATGGGAGAGGCCCGATGCCAGGACCTGCCCAGTAATGGCCAGCATGACGGCTACGGTGAGGCAGGCGGCGCTACCCAGGGCCACCCGGGCCAGACTTTCTTGACGCCGGCTGTTCAACGCTTCTTCCTCCCTCGCGAGCTTGCCCGGGCCAGGAAGTTCAGGCCCATGATGAAAGCGAATAGGACCATGCCGGTGGCAAACAGCGCCTGCTGGTGATCACCGGCGGCATAACCCATTTCCAGGGCAATATTCCCGGTGAGGGTGTACACCGGGGAAAGCAGCGAAGAGGGCAGGCGCGCCACGTTGCCGGTGACCATGATCACTGCCATGGTCTCGCCCACGGCGCGACCCATGGCCAGCACCACTGCGGCCACCAGTCCCGGCTTGGCCGTCGGCACTAGCACGCCCATCATGGTCTGCCAGCGGGTAGCGCCTAAGGCCAGCGACCCTTCCCGGTATTCCGGAGGCACCGAGGCAATGGCGTCTTCACCCAGGCTCACCAGGGTGGGAAGGACCATCACTGCCAGCACCATGCCCCCGGCCAAGACCGAAAAGCCCGGCCCACTGCTCACCCGGCTTACCAGCGGGACCAGGACGGTCAGGCCGTAGAACCCGTAGACCACCGACGGTATGCCGGCCAGGAGCTGGACGGACTGGCGTACCGGGGCGGCCAGCCGCCGGGGGGCGAACTCCGCCAGGTATACGGCGGTGGCCAGGCCCAGGGGCGTACCCAGGGCCAGAGCACAGGCGGTGACCGCGGCGGAACCGGCGATCATGGGAAAGATCCCGAAAACACCGTGGTCCGGCCGCCACGTGCTCCCGGTGATGAAAGCCCAGATCCCAGTGCGGGCCAAAAACGGGATGCCCGAGCCGGCCACGAAGGCGGTGATGAAGATGATCCCGGCTGCCGAAGCGATGGCGCTCAGAAGGAGCAGAAGCTCGGCGACCCGTTCGGCCGGACGGCTCACAACCGGGCGCCCCATGGTGCCCAGTGGCTGCCGGTTCATCTTACTGGCACCAGCCCTTCCTTCCTGACCATGGCTTGCCCTTCGGCGCTGAGGACAAAATCGATATAGGCCTTTACCAGGCCTTCTGGAGCCTGCGGCGTAAGGTAGATGAAGGGCCGCGACACTACATATTTCCCGGCCAGCACGTTATCTATGGTGGGACTCACCCCGTCTATGGCCACGGCCTTGACTTCCGGGGTCAGCCCGGCCAAGGAGACATAGCCAACAGCATCCCGGGTGGTAGATACCGTGGTCCTGACGGCGCCGGTGCTGTTTTGGACTATGGCCCGGTCCGACAGCTGGTCTTTCCCCATGACCAGTTCAACGAAGACCCCCAAGGTACCGGACCCGGCTTCGCGGTTTACCAGTACGATGGCACGGTCCGGCCCACCCACGTCCTTCCAGCTGGCCAGCCGACCGGCAAAAATCGCCTGCACTTGGGCCGAAGTCAGTTCCCTCACCGGGTTTGAAGGGTGGACGATGATGGCGATGGCGTCGCGGGCGATAACCGTCTCGTGGAGGCCCTTTTCCTCGGGCTTCAGTTCACGCGACGACTGCCCGATGTCAGCGGCTCTCTCCCGAGCGGCCTTAACCCCCGCCGTGGATCCCCCGCCCTGGACGTTGATGCGGACGCCCGGGTTTAACTCCATGAACCGCTGGGACAGCACCTCGGAAAGGGGCTGGACGGAAGTGGACCCGGCCACGGTGATGGTTCCCAGATGCCCGCCGGGCGGGGCGGCTTTTCCACAACCGGCCAGGACCAGGGCGGCAATCACTACCAAGAGGAGCCGAAATCGGCTTGTACAAAGCATGCAGATCACATCCTCCGAGTGTTCTTCTGTATCGAGTCTATCGGGGTTGTGTAAAGGCAGTGGTGAGGTCTATGTAAAGGACGTGTAAAGGTCTCAGGAGGACGGGGGGAGATGATTGGGGAGGACCAGGCAGAATACGGTGTGGCCCGGGCGGCTCTCCACGGTGACCCGGCCGCCATGGGCCTGGGCGATGTGCTTGACTATGGCCAGTCCGAGGCCGGTGCCGGGTTGCCGGGAGCTGCGGGAACGGTCCACCCGGTAGAAGCGCTCGAAAATGCGCGGGAGATCGGACCCCGGGATGCCAGGGCCGTCGTCGGCCACCTGAACCCAGGCATGGTTCTCACTGGACCCGGCCGAGAGTTCCACCCGGCCGCCCGGTCTACCATACTTGATGGCGTTATCCACCAGGTTTCTCACGGCTTGTTCCAGCTGATGGACATCACCCCATACCTCCGCCGGACCATCCTGAGCGGGGGGCACCAGAGTGATACCGGCTTCGGCGGCCTGGTGGAGGAGACGTTGGCAAACCCCCCTGGCCAGCGACGCCAGGTCGAGGGGTTCCAGCACCGGCCGCCAGGCGCCGGATTCCAAGCGCGAGAGTTCCAGGAGGTCTTCGATAAGGCGGGAAAGCCGGCTTGACTCCTGGTAGATGATGCCGGCAAATTCCCGCACTTCCCCGACGGGGGCGTCCATGTTAAGAAGAGTTTCGGCAAAACCCTGGACGGCGGTGATCGGGGTCCTCAACTCGTGAGAGACGTTGGCGACGAATTCCGAACGCAGTTGTTCAAGACGCCGTAGCTCAGTGGTGTCGTACATCAAGACCAGGTAACCAGCCCCGGGGCCACCCGGGAGAGGGGTGACAGTGACGTCCACGTGGCGCGGCCGGGGGAGGGCCAGCTGGACTTCCCGCCGCACGACCTGACTGCTTTCCATGGCCTGGTCCACCAGGGAGATGACCTCCAGGTCCCGCATGACTTCCAAGTAGCCTTTGCCCGTGAGGCCGCGGCTCCCCAGGCCCAGAAAGCTGCCGGCGGCGAAGTTGGCCAGTATCACCTGCCCGGACGGGTCCAGGAACAGCACCCCACTGGACATGGCCTCCAGCATCGCTTCCAGGCGCCTTCTACCGGCCGTGGTCTGATCGATGTAGGCCTCCAACGAGCCGGCCATGTGGTTGATGGTAGACGCCAACACCTCCAGCTCATCTGCGGTGTGACCGTGGACGCGTGCTTGCAGGTCGCCGGCGGCGATCCTGCGGGCGATCCCGGTCATCTCTTCCACTGGACGGGCAATGCGCCCGGCAACTTGGACGCTGAGCGCCGATGCCGCCAGTACCGCCGGTAACAGGCACGCCATGATGGTCCAGATGAGGCGGCGCATGGCGGCGCCCACCGAAGAAAGCGGTACGGCCACCCGGACGACGCCGAGCACCCGGGGGCCATCATCCACTCGCACCGCCACGTACAGCATGTCCATGCGCGAGGTCGTACTGTACCGGGTGGCATACCCGGTCCCGGCCAAGAGCGCGTCGCGGACCTCCGGCCTTTCCCCGTGGGACTCCATGGTGGCGGCGTCTTGTTGGGTGTCGGCCAAGACCGTCCCACCGGGTGCCATGACCGTCACGCGAGTGCCGTGCTCTCGAAACACCCGGTCGAGGTCTCTTGAGAAGTCGGGAAGCATTCCCGTTCCTAGTCCATCCGCCACCACATGAGAAAGCAGGCGTGCCTCAACGGTGCAGCGCTCCACCAGGGCGGCAATGGCCTGGCGGCGCAAGGAGACGGCCATGGCCGCACCGATGATGGCTGCGGTCACTACGGCCAGCGTCACGTAACTCAGGAACAACCTGCGGCGGATACCCCGGGGCATCACTGGCACCTCTCGAGCTTGTAGCCTACCCCGCGAACGGTCAGCAGGTACCGCGGGTTTTTCGCATCGGCTTCGATCTTGTTGCGTACGTTGCTTATGTGCATGTCCACCAAGCGAGTCTCACCAGCAAACTCGTATCCCCAGACCTGGTCCAGGATCTGTTCCCGGGAAAACACCTTTCCTGCATGGCGGGCTAAGAAAGCCAGGAGTTCGAACTCCCGGGGAGTGAGGGTGACAAAACTGCCATCGACGGCTACCGTGTACTCGTCCAAGTTGATAACCAGCGGTCCAAAGCGGAGTATTTGACCAGACGCAACTACAGCACCGTTGGTCCGGCGCAAGACTGAGCGGACCCGAGCCACTAGTTCCCGGGGGCTGAAGGGCTTGGCCATGTAGTCGTCTGCCCCCAGCTCCAAACCAAGCACCCGGTCGATTTCTTCACCCCGGGCGGTGAGCATGATGATGGGCGTAGCGATACCCTGCAGGCGGAGCCTCCGGCATACTTCCAGGCCGTCCAAACCGGGCAACATAAGGTCGAGTACGATCAGGTCGGGCCGCTCCTGCTCAGCTATGGAAAGGGCAGTGACGCCGTCGTACGCCCGCACGGTCCGGTATCCGGCCTGTTCCAGGCCATAGGTAACCAGGCGGACTATGGACTCCTGGTCATCCACCACGAGGATGGTCTGGGCCAAGCTGTTCCACCTCCCATCTACACCGTACCCCGGGGATTTCGCAAAGTCAACGGGGTGTTCCTGCCATTGCCGTGCGCCTGCCGTGCGCCGGCAGGCTGGGGCAGGTGTCTTTCCAGAAGAGGAAGGAGTTCATGCATCCTTCCCGAAAGTGGTGATGCATGGTGGGCCCCGCCGGGGAAAGAACGTCGTGGTGGTACAGGTCCGAAGGAGCATTGCTTCGCTGCTTCACCAGTAGAGATGTACCTGCCAGGTTCCACCCGCCGGTGGGAAACACGCGCTACCGGGAACCCAGATGGAGCCCGACATCGTGGCCATAACTCTGCATACCGGGGTATCCATATCACTCAGGTGAACCCCATATCTAGGGGTCGCAACTGGAAACGACAACGCCACCATGGGGCTAGTCAACCATCTTCTTGTAGGTCACCGGGTCAACCTGAACAGCCTGCTGAACGAGGCGGTAAGACAGCTTACCCCGGCTCCTGGAGGTTCGGCGATTGAAGCGGAAGGTGTATTCGTCCAGATAGTAATCAAGGTGATCCGGAGAGACGGACCCCTGGTGCGTGCTCAAGATCCAGCGCTTCACAAGCCCGGTGACCCGATGCACTCTCGGCAGTAGTCTGGTAGCAGCATCCTTGCCTTTGCCTCTCAAGACCTTCACCTGATGCCCATAGCCGAGCGTGTCCTCGGCAGCATAACTCCCCCATCCGTCCGTAATGATCGTGCTCCCCGGCTCGATGGTGTCCTGGATGAACGGCACAAGGCTTGCAACAGAGGCATCTGAAATGTGGCGCATGCGGATGCGGCCAATGTGCCCCGGACCTGGGCAGCGATGACCACCAGCATCTTCCAATGGGTCTGGCGACCCCGGACACCTTCCTCCTTGCCGCCGATGAGCGTCTCACCCACCTCGATCTCACCGCTGAGGCGATCTCGGCCTGGCGGGACCATTGCCCTACGCAGCTTGTGGAGCCAGGTCCACGCCGTCTGGTAACTGCCCAGGCCTAGTGCCCGTTGTAGGCTGGCGGCACTGACCCCAGTCTTTTCGGTGACGTGCCACATGGCCCGGAACCACATCTGAAGAGGCTTGCGGGTGTCCTGAAAGATAGTGCCGGCCGTGATAGAGGTCTGGCGATGGCAAGCGGCACACTCATAAAGCCCCCGTGCCAAGGGAAATGCCTTGTCGGAATCACAGCGGGGGCAGCGGAATCCGTCCGGCCACCGTAGCAAGGCGAGGTAGTCCCGGCATGCCTCTTCGGTGGCGAACATTCGCTCCAACTCCGGGAGGGTCTTCGGATAAATTTCGATAACTGAATACTACATAGTGTCAACTAGTGTCAACCTGAGTCAAGTGGATACCCCAGCTCTGCATACTGGCATCCAGCACCGAACCGGGAAGGAGCATGTTAGATTGAGCGATACCAGCAAAGACAAGGTACTGCAGTACGATCTTGTCCACGTCTGGCACCCCCCTGAGTCAGCACTCGCAGTTCGCGGCCAGGCCGCCTATGGTCATCGACGGCGCCTGGGGAGCCACGGTGGTTGACGCTGAAGGGAACGAGTATGTGGATACCATGACCGGCCTGTGGTGTGTGAACATCGGCTACAGCCAGCAGGCCGTGGGCGATGCCGCAGTAGAGCAGCTGTGTTGCCTCCCCTACTACCCGCATACCCCCGCCAATGAGCCTGCGGCCCTTTTTGCCCAGGAACTCACCCGGGTCCTGGGCGGGGATCTCAAGCGCATGTACTTCACTAAGGTCTTGTAGTTCTTCTGGTAGGTGCTTCCATACTTAAAAGGAACATGGCCCGGTCGCCTCGCAAGGTGTTGTTGCAACAAACATCCTGAGGGAGGCACGGACCATACTCAAACCCAGTATACCGCAGACCAGGAGCCTGGACAAGAATTGGCAAGTGTTGTTTGGAGATTGCGTAGACCGGTTTGCTCTTGTACCTGAGCCGGCCTCAGCGTCACCATTTCCGGCACCTGATTCTCACATGATCTTGTGGGTAGGGGTACATACCATCAACCAGTTGACCGAAGTTCAGCGGTACCTGTGGCAGCGCGACCAGAGCAATGTTAACCGCTTTGTCAACTGAGCTCCCTGGAAGCCCGCCTGGTTGCGGCAGACCCCATGGCAATGGGTGCTGGAACACGTTGGTGCAGTTCTCCCAGCTCCGTATCGCGATACCACCAGTGCCCTGGTTACCGGTTAGCTGGTGATCGATGATACGGTCGTGAGGAAGACCGGCCAG
>JBFLYN010000029.1:0-40884 GCA_040756655.1 Bacillota bacterium
TCGACGAACCTGTCCCATAACGAGAAGCCCTCCCTCGGTTATTGCTTCCACAAAGGAATACCTACGGGATCAGTGGCTTCTCGTCCTTCTTTTTCCGTCAACTCCCCACAATTACTTTACTCTTACATGGGCGCGTGAGCAACGCCGGTCCTTGTGCCACAGATCAGGCAGTAGTAACGGTGGATAGTAAGATAAGAGGACTGGTTCTTTAGCTTGCTAAAGGCGACATAGCTGGGCCTGGTGTTGACCTCGAATACCCATGGCATCCCGTCTCTATCCATGCCAATGTCCAGGCCCAGCTCCCGTAACCCCGGGTACTGGCGACTGAGGACGGTAGCGATTCTCAGTGACAGGTCCCGCAACTTTGACTCTGCCGCCTGAGCTTCCTCCAGGCCGCCCCCGGCTTTCACAAACGCCCATCTGAAGGGGACGCAGGTTCCACTGCTGCGCCGGTTGGTGACGATCTTCCTGGGGGCGGCCACTCGTGACACCAACCCGGTGCATATCCATTCCGCGTACGGCCCGTGCACCGCAACCCGGGTATCGAATGGCCTGCCCCCTAAGCTCAGCATGTTGATGGCAGGCTGCAGTAGGAAGATGTCGCCCCCTGCGACGGTTTCCACGAGCATGCAGGCTTTTTGCAGCGACAGGCCCTTGAGTTCGTCCCTCCCGGTTCTCAGGCTGCAACTGTCACCCGTTCTTTCGAGGCGGAGAGCCCCACAAGAGAAGACCACGGTCTTTGGGATATGGGCTGCAACAGAGGCGTCGGCCAGCAAGACACCGGTCTTCTCGCGTTTACTGGCGACGGTCTGGCAGGGGACGCTCTTCAGAATAGATCACCTCTGGCCAAACCTAATGCATGCTCGATGATGGCCCCGGCCGCACTGATCTGCGTGGTGGTCTCGAAAATGCGCAATCCCGGGACTCCGTTGGCTTCCAAGAGCAAGTAACGGCCATCCAAGTCGGCGATGATGTCCATCCCCGAGACTACCAGCCCCAAGACTTTGGCAGCATCACATGCCAGGCTGGCCAGGTCATCCAAAAGAGGGAAGGGCTCTGCCCTTCGTCCTTGCGCTATGTGAGTGCGCCACCCGCCCGGCCTGACGGTCTTCTTAATGGCGCCAAGGGCCCGGCCTCCGACCACCATCACCCGGAGGTCCCAGCCGCAGTTGGCGACGAACTCCTGGAGGTAGATGTCCTGAGCCAGCACCCTCCGGTTCATGGGGACTCCCAATTCCGGCCAGGACTCGAGTTTTAGGGAATGGTGACCGTGGGTTCCCGTCTTGGGCTTGAGAACCAGGGGAAATGCCAAGGGCGGGATGCCCACGGCTTTGTGGGACTGGGCGGCCAGGAAGGTGTCGGGATGGGGGAGTCCTGAAGCTCCCCACATCAAGCTGGACAGCATCTTGTTCTGGGCCACGCGGATGGCCGCGGTGGAGTTAAAAAAGGGGATCCCCAGCTGGTCGCACACCAGGTTCAGCTCGGAGGTGGTAGGATAGGGGATCCAGTTGATGACAGCGTCAAACCTCACCGGCTTCATGTCCCGGTTCAACAGAGAAGAAAGCCCCTTTCGGACCCGGATGTGCAGATCCGAGGGGTGGTATACCTCCAGCTGGACGTTCATCTTCTTTGCTGCGTCCAAAAAGCGGGGCAGGTCCTGTGGCTGGTGTGGGCGTCTTAGTGATAGCAGGGCGATGGAACCGCGCCTGGTGTTCACACTTGCACCTCCGCAGCGTAATCTATGTAGAGGGACTGGAGTCCCTTTGGTTGCTAACCTTCCGGCTCGGGCGGAAGGATTTTTAGAAACAAAAGCAGGACGATGACGACAATGACGATGTTATCGCCTCCACAGCAGGCCGCCGAGGACCATGAGGACGCTGCCGCTGCTCCGCCCGTTGCATGCTTGACCTTCCTAATCAGAGGCATGGCTCACGGTTCACACCTTCCTCCAGTCTTGGGACCAGGCTCCATGCCCAGGCCGCCGGGTGTGGGTGGGAGTGCCCTGCAAAAGACGTGGGCCGATGGCTGCGCAACGGTCGTGGCGGGCATCATGCCGTGACTTGACAGCGGCTGGGGTCGTGGTGACCCCTGCCGGGCAGCAAATGCCGTTGCCTGAGTCAACCGATTCCTATGCGTTGCCGTTGTTCACTTGTTTCCACCACCACCAGATTATGATGATGATAATGATGATGATGATGGGGCCGCCGCCGCGGCTCCCGGCTTTTTCTTCTTATCAAAGTCCATCATGGCTTTGCACCTCCCTTCAGTGTCTCAACCAGGCTCCCTACCGCCCGCTGCAGGTCGGGCGGCAGCTTAGTGGTCAGCGAGCCTAGCAGTTCGCCCGCCTTGTTCATGTCCATGTTGGCGAAGAAGATCCTTGGGTACTAGCTGGAACAGCTCTTCCATGTTGGGAAGCCACTTGGTTATCACGTTCTGCACGACGTTCTCTTCGTTACCAGAATCGTTACCGCCACCGTCACCGCAGCCAGCAGCCGATGAAGACGAAGAAGAAGCGGCCGCCGATTGCAGCACCACCATGAGCTTAGAGGGCACCTTGACAAACCTCACCTCACCCTTGGGGGTAACGCTTTTCTGGATGAGCTTTTTGCAGCAGACCTCTTCCCACGTCCAGTTCAACAGGTTCTTCACCTCTTTAGTGCGTCCTTGAGCGCAAAGGTGACTGCTACTAGCCAGTCGCCAATTCTCGCCCGTCATCGTAGACTGTTGTGAAGATCCCAGAGGAGGGCAAAAGCGGTGGGAGACAAGTTCGTGCTGGCCAAGATACCCGTGGTCATAGGGGAGGATGCCACCCAGGTCCTGATCGACCAGCAGTTTGGTCTTGAGACGCCCGCGGTCAAGGTCATGGACGTTGATACCAGTATCCGGGACATGGTGGTGCATATCGTCCCCAACAAGGTCGTGGTCCAGGCCGTGCTACACAAGCAGATCTTCTTCATCACCGAGGAGAACATCGTGCGTCACCAGGCGGAGAATATACCTTTTTCCGCAGTCATCCCGATACCGGGTGCCCAGCCCAGCATGCACGCACAGGTCAAAGTCACGGTAGAAGAGCCCATTTTCTTCCGGCTGCTAAACTCGGTTACCTTGGAACAGAAGATCGTCATCTGCGTGCTCGTGAAGGTCACCGAAGAAAGACAGCTGTTCGTCAAGGCCATCCCCAAGGAGAAGTTCGAAGAACTGGACTCCATAGATTCAACGTTGGTCTTGACCCAGCTGGCGGATGGGTTTGCCAAGTTCCAGGTGGCCCTGGCCAAGGGTGACCGCGCAACCTGCCTCAAGTACCTGGATGCGGCGGCAGACTCGGCCAAGAAGCTGGCCGGGAACCTCTTGTGCCCGGGCGGGGCGGATATCCTGAGCAGGGTCCTCGAAGAGCTGAAGAAGAACCTCTGAGCCATGAACCGTGCAAAGAAAGGTGCACGCCCTGCCATCGAGGGGAGAGTGTTCGAGCTCCTCGCCCGGCACTCTCCCCTAGCTCCCCGTCTTCACCATGTCACGGCCACCACCGATCTCCGCTGGGGCCTTGGCATGGACTCCCTGGGGTTGGTGGGGCTCCTCGCCGACCTGGAGGAGGAGAGGGGCATCCGGTTCAGCCTTGAGGACCTGGTGCCCTCCCATTTCGCCACCGCCGGTGACGTGGTCCGCTTGGTGTAACGCCGGGCGGCGGGGGAGGTGTAACCGGGGGTGGAACTCACTCTCGTTGACCGGCTGGAAAGGGCTGCCGCTGGCCATCCCCACCGTCTGGCTCTGAAGTCTGGCCAAAGAGCCGTGACCGATCTTCCAGCAGCTCCTGGAGGACTCGCGGCTTGCCGCCAAGGTCCTCAAAAAGGAGTTTCCAGGTGCCAGCGCGCTAGTTATCCGGCTGGACGATCCCCTGGAAACGGCCCGCACGATCTATGCCTGCGCAGTCGCAGGCGTGCTGGCTGTACCACTAGAGCCCGGAGCCCATCCCGTAGAAGCCGTATCGCTCCTGTCGTATGCCAACGCGCCTGCGGTAGTGACCGAGCGGCCCCAAGTGTTGCCTGCTCGAGTACCTGTGCTGGCACTGGATGCCCTCCGGCAACCAGCCCCAAGCCCAGCCGCCCCGGGGCTGGCACCGGACCCGGTCAAGCCAGGTACGCCTGCGCCCTTGGCCCACACATCTGGCAGCACCGGCACCCCCAAGCGGGTCCTGCTCTCCCACGGCGCGCTGGCCAGCTGACCCCATACGGCCATAGCCGGGGTCATATCCCCGGACAATGTGGGGCTGCTCCTGACCCCGGCCGCGTTTGCTTTGGGATTCTTCTCTTTGTTCGGCGCCCTGGCCGTGCCCGGTACAGTCATACTCCCCAACGTCGTAGGCGGGGTACGGGTGCTTTTGGAGATCATCCGGGAAGAAAAAGCCCGCATGGATTTGCGGGCCGCCCCACGTCCTGCTCTCGCTGGTGGAGGATGGGCCCCTCCAGGGGGGCAGTATTCCGTCAGGTTCGTGCTGGCCGGTGGAGGCCCGGTCCCGCCCGGCCGCTGGGCCCAAATGGTCGAGTCCTTTGCCCCTGCCAAGGTTTACAACGTATATGGTCCCACCGAGGTATCGGGGGTGACCGTGGCCCAACTAAGCGTCTCCCCGGAAAGCCCAGGGGGCAACCGGCAAGGTGGTCAGGACCCAGTTGCGCCCCGGTTGAGCCGGAGTTTGGAGGTCATTCGCCCAGCCGGGCCATGCGTTGGCCGGGTAGGTTGATCCTGGGGTCGCGGACGTCTGACAGCTGCCCGCGTACGTACCCCAGCACCACCCGGCGTGGGTTGACGCCGGTGTTGCCGCAAAAAAGAGAGACCACCGCTTCGGCCACCTGCTGGGAGCATCCCCGAAAGCAGCGGTGAGCGCGGATCACTGGCCTGCACTTGCGATGGCCCGCGGCCAGGAGCACCCGGCGGCTGTTGGTGTACACGATCTCGAGCCCGTGGAGGCGAGCGCTGGCCGTCAACGGATCCATGACTTACCCTTCTGTCAACACGTATACTGCATCATACGCGTGTAGCGCCAATGGGGTGATGGGCCCGGGCCGGCCTTGCAGGAACCGGGCCTTTGCCGTTGAAGTGGGCACCAGAGAGGAGGGGAGCTCTTGGACCCGGGGTTTTTGGACCTTGCACACGAAAGAGCATGCGATTGCCCGCCCAAGCACCTCAACTGTCTTACGCCCAGGGAGTGGTTGAAAGCCCAGATTGGGGTGTGGCAGTTCTTCTACGAGGGTCGGGACATCCGTGACAAAGAGCAGCACCCGGCCACCTACCCCATTGCCCTGGCCAGGCGGTGCATCGAGCTCTTCACCCACCGCGGGGAACTCGTATTGGACCCCTTCATGGGTTCCGGTACCACGCTGGTGGCTGCCCGCGACCTTGGGCGCAACGCCGCTGGGTTTGACCTCAACCCACCGTACGTGGAGCTGGCGCTGAGTCGCTTGCAGTACGATGCCGGGGGCCCGGCCCGCCAAGTCGGCCTGTGTGAGGATGCCCGCCACATTCCCCGGTACCTGGCCCCCGGGACGGTGAGCTTGATCCTGACCTCGCCGCCTTACGCCAACTTGCTCAACCGCAAGCGCAAGAACAAGAGCCGGCGAGGGGATATGCGGAAAAACCACCAGTATCTCAAGATCGAGCAGTACACCCAGGACCCCCGTGACCTGGGCACCCTGGAGATAGAAGCCTACTCCGAGGCCATGGGCGGGATATTCAAGGGTTTGCTCCCACTCCTCAAGCCCAGGGCCCATTGCGTCATCAACGTGCCCGACATGTGGTGGGAGAACACCCGGGTCACCATCCACGTGGCCATCATCGAAACGATGCGCCGGGCCGGGTTCGAACTCAGAAACATCATCATCTGGGATCGTACCAACATCGTAAACCGCATCGGGATCTTCGGATGGCCTTCTAACTATATCACCATGGGCGTCACCTTCGAGTACCTCCTGGACTTCTGGCGACCCGGGTAGGGGCTACGGGAGCGAGGGGTCGATGACTGCCTTGATGACCCTCTGCTTTTCTACATCCAGGAGAGCCTGCCCGGTGCCGGACAGGCCGTAACGGTGGGAGATGGTAAGCTCCAGGGGGAACCTGGAACCGAACTTGCTCAGGAGGGCCATACCCCGGTACAGGTGGCTCAAGTCCGTCCCCCAGCAGCCCAGGAGCGACAGGTGCTTTTGGTTCAGTAGCCGGTGAGGGTTGAAAGATACTTCCCCGGCATCAGTATACTGGCCGGCCACCACGTAGCGGCCACCGTCCCGGGTCATGGCCATGCCCTCGGAAAGGGCAGCGGGTACCCCGGTGGCTTCAATGGTCACGTCGGCACCTCGCCCTCCGGTGGCGTCCAGCACCGCTTGAACCCGCTGGGCGGGGGACAAGTCGCCGATGTCCAATGCCAGTTCTGCTTCCAGGCGGAGTGCCATGTCCAGGCGGAGCCTAGGTCCCCCCACCACTATCACTTGCAGTGCGCCAGAAAGCCGGGCCAGCATGACGGCGGCAAGACCCACCGGGCCGCTGCCCTGGATTACCACGGATTCCCCCAGCCTGACGCCGGCCCGTTCCACGGCGTGGAAGGCCGTGGGGAGCCCGCACCCACCGCCGATAAACCGTTCCGGGCTTAAGGCGGGCGGCAGGCGCAGGACGTGCACCCCGGGTTTAAGATAGACCTTCTGGCTCCAGCCACCCAGCAGGCCTTCACTGGCGCTGTAGGTGATCCCGTACACCCGGCGGTGCGGGCAGCGGGTGGAGGTCCGGGCCACCTGGCAGTAGTAGCACCTCCCGCAGGTCTCATGAACATCCAGGAAAGTGACCACGTCACCTGTTTTGATCGGCTCGCCGCTTACATCACTCACCGTTCCGGCTACCTGCTCTACCCGGCCCACGGTCACGTGCCCCGGGATGATGGGGTAGGGTACGCCAGAAAGCCTCCCGCGCCAAAGGTGAACGTCGGTACCGCAGACTTCGGAGTATATGGTTTCCAGGACCATTCCCCCGGGTTCCAACTGGGGGTTCGCGAACCGAACCAGCTCCAAAGGCTGGTCCGGCCCGGTCATGACCGCTGCCCGCACCATGTCTGGACCTCCTCAGATGATGTGCTGGTACCATCAGTTCTAGAACTTGCGACTCCTTTCCTTCGATGCAGGAAACCGTGTTAGACCAGCGAATTCTTATGAAACTGCCTGTTAGATTTGGATTTTTGGCAAAGACCGCTCCTCCCCGGCATAAAATCCAGCGGGGACATGCGAAGCCCTAGTCCAGTGGTGAAACCCATGCGGCCCGGAAGCAGTCTGGGTCAACAGGTCCCAGCCGGGGAGGTGCTCCTTGAGGACACGCTCGCTGTTTTTAACAGTCGCCTTCTTGGGCCTTGCTCTTGGGCTGGTACTGGCGGGTTTCCAGGCCCGGGTCCATGCACCCGCACCTTCTGTTGACCCAGGTCCGATAGGCGATCCCGGCCCATCGCCCACGCCCGATGTACCCATGCCCCAACCTGACCCGCTCCTAGAGCCGTATCGCCAGTTGGCTGCGGCGATACAGGACCGGGACATCGCAGTCCTCTCCCAGCTGGCCGCGCGCACCGATGGTGTGGCCTACCACGCCCACCTGGCCTTGGCCCGGTTCTACCGGGAGCGCGGGGAAAGCGCCCGGGCCAACACCCACTACGCCGAGGCCCTGTCCCGCTGGGTCGACCCAGCCGTCCGCCGCGAACATGCCGCCAGTCTGGAACAAGCGGGCGATGTGGCCGGGGCGCTGGCGGCCTGGACCCTTCTATTGCCTGATTCCGCCGCCGTGGAGGCCATCGGTGGCCTGGCTGACCCACCAGCAGCGGCTGCCGCTTACCGCCGGGCCCGCCTGCACCAGGCCGCCTTCCAGGTGGTCCAAAAGGACACCACCCCGGCCGGGGTGCTCGAGCGCGCCCGGGCCCAGGCCGCCCTACGCGATTTTGCCGGAGCCGTGGCTGACTTTTCTACCTATCTCCGGATCCGTCCCGATGACGCCCAGGCGCGGGCCGAATACGCGTTGGCCCTGGAACGGAACCGCCAGTTTGACGCTGCCTTGGCCGAGTACGGCAAGCTGGACGCGGCCGGGCACGCCGGCCGCGGCCGGGTGCTGCAGGCCCAGGGCCGCACGACCGAAGCCATCGAGGCCTTCCTGTCCTCAGCCGACGCCGAGGCCCGCTGGAGAGGCGCCCAGCTTCTGGAACTAGCCGGCAACACTAACCGGGCCCTGCAGGTGTACACCGAGCTGGCCGCGTCTGCGGCCCGGGTGGCCGACGACGCGGCCCTGAGGGCCTATCTCATCCAGGCCCGGGCCGGCCGGGACGCTGCCTCCGGGCAGTTCTCCGCCCGGCTCACCCCTGGCCTGGCCTACCTGGCGGGTACCTTCACCGGCCACTGGCCGGCCATGGGACCGGTCGCACCGCTGCTCCCGCCGGCCTTGGATGTAGCCAACGCGCTTGCCCGCGACTACGGGATGGACTGGGCCCGTATCGAGGTGGAGGTCGCCCTCCGCGGGGCCGCTCCCGGTCAGCAGATCGCCATCGGACAATGGTTCTTGGAGCAGGGGTTGTACAACCGTGCTGCGTGGATCGGCATGAGCCTTCTACCCCAGCTGCCGGCCCCGGAGGTCTATCGGTTGGCCTATCCCCGGGCCTACGAGGAACTGGTGCTGGCAGCGTCCGCCCGGTACCAGGTCGACCCGTTGCTGGTGTGGGCGGTCATGCGGGAGGAGAGCCATTTTCAGCCGTCGGTGATGTCCTGGGCCGATGCCCGGGGCCTCATGCAGGTCATCCCGTCGACGGGTGCCTGGATCGCCCAGAAGCTGGGCGAGGAGTTCGTCTTGGAGCAGCTGTTCGATGCCGCCACGAGCATCCGCTACGGGGCCTGGTACCTGTCATACCTTCTCGACACCTACGGCGGTGATGTGACTGCGGCCGTGGCAGCGTACAACGGGGGTCCTGGGAGTGTGAACCGCTGGAGGTCCTCGCCGCTTTACCGGGACCCTGTGGACCTGCCGGGAGTTGCCACTTTCCAGGAAACCCGCGAGTACATCGGCAAAGTCCTGGCTTCCTGGTTGGCCTACCGCTGGATATACGGCACCGGCAGTGGGTTGTGATAGCAGTGCCGATTAGCACCTAAGACCGGGACTGGTCAAATTGACAACCTGTTTCTGCCTGTGCTACGCTCACCATAATCAGGACTCATTTCCAACGAAGGGGACTGCCATTAGCATGAACTACTTCCTCACCGAAGAACAGGAGCTCATCAGGGACTTGGCGCGGCGCATCGCCCGGGAGAAGGTCAAGCCCGTGGCCGCCGAACTGGATGAGAACGAAGAATTTCCCCACGAGATCGTGCAGGCCCTGGCCGCATCCGACCTGTTTGCAGTAGCCATTCCCGAGCAGTATGGCGGGCTGGGCGGCGGAGTGCTGGAGCTTTGCCTGGTAGTGGAGGAACTCAGCCGCGCCTGTGCCGGGGTGGCCGTGACTTACGCCGCTAGTTTCCTGGGTTCTCTGCCCTTGGTCCTGGGAGGCAGCCACGAGCAAAAGGCACGCTTTTTGCACGACCTGGCCTCGGGCCAGAAGCTGGCAGCCTTCGGGTTGACCGAGGCCGACGCCGGCAGCGACGCGGCCTCCATTCGCACCACTGCGGTGCGGGACGGTGACCACTACGTGCTCAACGGCACCAAGCAGTGGATCACCAATGGTGGTGAGGCCGATGTGTACACGATCATCGCCCTCACCGACAAAAGGCGAGGTCCCCGGGGTGCCAGCGCTTTCGTGGTGGAGAAGGGGACCCCCGGGTTTTCCTTCGGTAAGAAGGAAAAGAAGATGGGCATCCGCTGTTCGGCCACGCGCGAACTGGTCTTTGAAGACTGCCGCATCCCCCGGGAGAATCTCCTGGGCAAGGAGGGCACCGGTTTTGTGCTCGCCCTCAAGACCCTGGACCGGGCCCGGCCGGGAGTGGGAGCCCAGTCGGTGGGCCTGGCCCAGGGAGCTTTGGACGTGGCCTTAGCCTATTCCCGCCAGCGGCGCCAGTTTGGACAGGCCATCTCTTCCTTTCAGGCCATCCAGCACAAGCTCGCCGACATGGCCACCCAGATCGAAGCCGCCCGTGCCCTGGTCTATGCCACGGCCCGCACTATCGACTCCGGGGCCAAGGACTTTGCCCGGGAATCGGCCATGAGCAAGCTGTTTGCATCCGATGTTGCCATGCGCGTGACCGTTGAAGCCGTTCAGGTGCTGGGCGGTTACGGGTACATGCGCGACTACCCGGCGGAAAAGTACATGCGCGATGCAAAAATCACACAGATCTATGAGGGAACCAACGAAATCCAGCGCAACGTGATCGCACTGAGCCTGGTCCGGGAGGCAGCGAGCCGGGATTGAAACTTAAGATTCCCAGCGTTTTCCTGCGGCTGACCTTGGCCGTGTTCTGCCTGCAGCTGGCCTTGTCCTCGCAGAGGACGGTGTTTAACAACTTCGTCGTGGAGGAGCTGGGCATCCGGGCCGACCAGCTGGGGTGGATAGAGTCGGTGCGGGAAGTGCCCGGCCTGCTTACCATCGTCCTACTCATAGCGGTTGCCTGGATGGCCCAGTCCCTGGCCGCCGGCGCCAGCACGATCTTTGTCGCCGCCGGGCTCCTGTTGTATGCCCGGGCCCAGGACGTAAACGGCCTGCTCTTGGCCACCGTGGTCTACAGCATCGGGTTTCACTTGTTTTTTACATTGCAGTCGGCCATGGCCTTATCACTGGTACCTCCAGAAGAACGGGGCAAACGGCTGGGCCAGCTTTCGGCAGCCGTCGCCGCTGCCACGGTGGTGGCAGCGCTCATTGTACGGATCACTTCCGCGCTGTTTAGCTACCGTCAGATCCTTTCCGGGGCCGGGATGTATGCGGTTATCGCTTTCTTGGTGCTCCTGACTATGCCCAGAAAGAGCGCGACTTCCCTCCACCGGGGGCTGGTCTTTCGTAAAAGCTACTCCATCTACTACTGGCTCCGGCTGCTGGCCGGGGCGCGGCGCCAGATGTTCGTCACTTTCGCCGCATTCGCGCTGGTATCCCTGTATGGTACCCCGGTGGCCGCCATGTCCATGCTCTTTTTGGTGTGCAATGCCCTCAGCATCTTCTTGCGACCTTACGTGGGGAAGCTGGTGGACGCCTGGGGCGAAGGTCGGGCCCTGACCTTCAACTATGCCATGGTTACCCTGGTTTTCCTGGGCTATGCCTTTGTCCCGAGCCAGCTGGCGCTGTACCTTCTGTTTGCTATAGACTTTACCCTGTCTAGCTTCGACGTCGCCCTGAACACGTTCTTGGCCAAGCTGGCGTCTCCAGGTGATGTTGCCCCCACCCTGGCCATGGGGGGTACCCTGGAGCACGTCACGGCCTTTATCGCCCCGGTCGCGGGCGGCTATCTGTGGGCGCGGGTGGCCCCCCAGGCCACGTTCTTGCTGGGAGCCGTCCTATGCCTCGCTTCCTTGGGAATGGCCGTAAGGCTCAGGCAATCTGGCCAGGACCGGGCCACAGCAGGACTGCCGTCGTAAGGTCAAGCCTGCTGGAGGGGGTCACGGGCGGCGAAATGGTCGTAGGCCGTGGCCTGCAAGGGTTGCCGCCTCCCGCCGTACAGGAGATAGCAGCCGGTGCCCGCCTCCACCTGGCCCACCACCGCCAGTGGAGTGGCGGTCTTTGCCTGGACCGCGCGGGCCAGGCGGTGGAAGTCTCCGGGAGACACGGTGAACAGCAGCTCGTAGTCTTCGCCCCCGGTCAACGCCCAGCTGAGCGGGTCTACGCCCAGGGCTTGGGCCACTGCCCGGGTAGCCGGGGCCACCGGTACAGCGGCGGCGTCCACCACCAGGCTCACTGCACCCAGGCGGGATAAGTGGTTGAGCTCGTTGGCCAGGCCGTCGCTGACATCGATCATGGAAGATGCCCCGTGGCGGGCCAAAAGCTCGCCCTCCCTCAACCTGGGGACCGGCTCCAAGTGGCGGGAGCGCACGTAGTCCAGGGCTTTGGCCTCCACCGTGGCCCCAGGTCGGGTGAAGGTGGCCAGTCCCGCGGCGGAAGCCCCCAGGTCGCCGGTGACCACCACCAGGTCGCCCGGCCGTGCGCCTCCTCGCGGAACGGCCCGGCCCCGGGTCACATGGCCCAGGACCGTCACGCTGATAGTGAGGCCCCCCGGCGAACGCACCGTATCCCCTCCCACGATGAACACATCCCAGCGGGATGCCTCTTCCTGCAGGCCCTGGTAGAGGCCGTCCACGAGTTCCAAGGCTGTATCGTTGGCCAAGCCCAGGGCGATGAGGGCGTACATGGGCCGGCCTCCCATGGCCGCGATGTCGCTTAGGTTTACCGCCATGGCCTTTTTTCCCAGCTGGCGAGGGCTGGTGAAGCCCAGGTCAAAGTGAACGGACTCCACCAGCATGTCGGTGGAGGCCAGTAACTGCCGGCGGGCCGGGCATGTCAGCACCGCTGCATCATCACCTATGCCCCGCGGCACCCGAGCCGGGTCCACTGCCAGCTCTCGTTCCCAGCGACGGATGAGCCCGAATTCGCCTAGGTCGCCGACCTTCAACGTAGTCCCCCCCAACCTGCCTCTAGGATGGACCGGGCCGCCCCGGCCATATCACCCGCGGTGGCTATGGCCGACACCACGGCCAAACCGGCTGCTCCTGCCTGCACGCAAGCGCGGGCATTGGCGGTGTTGATCCCCCCGATGGCCAGCACCGGAACAGTTACGGCCCGGACCACTGCCTGCAGGCCCTCCAAGCCCACGCCCGATCCGGCCCCGGGTTTGGTGGGAGTGGCAAAAACCGGACTTACGCTCACGTAATCGGCCACGGTGGCCGCGGCCTCAGCCTCGGCCACCGAGCCAACCGACACCCCCAGCCAGCGGTCCGGGCCCAGGAGTTCCCGCACTGCCGGGGCGGGAATATCCTCCTGGCCCACGTGGACGCCGTCTGCACGAGCCGCCAGCGCCACGTCCACCCGGTCGTTTACCACCAAGAGGGCTCCATGGCTGCGGGTCAAGCGGCCCAGTGTAACCGCTACCTGGTAGAGCTCACGGCCTGACCAGTCTTTGCCTCTAAGCTGGATGACCCCGGCCCCCCCCGCCAGGGCAGCCCGGGTCACTTCCTCCAGGCTTCGGCCCCGGGAGAGCTCCCGGTCCAGCACCACGTAGAGCCTCAGCAGGCGGTGGTCGCGGTGCATTCCCCTTCACCTCCAAGGGGCTCCACTACCACCCGGGCTTTTTGGGCCACCACTTCCGGTTGAAGGTTGTACAGCTGGTCTAACAAGGCTGCGGCGAAAGTGCCGGGTCCTCCAGACGACCGTGCTGCCAGCTCGGCTGCCACGCCATAGCAGGCCAGGGCGCAGGCGGCTGCCACCAGGTAGTCCTTTTCCACGGCGGCAAAGGCTGCCACCACTACCGTGGCCACGCAGCCGGTGCCGGTCACCAGGGTAAGCCAGGGGTGCCCATTTGCCACCCGGGCCAGTCGACAACCATCGCTGATATAGTCGGTAGCACCGGTGACCACCGCCACCAGGCCGTAGTCCCCGGCCACCCGCCGGGCGATGGTGGCTCCGGTGTCGAGGGTACCCCCGGAATCCACCCCCTTGATGCGGGCGGCCATGCCGCCCACGCCTGCCAGCTCTGCGGCGTTGCCCCGGAGCATGTCCACCTTAACCTCCTTGAGCAGGGTATGGGTGGACTCGGTACGGAAGGTGGTGGCCCCGTAGCCCACCGGGTCCAGGATTACCGGGCAACCGACGGCATTGGCGGCCCGGCCTGCCAGCAACATGGAGTCTACCAGGGAAGGAGTTAGGGTGCCGATGTTCAGCACTAGAGCCCGGCTAAGACGGGCCATCTCCTCCACTTCCTCCCGGGCGTGGGCCATTACGGGCGAGGCGCCCAGGGCCAGCGCCGCGTTGGCGGTGACGTTGGTCACCACCCAGTTGGTGATGTTGTGAACCAGCGGCCGCTCGCTCTTGACGGCCACGAGCAGCCGGGCGGCATCCTGGGACAGGTCCATGGTTTCACTCCTCAGTGGGGAATTCGGGGCAAGGGTTGCCAAGCCAGCACAGGTGGTTGGTGGGACCGTGACCGCGTCCTAAGCCGGGAGCGGTCTGAATGGCCCGGGTGATGAAGCTCTTGGCCCTAAGGATGGCGCGGTGCACCGGGTCTCCCAGGGCCAGGAATGCGGCAATGGCTGAAGCAAAGCTGCAGCCGGTGCCGTGGGTGTGGCGGGTTGCGATGCGCCGGGAGCGGAGCACCGTGGCCGATCGGCCATCCCAGACCAGGTCAGCAGCATCTCCTTCCAGGTGCCCGCCCTTCACCACCACCCAGGCCGGGCCCATCTGGCCCAGCTGCCGGGCCGCCAGCTCCATGTCATCCACTGACTTGATGTTTAGGCCGGTGAGGGCGTTGGCCTCGTGAAGGTTAGGGGTGACCACCAGCGCCAGCGGAAGAAGATGTCTGACCACCGCCGCTTGGGCTTCCGGACTCAGAAGCGAGTGGCCGCTCTTGGATACCATCACCGGGTCCACCACTAGGGGAATGCGGCGTTCTCTAAGCCCGGCGGCGGTCTCCTGTACCACGGCGGCGGTGCCCAGCATGCCGGTTTTGACGGCGCCGAAGTCCAGGTCGGAGAGGACCGACTCCAGTTGGGCCCGCACCAGAGCCGGGGACAGAACTTCCACGGCGCAAACCCCTTGGGTGTTCTGGGCGGTTACGGCCGTAACCACGCTGGCCCCGTACACTCCCAGCACCGTGAAGGTCTTCAAGTCCGCCTGGATGCCTGCGCCGCCGCTGGAATCGGAACCAGCCACGGTGAGGGCACAGGGGAACATCATGGCATAACCTCCTTCAGAAGAAAAATGCCGGCTTACGGGAAGCCGACGCATGGCGGGTCCGCTTCCCTACGCTGGTATTAACCAGATCAGGTTCTGGGGTTGAGAGGAACGCCCTCTCTCTCAGCCAGTGGGCACCCCCAGCGGAGCGTACCATATACACTTTTCATCGTTTTCATACTACCATAGTCATAGGTAGGTCGCAACGGGCCTATGGAGAAGTCCTTTCCCGGAACTGGGTGGTTACGTCTTGCCGGACCTTCTCGTCCAGGAGGTAGTCCAAGGCTAGGTGCGCCAGCGCCCGGGCGGCAAGAAGGGAAGCCTTCCGGCCCCGGGGACTCACCGTGGCGCCGGCAAACTCCCGGGTGTGGCCGGACACGTCTGGCGGCGCGATAGGATAGGAAAACTGGAGGGTGGGTACTACCCAGCTGGCATTCCCCACGTCGGTAACTCCCCCACCCGCGCCTGGCATCGGGGGCTCGGGAGAAAAGCCCAGCCTTTCCAGGTTGGCAGCGCACGCTTGCACCAACGCCGGGATGTGCAATGTCTCCCGGAACAGGGGTTCATAGTGCTCGAACTCGACCCGGGTGCCGCTGGCCAAAGCTGCACCGCGCGCGCAGTCCTTAACGCGTGCGATCACCACTTCTTCCAGGTAGCGCCAGTCGGCGGCCCGCAGCGAGAACCGGCCCACCGCCAGTTCGGGGACGACGTTGGGCGCATCCCCGCCCTTGACGATGATGCCGGGCATGCGCACATCATCTCTCAGGTGCAGCCTCAGGGTGCGCATGGAAATGTAGGTTTGCACCAAGGCGTCCAGGGCGTTGACGCCGGACTGGGGATTAGCACCGGCGTGGGAGGGCTTGCCGAAAAACCTGATCTCCAGGGGATGGGAGGCCCATGAGGGCCAGCCTACCCGCGTCATGGTCCCCGGGTGGGCGATGAGCGCCAAGTCGACCGCGGCAAAGCAGCCGGCCTCGACCATGGCGATCTTCCCGCCCACGGTTTCCTCGGCAGGGGTGCCCAGTACCATCACCCGGACCTCCGGCAGGGCCAGGGCATGGAGGGCCAGGGCGGCACCCACCGCCGTGGCCGCCATGAGGTTGTGGCCGCACCCGTGGCCCAGGACCGGCAGGGCGTCGTATTCTGCCAAAAACGCCACGGTGGGGCCGGAGGCGCCGGCAATCGCCGAAAAAGCCGTGGGCATTCCCGCCAGGCCGGTCTCAATGCGAAAGCCCGTCCTGTCCAGAAGCCTGCACAAGTGAGCGGCGGCCTGGTGTTCTCCCAGCCCCAGCTCTGGGTTCTCGTATAGGAAGGCGGCAGTACCGGTGATGGTATCCTCCAGTCGGGCCACCCCGGCGTCCGCCAGGACCTTGGCTTCGTCCAGTCGCATGATCAGACCTCCCGGTGGTGAACTGGGGCAGTTTTTCACGGGCACCGCTTTCTTTCAGATTCTCCGTTCCTGAACGGGTATCCTCTTGTAGAGGAGTAGAGGGTGGACGGGCCGAACCTACCGGGGGGAGGGGTGGACCATGCCAGCGCGATTGGCCGTGGAGCAGCCCGGTGACCAGGAACTGCTGGACCTTTACCAGTCCGTGGGAGACCGGCGGGTCCGTTTGGGGGATGTCCTGGTCCAGGCGGTGCGGGACTCGGATGCGGTGGTCACTGCCCGCGATGGCGAAAGGCTGGTGGGCCTGGCCCGGGGCATTTCCGACGGTGGGCTTACCACGCTGTTTGTATGCGACCTCCTGGTGGCCCCGCCCTACCAGGGGCAGGGGACCGGCACTGCCCTCGTGCGACGGCTTATGGATCTTTACCCCGGGGCGTTGCAGGTGGTGCTGCTCACAGACCCGCCCACGGTTCCCTTCTACCAGCGCCTGGGCTTTAGGCGGTGGCCCGCGGCCATGGTCATGATGCGGGAGGTGTGAGATGTCCCTAGAGATGCCGGTGGTGGTAGTGGCCGGCCTCATCCAGCGCCAGGGCAAGGTGCTCCTGGCCACCCGGCCCCCGGGTACTCACCTGGAATACCACTGGGAACTGCCCGGCGGCAAGCTGGGCCCGGGCGAATCACCCCAAGTTGCCCTGGCCCGGGAGCTCTGGGAAGAACTAGGGATCCGGGTAGAGGTGGGCGACATATTTCACGTCCACTACCACCCCTACGATTCCCGTCACGTCTTGTTGTTGACCTACCACTGTCGCCTCGTGTCGGGAGAGCCCAGGGGCCGGGAGGGCCAAGAGTGCGCCTGGGTGCCACCCAGCCAGGTCCCAGAACTCCAGCTGGCGCCGGCGGACGTGCCCGCAGCCCACAAGCTGGCAGGACTTGATACAAAGGAGAGGCAGTGCCATGAAAGCAACCCGGGTGCGGCTGGGAAACACCGACCTTGAGGTGTCGAGGCTCTGCTTCGGCACCGAGCACATCGTCTATCACACGTCTGAGAGGTGCTGGCCCGGGCCTACCACGAGCATGGTGTGAACTTTCGGGACACAGCCTTGGTCTACCAGAGCCATCCACAGGTGGCCCAGGGACTGGCCCGGGTCCCGCGGCACCAGGTCTTGATCGCGTCCCAGACGCGGGCGCTTGGCGCCACGGAAGCCGAGCTGGAACTGGACGGGATCTTGGATGAACTGAGTACTCCCTACCTGGACATCGTGCTGCGCACTACGTAAGGACCGGCCAGCTACCCGCCCACACCGGGGCGTTGGAATACCTGGTGCAGGCCAAGAAGACCAGGCAGTAGGTGTGTCCGCCCACGCGCCCGCGGTCATCTGTGCTGCCAGCCCGGTCCCCCGGATCCAGGTGGTGCGCTCCTCTAAATCGCGGAGGCAGCTGGCACGGGCGTGTACGTCATCAAGGTCCTGGGTGCCGGGCGGGAACTGCCGGACTGGCGAGGGGCCATACGGTTTGTTCTCGGGTCTCCCTTTATCCACGTCTATAACATAGGCATGAGGGACCTAGAAGAGGTTGCGGCCAACCTGGCCTTGGTGGAGGGGAAGGAATGAGGGAGGAGGGGGCGGGGCCCCCTCCGGCTACAGGCGGTGGCAGGCTACCCAGTGCCCGGCGCCCTGGTCAGCCAGTTGAGGTTTGGCCTGGCGGCAGATGTCCACCACCAGCGGGCAGCGGGTGTGGAAACGGCAGCCTGAAGGCGGGTTAACCGGGCTGGGCACATCGCCCTCCAGGATGATCCTCTCTTTGCGGGCCCGCGGGACCGGTACCGGGATGGCCGAGAGCAGGGCGCGGGTATCTCCGGCCGTAGGCTCAACCAGGCGGAGGACGGCCTTGCCCGTGGTGGACTTGCCGCAGCCACTCTCGCCCACCAGCTCCAGGGTCTCGCCCCGGAAGAGGTCGAAGGACACGCCGTCCACGGCCTTCACGTTGCCCACTACCCGGCTTAGCAGGCCCCCGGTGATGGGGAACCACTTTTTCAGGTTGCGCACGGACATGAGCACGTCAGGCATGGACTGCACCTCCCTGACCCTCCATAAGCCAGCATGAGCACTGGCGTCCCTGGCTGCTCAGAATGTACATGGGCGGCTCCTGCTTCCGGCAGATGTCCATGGCCTGGGGGCAGCGAGGGTTGAACCGGCAACCATCCGGCAAATCGTACATGAGCGGAACCGTGCCCTCGATGATGTGAAGCCGCCGCTTGCTGGTTTCCAGGCGCGGTATGGACGAAAGCAGGCCCCGGGTGTACGGGTGCCGAGGATCGAAGAATAGGTGGTCAACGGTGGCCTGCTCCACGATTTTACCGGCACACATCACCGCCACCCGGTCGCACATCTTGGCTACCACTCCCAGGTCGTGGGTGATGAGCAGGATGGAAGTGCCGGTGTCCGCCTTCATCTTCCGCATGAGGTCCAGGATCTGGGCCTGGATGGTCACGTCCAGCGCCTTCGTAGGCTCATCGGCAATGAGCAACTGGGGGTTGCAGGACAGGGCCATGGCGATCATGACCCGCTGCCGCATACCCCCGGAAAGCTGGTGCGGGTATTCCTTGACACGCCGTTCGGGCAAGGGGATGCCGACCTTCCGGAGCATTTCCACGGCCCTTTCCAGCGCCTGCCGCTGCCCCACGTCTTGGTGCAGGCGGACGGCCTCCGTGATCTGGTTGCCCACGGTATACACAGGGTGCAGTGAGGTCATGGGTTCTTTGGAAGATCATGGCGATATCGTTCCCCCGCAGGTCGCGGAGGCGTGTGGTGGTCATGTCCAAGATGCTCTCGCCCTGGAAAGTAATACTCGCGAGATGTGGCCGGGCATGGGGATTTCCAGGATCTTGGACACTGTCACCGGGCCATCCTGGGAAATCCAGGTTGGCCAGACCCTATGGTCGTCCAATAGTGCGGACAGTCCGGGGACGGCATCCGTCAGCCCGCACGGTGGCGGAGTGCTGTGCGCCGGGGCGACAAGCGCCATGTTTGTTTGGGGTACGGCGATGCCGGGTGTAGCAAAAGGGGCCCACCTCCGGGTGGGCCCCTGGCGGACTTGAGTTCACTCTTTTAGCCTGGGGTCCAAGATGTCGCGGAGTCCGTCTCCGAACAGGTTCAACCCCAGGACCGCCACAAAAATGGCAACTCCGGGGATGATGGTCAGCCATGGAGCGATCCAGATGTACTCCCGTCCCCGGCTCAGCATGGACCCCCAGCTGGGGGCGGGTGGCTGGACGCCCAGGCCCAGGAAACTCAAGGTAGCCTCGGACATGATGGCGTTGGCCACGCCCAAGGTCCCCACGACCACGATGGGCCCGAGGCAGTTGGGCAAAAGATGGCGGAACATCACGCGCAGGGTGGGTGTGCCGCTGGCACGGGCCGCCTCCACGAACTCCCTGGTCTTGAGGGACAGCACCTCACCACGTACCAGCCGGGCCACGGTGGCCCACCCGATGAACCCCAGGGCCAGGAAGATATTGTAAAGGCCCGGTCCCAGCACGCTCATGACGGCGATGGCAAACAGGAGGCTGGGGAAGGCGTAGATCATGTTGATGACGCCTCCCAGGAAGTCATCGATCCACCCGCCGAAGTAGCCCGCGGTCAAGCCCGCCGCTGTCCCGATGGTGATGGATATCCCCTGGACCACCAATCCCACCGTAAGGGAAATGCGCGCGCCAAACAACATGCGGCTCCATAGATCGCGCCCGATGGTGTCGGTCCCCAGGATGTGCGGTCCAGACCCCGGCGGCAACAAGGTCTTGGACAGGTCAAAGAAAGTGGTGGGGTGGAAGCGGGTCAGCTGGGGCGCCAGGATGGCCAAAAGAGCCAGGGTAAGCGTGATGCACGCGCCGATCACGGCGTTGTGGTTGCGCCGAAACTGCTTCCAGGCTGCGGCCATTCTATGTCTTCTGGTATATTCCGGCACTTCCGGCTGGGGGGTATCTGCACCAGCCACACGCAACCCCTCCTAGCTGTAGCGGATTCTGGGATCGATAACTGCGTACACCAAGTCGACCATGAGATTGGACAGCATGAACACGATGGCGATGATGATCACGCATCCTTGCATCACCGGTAGGTCTCGCTGCATGATGGATTCCACTAACAGCCTGCCTACCCCCGGCCATGCGAACACCGTTTCGGTGACCACGGCGCCCGCCAGCAGTGCACCAGTCTGAACCCCGAGGATGGTGACCACCGGGATCAGGGCGTTCTTCAGGGCGTGACGGTAGATGACCACCCGCTCAGAAAGGCCCTTGGCCCGCGCCGTCGTCACATACTCGGTGCGGATCACGTTAAGCATGGACGACCGGGTGAGCCGGGCCAGCACCCCGCTGGAAGAAAGACCCAGGGCTACCGCGGGCATGACCAGGTGACGCCAGGTACCGTACCCTGAGGGGGGCAGCACCTTCCAGACCACCCCAAAAAGGTACATCATCATCAGGCCCAGCCAGAAAATGGGCGTGGACACACCCGCCAGGGCAAATACCATGCTGCTAGAATCCAGCCAAGACCGGTGCCTCACGGCGCTCATGACGCCCAGGGATATCCCGATGATCATGGCCAGTCCCACTGCGGAAAACGCCAGCATGGCCGTGGCAGGTATCCGTTCGAATACCGTGATGGTGACGGGCCGGTTGAACCGGTACGAGTAGCCCAGGTCACCCCGGACGGCGTTACCTAGAAACCGCAGGTACTGTAGGTGGATGGGCCGGTCCAGGCCCCACTTGGCCATGATGGCCGCCCGCGTTTGTGCGTCCAGTTCCTGCCCCTTGGGGTCCAGATACATCTGTAATGGGTCTCCCGGGATCACCTGCACCAGGAGAAAGGTGACCAGCGTGATGCCCAGGAGAACTGGAACTAAGGCCAGCAGCCTCCGTACCAGGTATCGAGCCACGGACCGACCCTCCCGATCTTAGCGGTTGATCTTCAGTTTCCACCAGTGCTGCAGGTCAATGTCGGTGGGTATGGCCAGCAAGTTCTGCAGCCAGGGCTGGTGAAGGACGACGGCCTTGTTGTAGTTGAAGAACATCCAGGGCGCGTCGTGGACGATGATGGCCTCAGCCTGGCGCAAGAGCTCGTACTGCTTTTGCGTGTCGCGCTCGCTCAAGGCCGCATCCAGCAGGGCGTCGACCTGGGGGTTCACATACTGCGCCACGTTACCCAAGCCGTTGATGAACTTGGAGTGGAAACGTGAGTACAGGTAGTCCAGGGAGCTGGCGTTGCCGCCCCGGGAGTAGCTGTGGACAAAGTAGTCGCCCCGGTTGGTGATGTCGACCATGCTGGTGGCGTCCATGAGGACGGGTTTGAGCGTGATGCCCACCTGGGACAGGTAACCCATAGTGGCTTCCACAGCGGGCAGGCCCCATGCAGCGTGATCGGTGCAGATGATCTCCACCGTAAACCCGTTGGGGTAGCCGGCCTGGGCCAGCAGTTCCTTGGCCTTCTGCGGGTTGTACTCGTAACCCTTCAGGTTGGGGTTGTACGCCGGTAGGGATGGAGGCAGTACCCCGGTGGCCAAAACAGCCTTGTTGTGGAGCACATTCTTGATAATGGGTTCACGGTCAATGGCATAGTTGAACGCCTGCCTGACCTCGACCTTGTCAAAGGGCGGCTTCTGGGTGTTAAAGGCAAAGTGGCGCGTGAACAGCTCGGCGACCTCCAAGATGTAGGGCTTCCACTTGGGGTCGTTCTGGTACTTGCTGTACTGGGCGCCGCTGAGCACAATGTAGTCTAAGTTGCCCGCGAGGAACTCCGCTTCCTTGGTGGCGCCTTCGGGTAGGATGCGCGTCTCGATGATATCAATGGACGGTTTGCCCATAAACCAGTTCTCGTTGGCCTTGACGGTCAACCGGTCGTCTTTGCGCCAGCTTACGAAAACAAAGGGCCCGCTGCCCACGGGCTCATGACCAAACCGGTCCTTGAGCCGTTCGGCCTCCTCGATGGGGACGATGGAGGCGGAGGTCCCGGCCAGGGTGTAGAGAAACACCGGGTTCCACCGGGTGAGGGTGATGTCCACCTCGTACTTGCCCTTGACCTTGATGCCGCTGACGGTGGTGGCCTTGCCCTCGGCGAAATCCCGGGCGCCCACGATGTCGTGATACCTACCCGCCATGGGCGACGCATTGGCCGGCTTCAGGACCCGTTCGATGGTGTGCTTGACGTCCTCGGCCACCAGCTCGCGCCCGTGGTGGAACTTGATACCCTGGTTGAGCACAAAGGAGTAGGTCAGCCCATCTTCAGAGATCTTCCATTCTTTGGCGATGCGCGGTTCAAACTTGCCGGTGTAGGCGTTGAGGAAAATCAGGGTGTCGAAAATTTGAGTGACAATGGTCATCTGGTCGATACGAGACGATAGCATGGGGTCGACGTTACCCGGGTCGGCGCCGTAAGAGAACGCGCGACGCAGGGTCACTGGTGTCGCCGGGGTGGTGGGCGTGGTGGGCGTGGTTGGTGTCGTGGGTGTGGTGGGCGCCGGCGTCCTGGTGCACCCGACCATCACCGTAGCCAAAAGCCCGGCGAGTACCAGCAGTACCAGCCACGTGGAACTGGATCTTCTCAGCCTCACAGTAAGTACCCCCTTTAGTGATCTTGAGCCTGTCCTTCCGCCTCCGGGGTCACCTCCGCATGCATCCCTCCCCTCGGAGATATGGACCACTCGTTTGCGCCTTGAGGTGGCGCTCGATACAGAATCGCCCGGGCAAGCCGGGCAGTGCTAAGACGGGCCTTACTCTGGTATGTATTGAGGTTCGCTACAAATAATGCCTATTCAAGATTGCATACCAATTCAGATCTTACGATAGATATTCTATCCTCACGGCAATTTTCCTCCCGGTGGCCAAAAGAACTAAGCTGGCCCAGATGAGACCAGATAGGGCGGGACCGGGGAATTGCTTGGGCTCCAGTGTCCCGGGCCCGCGGTCGGGCCCGCGTGACCTGGTACGCGAAGGCACCGGGTTCATTGCGGGGGATCGGCTTGGCCGGACCGAAGGGACCAAGCGCAGTGTCCGGGTGGAACCTGGCCGCCCGGCGCAGCCGGTGTCCTAAGACTCCAGGTCCCGGAGCTTGGCATAAAACGAAGACCGGGAGATGCGCAAAAGCCGGCTGGCCTGGTTCCTGTCACCGTCGCACGCCTGCAGGGCCTGCTTGATGGCCTGCCGTTCCGCCTGCTCGAGGACTTCCTTGAGGGGCCCGGCCCCGTAGACCACCACGTTGGCCGCACTCTGGGCCGGATGCCGGAGAGCGGGAGGCAGGTGCTCGTCGGTGATGATCCCGGTGCACATGTTTACTGCCTGTTCCAGGACATTCTCCAGCTCTCGTATGTTTCCCGGCCAGCGGTAGGACCTCAAGAGCTGGCGGGCGGAAGCACTGATGCCCTGGACTTTCCTGCCCGTACGCTGTGCCACCCTGGGCAGTAGGTAGTCCACCAGAAGGTCGGTATCGCCCCGCCGTTCTCGGAGAGGCGGCAGAAGGATGGTCACCACGTGCAGCCGGTAGTACAGGTCTTCGCGGAATGTGCCGCGGGATACGGCCTGAGCCAGGTCCTGGTTAGTGGCAGCCACCACCCGGGCGTCGATGGTCCTGGGTCTGAGGCCTCCCACCCGCACCACGGTACGGTCCTGGAGAAAATCCAGGATCTTTGCCTGCAGGGCCGGGCTGAGGTCACCCACCTCATCCAGGAAAACCGTCCCGCCATGGGCCAGCTCGAACTTCCCCGGCTTGCCCCGGCGCGAGGCCCCGGTAAAAGCCCCGTGTTCATAGCCGAAAAGCTCGCTCTCCAGCAGGGGTTCGGGAATGGCAGCGCAGTTTACCTGGACAAACGGGCCGTCCCGGCGCGGGCTGCTCTGGTGAATGGCCCAGGCAAAGAGGTTTTTCCCGGTGCCGCTCTCGCCCGTGAGGAGGACAGTGGAGTTGGTGGAAGCACAGGACCGGGCCAGCGCTGTGGCCTGGAGGAGGCTCTCTGACCGGCCGATGATCTGTGCAAAAGGCGCATCCCCGGCTTCGTCGCTCTGAAGCCGTACCTCCAGCTGCCGGGCGAATTGCACTGCTTGGTCCCGCTGCTTGTGGAGAGACCTGATCTCGCTGATGTCTTCCACCAGGAGCATGCCGCCCGACACCGTCTCGTGGTGCTTCAAAGGGAGCACCGTGCAGCGCACGGGAAAACCGTTGATGTCATACTCCCGTTCATAGATGGCACTGGCCCGGCCCTGGGCCACTTCCAGCAGGCGCTGGATCCCACGCCCTTCCGGGTGCACCTCTAAGAGATGCCGGCCCTCGGCCTGGAGCTGAGTGGCGTGATCGCCCTTACCCCGGTAGGCCACTCCCAGCAAAACCTCTTTGGCTGCCTCCCGCCTGGCGGTGTAGCCGCGGGCCTGGTAGAACTTGAGGCTGCCCTCAGAATCCAAGAGCACCAGGTGGGCCGCGCAGTTGTAGTAGCGGTATTCGTATGGATGGCCGCCCACAAACAGGGACATGCTCTTGGTGGTCGTATTCAGGACGGCCTTGAGGTCCAGGCCGCACAGGGAAGTCTCGACCTCCATGATCTCGCCGGGACCAGATGCCCAGCGGGCATTTCCCACCGGGGCCCCGATCCTGCCTACCGCCACAACCGGCGAGCCCGGCAGGATGCTGGCTGGGTTCACCCCCAAGAGTGCCAGGTCAGCCGGCACGAGGCCGCCATCGTCACCGCCCAGTGCGCTATCGGCGAAAAGTACAATATCGCCCTTTTGCGCCCGGCCGGCCGGGTGAGAAGGGCCGCCGGGAGGGGCCATACAGAAAATCTCCTTCGCCCGCTGGTTGTAGACCCGAATGAAACCACCGGCATCGACCACGATGAGGCCTACTTTCATCAGGTCCACCACTTGCTCCAGGTATGCGGTCTTGGGAAAGCTTGCGGCCACTGGAACCGCTCCCCTGTGGAATCCGGCTGCCTGGAAGAATTCAGCAGATTACCGGGAAATTCCTGCGCTAATTGTCAGTTTTGCGCCGACATAGAGCAGGTGCTCGCAGGCGCCCCGCAGGCTCGGGTCCTCACCCAGCCGGTAGTTGAGATCCGCCCACGCTTGCCATGAGTCTCCCTCCAACTGGTTGACCCGGTCTTCGATGCTCACCGCGCCCTCGGCTCCAGCCACGCGCAAGGTCCTAAAGCCATGGCTTTCCAAAAGCGGTGTGACGTCCCGGGGGTGAACGAAGTATGCGGTGGTAAAGCCCGCGCCGGGCTCAAGCGTCAGGTTCACCCCGCTGGTCAACCAGCTGGCGACCCGGTTTGGATGCCTCACCAGCTACTCGGGGTCGTGCTTGGCCAGATCGCGTATGGGGGCAAACACTGTGATGAAGGAACAGCACATCTTCCCTCCCGGCTTGAGCACCCGTGCAGCTTCAGCCAGCGCTGACTGCCGGTCTTCCACGCGGGTCAGGTGATACAGGGGGCCCATGACCAGCACGGCGTCGAAACTCCCGCCCTCGAACTGAGACAGGTTGGCGGCGGTGCCGTGCACTAGGCCCTCAAGCCTTACCCCTGTTTCACCGGTTGTCCCGCGTGAACGGGGCCTCCTTCTCACGGCTCTTACGATGGCTAGAGCTGCCCGGGGCCCGCTGGCTAGTGCTGGACACGCCAGTGGACGGCATACCCTGGCTTGGCAGGCTGTGCAGGCTCTGGCAGCACATAAGATGATAGGATGGTGAAATACTAGCACCCGGGTGGAAACTGGCTTTTTTGAGATCGGGAGGTGTGTGGTGTTGCGCGAGTGGGTGGTGGGTTTCATCGCCGGAGCGCTGGGCGGTTTCGCCCGGCTGGCCATTGAGGAACTGGCGTTTCTGGGGAGACTATCCAGTCTCAGCCGGATCGGTGTCATGACCCAGGTTATCCAGCGTGTATTCGGTGCCGGGCTATTGGCGGGACCAACCGGGTGGATGTGGGTCATCCTGCTGCACAGCGTCATGCTGGGGATCGCCGGGATCATCTTTGCCGTGCTGGTGGAGCGTCGTGTGGTGTGGCTGGGCCTGGCACTGGGTGTTGCTCTGTGGCTGGTCATGAACCTTATTCTCCCGCCCCTGGGCATCTTCCCGGCGGTGTGGAACGTAGGCGTGGGAACCTTTGTCTTCTCTCTCGTCAGCGACCTGGTCTTCGGCCTGGTACTGGCTGGTGTCATCCTGCTGTATCGCCGGGAGCAGGTAACTGTCTGATCCCAGCTACCCGCGGAAAGTCGCCCCCGGGGCGATTTTCCGTTTTCAGCAGGATTTTCTCGTACCCGCCCGAACTTAGTGCAGACATGGGGGAGGCGATGCCATGAGAGTTCTAGTCACCGGGGCTACAGGTTTTGTAGGCAGGAGAGTGGCGAAAAGCCTGGCCGGGGCCGGCCACGAGGTGTGGGCACTGGTCAGGCCCACCAGCTCGGAAAGGCACGTCCGGTACCTGGAATCCGTGGGGAGCCGCCTGCACCGGGGGGATGTGGAGGACCTTGCTTCCCTGGAACGGGCCTGCCGGGGAGCGGATGCGGTGGTGCACTGCGCCGGGCACGTGCAGGACTGGGGACCCCGGGAACCCTTCTACCGGGCTAATGCGCTGGGAACCGGCAACGTAGCAACTGCTGCCGCCGGGTCCGGCGTGAGCCGGCTGGTACATATCAGCACCACTGATGTCTACGGGTACCCCCACCGGCGGCAGGTTGCCGAAGATCACCCCATGGTGCCCCGGAACTACTACAACGCAACCAAGATCCTCGGAGAACAGAAAGTGCGGGACCTGGCAGGGGATAGGGCGGTGATCCTGCGCCCGGCCTCGATCTACGGCCCGGGCTCGCGCTCCTTTGTAGTGGACTTCCTAACCCAGATCCGGCAGGGTTACTTCCCGTTCTTCCGGTCCCGTCGGATTATCGCCGGGATGACCTACGTGGACAACCTGGCGGCCGCGGTGCTGCTGACCCTTAAGGCACCAACTGCCGGGGGCATGGCCTACAATATCACCGACGGCTCGGACGTGACCTGGGAAGAGTTCGTGGATGCCCTGGCCGCACTGGCCGGGGTTTCTGTGAAGAAACCGGTACTGCCTTACGTTGCCGGGTACTCCGCCGGTGTCATCATGGAATACTCCAACATCCTGTTCAAGGGGAAATCGCGTCCACTCCTGACCCGGATGGCCATCCAGCTCCTCGGTACCCACCAGGATTTTTCCATCGACCTGGCCCGGTCTGGATTGGGGTATGAACCCCAGGTGGACTTTGGCCGGGGCATGGAGGAGACGGCCGCATGGCTCAGGGAAGAGAAGATCATCGAATAGTAAGACCATATCGCTGAAAGGACTAAGGGGCTGCTTTGGGGGCCCTTTGGTTTTGGCCGGGCGCAACGGGTAGGCCCAGGGGATGGAAGGAAAAGGCAGTAGCGCGTCGAATCCACATTGGTAAAAACTGTAAGGAGGAGTCGGCGCGTGGCGAAACTGCGTAGGCAAGTGGGTCTGGGCTTGGTCCTGGTGGTGGTGATGGTCTTGGTGGTGCAGTTGATCCCGGGCCGGACCGGGTGGAGCCACTCGGGCCCGCGGGTGCTGGTGTTCGATGATGGGGCTTCGATGCAGCAAGCCCTCCCGGTGCTCGAGGCCGCCGGGTTTTGGGTGGTGGTCGCAGGTCACATAAACTCATTTTCCGGCTTGAACCCGGACCTGGGCGCCTTCCAAGCGGTTATCGTGTTCAACGGATACCAGGGGTATGGGCCGGGGATGCTCGAAGCCGGGCAGGAAGCCCTGGCGAATTATGTCCGTGCCGGTGGTGGACTGCTGTTGACAGAATGGACCGCCCAGGAGACTGCCAATGGTGGCAACCAGATTCTACAGCAAGAAGGGCTCATGCTCGTGGAATCCAGCGGGGGCAGGCTGGGTGGGGATACCTACCGGGTGGTCGCTGCCCACCCCATTACTGCCAGTATGCCGGCGTACTTCAGGCAGGGTTTCCACGGCCACGGGGTGCTGCGCGCCAGGTCCGGGACGGTGCTGGTCACCGGGGACCACTGCGGTGATGCCCTGACCATCGGCCACGTGGGGAAAGGCCGGGTCGCTCACCTGGCCATGGCCGGCAGCTTCGCGAGACAGACCGGAGCGTGGAACGCGGAGTTCTCGGCCCTGTTTGCCGCCACCGTAGACTGGCTGGCCCACGGGAAGGCAGACCCAGACGACGCCGGCCCGCCGCTGGCCTTTGTCCCCCAGGTGAGTCCAGCGGGATGGAGCCCGGACCCGATGCGCCTGCTCACATTCGGCACCGAGGACCCCAACACCGGTATCGACCGCTACGAACTGTCCATCGACGGCTCGGACTTTGCCGAGGTGACCAGCCCCTGGCTTTTGGGTCCGCTGGCCGATGGTGTGTACCAGCTGGTAGTGCGCGCCTACAACCGGGTGGGCAACTACACTGACGCCCAGGCGTTCGTCTTGGTTGACTCGTGCCCCCCGTGGATGGAGCTGGAGGTCGCAGGGCCGTCCTTTGGACCCTATGTGAGCTCGGCCACCGGGTTACAGGTGGTTGGCGGGGACGGTTTGAGCGGGATAGCCAGCATGACCGTGGAGGTAGACGGCGAAGCGGTGTTGGGCGGTACCATCTACCTGCAAGGCCCGGATGGCCCCAGGCAGCTGGTGGCCCGCGCAGTGGACCAGGCTGGCAATGGTACCACCCTGAAGCTGGACCTGGTCCTGGACAACTCTCCGCCCACCACCACGGCTGACCTATGCCCGGCATGGCAGCCGGGCCCGGTGGTAGTCCGTCTGATGGCCGAGGACGTCGGCAGCGGTGTTGCCGACACGTACTACCGGGCCGTGGAAGCGACGGCGTGGATCCCGGGCACTGCCTTGGAAATCCGCGAAGATGGCGTGCATCACATTACGTTCTACTCCACGGACCGGCTGGGGAACGCTGAGGTGCCCCAGATCGCACCAGTGCGGCTGGACGCTACTCCCCCCCAAGCGCGCCTCGAGGGAGTCAAGGAAGTGTACGGCCCTGGTGAGGCCATCGCATTCTGGGTTCATGCCTCTGACCTTACTTCAGATGTCAAGCACGTCTTGATGACGCTCAATGGCGAGACTCTCCTGGAGTCAAACGCCCCGGTAGACCGAAAAGTGCAGGTAGAGGGGCACCTGGCGGGCCCGGGGCTCCACCGGCTGGACCTGCGGGTGGAAGATCACGCCGGTAACACCGCCTCGGTTACCGCCGGGTTTGAGGTTATGGATCGACCGTATACCTTGGAGGCCCTGGTGGCCTCCCTTGAGGCCCAGCGGCTTTTGGGGCGCGGCCCGGCCACCAGCCTGGCCGTGCTGGCCCGGAATGCCGCCGACCGGGAACGCCGTGGGCAATACCAGGCCGCGTCCCAGCTGCTGGCTGCTTTCATTACCCAGGTTTCCAACCAGAGGGGTAAGCAGATCGACCCCCTGGCCGCCGAGCTCCTGCTGGAGGCGGCGGCCAGCGCCCGGGAGATGCTGGCGGGGAAGGACAGGCTGCCGTAGCAGGAAAAACCAGGGCACGCCGTGGGGAGGGCACCCGGTACGGGGCCCTCCCCAACTGCACCTGCAACCGCCGGGTCGGCGGCGTGGACCGGTAGCCAGGCGCGCAGCCCTAATGGCCATCGCTGGGCCGCGCTCGCCGCCTTTACACCTTTAGCCTCGGGTCCAAAGCGTCGCGTAAGCCGTCGCCCACGATGTTGATGGCTAGAACTGTCAAAGTGATGAACACACCCGGGAAGGTGGCCATCCACCAGGCCCGCCTGAGGTAGATCCGGGCCGACGCCAGCATGCCGCCCCATTCGGCCGTAGGCGGAGGTGCTCCCAGTCCGATGAAACTCAGGCCTGAAGTAGCGAGAATGGCCCCGGCCACTCCCAATGTGGACAGCACGATCACCGGTGCCACCACGTTGGGGAGGATGTGCCGGAAGATGATACCCTGGGTGCTGGTTCCCAGCGCCCTCGCTGCTTCGACAAACTCGTTTTGCCTTACTGCCAGTGTACTCCCGCGCACCACCCGCACGTACCCCGGGATCCCGCCCACGCCGATGGCGATCATGACGTTCATGAGGCTGGGCCCCAGGATGGCGACGATGGACAGGGCCAGGAGGATCCCTGGGAATGCCAGCATGATGTCGACACCCCGCATGATCACATTATCCACCCCGCCGCCCAGGTAGCCGGCGATGAGCCCGAATAATCCTCCAATGGTCAGTGAGATGCTTACGGATATGAGTCCCACCTGCAATGATACCCGGCCCCCGTAGATGATACGGCTCAGGATGTCACGACCAAGTTCGTCGGTGCCCATGAGGTGGGCCCGCGACGGTGGTGTGAGCAGTCGGTCGCTGATGTCATAGGGGTCATGAGGCGAAAGCAGGGGCGCAAACACAGCGCTCAACACCAGGCACAAGATGAAAATCACGGCCACCACCGCTCCCCGGTTGCGGGCAAAGCGCCTTGAGAACCCTCGGATGTTCGCCAGCCAGCGTTGGTGCTTACCGTCTGCCATGTCAAGCCTCCTATCGGTCTGGCTCGCCCGCTACCCGGATGCGCGGGTCCAGGTAGCCGTAGACCAGGTCCACTACGAGGTTGGCCAGAAGATAGCCGCTGGCCAGGTACAACACGATACCCTGCATCATGGGGAAATCCCGGGACATCAAGGCCGTTATGGCCAGTCTCCCCACGCCGGGCCACGCAAACAAGGATTCCACGATTACGGCGCCTCCCAGGGCCCCGCCCAGCTGCAACCCGATAATGGTGACTACCGGGATGAGCGCGTTCTTCAGTGCGTGGCGATACAATACCACGCGCTGGGCCAGCCCCTTGGCCCGGGCGGTGCGGACATAGTCTTGGCGTAACACCTCCAGCATGCCCGAGCGGGTCATGCGGGCCAACACGGCCGCGGATCCAGAACCCAGCACGATGGCCGGGAGGACCATGTGCTTCCACGTGCCCATGCCCTGCACTGGCAGCCATCTCAACTGCAGCGAGAAGAAATACATGAGCATGAGGCCCAGCCAGAAGGCAGGCATGGACACCCCCAGGATGGCTCCCACCATCACCCCCGAGTCCACCACGGAACCATGGTGGGAGGCCGAGATCACCCCGGCCGTCACCCCCACTACCACCGCCAGCGCCATGGCGGCGGCGGCCAGCTTGATGGTGTTGGGAAAACGGTCGGCGATCTCCGTTACTACCTTGCGGTTGGTGCGCATGGAGCGGCCCAAGTCCCCCCGGAGCGCGCCGGACAGAAACCGCCAGTACTGGACGGGCAAGGGGTCGTTGAGGCCCAGCTCCTCCCGTAGTCGCTCGATGGACTCAGCGGTGGCATCCAGTCCCAGCATGATGGCGGCCGGGTCCCCCGGGGCCAGGTGGGCCATGCCGAACACCAGGATGGAGATGCCCAAGAGCACCGGGATGGCCGAAAGTAACCGCTTGGCGATGAAGGTCAGCATCTTCTCTCTCCTTGGGCGGGCATGGGGGGCAGCCGCCCGGCTGCCCCCCCGGCTTTCCCGGTCGTTACTGTCTCATCCACGCATCGTGGAGCATCAGCGTCCCCCGGAAGTTCAGGAACACACCCTCGATCTTCTTGTTCACCGCCGTGTAGCTGATGACGGTGTAAATGGGCACCCAGGGGGCCTCCTTCACGATGGCGGCCTGGAGGTCGGCGACGATCTTCCCGCGAGCATCAGGATCCAGGGTCACGCGGGAGGCCTCGATGAGGGCGTCGATCTCCGGGTTCTTCAAGAAGGCCCAGTTCAAACCCCGTCCCGCCTGGCTCGAGTGCAGGGTCAGGTAAAGGATGTCGGGATCGCTGTAGCCATACCCCATCAGGTTCATGTCGTGGCGGCCCTCGGAGAGGAACTGCATGAGGGTGCCCCACTCGTAGCTCTGGATCTCCACGTTGATGCCGATCCGCTTGAGCTGGGCCTGGATCAGCTGGGAAGAACGCTGCCAGGCATCGGTAGGCATGATGAACAGGCTCACCTTGAGCTCCTTGCCGTCCTTCATTCTAAAGCCGGCAGCATTGGTCTGGGTGTACCCCATCTCATCCAGTAGGGCGTTGGCCCGGGCCAGGTCCAGCTTGTACTGGAGGTCCTTGACGCCGTCCCAGTAGCCCCAGATGGTCGGCGGCAGCGGCCCGTAGGCGGGCACGCCGTGGCCATCGATGGCCGCCCGGATGATGGCCTCCCGGTCGATGGCGTGGCTGACGGCCTGGCGGAACCTGATGTCGTTCATGGGTTCCTTCTCGTGGTTGAACCAGATGGACATGTTCACGCCGCTGGCCATGACCGAGTAGACGTTGAAGTTGGGGTTGTTCTTAAAACGGTCCACTTCGGTCAGGGCCACGCTCGAGATGTGGATCTCGCCCGCCTCCAGCGCCGCCATACGGGTGGCGTCCTCGGGGATGAACTTGAACTCTATCTCATCGAAGTATGCGGGTCCCTGGTTCTTGTACCAGGACGGGGCCCACTTGTAGTCCGGGTTCCGCTCTAGCACGATGGACATGCCCGTGATCCAGCTCTTGAACTTGTACGGGCCCACGCTGGATGGGTTACGCCCGTAGTCCGCGCCCATGGCTTCCAGCCGGGTGGGGTCCATGGGGTTCAGGTAGCCGGCGGAGGTCATGTTGATCATGAAAGGCGCAAAGGGCGTCTTCAGGTGGATCACCAGGGTACGGTCATCCGGGGCCTCGATGCGGTCGATGGGGCCCAGCATGGCGTGGGCGGTCACGGTCTGGGTGGCCGGGTCCAGCGCCCGCTCGTACGTGGCCTTCAGGTCGGCCGCGGTGAAAGGCTTCCCGGAGTGGAACTTGATGCCTTCCTTGAAGTAGAAGGTGAAGGTGAGCCCATCCGGGCTAACCTCGTACCGCTCGGCCATGTCGTCCATGAACTCCTGCGTCTCCGGGTGCATGGTCAGGGGCGCGGCCCCGATGTAAGACATGACGGCGTGCATCACCGCGGCTCCCGACTTGTGGCTGTCCAGGGTGTTGGGTTCTTCAGCGTAGCCGATGACCAGCCTGCCCCCGGGTCGCGGACCCTCGGGCGGTTGCGGGGTGGTGGGGGTCTGTGGTGTGGGTGCCGGAGTGCGCGCACACCCGGCCAAGGACATGACAAAAACTGCTACCAGCAGCCAGACCAACCCTTTTCTCATCTTTCTCATCTGATCTCAGTCTCCTCTCAACTCTTGGGGCGAACCTCGGGAATGGTGAGGGTTCAACCTACTCTTTGAATGACCAACATTCTATGACATGGGCAAAATTCCTTTATGTATCTAGAAGAAATAGCAGTGACTTTTGCCTTGTGTTACATAGTGGAATAAGCGCCTTGCCGGCGGCTGCGAAGGTAGCAACGGCGTGTGCCCCGGCCTGGTTGGGGCCAGCAACCTCCCGGTTGGACGTTTCCAGATCCGGACCTTGACTCATTTAAGCATCACCTTGACAATATGAAAGGGTGGCCTTAAAAGGATCCTCTTGACACCCGGGGGCCCGGCAACTTATGCTATGACTAAAAGGACATGCAGGAAAAGGAGGTACAGGTAAAAAAGATAGTTTCTCATAGAACTACAACCGTGAGGAGGAGCAACATGACCTCAAGCTGCTGGGAATCATTTGAGAGCTACGCCAGCCAGTTGGTGAGCCGCCATAAAGTGCCCGGCATTTCCTTGGCGGCGGCCCGCAATGGTGAGATCGTTTACGGGAAGGGATTCGGCCACCGGGACCGGGAGGCTGGGTTAGACAGTCACATCCACTCATCCTGGATGCTGGGTGCGCCCGCCCAGGGGGCATGTCGAGGGTCATGCGGAGTATCAACCGGGTTCAGATGTCAGTCACCTAAACTTTCCCACACTCCCGAATTCCTTCTCGACTCACAACCACTTGACAGACACGGGTTCAACCTATTCTTTGACTTCCAGAAAGATACGCGCGCAGTGGGGTATTCTCCGGCCTGAGGTGGGTTGGGGGAGGGGCTTGTTGAGCTTACTGCCGAAATGAGAAATGAGACAGAGTGCAACCTACCCCGAAAGGAGGAGCGCCCAGTGGATCGGTGGGCCAAACTACAAAAGCAGGTGGAGGAGATCTCATCGACGGTAACCGGGACCATCGGTGTGGCAGTCAAGGACTTGTCCACCGCCGAGGAATTCCATCAAAACGCCGGTGAGGTGTATCCCCTGGCCAGTGTGTTCAAGATCCCGGTGCTGGTAGAGCTTTACCGCCAGGCTGGAGCAGGTTTGGTGAATTTGGACGAGAGGTATGCCCTCGCCGAGGAGATCAAGAGCTTTGGGTCGGGCGTGCTCCGGGAATTCCGTGCGGGAGCTACCCTGACCCTCTGGGACTACGCTCTTTTGATGATCATCATCAGCGACAACACCGCTACAGACCAGGTCATGAAGGTGATCGGTGCGACGAACATCGATCCCACGCTGCAAAAGCTCGGGCTGACCAAGACTTCGGTGACTCTGGACTGCTACCATTTGCTCTGTGATATGGCGGAGATCGACCCGGCCCTGCCCAGGGACCAGGCGCTGGCGCTGGCCAGGGACAAGTTCCTGGAGCGACCGGAGACTGCCGTCTACCCTGAACCCACCAGCAACTTCTCGACTCCCCTGGAGATGAACCTGCTTTTGGAGAAGATCCTGGAGCCTGGCGGAACCCGGTCTGCCAGCGGGGAGCTCATCCTCGGCCCTGAAGAGCAGGCGGGGGTGCTCGACATCTTGTTGCGGCAGCAGCTGAGACTGAGGTTGCCACACCTGCTGCCCCGGGGCACGATGGTGGCTCACAAGACGGGAACCCTGCCCGGGGTGTTCAACGACTGCGGCATCGTGTACGGGGATCACCAGGGCAAAAAGCCCGCGTATCTCATTTCCCTGATGAGCAAGGGCGTCACCGACGCGCTGGAGGGGCCCATGGTGCTGGCGCGCATCAGCCGGGCGGTGTACGACGCGCTCATGGCTTGAGACACGAGGTCACGCCGGGGGCTCACGGTCAATGGGCCCCCGGCCACCGCCGGGACGGGGGGTGAGGTAGCTGCGAGCGACGGTTTGCGTGGTTGCCTGCCTCCTGGTGGTCCTGGTGGCGGTGGCCCTGACCGCCCGGGCCTTTGACCAGTGGCTGGCCTCCTACCGCTCACTGCAGGAGGTAGCCATCAGGCTGGTGAGCCTGAGGACCCAGGGACTGGAGATAGGGGTATACGAGGTGGTATTGCGGGTGGAAAACGGGGGGGAGCTCCCGCTGGCGCTGGATGATGCCCTGGTGCTGCTGAAGTGGGACCAGCGCCTGGTGGCCTCCCTGGCACTGCACCCGGAAGCGGTGGTCATACCGTCCCGCTCGCACCAGGACTTCCAGCTGGTGCTGGAGTCCAACCTCGGTCGTGAACTCCTGCCGGAAGCCGGGGAGGGCGACCCGGGGTGGTCCATACGGGTTACCCTGGCCCTGCGCTACCCTCCCCAGCGCCGGGTGTTCAGGATAACCCTTGAAGGCCGGACGGCACCGTAAATGCTAGCGATGGCAGGTGATGGTTCTATGCCGGGCTGGTTGGTGAGAGGCAGCCGGATCCTGGCCGTTGCTTCCGCCCTCACCTACTTGGTGGTGAGCGCTTCTCCCGAGTTCGGGCCTTCTGCCCCTTTCTCCACCCCGCCGATCGTCCTGTACCTTGGCTTCGTGGCCGGGGGTATTATCACCGGATGGCAAGAAGGCGAACTAAGGCGCGGGGTCGCCTCCCTTGCATCGGTGGTTGCTATCCCGGCTTTGGTATTCGGCACAGCCATGGTCCTCCTGCCGCTGACCCTCGGCCGGGCTGCCTTCATCAACCTGCTCATCCTGGGCGCGCTCCAGCGCATGGCAGTCTATCTCCTGTACGGGGCGGTGCTGGGCGGCATCGGCCTCGTGGGCGGTCTGGCGCTGGCCGAGTTTGTGTTTACACGTTTTCGGCCCTAGAAAAGACCACATGCCACGGACCGCGGAGCTCATCCGTGGCATGACTTCTCCGACGTCTACCTCCCGTGCAACCTGGGATCGAGCGCGTCCCGCAGGCCATCACCCAGCAGGTTGAAACCCAGGATCATCACGGTGATGGTTATGCCCGGCGCCAGCACCAGCCACGGCGCCTTGAGCATGTACCGCCGTCCCTCGCTGATCATCAGTCCCCATTCCGGGTGAGGCGGTTGGGCTCCCAGGCCCAGGAAGCTCAGCCCGGCCGCGGCCAGCACCGACCCGGCCAGCCCGAAAGTGACCATCACCAGGATGGGAGCGAGCATGTTGGGGAACATGTGTCTGATCATGATGCGGAGATCGCTGGCTCCCAGGGCCCGGGCCGACTCAACGTAGTCGGTGGACCGCACGGTGAGGGCAGTCCCGCGCACCATGCGGGAGTATCCGGGGATGGCGGTGACTCCTACGGCGATCATGGCGTTGTGCAGCGAAGGCCCCAGCAAGGCGACTACCGCAATACAGAGCAGTGTGCCCGGAAAGGCCATCAGGATGTCGATGAGGCGCATGATGATATTGTCAAGCCGTGGGTAGAAGGCGGCGCTGAGACCCAGGATGGTCCCGCCCGACAGGCCGATGCCCACAGATATAAACCCCACCGTCAAAGAAAGCCGGCTCCCGACGATCATCCGGCTGAGCACGTCCCGGCCTATCCAGTCGGTCCCCATGAGATGGTCCCGGGAGGGGGCCTCCATCATCCGCTCAAAGTTGACCTTCAAAGGATCATAAGGTGCCACCTGCGGTGCCAGGACCGCGATGAGCACTACGAAGGAAACTACCACCAGGCCGCACATGGCCGAACGGTTCTTCACCAGTTGCTTCCAGGTGCGGCTGGCAAAACTGGCACCTCGCCACTCCCCATCACCGCAAGGTTTGGTGGAGCCAGGTTGGTTGGAGACTGCAGGGGTTTTGGCCAAGATCCGTCACCTCCGTTCAGTCATAGCGGATACGTGGGTCAAGGAAGGTGTAGACTATGTCGACCACCAGGTTGACCAGCACGTAGATGCTGGCCACCAGCAGGACGACCGCCTGGATCACCGGGAAATCCCGCTGGAAAATGGCCGTGACCGCGAGCCTTCCCACCCCCGGGCGGGCATAGACGGTTTCGGCTATGAACGCGCCCCCCAGGATAGCTCCCATCTGCAACCCCATGATAGTCGTGGTGGGGATGAGGGCGTTCTTGAGAGCGTGACGGTAGATCACCACTCTCTCGGCCAACCCCTTGGCCCGGGCGGTTCTGATGTAGTCCTGGCGCAGCACCTCCAGCATGCTGGAACGGCTGAGCCTGGCCAGGATGGCGGCGGCGCCGCTGCCTACGGTGAAGGCGGGCATGACCAGGCTGCGCAGGCCCGCGCTGGTATACCACGGGCCAGCGCGGCCGAACACGGGAAACCATCCCAGGTGCATGCCGAAAACTAGCTGGAGTACCACCGCCAGGAAGAAACTGGGCATGCAGACCCAGATCAGGGCCATGAACATGCTCCCGTAGTCCGCGGGCGAATACTGGTAGACCGCGGATATGATGCCCAGCGGAATGCCTATGCTGATGGCGATGATCATGCCGGCTACCGCCAGCTCTATGGTGGCTGGCCACCGGGAGAAGATCTCGATTGTCACCGGGCGGTTGGTGCGGACCGACCGTCCGAAATCAAGCTGCAGCACTTTGGCGACGAACATGAAGTATTGCTCGTGCAAGGGCCGGTCCAGGCCCAGCTGCCTGATCAGGTGCTCTGCCGCCTCAGCTGAAGCGTAGTCAGGCAGCAACACGTCCACCGGGCTGCCGGGAGTCAGGTGCAGCATCAGAAAGGTGAGGATGGAGATGCCGATGAACACCGGAACGAGCATGACGATGCGCCGGATGATATATGTCCTCAAGCAGCTCACCTCGAAACTGCGATGCAGTGGTTTCTATCATAAGCATTGTGGGGGGCGGCAGCTCCATGTACCGCCCCCCACTGCATGCCTCAGTCTTACCGGACTTCCTTGTAAGCGTCCATCAGCAAGAAGTTGCCGCGCGGATCCAGGGCGAAGTCCTTGACCTCCCGGCGCACGCCCAGGTTGACCAGCGGCGTGTACAGGGGGATCCACGGGGCCTCGTTCATGATCAAGAGCTGGATCTCGCGGATGAGGCCGAACCTCTTCACGGGATCGACGATGGTCCGCTGTTTCTCCAGCATAGCATCGAGCGTCGGGTTCACGTAGTGGACCCGGTTGGCCCGGTCAAGCCGGCTGGAGTGCAGGAAGGTGTTGAACACATCCGGATCAGGCCAGCCGTAAGCGATGAGGATGGCGTCGTGAGCCCCTTCCGGAGTACGGGCCAGCAAAGTGGCGGACTCCAGCGTGGTGATCTTCACCTGGATCCCGGCCTGGATGATCATCTCCCGGACTACTTCGGTCACCCGCGGGTAGGGGGCGGTGGTGTAGGTCCAGATCTCCAGGGTCAGGGGCTGGCCCTTATCGTCGTTGACCCAGCCGTCACCGGTGGTGTCGCGCCAGCCGGCTTCGGCCAGAAGCTGCTTGGCCCGGTTGATGTCCTTGGGGAACGCCTCGGCGTACAGCGTCTGGTCGAATCCCCAGGCGCTGGGCGAAAGCGGGGTGGGGTTGGCTACGGCGTGCCCGTCCAGTCCCACCCGGACCAGGAGGTCGCGGTCCACCACGTGGGCGATGGCCTGCCTCAGGCGCACGTCGGACCACGGCTTCTTGCTGCTGTTGATGCCGAGATAGACCACACTGGTGGGCGTGTACTGGAAGATCTGGATGTTGGGATCGTTCTTCATATCGTCCACCGCATGGGTGGGAATCTCGGTGATGTCGATCTCGTTGTTTTTCAGGGCCAGGATCCTGGTGGTCTCATCGGGCATGTTGTACCACTCAACGCGCTCGAAGTACGCGGGTCCGGTGTTCTTGTAGAATCTGGGACCCCACGTGAAGTCGGGATTCCTGGTGAGGATGATCTTATCCCCGCTGATCCAGGAGTCCAGTTTGAAGGGGCCGATGCCGACCACGCCCGCGTGCCCGTATTCCGCCCCATACTTCTCGATGGCCGCCTTGGATTGGACGCCGGTGTAGCTGATGGAGAGCCCGTTGAACACCGGGGAGTAGGGCTCAGCGAAAACCAGCCGGTAGGTCAGCCGGTCGATGACATCGGTGCGCTCGTAGCGACCTAACACCGTCAGACCGTGAGGAGACTTCTCCATGAGCCGGTCGTTGTTGTAGGCAACCAGCTGGGCATCAAGCGGGGTTCCGTCGTGCAGGATGATCCCGTCGCGCAGCTTGAAGGTGATGGACTTGCCGTCCTCCGCCACCTGCCAGGACTCGACGTAGTAGGGGTGATACTGCGAGTCTGGACCGAAGATCACCGGCGTGGCGTGGAGCATGGCGTGGATCGAACCGACGCTAGGAGTGTTGTGTACGTCCAAGGATGTGGGGTCGCTCGCGTAGGAAACCCTCAACACCCCGCCCTTGGTGACCTGTGGTGCCGTGGGCCCGGGCGCCGGTGGTTTGGACCGCCCGCATGCCACCAGGAAACCCGCCATGGCCAGCACCAGTGCCACAAGCATTGACTTCTTGAGAAGATACACTGGCCTTCCTCTCATTCTCTCGAACCTCCCTCAGTTGATATTTGGTCCCGCCTGCCGGACCGGGCAGACGGTGTTACCGGTCCTTTTCTGCTGGGGTATCAACTCTCCCGCATTGTTTCTTGAATCTTTGAATGGCCAATATTCTATGACATGGGCAAAATTCCTCTATTTATCTACTAGAGTTTTGGTACTTTTGCTCCCAGAGTTACCCGGTAAGTCGGTGGCAGACTGCTTCCACAGTCACCCCTGTTGCGAACTGGGCGTATAGCCATCTAACACAGAGAGTAACTGAGCATGGTGCTGGCTCTGCCGGCGGACGTCTCCCCGGGTTGGTGGTGGCTGGTCCGTATCCCGGGAAGCCAGTTGGCCCCGTTGGGTCTCGGCCAACGTGTAGGCGATGAGTACCAGCTCCAGGTAGCGCTCCACCCCACTGGTGCTGCGCAACTGGTAGTCATCAAAGCCCAGCAGTTGCTTGGCGTTGCGGTGGAAAGTTTCCACCGGCCAGCCATGGCTATAGTGGGTCAACAGTCCCTGGGCGTCCAGCGCAGAGACTGCCTCCTGCTCCGGATGGAAGTGCGCATAGAACCTGGTTCCGTGGGATGGTGCGGCCGAGATCACGACCCGGGCCCGCAGGTTGCCGTCGACTTGGCGGACGCGGTAGGTCCGGTGGTTCACGGTCACGAGGTGATCCGGCATACCGGTCCGGGTCGCCAGCTCGGCCAGGCTTATCCCTTGGGCGTAAGGAGCGTGGGCACACTCACGCAGCACCCGGTGGCTCTTGACGGCACACACCACTGCAAATCCCCGGCTCAGCGCCGCCTTGATGAGAGCGCTACTGGCATACCAGCTATCAAAGAGCACCACGGTACGGGTCCCCGGCACCGGCGTGAACTCAGCGATGAGTTGGCCGCCAGTGCCAATTTGGAGCGGAACTTACTTCCTGACTGGGAGCAGGCCCGCTGGCTCTGGTAGAGCAACACCCCTACCGGATACGCATAACCGGCGATGACATAGAGGACGGTGACCAAGGAGTGACCCCATACTTGCTGCTGGTCAGCAT
>JBFLYN010000030.1:0-40526 GCA_040756655.1 Bacillota bacterium
CGGGTCCCGAGTTACCAGCAGCATGGCATCTAATTGCTCCAAGATCTCCTGCATGGTCTGGATAAACAGCTCCTGCAACTTCCCAAACAGAAAACTCTCCAACTCCCGGAAGGATACCACCATCTCTTGACGAACCTGTCCCATAACGAGAAGCCCTCCCTCGGTTATTGCTTCCACAAAGAAATACCTACGGGATCAGTGGCTTCTCGTCCCTCTTTTTCCGTCAACTCCCCACAATTACTTTACTCTTACAACCGTTGTTTGGAGGTTGCGTGGACTGGTTTGCCCTGTACCTGAGCCGACCTCAACGTCACCATTTCCCGGCACCTGATTCTCACCATGGTTTTGTGGGTGGGGGTACATACCATCACCCAGTTGACCGAAGTTCAACGGTACCTGTGGCAGCGTGACCAGAGTAATGTCAACCGAGCTCCCTGGAAGCCGGCCTGGTTGCGGCGGACCCAATGGCAATGGGTGCTAGAACGAGTTAGTGCCGTCGTCCCGGCTCCGTATCGAGCTACCACCAGTGCCCTCGTTACCGGTTAGCTGGTGATCGATGATACGGTCGTGAGGAAGACCGGCAAGAAGAGATACGGACCAGCCACCACCAACCCTGGGAGACATCTGTCGGCAGAGCCAGCACCACGCCCAGATACTGTTTGTCAGGTGGCTGTACACCCAGTTCGAGAGCGGAGCTACTGTGGATACAATCTGCCGCCGATTTACTGGTTAATTCTGGGGGCATTTGTACAAAACTTCAGTAACCGATTGAACCGATCGAATCGATCGAAAACTCGGCCAAACCATTCGAATTAGCCCCGCTAATCAAACCCCTTCCCTTGCCCTGCTCCAACCCGGACTTTACCTATCTCACGTGCGGAACTTCTGTCCAACTAACGTGTGCCTATGCACTCTCCCCTTTTGGCCAAAGGCTGAGAAACATACTGCCTGCTAGACGCGCCGCAATTTTCTCAAAACCGCCCGATATTGCCTATCAACTGTCGAACCCGGGACCGGAAAACGTAAAGATTTCCTGCTTATTGCTCAAGTCCCTATTGTCGCAAAGCAGGAGATGTTAAAGTTATGTAGAAATCCGTTAAAAAACTGTTGTCTGGGTCAGCAAGCCTGGGCAGGATCTCCGGTATCCATCGGGACGGGTATAGTATCATGCCTGGTAGGGAGTTTATTTCGGCAGTCGCCCAACCTCCCTATTCCCTGTCCCGGAACCCAATCTCTATGCATGACATGTGTATAGCAACGGAGGTGATGAGCACAGAGCAGCAGGACAAAGAGCTGACCGACTCATGATCGTGAGAAGAGAGGGGAGCATGGTTTGATGGTGAGTTTCCGTAACAACAGGGCCGTAGTGCTGATTACCGCACTGGTCCTCGTGGCCATGATGCTTGGGGCCTGCGCCAAGCCCGCACCCACTCCGCCGCCAGCTGGCGGCACGCCACCTCCTGCACCGTCTAAGTTTGGTGGGGTCTTGAAGGTCGCGGTTATCGGCAACCCGCCCACACTGGACGTGATGCGGACCACAGCGACCATTACTTTGAACGCGATGTGGCACGCTTACGAGACCCTTTTTGCCCTGGACAAGGACTATGACCCTGTCCCTTACCTCCTCAAAGACTATACGGTAAGCCCGGACGGCAAGGTGTGGACTTTCAACCTGCGTCAGGGCGTCAAATTCCACGACGGGACCGAGATGGTGGCCGACGATGTGGTCGCCTCCATCGACCGTTTCGGCAAGCTGACCAGCTGGGGCCGCAGCCTGTTCCAGGTCAAGGACACCCTGGTGGCCAAGGACAAGTATACGGTGGTGCTCACCCTTACTGAGCCAACGGCCCTGGTGCCCCTGTACCTGACCAGCACCGGCGCGTCCATCATGCCCAAGTACACCATCGACGAGGCCGGCGAAGGTGAACTCAAACGGTTCATCGGCACTGGCCCGTTCAAGTTCGTGGAATACGAGCCCGACCGGCACATCAAGTTCGAGCGCTTTGCCGACTACTCGGCGATTCCGGGCGAACCCAACGGCTATGCCGGCAACCGCACCGCCTACGTGGATCAGCTCCTGTTCATCCCGGTGCCCGATACTGCCGTGCGCATCGCTGGTGTCCAGACGGGCGAGTATCACTTCGGTGAGTGGATAGCTCCCGACGAGTACGAGCGCCTCAAGACCCTGTCCGGCATCGTGACCAGGATCATCAAGCCCAGCGGCTGGACCACCGCCGTGTTCAACAAGAAACAGGGCCTGTTCACTGACGTCCGCATGCGCCAGGCCTTCCTGGCCGCCCTGGACATGGAGCCCATCATGAAGGCAGCCTACGGGCACCCGGACTTCTGGCGCCTTGATCACGGCCTCATGTTCCAGGAGCAGGCCCTCTACCATGAGGCGGGCAAGCAGTGGTACAACCAAAACAACGTGGAACGCGCCAGGCAGCTGCTGCAGGAGGCGGGCTACAAGGGCCAGCCGGTGCGCTGGGTGACCACCACTGAATATCCCGCCTACTACACTACGGCCCTGGTAGCCAAGTCTCAGCTGGAGAGAGCCGGGTTCGTCATCGACCTCCAGGTGGTTGACTGGGCCACCGTGGTGGAGCGCCGCAGCAAGCCCGAGGTCTATGACGTGTTTAGCACCGCCTTCGGGATTACATGGGATCCAGTGCTTTTCCTGTGCCTGAGCCCGACCTGGCCGGGCTGGTACGAGAGCCAAGAGATGCAGGCTCTCCTGGCCCAGCTCCGCCGCGAGACGGACTTTGACAAACGTTACGAGCTGTGGGGCAAGGCCCAGGCCCTGTTCTGGGAGGATGTGCCGGTCATCAAGTTCGGTGACTACTTCCTCTTGCACATCCACCGTGAGGAAGTCCGGGGCTATGCAGCCAGAAACTCCAACTTCTACTGGAACGTCTGGATCGAAAAGAAATAAGTCCTAGGCTGTAGAGTGACTGCCTGCCGGCGACGGCCGTCGCCGGCAGGCAGCTCAATGGGGGGGGACAGGAAAACAGCATGAAGGCCTATATCCTGAACCGCTTGGCGGCCCTGATACCTACGTTGCTGATTGTGGCAACTGTAGGCTTTCTCCTCATACATCTTACCCCCGGCGATCCGGCGGCGGTAATGCTGGGTGACGAGGCCGACCTCAAGGATCTGGAGATGCTGCGGCAGCAGATGGGCCTAGACCAGCCCATCCCAGTGCAGCTTTTGCGCTGGCTTGGCCGGCTTTTCCGTGGGGACCTGGGCTATTCCATCTTTCTCAAGCGGCCAGTGCTCCAGGCCATCACGGACCGGCTTGAGTGCACGCTGCTCTTGACAGTCTACTCACTGATTATCTCGGTGGGCCTGGGCGTGGTCATGGGGATCGTGGCTGCGGTAAAGCATAACACCATCGTGGACCAGATCATGATGGTCCTGGCCCTCCTGGGGGTCTCCATGCCCAGCTTCTGGCTGGGACTGAACTTGATCTGGCTCCTGGCGCTGGGCCTGAGGTGGTTCCCCTCGTCCGGGTACGTGCCCTTGGCTCAAGGCGTGGTGGCCAACATGCGTTCGCTGTTTCTCCCTTCGTTCACCCTTGGTTTTGTGAGCGCCGCTCCCATCGCCCGCATGACCCGTTCCAGCATGCTGGCAGTGCTTAACCAGGACTATATCCGGACGGCCCGGGCCAAGGGGCTCAAGGAATGGAGCGTTATCCTGTCCCACGCCTTCCGCAACGCCCTTATCCCCACGGTGACCATGATCGGCATGACCGTGGGCGGTCTCATCGCCGGGGCCATCATCGTGGAGACGGTGTTTGCCCTCCCGGGCGTCGGCAGGCTGGTTATATCATCCATCTCCCGGCGGGACTACCCGGCCATCCAGGGCATCCTCATTTTCACTGCCAGCATCTATGTGCTGGTTAACCTGGTGGTAGATATCCTCTACGTTTACCTGGACCCCCGGGTCAAGTACCTGTAAAGGAGCCCGAACATGACGGAAACCAAATCTACTTCCACCGAGCCCCGGAACATGGTTGCCCTGGCCCAGGGCATCAACACCCTGCGCCGGAGCCGGATGATGACCCTCGGACTCTTGCTGGTGCTGGCCGTAAGCGTCCTGGCACTCATTGCCCCGCGCGTGGCACCCTTCGACCCGCTGGAAGTCGACCCCATGCGGAGGCTACAATCTCCTGGGCCCGTGCACCGCATGGGCACTGACGACGTGGGCCGAGACGTGTACAGCCGGGTCTTGTGGGGTTCCCGGGTGTCCCTTCTGGTTGGTGCCCTGGTAGTGGTCTTCTCAAACCTGATCGGTATCTTCGTTGGCCTCTTGTCCGGGTATTTCGACCGGGTAGACAAGATCCTCATGCGCTTCATGGATGGTCTTATGGCCTTCCCCACCACGCTTTTGGCCATCGCCATGATGGCCGCACTGGGGGCCCGGCTGTCCAACGTGATCATCGCCCTCTCCGTGGTGTACGTACCCCGGGTGGCTCGCGTGGTGCGGGGAGTGGTGCTCACCGTCCGTGAGACGGCCTACGTGGAATCGGCCGTAGCTATCGGCGCTCCCACCTGGAAGATCATCTTCTTCCACGTGTTGCCCAACTGCCTGGACCCCATCATCGTCCAGAGCAGCTTCATCTTCGCCCAGTCAGTACTGTCGGAGGCTGCCCTCAGTTACCTGGGCGTGGGGATCCCCCCCTGGATCCCCAGCTGGGGGAACATCATGACCGGCGGCCGCATGTTCATCAACGTGGCCCCGTGGATGACCTTGTACCCCGGCCTTGCTATCATCGTGTGCGTCTTGGGGCTGAATCTGTTTGGTGACGGCCTGCGCGACCTGGTGGACCCCAGGCTGCGCGGTGTCATCTGACCCGGCAGCAAGGAGGGTAGCTTTTTGTCCGACAGACTACTGGAGATAACCGATCTTCGCACCTATTTCAACACTCCCGAGGGCACGCTGCCCGCAGTGGATGGCGTGTCCCTCCACGTAAACCGCGGGGAGACTCTCTGCGTGGTGGGCGAATCGGGGTGCGGGAAGAGCGTGACTGCTCTTTCTGTCATGCGCCTCATCCCCACGCCCCCCGGCAGGTATGTGTCCGGGAAGATCAGCTTGGCCGGTCGCGATCTCCTTCGCCTTTCCAAGGAGGAAATGCGCAGGACCCGGGGACGGGATGTGGCCATGATCTTTCAAGAACCCATGACGTCGCTCAACCCGGTCCACACCGTGGGCCGTCAGATAGCCGAGGCCATCCGCCTGCACAGCGGGGTGGGAAGCCGGGAAGCCACAGAACGCGCAGTAGAGGCGCTGCGCCTGGTACGGGTGCCCGACCCCCACCTGCGTGTGCGTGAGTTCCCGCACCAGATGTCCGGCGGCATGCGCCAGCGGGTGATGATCGCCATGGCCCTTTCCTGCCGGCCCAAGCTTCTCATTGCCGACGAGCCCACCACGGCCCTGGATGTCACCGTCCAGGCCCAGATCCTCGAGCTCATGCGCTCCCTCAAGAAGGAAGTGGGCATGGCCGTGATGCTCATCACCCACGACCTAGGGGTCGTGGCCGAGATGGCACATCGGGTGGTGGTGATGTACGCAGGCAAAGTGGTGGAAGAAGGCCAGGTAGAAGTTATCTTTGGCGAGCCCTTGCACCCGTACACCCGGGGGCTCCTGCGTTGCATTCCCCGGCTGGACCAGCCTCGCGGACAGCTGACCATCATCGACGGCACGGTGCCTAGTCCCCTGCGCTTCCCGGCAGGCTGCCGGTTCCACAGCCGGTGCCCGGACGCCTGGGAGCTGTGCCGGCGACAGATGCCCGAACTCATAGACATGGGCGGCCATAAGGTAGCGTGCTGGCTCCATACTTCTGCCGCGCGGGAGGTGGTCTAGGTGGCCGGTGTTGACAACGGCGTTCCCCTGCTGCAAGTGACGGACCTGGTCAAATACTTCCCGGTCAAGGCCGGAGTTCTGCAGCGGGTAGTAAACCACGTGCGCGCTGTGGACGGGGTCAGTTTCACCCTCAACCAGGGGCAGACCCTAGGACTGGTGGGCGAGTCCGGGTGCGGCAAGACCACCCTGGCCCGGGTGATCCTGCGTTTGATCTCGGCCACCAGCGGCCGGGTAGTGTTCGACGGCGAAGAGATCCTCCAGTCCCGGGCCAGCGTTTTGCGGAAGCTCCGCCGCCAGATGCAGATCATTTTCCAAGACCCCTTCAGCTCGCTCAACCCGCGCATGAAGGTGGGTAGCATCGTGGCCGAACCCCTTACCATCCATACGTCCATGACCCGGGCCGAACGGGTCAAGCGCGTGGAGGAACTCCTGGAAGTAGTGGGCCTTTCGGCGCGGGACGTGTCCAGGTACCCCCATGAGTTTTCCGGCGGGCAGAGACAGCGCATCGGCATCGCCCGGGCCCTGGTGCTGAACCCCAAACTGATCGTGTGCGATGAGCCGGTGTCTGCCCTGGACGTGTCCATCCAGTCGCAGATACTGAACTTGCTCGACGGCTTGCAGGAGCGCTATGGTCTGACTTACATCTTTATCGCCCATGGGCTCAACGTCATCAAGCACGTAAGCGACCGGGTGGCCGTGATGTACCTGGGCAAACTGGTGGAGGAAACCCACGCCGATCGCCTGTTTGAAAGCCCCCTCCACCCGTACACCCGGGCGCTGGTGGCGGCCATCCCGGTGCCTGACCCGGCGGCCCGCAAGATCCGGGCCACGCTCCAAGGTGATGTTCCCAGTCCCATTAACCCGCCCCCGGGCTGTCGGTTCCACACCCGGTGCCAGGTGGCCCTGCCCCAGTGTTCCAAGACTGAACCACCGCTGGTGCACGTGGAAGACGGCCACCGGGTGGCCTGTCACCTGTACCGGGAGAAGTAGGACGAGGATGCTGGCTCGTCTCCTGTAAGCCGGGGGTCGCCTCCCCCGGCGTTGGCGGCCCACAGGAGAACGAGGCCCGCCGCGAGCTGGAATGACACTGGGCCGGGTTGTAGCTGATGGAAGGCGAGATGGGGATATGGAAAAGGAAGCCTGGCTTGATGTCTTGTAGCAGGCGGGGTACCATCTGGCGGTGGACCGTGACGGCGACCTTGTCTTCGCCAAGGACGGTCTGAACTACGTCTTGTTCGTGGGCCATGACCGGGGAACGGTTCGCCTTGCCCTGCCCAATTCCTGGCCCATCGAGAGCCAGGGCGAAAGGTCCAGGGTACTCCGGGCGGCGGCAGCGGTCAACGCCGGGCCGTCACCGGCCAAGCTCTACGTGGTGGGCGATAACACCTGGGGCGGTGTGGTTCTGTTTCTGTGCAGCACCCGGTGCCTGGCCAGGGCACTCCCGTTGGCCCTGGAGGGCCTGGAAATGGGCGCACGGGAGTTCATCCGCATCATGACGGGCTGATGCCCGGGGTATGGAGGGAACTGCCAGGTCCAACCTCAGAGGATTTCTTGTGTGGCTTGTCGAATAGTGACGAAGCCTTGATCCCTGCAGGTGGGAAACCTGTGGGGGTTTTGCTCTTACCAGCCTCTTTGCCCTTCAATTTCATGCTTTCAGGAAATGTGCCGTACACAGGCAATATCTTTCCTTTCAACGAGGGAGGCCTTTTACATGGAGCTGCTCGCGGCACTGACCGGGGTAACCGGGGTGTCGGGTCACGAGGCCGCTGTGCGTTCGGTCCTGCGCCAGCACTTGGAGGGCCTGGTGGACGGCACCGCCACCGACGCGCTCGGCAACCTTCTTGCCTATAAGAAACCCCGGGGAACACCCGGGCTCAAAGTGATGATGGCGGCCCACATGGACGAAGTGGGCATCATGGCGCGGAAAGTCGATGACCACGGGTTTGTCCGCTTCACCACATTGGGCTCGTTGCGACCCCAGGTTCTGCTGGGACAGGCCGTCAGGTTCACTTCGGGTACTACAGGCGTGGTGGACGGTGAACGCCTAGACGACATGGGCCAGCTGGCCCTGCGTCACCTGTACGTGGATGTGGGGGCGACCAACCGGGAGGAGGCCTTGGAACGCGTGTCCATAGGTGAGACCGCGTCGTTCTGCACCTCCCTCTGGCAGCGGGGAAACCAGGTGGTGGCCAAGGCCCTGGACGACCGGGTGGGCTGTGCCATCCTGGTCGAGTGCCTGCGCCGTCTGGACCCGGCCTGGGGCCACGACCTTTGCCTGGCCTTTACCAGCCAGGAGGAAGTCGGTGTGCGGGGAGCACGGGTAGCGGCCCAGGGCTACGGCCCGGACTTTTCCGTGGTGGTGGATGTGACCCCGGCCGGCGACACTCCCAAGGGCCTGGATTACGAGATGGCCCTGGGCGGCGGGGCGGCCGTGAAGATCATGGACAACATCCCGCAAGCCATGGGAGGGTTCCTAGCTCCTCCCGGGGTTACCAAGTTCGTGCAGTCTGCGGCCGCTAGACGAGGCATCAAGTGGCAGCCGGAGGTGCTGGAGCGAGGCAGCACCGATGCTGCTTCCATCCACCTGGCCGGACCCGGGGTGCTGACTGCCGTCATATCCATACCCATCCGTTACAGCCACACCCCTTACGAGGTCATCGATGTACGCGACGTGGAGGCCGTTACCGTCTTGGTGCTGGCGGTGCTGGAAGATCTGAGTGTTGACGGCATACGGGCCATGTATGAAGGGTGAGGTCATGATGAGCCAGGCCGGGGCCTACGAAGCCAGGCTATTCCGGTTGGAGGCGGCTATGGGCCGGTTGGGCCTGGATGCTTTCCTGGTCACCAACCCGGACAACACCCGGTATCTCACAGGTTTTACCTGGGGCCAGCATGCGTACCTCCTGGTCACGGGCCGGGAAGCCGTGCTGGTGGTGCGGCCCACCGAGCACCAGCAGGCAGTGGAAGAAGCGTGCGCCTGCCGGGTCGTCCCGGCCGACCTCCATGACACCGAAGCGGTGGTGGCCCGATGGGTTCAAGCCCCGGTAGCGCTGGGGTTTGAGCCTGCCTTCCTCTCCGTGCAGGCTCAAGGCCTGCTCCGGAAGCACCTCCCCGGGGGAGTTGAGTTCGTGGCCCAGCCCCACTTAGTCACCGAGCTGCGAGCCGTCAAGGAGCCTTGGGAGCACGAACTCATCAGGCGCGCCTGTGCCATATACGACCGGACCCTGGAGGAGGCCATTCCGGAGCTTGCCCCCGGCATGACCGAAAACGAGCTGGCCGCCCGGCTGGAGTATGCCGCCCGCTCCCTGGGTGCTGATGGCTTCTGGTTTCCCAGCATCGTGGTGGCCGGAGCCCGGGCGGCCCTGCCCCATGGGCGCCCATCGTACTACCAGGCCCAAGCCGGAGACCTCCTCAAGATAGACATGGGTCCTACCTTCCACGGCTACCCGTCGGATGCCACCCGCACGCTGGTGTTCGGCCCGGTCACGACCGAAGTCCGGAGGGTCCATGCGCTGGTGCGGAAAGCCCAGCTGGCAGCCCTGGAGGCGTGCCGCCCGGGCGAGCCCTGTTCCAGGGTACACCAGGCCGCATCTACAATCATTGATGATGCAGGTTACGGCCGATACTTCAACCACCCGGTGGGTCACGGCGTGTGGGGTCCTCCGCTGGTAGGGCCGGGCGTCGAACGCCCGCTGGTTCCCGGGATGGTCATCACCGTAGAACCGGGCATTTACATCCCCGGCTGGGGCGGAGTCCGCATCGAAGACAGTGTGCTGATAACCGGTACTGGGTGTGAGGTCCTGCATTCTTTCGAAAAGGACCTGGTGGTCCTCTAGAGGCGACTGGGAGGGTATGGCGAAAGGGGGTGACACTCCAGGAGACCGGCGTTGAGACTGGATCCACAGACTAAATATGACCCTGTAAGGGTAATGGGAGGTCATGAATTCGTGAAACGTACAATCGTGGTGGCCGTCTGCCTGCTGGCAGCGGTGGCGCTGGCCGTGACCGGCTGCACCCGCACCGCGCCAGGGCCGGGCCAGCCAGAACCCAAGATCAGTAAAGACATAGTCCTGGCCATGAACACCGAAATCAGGACACTGGACCCCCACAAGAGCAATGACGGCCCGTCCATCTTGACTTGGAATTTCATCTACAATACCTTGGTGGACCTTGATATTGCCAAGGGAACCATCGTGCCCGCCCTGGCCGAAAGCTGGACTCACCCGGACGAAACCACCATCCGCTTCAACTTGCGCAGGGGCGTGAAGTTTCACGACGGCACCGAGCTCAAGGCCAGCGACGTGGTGTTCAGCATCAAGCGATTGATCGACCCTGCCACCGCGTCCCCCGCCGCCTACCTCCTCAACGTCATCTCGGAAGTCAAAGCAGATGACGATTACACGGTGACTGTCAAACTCAAAAACCCCTTTTCTCCCATAATGTTCCACTTCAGCCACCCGGCGGCATCCATCGTCCCTGAGGCAGCGGTTAAAGCCCTGGGCGAGGACTTCGCAAGGAAGCCGGTGGGCAGTGGTCCTTTCAAGTTCGTAGACCATGTCAAGGGTGACCGGGTGGAGTTTGCCCGCTTTGAGGGTTACTGGGGCGGGGCTCCCGTGCCCGAGAAGGTGACCGTCCGCATCATCCCGGAGCCCTCCACCCAAGTGGCGGAGCTGGAGGCGGGTGGTGTGCACCTGGCTTTCAACATCCCCACCCACGAGGTGGCGCGCCTGCAGGACACCAAGGGTATCGAAGTGCTCACAGTCATGGGCTGGAGCATTAGCGGGTTCACTTTCAACCTGCAGCGACAGCCGTTTGGCGATGTCAGGGTAAGGCAGGCTCTTAACTATGCCCTGGACAAGGAAGCCATCGTCGAGCATGTAGAGCGCGGGCTGGGCATACCGGCTGCGCAGATCCTATCGCCGGTGGTCTTTGGCTACGACCCGGACCTCAAGCCATACCCCTACGATGTCGCCAAGGCCAAGCAGCTACTGGCGGAGGCAGGATACCCCAATGGCTTCCAGACCAGGCTCCTGGTTTGGAACATCGAGCGGTTTGTCCGGTTTGCCGAGGCCGTGCAGGCGCAGCTAGCCAAAGTGGGTGTTGATGCCAAGCTGGACATCATCGAGTTCGGCACCGCCCTGGACATGGCTTACCGGGGTGATTTTGACATCTCGATCATGGGCTGGGGGACTCCGACCCTGGACGGCGACTACACCATGTACGCGCTCATGCACTCGGACAACTGGGGACCGGCCGGCAACTGGGGTTTCTACCGCAATGACGAGGTAGACCGGCTCATCGTCGAGGCCCGGACCACCACGGACATCAAGGTCCGCGAGGCAGCCTATCACCGGGCCAGCGCGCTCATCCTGCAGGATGCCCCGTGGATCTTCTCTCACCACCCGATGGTGGCCTACGCCAAGCGCTCGACTCTCAAGGACGTCGAGGTACCCATCTCGTACATCTACACCAACCTGCTCAAGGCGTACGTGCAGGAAGATAAGTAGAATCCAACGGCTTTTTGACCCGCGGGGAGCGGGCTGCTCCGCTCCCCGCGAGTTGCAGGAGGGTACCCATGTTCGAATACGTCATCCGGCGGCTTGTGCACCTGGTTCCGGTGGTCCTCGGGGTTTCCCTGATGGTCTTTCTCATCATGCATCTTACACCGGGAGATCCAGTGGCGCTCATGTTCGGCCTGGACGCCGCCGCTGACCCGGCCCTGATGGAGTCCATCCGCGGGGAACTGGGGCTCGACCGGCCCCTGCACGTGCAGTACCTGCGGTTTTTAGGTAACCTGGCCCGGGGCGATTTGGGAAGATCCTTACGCACTCGCGATACGGTAACATCGGAGATCGCAGCCCGGCTTCCCGCCACCATGGAACTGGCCGTCTCTGCCATGGTGGTTGCCATTGTCGTCGGCGTGCTGGCAGGAGTGCTCTCTGCTGCCTACCGTAATTCGGCCTTTGACTACGTCACTACCGTGGGGGCGCTGTTTGGTGCATCCATGCCCGCGTTCTGGTTCGGCTTGATGCTCATGTTCACCCTGGCCGTGAAGTATCCCGTCTTCCCGGTTTCCGGCCGCGGTTTCCCGCTGGTTTCTGCACTGCTCTTGGTCTTCCAGGGCCAGTTTACCCAGCTGGCCAAGGCGGCCTCACACCTGGTTCTCCCTGCCGTAACCTTGGGGCTACCGTCGGCGGCGCTGGTGGCCCGCCTCACCCGTTCCAGCATGCTGGAAGTGCTGGGTCAGGACTACGTCCGCACGGCTCGCTCCAAGGGGTTGGCCGAACGCACGGTGCTCTACCGTCATGCGCTAAAGAACGCGCTCATCCCGGTCATCACCGTCCTCGGCCTGCAGTTTGGGTTCCTGCTCGGGGGCGCCGTCATCACCGAGTCGGTGTTTGCATGGCCGGGTGTGGGGAGGCTGGTAATCCAGGCCATCCAGCAACGCGACTACCCGCTAGTCCAAGGCAACGTCATGATCATCGCCCTGGTGTTTGTGGGCATAAACCTGCTGGTGGACCTGACCTACGGGCTGCTTGACCCCCGGGTGCGGTACCGCTGATTTCGGAAAGGACCTGGTGATCCATGAGCAGGAAAAAACTCTGGCGGCTTTTGACAAGCAAGCACCCCCGGATCCTGGTGGGGGGTAGCGTCCTGTTGACCGTCATAATCCTGGCCATCAGTGCGCCGCTCTTGGCACCGCACAGCCCCATAGAGCAGAACCTCCGGCTGTCCTTGCGGAACCGGACGGAGGGATACCCCCTAGGAACTGACGAATTCGGCCGGTGTATTTTCAGCCGCATCCTGTACGGGGCCCGTATCTCCCTGCAAGTGGGGGTCGTGGCCGTGGGCATCGGCGCGTTCATTGGCGGCCTCATCGGGCTCATGGCCGGGGTGTACGGTGGGGTTCTGGAGTCAGTGCTCATGCGGCTCATGGATGTGATGCTGGCCATCCCCGGCATCCTCCTGGCCATCGCCATCGTGGCGGCCCTAGGCCCGGGCATGCTCAACGTAATGCTGGCGGTGGGCATTTCCTCGGTACCCAGCTATGCCCGGTTGGTGCGCGGCTCGGTGCTATCCGTGCGCGAGAAGGAGTACGTGGAGGCGGCCCAGGCCGTGGGCGCGCCCACCGGGCATGTTGCCCGCCGCCACATCCTGCCCAACGTGATGGCGCCGGTGCTGGTCGTGGCTTCCATGCAGATGGGCTCGGCCATCCTGGCCGCCGCCGGACTCAGCTTCATCGGGTTGGGCGCCCAGGCGCCGACTCCCGAATGGGGCGCCATGCTCAGCCGGGGCCGGGAGTTTCTGCGCATCGCCCCACACGTGGCCACCTACCCGGGTCTGGCCATTTTCATCACGGTCATGGGATTCAACTTCTTCGGTGATGGCCTAAGGGATCTTTTGGATCCCAGGTTGAAGACCTGACCCTCTTACCCACAGCGCCGGGCTAGGCGTGTGTCTTCGGGGCCATGGCCCGCAAGTCCCGTTGGATGCCAGTGAGCGCCACCCGATCCTGGGCGCGCTGCATGGCGAAGAACAGCTCCCGGACCTGGCCTTCACTGGCCCATCCCTCGGACACCATGCCCTCCATGAGGTACACCAGGTCGCGCCGGGCCGTTTCCGGGTCTTGAGCCAGCTGACCCGAGAGCAAGGACCGGAGGTTTTCCCGGCGTTCTGCACGCACCTGCTTCCTTTCGGCTTCCAGGAAGGCGTCGAACTCCTCCAGCAGGTCCGGGGGGAATGGCCGCACCGCACCGCGCGCGTTTTCTTCCAGGTGGCGGGTTGAGCTGGTCCCCGTCAGCACGCTTGCCACTCCCGCCCGGGTCAACGCCCAGGCGGTGCTAAGCTCTGCCTGGGTCATGTCCAAGAGTCTACCCAGGTTCTCCAGAAAGCCCGCGATGCGCAGGCCTGATGCCAGTTGTTCCCTCTGGAACAGTGGGTCCAACCTGCGGATATCCCCGGGGCCGAACTGGACATCCGGCCTGCACCGGCCGGTGAAGAGCCCCCGACCGGTGACGCTAAAGCCAATGATGCCCGTATTGCCGATCCGGGGGACTACCTGTGCGTGTTGGTCCCATGCCGCCGGGTGTAACTCCATGAGCACTGCTGAGACGCATCCCCGTTGTACCAGCTCCGTAATGCGGTCGCCGGGCAGGTGACCCACGCCGTAGTACCGGATCTTGCCCGCCTGCTTGAGGCTTTCTAAAGCCGCGATGATCTCCCCGGCCGGAGTGGACGGGGCATCGTAGTGGAGCAGGTAGAGGTCGACGTAATCGGTATGGAGGCGGCGGAGGCTTTCTTCGCAGCTGGTCCCAAGATGCTGGGCCGAGAGGGTGCCGGTTTTCCCGGGGCCCACCTTGGTACAGACCGTCACGTGCTTCCGGAAAGGCGCCACCGCCCGGCCCAGGACGGTCTCGGCCTGGCCGTAGCCCGCTGCTGTGTCAAAAAACGTTATGCCCAGATCATAGGCCCGGTGGACCAGGCTGGTGAAAGCCCCCGCATCGGGAGGACCGTAGACTCCCGCCAGGCCGTATGAGCCCAACCCCAAGACTGAAAGCTCAAGTTCGGTCCCGGGCAAAGGCCGGTACTTCATGACCGTATCCCCTCTGGTTCAGACTCGTCCCTACTGCGAGATTCGGAGTCTGACCGGCAATCACCTGCCGTGGCCGTGGGAGAGGGGAGGGGCCGGCGGACGTGACCTAGATGATGCGTTTTTTCCGTAACTTGCCAAAGTGGAGGACCACAAACGCCGTGACCGGTCCGTAGAGAATGTGGCTAACATAGGAGCCCAAAATGGTGACGGCGTTGAGGGGCAGGTCCAAGTCGGGCTGAGTGAGAGGAAGAAGGAAGTTCACCCCGGAAAAGTAAGCCAAGGGCCAAAACCTCCTCCCTTTACATACCCATAATCCGAGCCGGTAAACACGAAAACCAGCGCCAAGATCACCCCGAACAAACTGCCGAAAGCCAAAAGGGCGATGGAGAAGACCACGAGATTGAGGCCGGTCAACGGTGCGGGCACGTGCATGATTACCCGCTGGGAGACATGGAGGCCGGATGCGTTGGCCACGCCGGCCAGGAAGAGGACGTGCGTCAAGGCTACCCGGACCACAGATCCAACTACTCCGCAAGGCCTCCCAGGACGATAGGGTCGCGCACTGGCTCGCCTCCAGCTTCCAGGTTAGTATCCCATATACCGGCATCCCCCTATGCACAGGGTGAGCGCGCGTCCCTGCTACTAGTGGAGCTTAGGGCCCAGGGCGTCACGGAGCCCGTCGCCTACGTAGTTGAAGGCCAGCACGGTCAGGAAGATGAAAATCCCGGGGATAGTGGTTATCCACGGGGCCTGCCGGATCCAGAGCCGTCCCCCGTTGAGGATGCTCCCCCAGCTGGGCACAGGCTCGGTGACGCCCAGGCCCAGAAAGCTCAGGCTGGATTCGGTGAGAATGGCGTTGCCCATCCTCAGGGTGGCCGCCACGATGACCGGCGCGATGGAATTGGGGAGGATGTGCCTGAAGATGATGCGAGCATCGCTCACTCCCAGGGCCCTGGCTGCTTCGGCGAACTCCTGCTCGCGCAGGGACAAAAACTGCCCCCGCACCATGCGGGCCAGAGTCGGCCACCAGGTGAGCCCGATCACCAACATGATGTTGAAGATGCTGCGCTTGACCACGGCAATGATGGTGAGAAGCAGGAAGAAGACGGGGAAAGCCATGACCACTTCAGTGGCGCGCATGAGGATGTCGTCGATTCTTCCGCCGAAGTAGCCGGAGGTGGCACCCACCACCACTCCCACGGTCACGGATACGCTGGCGGCCACCAGACCTACGCTGAGGCTGATCCGGCTTCCCCAGACCATCCGGCTGTACACATCGCGCCCGATGCGATCGGTGCCCATGAGGTGCTCGCGACTGGGCGGCCTGAGGGCCCGGGTGGGAGCCACCTGGTCGTAGGCATGGGTGGCCAGCACCGGCGCAAAGGCTGCCACGAGGTACATGGCTACCAGCCCAGGCCAGCCATGGCCAACTTGTGCCGCCTGAACCTTTTCCAGACGGCGGCCAGGGAGTCTTCCCGGTCAGGCAGGTTTGCTACCCGGGGTGCCTGCAATGTTATTACCCTTTCTCGATGTACTTGATGCGCGGGTCCACCACCAGGTAGAGGATGTCGGAGATGAAGTGCCCAAGGACCATGAGCACGGCGCCCACGGTGTTAAAGGCCATCACCACCTGGTAGTCCCGCTGGAACATGGCGCGCAAGGCCAGGGTGCCCACCCCCGGCCAGGAAAAGATGAACTCGATGATTACCGAGCCACTAAAGAGGATGGGGAGTTCGAACCCGAGCAGGGTCACGATGGGCAACAGGGCGTTGCCCAGGGCATGCTTGTAAATGACGATGCGCTCGGCCAGGCCCTTGGAGCGGGCGGTCCTGATGTAGTCTTGGCGAACCACCTCCAGCATGCTCGAACGCATGTAGCGTGTAACCGTGGCCATGCTGCCGAATCCCATGACCGTAACGGGCAGGATCAGGTACCTGGCCCGGTCTACCAACACCCCCCACCAGCCCGTTGTGGTCAGCGTCACCCCGTAGGTGGCCATACCCGCCACCGGGATGAAGTCCACCCTCAGGGCGACAAAGAATACCAGGAGGTAGGCAAACCAGAACGAGGGCATGGCCTGGCCCCAGAAGGCCAGGCCCGTCACGGCGTGGTCCATGCGGGAATATTGCTTTAGGGCGGAAACGATACCCGCCGGTATGGCCAGGACGTAGACTACCAGCAGCACCACGACGCTAAGGTAGAGGGTGTTAGGCAGCCGTTCCAGGATCATGTCCATCACCGGCCGCCCTTCCACGTAAGACCTACCAAAATCCCCGCGTACGGCACGGGAAAGCCACATCCAGTACTGGACCGGAATGGGCCGGTCGAGGCCATATACCGCCCGGACCCGGGCCACCTCCTCGGGCGGGGCCGTGCGTTCGGCCAGGATGCCCACGGGATCTCCGGGCGCTAGGTGGATCACGGCAAAGGACACCAGCGAGATGCCCAAAAGCAGCGGGACCGTCTGCCATGCCCGCCTGGCCAGGTATGCTGTCAAGACCGTTTCCCCCTCAGGAAACCACCGGGCGACCTGGAGCCGGGGTTTTCGCCCGGCCCCGGGTTGTGATGGCCCTATCTCGGGTCCGCGATATACCACAGCTCCGGGAAGATAGGTCCCAAGGGTGACAGCACCAATCCCTCGAACTTCCGGTCCATTGCGGTGACGAGATTCTGGGTGTACATGAACACGTATGGCAGGTCATCGTTGAGAATCCTCTGGACTTCGTCGTAGATGCGTTTGCGCTCGGCCGGGTCGAGAGTAGTCCGTCCCAGCTCCAAAAGCTCATCGACCCTGGGGTTGTAGTACTCCACGTCGTTGAACCCCACCAGGTTTCCTTGGGCATCCACGCCAGCCGAGCTGTGGAAAAACAAGAAAGGGTCCGGGTCAAGTCCCAAACTCCACGAAAGCATGTAGGCTTCAAACCTGGCCACGTCCAGGTACTGGTTGAGCAATACCGACCACTCGTAGAACTCTACCTTGACCTCGACCCCGATCTCCTTCCAGTACTGCTGGATGATGATGAGCGCCTGCTCCATGCGAGTGTTCCCGATGGCGGTAACCAGCCCGAAGCTCAGCCGCTCACCCTTATCGTTTTGGCGAATGCCGTCGGGGCCCACTCGCCTCCAGCCTGCCTGCTCCAGCAGGCTTACGGCCCTGGCCTTGTCGTAATGGTAAGGGTCTAGCCCAACTTCGCAGTAGGCCCAGGAGATGGGAGGCAGGTTGGCGTTGATGACCGTTCCGTATCCTTTGAAGATCTCGTCCACCAGCTCCTTACGGTTGGTGCCGTAGGTCAAGGCTTGCCGCACCCGCCGGTCCTTGAGGATGGGGTGGGTCTGTTTGAGCCCGATGTAGGTATAGCCGTTGCTGGGGAATTCCCAGAAGAAGAGGCGGTGGGCGTGTTGCTGTTTGACCCGGTGAAGATCGTCTATGGGGACACTTCCCATGTAGTCGATGTCTCCGTTTTCGAGTGCTGCCAGCATCACCATTTCGTCTTGTAGGAAGCGCACGCGTACCTTTTCGATCCAGGGACCTTCGCCCCAGTAGTTGGGGTTGGCCTTGAGCACGAGATGCTGGCCCTTCTGCCATTCTCCCCACATGTATGGGCCGGTCCCGACGGGAGCATGGTTGGCCGGGTGCTCCCTCATTCTCCCGATCTCGTACTGGCTGTAGATGTGTTCCGGGATGATGCCGATGCCCAGCTTAGAAAGAAGCGGAGCTGAAGGTTGGCTAAGAATGAGCTTGATCTCATAGTCGTTGACTATCTCCACCCGTTCCACGGGCCGGAAGTCAGTGCGCCGGATGCCTGTGTAGTCCGGATGCTTGATGGCGTCGTACGTGTACTTTACATCCTTGGCAGTGAACTTCACCCCATCGTGCCAGAACACGTCATTACGCAGCTTGAACGTCCATTCCAGGCCGTCGGCGGAAAAGGACCACTCGGTGGCCAGGTAGGGGATAAACTCAAGCTTTTCGTTGTACCTTACCAGCCCCTGGTACACCCGGCTGTTGACAAAACCGGAGGGAGTGTCCGTGGCCAGGATGGGGTTGAAGATAACCGGATCACTGGTCATGCCGTACACGATCTCGCCTTGGAGCTTCTTCACCGGCGCGGGTAGGGGCGGTGGAGGTTGGGGGGCCGCCGGAGAAAGGGGCGGGGCCTGGGGGGCAGGTTGGGCACAGCCCCCAAGCGCTATGGCCAGCACCAGCACCCCGGTCGTCACGTGACCTAGAATCCTCCTCATGCACTCTTTGCCTCCCTCTGATGGCGTGGACAGGGCCGCTGGTCTCAACGCCGGCACCACCTTCTTTGCGTGGCATGCTAGCCGGGTAGACCCGGGCATTTCCGGGAAGAATATATTGACCGCCATGAATGACAATTCCTGCCAGTCCTGGAAAATGTCGACGTAGCCCGGGGCGGCCGGTCCCGCCATGTCCTTGCGTCCGGCAGGAAACCAGGTCGTGGGTGGAGAAGTGGTAGGGGAAAGCCCATAGCTGATAGAGAGGTGGGGGCTGGTAGCTGCCAGCCTCCCTATATTTAGAGAAAGGATGTGCTTTGCGGTGGCAGGAGTACAGGCACCACGCGGCCCCGGGATCTCATGCCGCGGGTGGGAGCAAGAGGCGGCCCTGCGCATGCTCATGAACAACCTGGATCCCCAGGTGGCCGAGAGGCCGGACCATCTCATCGTCTACGGGGGCACCGGCAAGGCGGCCCGGAACTGGGAATGCTACCGGGCGCTGGTGTCATGTCTCAAGGGGCTGGCGGGAGACGAAACCCTGCTGGTCCAGTCGGGAAAGCCGGTGGGTATATTCACCACCCACGATGAAGCTCCTCGCGTGCTCATTTCCAACTCCATGCTGGTTCCGGCCTGGGCCAGCTGGGAGAAGTTCTGGGAGCTGGAAGACCGGGGCCTGACCATGTACGGCCAGATGACGGCCGGATCCTGGATATACATTGGCACCCAGGGGATCTTGCAGGGCACGTACGAGACCCTTGCCGAGCTGGCGCGCCAGCATTTTGGGGGCACGCTAAGGGGGAAGCTGGTGCTGACGGCGGGTCTAGGCGGCATGGGAGGTGCCCAGCCCCTGGCTATCACCATGAACGAAGGCGTGGCCCTGGTGGTGGAAGTGGACCCGGCCCGGGTGGAACGCAGGATAAGCCTGGGCTATTGCGACCGGGTGGCGAATTCTCTCGACGAGGCCATCCTGTTGGCGGAACAAGCCAGGGAGGCGGGTACCGCCGTGTCCATTGCGGTAGTGGGCAACGCTGCGGAAGTGTTTCCCGAAATGGTGCGCCGGGACCTGATCCCGGACGTGGTAACGGACCAGACGTCTGCCCACGACCCGCTGGATGGGTACGTCCCCGCCGGGCTGAGCCTGGAGGAGGCGTCCCAGTTAAGGCGGCAAGACCCCGGCACTTACGTCAACAAGGCCTATGCGAGCATGGCCGTGCATGTTCGCGCCATCCTGGACATGAAGGCCCAGGGAGCCGTGGCTTTTGACTACGGGAACAACCTCAGGCAGGGAGCCTACCGGGAAGGCGTACACGACGCATACTCCTACCCCGGGTTCGTGCCGGCCTACATCCGACCCATGTTCTGCGACGGCCGGGGCCCGTTCCGCTGGGTGGCCCTATCTGGAGATCCGGAGGACATCCGCGTAACCGACGAGGTAGTGTGCCGGGAATTTCCCGAAAACCAAACCCTGGTGCGCTGGATTCGCATGGCGCAACAGCGGGTGCCCGTTCAAGGTCTGCCGGCCCGGGTGTGCTGGCTGGGCTACGGGGAACGGGCGCACTTTGGGCTCATCATCAACGACTTGGTACGACAGGGCAAGATCAGATGTCCCATTGTCATCGGGCGCGACCACCTGGACACCGGTTCGGTGGCATCGCCCAACCGCGAGACAGAAGGCATGAAGGACGGCTCCGATGCCATCGCCGACTGGCCCATCCTGAATGCGCTGGTCAATACCGCCAGCGGCGCGTCCTGGGTGTCCGTGCACCACGGGGGAGGAGTCGGCATCGGTTACTCCATTCACGCGGGCATGGTCGCGGTGGCCACGGGCACAGAGCAGGCGGCCCGGAGGCTCCAGCGGGTCCTGACCACCGACCCGGGCACGGGCGTGGCAAGGCACGCCGACGCCGGCTACCACCGGGCCATTGCCACCGCCAAGACCAAGGGTGTCAGAATACCCATGCTGGAGTAGGAGAGAGACCAGGGTGATCAACGTTACGGGAAACTCACTGACCTTGGACGAGTTAGTAATGGTAGCCAGGCGTGGCCGGGAGGTCAGCCCCAGTGCCCAGACCCTGGATCGCCTGGAGAGCAGCCGCGCTGCTGTGGAGCGGGTGGTGGAGACCAACGTCCCGGCCTACGGTATAAACACCGGCTTTGGCACGCTCTGCGACACCGCCATCCGGCCCGATCAGCTGAGCCTGCTCCAAGAGAACCTGGTGCGCAGTCACGCGGTAGGGGCAGGCTCGCCGCTGGGCGAAGACGCAGTACGGGCCGCCATGCTGCTAAGGCTCAACAGCCTTTGCCGTGGGTACTCGGGAGTGCGCCCGGAGGTGACCCGCCTCCTGGCGGACATGCTGAACCGGAAGGTTCACCCCCGGGTCTATTCCCAGGGGTCTCTTGGCGCCAGCGGCGACCTGGCCCCGCTGGCGCATTTGGCCCTGGTGATGATCGGCGAGGGCGAAGCGTTATACCAGGGGGAGCTTCTCCCCGGGCGGGAAGCCTTGCGAAGGGCGGGGCTTTGTCCTTTGCAGCTGGAAGCAAAAGAGGGGTTGGCTCTTCTCAACGGCACGGCCTTCTTGGCCGGCATAGGAGCGCTGGCCTGCTGGGATGCCTTGAACCTTTTGGAGATGGCCGGGATAGCTGCCGTCCTCTCCCTGGAGGCCCTGGGCGGGCTGAGCGATGCTTACCGACCCGAGCTCATCGCAGTACGGCCCCACCTGGGGTCGGTGCTGGTAAGCGGACACCTCAGGGCGCTCTTGGCCCAGAGAGCTCCGGGCAGCCCGGCCCGCAAGAAGATCCAGGATCCCTACTCTTTCCGGTGTGTTCCCCAGGTCCATGGGGCAGCGCTGGACGCGGTGGTGCATGCTCGCCGGGTGCTGGAGGTGGAGCTGAACTCTACCACTGACAACCCGCTCATCCTGGACGGATGCATCGTGAGCGGCGGCAACTTCCACGGCCAGCCGGTGGGAGCGGTCATGGACTACCTGGGAATTGCCTTGGCCGCACTGGCCGGTATTTCCGAGCGCCGGGCCGACCACTTGTTAGACCCGGCGTTGAGCGGCCTGCCGCCGTTTCTGGTGTCCGACTCGGGCTTGAACTCAGGCTGGATGATCGCCCAGTACACAGCGGCATCACTGGTCAACGAAAACCGGGTACTGGCCGCTCCTGCGTCTGTGCACTCCATCCCGGTCTCTGCCAACCAGGAGGACTACGTGAGCATGGCCACGCTGGCATCGCGCAAGGCCAGCGACATCGTGGCCAACACCCAGGTGGTCTTGGCCATCGAACTCCTGGTGGCGGCCCAGGCCCTAGATATGAAGTTTGAGCAGGGTTCTCTGAGCCGGGAGGAGCTGGGGAAAGGCGGCCGGGCCGCTTACGCTGTGGTCAGGGAGCGGGTCCCGTACTTGGACCAGGACCGGTACCTTTACCCCGATGTAGTGACCGTCACCGGGCTGGTGCGGGACGGGACGCTCCTGGACGCTGTCAGGAAGGAGGTAGGGCCCCTTTCCGTGCCGAACTAACCGGGGAGAGCACCTGGGATTGGGGATTTACCTATGGAAATTGACAGCATTGGAAAAGCCGCCCTGCTGCTGGCACTGGCAGACCTGAATTCCCGGGCCCGCATGCTGGCGGACCTGGATAGGGCAGGCTACCGGGCGTGCGCGGGCCAGGTCGGGTCCATGGACCTACAGAAAGTAGTGGCCGCCATAGAGACAGCCAGCCGGCGGGAGGGCCTCACCCGGCCCGAGTATCCCGAAGACCACGCCCTGTGGCATGCGGTGCTCGACGCCCTCCAGGGTGTAGGTCGGGGCCAGCTGGCGCTGGGCACGGTGCTGCGCACGGTAGGTCTCCGTTTCTCTGTTGTCCGGGGGCCTAAAGCCCCATCTCTTTCTGAGCAGGGGGATTGGGTGGCCGTGGCCCTTTACGGCAATATCGGCGGTCCCATCAAGGGAAACGAACATGAGGTGGTGGGCCTGGGCATCTCCCACGTTTAAAGGTCGGGCAGGACCAGCGGACAAATGGCAACGCTGGGACTCTAGCTGGCGTTTCGGAGGCACACTTCACATCGTACGGCGTGAGGAGGTGTCCCTTTTCAACAGGCGGCGCCGGCCCGGGCCCAGGCTGGGCGTCTGTGCTCGTCAGTATTTAGGAATCGTAACTTTAGAATCACTACCTTTCATTATGATTATCGAACTTGGTTGAGTGAACCTGACAGTTGTAAATCGTTAACACAAAAAGGACGGCTGGATGAAGCTGTCTTTTTATGTTACTGGGCAACGGGTGTGTCGACGTCAATGCCAGGTTCTTTGATAAGCAAATCCGTCAGTTAGCCACAATTGGTTGAGGAGTTCTTGGTTGTGCGCTGAAGCGATGGTGGTCCATTACCCCGCAGATACGTCCGCACCGTATTCCTGCTGATGCCCAGAACCTGTGCCATATTGCGTACGGACATTCCTTGGTTCCTGGGCTGCCTGTATGGCATGCCAACGGCCTTGCTGTGGGTGAGTTGGACCTTGACCGCGAATTGCACCTCCACCAACTTCACGTCCAGCCACACCTTGGCCGCACCCGAGTCCACCTGGGCGGCTTCGCCCGGGCTGAACTCCAGCGGCAGGTAGGCCTCGCTGGTTGGGTCATGCAGCGTGCGCACCAGGCGCCGGATGGTGGAACTGCCGCCGGTGAAGCCGTGCTCGACCACTAACAGCAGCTGTTCCCTCAGCGTCGCGTTCCCTGCTTTAGACTCAGCAACCGTTCCGCTGAGGGGTTCGCCGGACTCTGTCCCCAGCGTAGTCCGGCGTCATTTCTTCCCGTGCTTTTGGGGCCCTCCCGTCCATTGCACCGGCGACATTACCACAACGGGGCGTTACGTGCCCTAGCCAAGGCCTGGGTCCAGGTAACGGCATCTTCCGCACATCTTAAGCCCTTCCGGCATGGCCTGGCGCCTGCGCCCGGCCCGAGACCAGCCGCAATTTCCACCTGGCGATGATGATGGTGGCTGCAACCAGCGGCAACTGCTCTACGAACATGAGCAGGACTTGCACTGACTCCTTGCTCGTGTCCACACGCGGGAGGCAAATCATAACCGCCCCCGCCCCCATGGAGAGGATAAGAAAGCCAAGGCAGACGCCCAGTGCCGACCTGATCGCATCTACGCCAACAATGAACCGGACCACCAGGTAGAGAAGGAACAAAGTGGCAAGTATGTGAGCACCGGAAGGGGCCAATAGAACGTTATACAGGATCAGCCGGACGCCCCGGATGAGCAGGGCATGCACGATGCCGGCCAACATGACCAGCTGAGGATCGAAGACAGCGTCTATCAGCCGTAGTCCGCAGAAGATGAGCATTGTGGCTTCCACTGCACCGACTGCTGTGGCGATGAGCAAGACCATGGCCAAACACCTCCATCGAAAAGTCGGTCCGGCAGTCGCGTCTGTTCCTAGCGCAGCTTGGCGGGCAATTCGGGCTGGTAACTGGTGTAAATGGACGCTGACGCTACATTGGCCAGGGCCAGGAGAGTGAGCATGCTCGACAGGACCAGCAAGAACAACCGCTTCATCCAGTTTCACCTCCCCGCTCGAACTATGTAGTCTAGAGTCGAGAAAACAGCCGCTGGGTCGCAGGAAACAGGATCAACGACTGCCAGACCATCCCCAGTAATGCTGCCCAGAAGGCGCCGGGCTCTGTGAAAGGCCGGAGCAGCCACACCAGACTTGCCGCCAACACCGAGGCCAAGGCTAGGAGCGAACCCGTCCGGAGTGCCTTGCGCCGGGCCTGTATCTTTATGGGCTTGTGTGGGGGCGGAGCGGGAGCGTGACGCAGGAAGGCAAACACAGCGACCACGGCTACGGTGGTGTATCCCGTCCACGCCGCCCCCTGGCCCAGGGGCGCGGCGGCTCTTGCGAGCAGGCCGATGGCCGAGTATACTAGGATGCCAGTGACCAGGCAGGGCCCTACCCGGCTGGCATGGGCACCACCGGCAAAGGACTTGAGGACAACTACGGTAAGGTACGCCGTGACGACCTGCGGTACTACGCGCAGTAGGCATGCAACGGCCAGTATGACGGTGACGTCCAAAACGCAGACTACGAGGAGTTTGGAGGCAAACTCCAGGACCTCCCGGTCGTCGTCACCAAGGGACAGGGGCGCCGCAATACCCCTGGCCATCCGTCTTGCCAGTGCTTCGACCATCCTGCCTCTCTAGTCGCCACCTTTCCCGGGCGCGTTCCCGAATCCACGGTATCATGCAAGTGGCAACATATCGTGTCAGACCCCGTGGACGCCTTTCCGAACTTTCTGCCATTATCCGAGGATTCTCGACAGCCATGGGCAGGTTTGGGCAGAAGGCAGACTAGTGGGTGATGGACAGCGCCCGGCTGGGCGCCGAGAAGTAGATGACGGCCTTGGTCGCGAAGAGCCCGGCAAAAGTCGCCCTCGCGTCAAGGCCCGGGACGACCAAAGACAGACCTAGCGCTAAGAGCGCCAGTTGCACCCGGCGGCGGTACCGATGCCCCAGGAATACCCCGGCCTCCCTCTCCTTCATCTTTAGAGAACGGTGAACGCTGGCAGCCAGCTGGTGAAAGGAGAGCAGGGTCACGCACCCCCCGAGCAGCCAGCCGTAGGCTGCCGCCCGGTATCCCAGGGCAAAGGCTACGAGGAAACCCGCCAGGACAGCCGCCTGTCCCCGGTCTTCGATGTGGTAGATGATGTGTCGGCGCAGCTGCTCCCGGCGCCGCGGCCTGCTGGCCAACCGGTCGATTCTCATGTGGTCTCACTCCCCTGCAGAGCATATTTCCCAGGACGCGGGTTTACCATACGTATGGAAAGGATTGTGCGGCTCCATCAAGAACTATTGCAGGTGGGGTGATGTTGGTGAACTGCTACGTGGCCGCAGCTGTACAGTACGAGCCAGAATTCGGCGCTGTGGATGTGAACCTGGAACAGCTGGCCGGTTTGGTGCAGCAGGCCGCCTCTGCAGGTGCCCAACTGGTGGTGTTGCCCGAGATGGCCACCACCGGTTATGTGTTTCGGTCCCGCGAGGAAATCTCGCCCCTGGTACAGCCGGTGCCAGGCCCGGTCACGGATTTCCTGGGCCAGCTGGCTGCCCGCACCGGAACCCACCTGGTGATGGGCCTGGCCGAGGTGGACGAGGAAACCGGCATCTTCTACAACACTGCGGTGCTCATGGGCAGCAATGGTGCTCTCCTGGGCAAGTACCGGAAGCTCCATTCCTTTGTCGATGAAACCCGCTGGGCTAAAGATGGCGACCTGGGAATGCCGGTGTTCGACACTGCCCTGGGCAGGATCGCCATGATGATCTGCATGGATGCGGACTATTTCGAGACTGCAAGGCTGGCCGCCTTGCAGGGGGCCGATGTCATAGCGTTTCCCACCAACTGGTTGGGCCCTGCCCCCAGCAAGAGCTGGCGTGCCCGGGCTTTGGAAAACCGGGTTTACGTGGTGGCCGCCGATCGTTGGGGGGAGGAACGGGGCATCAGGTTTTCCGGGGGCTCGGCCATCATCGGCCCGGGCGGCGAAGTGCTATCCTGGTTGGAGCGGGGTAATGGAGTGGTGACTGCGGAGATCGACCTTGCCACGGCCCGGGATAAGCACGTGCCTGGTTTTGGCCACGTACTGGCCCGCCGGATGCCACGGGAGTACCACGGCGTAGTCATCAACAGCTACCTGTGGTCGCCCGCCTCGGTCCAGGGTCTTCCCCCGGAACGCCAGAGCGGGGTGGCAGTGGTGCAACTGCGGGCGCGGCCCGGCAGTCCCGAGGCTATGGTCATATCGGCAGTGGAGGCAGTGGAAGCGGTGGTGGCAGGCACGGGAGGGGCGGTGGACTTGGTAGTGCTCCCCGAAGCCCTGGTGGCGGCGGGAGCGGACCATGCCGCGCTGGCGGAGGAGATCCCGGGCCCGGTGACCCACCGTTTCCTCGAACTGGCTACCCGCTTTGGCCTGTACATTGCTTTCGGACTGCCGGAAAGAGCGCCCAGTGGGCTGTATTCCAGCGTGGTCTTGGTGGGACCCGATGAGATCTACGGGCTATACCGGAAGCTGCACCTGACTCCAGCCGACGAGCAGTGGTGCCGGACCGGGGACTTGGGCATGCCTACGGTGGACTTACCTCTGGGAAGAGTGGCCCTACTGACCGCCACTGACCTTATGGTCCCGGAGACGGCCCGTACCGTGGCCAAGAAAGGGGCGGACCTGATCTGTGCTCCGGGAGCCTGGGCTGACCCAAGCACCACCTGGTTATGGGATGACCGGTGGGCGGGCAACGATACGCTCCTGGCCGTAGCCAACCTCAGTGGCCAAGGATTTGCGGGCAGGAGCACAGTCTTTGGGAACCTGGAAGAGAAACAGCGGGCCCGGGTGGATGCGGATGCCGGGTGGGCTTGCCTAACCGTAGATACCAAGTGGGAGCGGCGGATCCGCCAAAAGGAGATGCTGAGGCGGCTCCAGCCGGGCTGGTACTCCCCACTGGTCAAAGGCAAACATCGCGGGTAGACCCCGCCGGGAGGAGCTGGTGCCATCGTAACGGCACGCCGTTATACCGGAGCAATCGTCCTGCATACCATACTGGCAATGCTGGAAAAGATTCCAGCTGGAGGCAACCGGTTTACAGTGAAATGGGGGGAGAGCCAAGTGACATTAGCCCGACGTGCCCTGGCCATCAAGACCTCGCCCACGCTTGCCCTGGACGCGCGCACCAAGGAACTGCAACGGCAAGGCGTGGACATCATCAGCTTTGCCGTGGGGGAACCGGATTTTGACACCCCGCAGCACATCAAAGAAGCCGCCATTGAAGCCATAGCCCAGGGCTTTACCAAGTACACGCCGGCCAACGGCATTCCCGAACTAAGAGAAGCCATAGCTGCCAAGTTCAAGAAAGAAAACGGCTTAGACTACAAGCCTGCCGACACCATGGTCTCCGTCGGTGCCAAGCATTGCATCTTCAACGCCGTCATGGTTTTGTGCGACGAAGGAGACGAAGTGCTGATTCCCGTGCCATACTGGGTTAGCTACCCGGAAATGGTGCGAGTAGCGGGCGGGGTCCCGGTGGAGGTGCAGTCCACCGCCGCCGAGGGCTTCAAGCTCTCCGGCAAGAAACTGGCCCAGAGCATCACTCCAAAGACACGCGCGCTTATCCTGAACAGCCCATCCAACCCCTCGGGGGCCGTCTACCACCGGCATGAACTGGAGGAACTGGCCGAAGTAATCCTCAAGCACAACTTGTGGGTTATATCGGATGAGATATACGAACACCTCATCTACGACGGTTACGAACACGTAAGCATCGCCGCGCTGGGACCAGAGATCAAGGCTCGTACCGTGGTGGTCAACGGGGTGTCCAAGGCGTTTGCCATGACCGGCTGGCGTATCGGGTACCTGGCTGCCCCGCCTGCTCTGTTGCGGGCCATGGGTGACCTGCAAAGCCATGCCACCAGCAACGCCAACTCCATCGCGCAGAAGGCTTCGGTAGCAGCCCTGACCGGGCCCAAGGAGCCCATTGTCCAGATGGCGCAGGAGTTCGATAGTCGGCGCCGGTACATGACTGAGAGGATAAGGGCATTTCCAGGTTTCAGCTGCCAGCTTCCCGCCGGGGCATTCTACGTGTTCCCTGACATCACCGGAGTGCTGGGCAAAAAGTACCAGGGCCAGGTTATACAGGACGATAACGCACTGGCCGAACTGATCCTTACCGAAGCCCACGTGGCCGTAGTGCCGGGGTCCGGGTTTGGATCCCCATCCAACCTGCGCTTCTCCTACGCTACGTCCATGGCCAAGATCGAGGCCGGGCTGGACCGTATAGAACGCTTTTTGGGGAAACTGGAATAACCGGGAGGCGAATGGGCTGTGGACTGGACTGGCAAACGCGTGGCCGTGGTTGGGCTCGGCCGCTCCAACGTGGCATTGGCCCGCTATCTATACGGCCGCGGTGCCACCCTGGTGGGGTTTGACGCCAAAACCGCCGCGGAACTGGGCGACCGGTACCAGATCCTTGCAGCCCTTCCCGGCTTGGAGTTCAGCCTGGGACCGGGTTACCTGGAAAGGCTGACCGGCTTTGACACCATATTCGTCACTCCAGGCATAAAAAAGCACCTGCCCGAGCTGAAACGGGCACGGGCAGAAGGAGCAGTCCTTTCCTCGGAGACCGCGCTTTTTCTTGAGCTTTGCCGCGCCCCGGTGGTAGGGATCACCGGCAGCTCCGGGAAGACGACTACCACAACCCTGGTGGGCCAGATGCTGGCGGCAGCTGGTGACCGTCCCGTGTACGTTGGAGGGAACATCGGGCAGGTACTTATCGAGCTGGTGGAAGATATCCCGGACCATGCTTGGGTAGTGCTGGAACTATCTTCGTTCCAGCTCCAGCTGGTACGAAGCAGTCCCCACCTGGCCGCGTTGCTCAACCTCAGGCCCAACCACCTGGATGTCCACTGCTCCTATGACGAGTACGTGGAATCCAAGTGCCGGATCTTCCATCACCAGCGCCCCGGCGATTGGCTGGTGTTCAACGCCGACGATCCGGAAGTGGTCCGGCACAGCCTGGGGAGCCCGGCGGGCCGGGCCGGTTTCAGCCGGAAAGGCCCGGTGCGGCCGGGCGCCTTTTTGCAGGATGGGGTACTGGTTGGGGCGGTGGGTGCAATAGAAGAACCTATCTTGCAGGCCCGGGAGCTCCTCATCCCCGGCGATCACAACGTGGAAAACGCCCTAGCAGCGAGCACGTTGGCCCTGTTGGCCGGTGCCCGCCCCCAGACCATCGGCCAGGTGCTCTCAACCTTCGCTGGGGTCGAGCACCGGCTGGAGCTGGTACGGGTGCTTGATGGGGTAAGGTACGTCAACGACTCCATTGCCACCAGTCCCGACCGGACCGCAGCCGCCCTGCGCACGGTCCCGGGGGGCGTCCTGCTCATCGCCGGGGGTTACGACAAGGGCCTGGATTTCGACGAGCTGGCCCGGGTCATGGAAGGTAAGGTGCGGGTGCTGGTCACCCTCGGAACGACGGCACCCCGCATCGAAGCCGCAGTAAGCCGGCTTCCGGCCAAGGGGAGGCCCGTAGTGGTCCGGGCCCGGGACTTGGCTGAAGCGGTAGTGAGCGCACGCCATCATGGGCAGGACGGGGAAACCGTGTTGCTGTCTCCGGCCTGCGCCAGCTTTGACATGTTCGCCAACTTCGAAGAGCGCGGCCAGGCCTTCAAAGACCTGGTCCACGCCCTGCACTGAGCGGCCCATGGAAGCCACTCGCTCTAGCCTGGCCACACTGGTCCGTCTGCTCCGGCAAGCCCATGCCCAAAAGGAAGGGCCGCCTACGCTTCTTAGCGATATGGACGGTGATCCCCTGGATGTCCTCATCCTGACCGTGCTGAGCCAGGCTACCAACGACCGCAACGCGGCCGTAGCCTATGCCCGGCTGCGGACGCGGTTTCCCAGCTGGGACCAAGTGCTGGATGCTCCCGTGGAAAAGCTAGCTGCGGCCATCGCACCCGGCGGCCTAGGTCCCCAGAAGGCAGCCCGGATCAAGGAAGTGCTCAGACTGGTGGCGGAGCGGGGGACGCTGGGGCTGGGCTGGCTCAAAGAGCAGCCCCCCGGGAGGGCCATGGAGTTCCTGAACAGCTTGCCGGGGGTGGGACCCAAGACGGCTGCCTGTGTCCTCCTGTTTGGGCTTGGGCAGCCGGCGTTCCCTGTGGATACGCACGTAGCCAGGCTGGCCCGGCGGTTGGGGTTGGCCGGCCCCAACGAGCCGGCAGAGCGCATACAACAGAGGCTGGAGGGGCTGGTGGAGCCCGGGGACGCCCGGGACTTGCACATAACCTTGATCCATCACGGCAGAACCGTCTGCCACGCCCGGCGTCCCGCGTGCGGGCGCTGCGTGCTGGCGGGCGTGTGTGCCAGCCGGGAGGAATCCGGAGGCTCCGTCCAGAAATCTATGCCATAGTCTGGCGCTGGCCGTTTACGTCTATTCAGGCGGCTTCTGGGGCGGTTCCCGAGGTACCGTTTCAGGCTGGTGGTCTGCGGTGTGTTTGATGTCCTTTTCGCAGTAAGGACAGACCCAGGACTGGTAGTTGGTGGCAGCCGAATAGGACAGGCCTTCGCAGTGGGGACACTTCTTCCAGGGCACCAGATTAAACCTCCTCTACCAGATTCGGGCAACCATAATTATATGATTGGTCCAGACTTTCTGCAAGTGTTTCTATTTTCGAGGGGGGAGTGGCAGAGTGTTCGTCCACCTGCATGTACATACGGAGTACTCCCTCCTGGATGGGAACTGTCGCATTGAGCCCATGGTGCGGGCGGCCCGGGAACTGGGCATGCCCGCCGTGGCCATCACCGACCATGGGACTATGTACGGCGTGGTGGAATTCTACCGGGCATGCGGGAGATATGGGATCAAGCCCATCATCGGTTGTGAGGTATATGTGGCCCGGCGTACACGCTTTGACCGGGAGGCTCGCCTGGATGACGACCCACATCACCTGGTTCTCTTGGCCGAGAATGCCCAGGGCTACTCCAACCTGCTGCACCTGGTGTCCCGCGCCTCCGTGGAAGGCTTCTACTACCGGCCCCGGGTCGACCACGAACTGCTGGCCTCCTGTGGCCAGGGCCTCATTGCGCTCAGCGCTTGTCACTCGGGGGAGATTCCCCGGCTGTTGCTGGCCGGTCGGAAGAAGGAAGCCCGGGCCCGGGCCAGCTCTTACCGCGACATTTTTGGTCCTGAGGGCTTCTTTCTCGAACTGCAGGACAACGGGGTTGACGGTCAAAAGCGCCTGAACACCTCTCTTGCGGAGTTGGCCGGGGACTTGGGTTTGCCGTTAGTGGCCACCAATGACTGCCACTACCTCGCCCAGGAAGACGCCCGGGCCCACGATGTGCTCTTGTGCATCCAGACTAACAAGACAGTGGATGACGCCAGTCGCCTCAAGTTTCCTAGCTCGCAGTTCTACTTTCGTTCGTCCCAGGAAATGCGGGAGCGGTTCAGGTCATATCCCCAGGCCATCACCAATACCCTGGCCATTGCCGAACGGTGTTGCGTGGAATTGGAGTTTGATAGTTTCCACCTGCCCGAGTTCCGCTTGCCCCCCGGGACCACGGCTCACCAGGAACTCCGGCGTCTGTGCGCAGAGCGCCTGCCCGGCCGCTACCCCCAGGTTACCCCCGGGGTAACCGCCAGGCTGGAGTATGAACTGGCTACCATCGAAAAGATGGGCTTCTCCGGGTACTTCCTCATCGTGTCGGACTTTATCGATTTCGCCCGTTCGCGCCATATCGCGGTAGGGCCAGGGCGAGGCTCGACTGCGGGCTCTCTTGTTGCTTATGTGCTGGGCATCACCGACATGGACCCTCTACGACACGGACTGGTGTTTGAGCGCTTTTTGAACCTAGAGCGTATCACCCTGCCCGATATGGACATCGATTTCTGCGTGGAGCGTCGCGGTGAGGTCATCGATTACGTCACCGCCAAGTACGGCTCGGAGAACGTGGCCCAGATCATCACCTTCGGTTCCATGCAACCCAGGGCCGTTATCCGCGACGTGGGCCGCGCCCTGGGGTGGCCTTACGCCGACGCCGACCGCATTGCCAAGGCTGTGCCTGCCCAGCTGGGGATCACCCTGGACCGGGCACTGGAGCTATCGACGGAGCTCAAAGAAGCCCACGACACCAGGCCCGAAGTCCAGGAGCTTCTGTCCATTGCGCGGGCGCTGGAGGGTATGCCCCGGCACGCTTCGGTGCACGCGGCAGGTGTGGTGATTACGCCCGAGCGCGTAGACCGCCACGTGCCGGTTCAGAAGATGCCAGACGGGACCGTGGTTACCCAGTTCACCTACGACGCGTTGGAACAGATGGGGCTTTTGAAGTTTGATTTTCTGGGCCTCCGCACGCTCACCGTGCTCCAAGAGGCAGTGCGGCTCATCGAGGAAAACCACGGTCGCAGGCTGGAACTGGACTCCTTGCCGTTGGACGATGAGGCTACCTACGCATTGCTGTCCCGGGGAGAGGCCATCGGCGTGTTCCAGCTGGAGTCAGGGTGGGTCAGGCAGTACCTGAAGGAACTGGCCCCCAGTCGCTTTGAGGATATTGTGGCCAGCATCGCCCTGTGCCGGCCCGGCCCCATGGAGTATATACCGGAGTTTATCCGCTCCAAGCGCGGGACTCCCGTCTACCCTCACCCGGTCTTAGAACCCATCCTGGCCGAGACCTACGGGATCATGGTCTACCAGGAACAGGTATTGCAGGTGGCTGCGACCATCGCCGGTTTCAGCCTGGGCCAGGCAGATATCCTGCGGCGGGCGGTGGGGAAGAAGAAGAAGGATCTTCTGGACGACATGCGCCTGGCGTTTGTGGAGGGCGCGGTCCGCCAGGGCTATACCCGGGAATTGGCAGAGAGCATCTACGAGCTCATCATGAAGTTTGCCAACTACGGTTTCAGCAAAAACCATGCTGCCCCCTACGCTCTTCTCAGCTACAGGAGCGCCTACCTCAAGGCCCACTACCCGGCGGAGTTCATGGCCGCCCAGCTTTCCAGCCTTATGGGCTCCAACGAGCGCATCGCCTTCTACGTGGACGAGTGCCGCCGGTTGGGCCTGGGGATGCTACCGCCGGATATCAACGCCAGCGCGGTGAGCTTCTCCGTGGAAAGCCGCGGGATCCGCTTCGGCCTGGGCGCCGTCAAGAACCTGGGCCGGGCGGCGGCTGGAGCCATCGTCTCGGCCCGCGCATCGGGTCCATTCACCAGCCTCCGGGACTTCTGCGAACGGGTAGATCCCCGGTCGCAAAACCGCCGGGCGCTGGAAAGCTTGATCCGGGCGGGTGCTTTTGACAGCCTGAGGCTGCGCCGCTCCCAGCTTCTGGCCATGCTGGATGGGGTCATGGAATCGGTCCAGGCAGAGCGGAGGCGGACGTCGGCCAACCAGATTTCTCTGTTCTCCGGCGCAGCTGCCATGCCAGAGCCCGCAGCAGACTGCGTGCCCGACTTGCCCGAACTCCCGCTCGTGGACCGCCTGGGGGAAGAGCGCGAGCTTTTGGGTATGTACTTGAGCGGGCACCCTCTGGCCGAGCATGAAGCCAAGCTATGGGCGCTGGTCACGGCGGCCACTGCCGAACTGCCGGAGCTCCCTGACGAGAGCCAGGTAGTACTGGGCGGCCTGGTTACCGCCGTCAAACAGGTAGCGACCCGTTCGGGAGGCGTCATGGCGTTCATGACGCTGGAAGACCTGGCAGGCACCGTGGAGGTGCTGGTGTTCCCGCGGGTCCTCGAGCAGAGCCGGGGGTTTTTGCGCGTGGGTGCTCCCGTGCTGGTCAAGGGGCGGGTTTCTCACCAGGAAGACGAAGCCAAGGTCCTTTCCAGTGAGGTGCTTGCCCTGGAAGACCTTGAAGCAACGTCCGAAGTAGCGGTGACCCGCGCACCCCGGGAATCCCCGGACATGCCGGCCATCCGGGTGGAACTATCCGGGGCGTCCGCTGCCCAACTCAGGTCGTTGCAGCAGCTTCTCAAGGCCCACCCCGGTGAGAGCCGGGTACTACTGGGATTTGGAAAGAAAACCACGATTCGGGCGGGGCCGGGCTTCAGAGTTCGAGTCGGGGAGGAACTGGTCAAGTCCATAAGCGGTCTTCTGGGGCCTGGGGCCCTCGACTTGGGGAAGGAGTCGGCCGGGGAAGAGTAGAAGGTTTATACCACTGAGCCGGGGGGAGAATACAGGTGCTAACCAGAGCCGCTCTTCTCTTTGCTCGCGACTAACACCAGAAGGGGGCCTGGCCTTGTGGACTGTGGTGTATATCGCTCCTAACAAGTCCATAGCGGAGATGCTCAAGGAAGTCCTGGCCAAAGAAGGTCTCCTGGTAATGCTGAGGTCCTCCGGGATACCCCATTTTGGAGCGTCGGGCTCGGTGGAGGTCCTGGTACCCGAGGGAGAAGTGGAGGAGGCCCACGAGATACTCGCAGGGGTGCTGGGAGTCTGCTGAACACGGGGGAATGGATTTGAGACTGGCGGTGCTGACTAGTGGCGGGGACGCCCCGGGCATGAATGCTGCCATCCGGGCGGTGGTGCGCCGGGGCATTTTCCTGGGTCATGAGGTCTTCGGCATTTCCCACGGATTTGCCGGTATGGTAAGAAACAGCATACAACCTTTGCACCTGGGGTCGGTGGCCGACATCATCCACCGGGGTGGGACCATCCTGAGGACGGCGCGCAGTGAGGAGTTCCGAACTCCCGGCGGCCGCCGGCAGGCCCTGGAGGCCCTACGGTCTTGGGGCATTGAACACCTGGTGGTCATCGGCGGCGACGGTTCCTTGCGGGGTGCCCGGGAATTAGGCCGGGCGGGCGTGGCGGTGGTGGGCATCCCGGCCACCATTGACAACGATATCCCAGGGACCGAGCTCAGCATTGGGTTTGACACCGCGGTGAACACCGTGGTGGAAGCTATTGACCGGGTCCGGGACACGGCTACTTCCCATGAGCGCGTATTCGTCATCGAGACCATGGGGCGGGATTCGGGCTTTCTGGCGCTTGCAGCCGGGCTGGCCGGCGGAGCCGAGTCTATACTCATACCGGAGGTGGCCTGGGACCTGGACGTCATCTGTGACCGCCTCATCCGGGGCCACCGGCGGGGCAAGGTGCACAGCATCATCCTGGTGGCGGAAGGCGCTGCCCGCGGATTCGACGTGGGAGAGCGCATAGAGCAGTGCACTGGTTTTGAGACCAGGGTTACGGTGCTCGGGCACATCCAGCGGGGAGGGACCCCTACCGCTACCGACCGGCTCCTGGGTAGCCGGCTGGGGGCGGCGGCAGTAGACGCATTGCTGGGCGGTGGCAAGGATCTTGTCGTTGGGCTCCAGGCCGGTAACGAAGTCAGCCTGCACTTGGATGAGGTGCTGGGGCGAGTCCGGCCCACTGACCAGCGGCTTTACGATCTCGCCTCGGTGCTGGCCATCTAGGAGGTCTTCCATGCGCAAGACCAAGATCGTGTGTACCATCGGGCCTGCCTCTGAAAGCCCGGCCGTGCTGGACCGGCTACTGGCGGCCGGCATGGATGTGGCCCGCTTCAACTTGTCCCATGGCACTCAGGACGAGCACCGGCGGCGGATCAGGGCCGTCCGGGACAGGGCCGGGCGAGCGGGCAAGTTCGTCGCGCTGATGCTGGACACCCGTGGCCCGGAGATCCGCCTTGGTCAGTTCCAAGACGGCGGGGCCGAACTAGTAGATGGCGCCGGCGTGGTCCTCACCCCTGAGTCGGTGACCGGCACCAGCCAGTTATTGCCGGTAAACTATGCTGGTCTGGCTGGTGATGTACGGCCGGGAAGCCAGGTTCTCATCGACGACGGCAACATCATCCTGGAAGTCGTGGCAGTTCGCGGCCGGGATGTGGTTTGCACGGTGCTGGCCGGGGGGATGGTCACGGACCGCAAGAAGGTAAACCTCCCGGGTGCCTCGGTGGGCCTGGACGCTGTCTCCCGGGATGACGTGGAAGACATCGTTATGGGTGTAGAAGAAGAAGTTCACTACATTGCCGCCTCGTTTATACGCAAACCCGAGGACATGGTGGAAGTCCGCCGGGTCGTAGAGCGTAATGGCGGCAACATTCTTCTTATCGCCAAGATAGAATCCCGGGAAGGTGTGGATAACCTCGACCAGATCCTCAAGGTCAGTGATGGGCTCATGGTGGCCCGGGGCGACTTGGGGGTGGAGATACCTGCAGAGGAAGTCCCGCTCCTGCAGAAACACATGATCGAAGAGGCCAACCGGGCAGGCAAGCCGGTGATCACTGCCACCCAAATGCTGGAATCCATGGTCGCCCGGCCCCGGCCCACCCGCGCCGAGGCCAGCGATGTGGCCAACGCTATCTTGGATGGTTCCGACGCGGTGATGCTTTCGGCCGAGACGGCCACCGGCAAGTACCCGGTGGAATCCGTCCAGGTCATGCACAGGATTGCGTGTACCACCGAGCACTCCCTGGACTACCGGGCCATCCTTGCCCGCAAAGCGGTAGGCATGGCCCGCACCGTCACCGACGCTATCAGTCATGCCACCGCCCAGGCCGCACTGGATCTGGGGGCCCGGGCCATCATCACCGCCACCGAGTCGGGGCACACCGCCCGCATGGTTGCCAAGTACCGTCCACGAGCGCCGGTACTGGCTGCCACCCCCCGGTTGATCACCGCGTGCCGTTTGTCGCTGGTTTGGGGGGCAGTACCCCTGCTCGTGGAGGCAGCCGAGAGCACCGAACGGCTGGTGGATAACGCCGTCCACGGAGCCCTGGAGGCTGGCTTGATCACCCCTGGGGACTTGGTGGTCATTACGGCGGGTGTCCCGGCCGGCATTCCCGGTACTACCAACCTCATGCAAGTCCACACTGTGGGCGATGTGCTCCTGAGAGGAACGGGCATCCAGCGTTCTGCAACCGGGCCGGTGTGCGTGGCGCGCACCGCGGCCGAGGCCGAAAGGAAGTTCCGTTTTGGTGATATCCTGGTCACCACCATGACTGACCGCGATTTTGTGCCCTTCATGAAACAGGCTGCGGGCGTCATTGCCGAAGAAGGGGGCCTAACTTCCCACGCAGCCATCGCCGGCCTGAACCTGGAACTGGCGGTCATCGTCGGGGCCGAGGGTGCTACCGGCAAGCTGGCCGACGGCGACATCATCACCATCGATGGTGCCCGGGGCCTGGTCTACCGGGGACCGGCCCGGGTGTTGTAGAGAGACTGGAGGGGAGACAAAGTGAGAGGGAGAAGGATCTTGCTCTACCTGATACTCCTGTTTACCCTGTTCCCCGTGGCCGAACTGGCCCTGCTCATCCAGGTGGGGAAGCGCATCGGCACCCTGTACACCGTATTGATCATCCTGGGCACCGGTGTGCTCGGCGCGTACCTGGCCAAATCCCAGGGGCTGAGCGTGATCCGCCAGGTCAAGGAACGCGTAGGACAGGGACAGGTTCCGGCCAACGAGATCATCGATGGGGTGCTGGTGCTGTTCGGCGCCGCCTTCTTGGTCACTCCCGGGCTGGTCACGGACGTGATCGGGCTTAGTGCCGTGGTCCCGCCCACGCGGACTCTATACCGCGAGGTCATCAAGCGCCGGATCATGAGATTGCTGGGAGGCGCCAGCGACATTATCCATATCCGGAGGAGCTAGCGTCCTTGGAACTGACACTCGACTGGCTTAGGCGGGCCTTTCAGGCTGAAGGCTATGTGTGCGGCGACGAACTCCTGGTTCCCGTGTACCTGGCACTAGCGCTGCAAAAGCCCCTGCTGGTGGAGGGTGCGCCGGGCGTAGGCAAGACCGAACTGGCCAAGACCCTGGCCCGCTGCCTGGACACCCGGCTCATCCGATTGCAGTGCTACGAAGGGCTGGACGAAAACAAGGCGTTCTATGAGTGGAACTACCAGCGCCAACTCATCCGCATCCAGCTGGCGGGAGCCCAGGGCGGCGCGGTGGTAGAGGAAGACGTGTTCTCCCCGGACTACCTCCTGGAGCGGCCACTTCTCCAGGCCATCCGCGCCGGGGAGCGGGTAGTACTTCTCATCGACGAAGTCGACCGCACCGACGAGGAGTTTGAAGCGTTCCTTTTTGAAGTCTTGTCGGACTTCCAAGTATCCATCCCCGAACTGGGTACGGTTCGGGCCCAGGCCATCCCGGTGGTGGTGCTTACTTCCAACCGGGCCCGGGACCTGTCTGATGCTCTCAAACGTCGTTGTGTCTACCTCTTTATCGACTACCCTTCCGTCCAACGCGAATTATCTATAGTGCGCACGCGGTTGCCCGGTGCCGGCGAGCAGTTGGCCCGTCAGGTGGCGCTGGCCGTAAGCCACATTCGTTCTCATCCTGAGGTCCAGAAGAAACCGTCCATTGCCGAGACATTGGACTGGGCGGCGGCCTTGGTCCGGCTTGGCCGGGGAGAACTGGACCCGGACGCCATCGACCGCACCCTGAACCTGGTGCTAAAAAGCCACGACGACCTCAGGCTCTTCCGGGTCGAGCCGCAGCGCAACGCCTTGTCGGCAGCAGCCCGCGGTGAGGGTCTGACCCGGCCGTGAACGACCACGTTATCCACAGCCTGGCCCGCTTTACCGCCCTGTTGCGGGCGCTGGGAGCCCGGCCGGGGGCGGCCGAATTCCTGGATGCGCTGCAGGCCCTCTCCCTGGTAGAGTGGGAAAGCCGGCGAGAAGTCCAGAGCGCCCTGCGGTCCACCCTGGCCAAGGGCCCGGCTGACGCGGCCAGGTTTGATCGCGCTTTTGATTTCTTTTTTGCATCCGGAGCCCGCCGCGAAGAGCAGTTGAAGACGCTGGAAGTGAGAGAACAAGCTGAGCAGGCGGCCCGAGAGAAAGCCCGCCGCGAGTTGGTGTTCCAAGGCAAACCCCTGGGCCTATCTACGTCGGACTCTGCTACCTATGCGGCGCTACGACCCGAGGACCGCATCAGGCTCAATGAGTTTCTCGAGCGCACGTCCAATGGGCTCAACGTTGACCAGAGGTTTTTGCCGGTAGCCCAGAAGATCATAGAGGGCTACCTAGAACGCTGGCGGCGCCAGCTGCCCCCCGGGTCTTCCCGGACCAGCCGGGTACTGGGGGAATTGCTGGGGTCCGGAGCCGGGCAGGGAGGCGAACTCCTGGAGCGGGATTTTCGCCTGCTTGGCGAAGAGGACCTGCCCCAGTTTCGCCTGGCTCTCCGCGTCCTGGCGCGCAGGTTGGCTTCGAGGGTATCCCGCCGGTACCGGCGCTCTCAACACAAACGGATTCTGGATTTTCGGCGGACGGCCCGCTCTAACCTGCGTTACGGCGGGGCCATGTTCGACCTCCGCCACCGGGCCCGCCGCCTGGACCGGCCGGATATACTGCTGCTTTGCGACGTATCCGGGTCCATGCTGCCTTACGCTGAGTTTGTCTCCCAGTTCATCCGCGGTCTCCATGATGTGGTATCGCGGGTGCACACGTTCACCTTTGCCGACGAGCTCGAGAAAGGACCCGTCGGGAATGGAAGATGGGGAGGAGGCACCAACCTGGCCCGGGCTCTGGATCAGCTCCTGGCTGTATACGACGCTTGCCTGAACCCCCGCACGTGCGTCATACTGGTCTCGGACACCAAGACCCTGCACGGACAGGACGCTGCCGCCAACCTGCAACTGCTGGCCCGGCGAGTCAGGAAGATCCTGTGGTTGAACCCGCTACCCAAAGAACAGTGGCAGCGCCTGCCTCATCAGGCCGCCTTTTCCCGCTACTGCACCATGGCTGAATGCAACAACCTGTCCCAGCTGGAATGCATCGTGAAAAACCGGGTATTTGGGTCACCGTGCCCTCCTTGATTTCGACGGGCCTTTCAGGACAGCAGCCCTTGTGCACGAGCAAGACCTCGTGGCTTGGGCAACTTGCCTCCATGGCCGGATTGCATACCTGCAGTGGGCGGGTAGTTGCGCGGGCGTAGCGCGTCTTCGCGCCCTGTGAAAGAGTTCTGCACGCGGCATCTGACCTGCAGTGACTTGGAAGAACTCCTGCCGTAAGAGTAAAGTAATTATGGGGAGTTGACGGAAAAGGAAGGACGAAAAGCCACTGATCCCGTAGGTATTCCTTTGGTGGAAGCAATAACCGAGGGAGAGCTTCTCGTTATGGGACAGGTTCGTCGAGAGATGGTGGTATCCTTCCGGGAGTTGGAGAGTTTTCTGTTTGGGAAGTTGCAGGAGCTGTTTATCCAGACCATGCAGGAGATCTTGGAGCAGTTGGATGCCATGCTGCTGGTAACTCGGGACCCGGCTCGCTATGAGGTCAAAGACACGCGGGAGCGGACCGTGGACACGCTGGTAGGGACAGTGACCTATCGACGGCGGTACTACCGGGACCGGGAGA
>JBFLYN010000031.1:0-39990 GCA_040756655.1 Bacillota bacterium
ACCACCGCTTGGAGCACCGGGTGCGCGCGCACGTCTTGCTGTGCATGCTGGCCTACTACGTGGAATGGCACCTGCGCCAGGCACTGGCGCCCCTGTTGTTCGAAGATGAGGAGCCCCGCAATCCGGCGGCCTCACCGGTGGCCCCGGCCCGCCGTTCCACCCGGGCCGAAGCCAAGGCCCGCCGCCAGCGGCAGGAGGACGGGACACCGGTGCACAGTTTCCAGACGCTGTTGCAGGACCTGGCCACGCTGGCCCACCATCGCGTGCAACCCGCACTGCCGGGAGTGCCCGCCTTTGACATGCTCACCCGGCCTACTCCTTTACAAGAGCGGGCCCTGGCATTACTCGGTCTCAAGCTCGACAGCAGGGCTGTACCCAGTACCAAATAGATCCCGTCCGCCAAGAGGCCAGTTAGGCACCTGTGTCTATCTCTGAGTCAAGCGGAACTTCGGGTTAACCGCCTGTGGAGTCTTGGAGCAGCTGGATGCCATGCTGCTGGTGAGCCGGGACCAGGCTGGATATGAAGTCAAGGACCTGCGTGAGCGGACCGGGGATACACTGTTAGGCCGTGATGTGCGTGCAGCCAGAGTACATCCTGAATGCCGCAGTGGCAGCTCCCCGCCAAATCCAGACGGCGTTTGCACCCCAGTCTAAAGAGTAACTATCGCGCGTGGTTATCGTACCCACGCAGCAGGAAAACCTAAGAAGTAGCAGAAACCTAAGATGAGGAGAAAACGATCGCCGGCAGAAGCCGTAATTGCTCCGCATCTAGCCAAAACCCTCCGGTACAGCTCTATGCTATGTGGAGTGACGTCACAATCCCCTGTGCACTGGTACGAAATAGGACACGAAGAGAGCAGGGAGTAATCATAACGTGGAGGTGCTAGTAATGGACCTGAAGGGAAGCAAGACGGAAAAGAACCTATTGGCCGCGTTTGCCGGTGAGTCTGAGGCCAGGAACAAGTACACGTACTTTGCGGCTGTGGCACGCAACGAGGGCTTTCAGCAGATCAAGGGGATCTTTGAGGAAACCGCTGACAACGAAAAGGAGCACGCCAAGGTTTGGGCCAGGTATCTTGGGCTCATCGGGACGACCGAGAAGAACCTGGAAGAGGCGGCAAATGGCGAGAACTACGAGTGGACCCGGATGTACAGGGAATTTGCCGAAGTTGCCGAAGCGGAGGGCTTCGCGGAGATAGCCACGCGGTTTACAGAGGTTGCAGAGGTCGAGGAACAGCACGAGCTCCGCTTCAGAAGACTCCTCGAGCGGGTGAGAAACGACACTGTGTTCAGGCGGGATCACATCATAAAGTGGCACTGCCGTAACTGCGGCTATATCCACGAAGGAACAGAACCTCCCGAGATGTGCCCGGCCTGTGTGCATCCGAAGTCGTTCTATGAGGAAAAGGCCGAAAACTACTAAGCCGTCCAAGGGTACCGGGCCAGCGGTGTTACCCAGGGCACTTAATCAGGAAGTCGGGACCAACCGGGCGGGCGTTCCCAGGAGGGGAGCTGCCTGCCACGCAGCTACACCTGCCAATGGATGCGAGTGGAAGCGGTAGCTCCTGGTTCGGGAAAGATAGTCCTGCTCGGGCGGTCAACTTTGGCTTCACGTGTTCAGCAGCGTTTCCGAGAAGACCGGAATTCAAGGATGGGCTTGGGGAGCGCCTGGCTCGGACAACAGATCTGCCTTGCTCTTGCAGAAAGGGAGCACTGGTTATGGACCAGTACCAGATCATGGTAGTGGAAGATGATAGGCGCACTGCCGAGCTAGTACGGGGCTACCTCCAGCGCTATGGCTACCGGGTAGATCTGGTCAATGACTTTGGGCAAGTAGAACAGGAATTCCTGGCCCGGCGACCCCAGCTGGTGATCCTCGATGTGAACCTACCCTACCAGGATGGCTTCCACCTGTGCCGGGCCCTTCGTCGCCATTCGGCAGTTCCCATCCTTTTTCTTTCTGCCCGGGCAGGTGACATGGAGCAAGTACTGGGGCTGGAGAGTGGCGGGGACGACTACCTCACCAAGCCCTTTCACCTGGAGGTGCTGCATGCCAAGGTCAAGGCCATCCTACGGCGGGCCTATGGTGAGTACGCAGTTCCCCAAGCCTCTGCCCGGAGCATGATCCAGCTGGGCGAGCTGCAGCTGGATCTGGCCGCGGGCGAGGTGCGATTTGGCGGGCAGGCACAACAGCTCACCAAAAACGAGCTGAGGCTCCTAGCCTTGCTCATAGAGACGGCTCCTGCCACGGCCAGCCGGGAGCGTTGCCTCGAGACCCTGTGGGACGATGCCAGCTTTGTCGACGATAATACTCTGACGGTGAATGTGACCCGCCTTAGGCACAAACTGGCCACATGGGGACTGGATGAGGCCATAGTTACCCGCCGAGGCTTAGGGTACCAGCTGGTACCAGAGCGCCTGGGTCGAAGGTGACGCAGGGTCGCGACCCTGACCGGGGCCACCGGTGCTCTGCGTTGGATGCCACGGTGTGATAAAGGGATCGCGAACCTGACGAGGGGCGGGAGAACAGTGAATACTCGCCTGGTAGCCCGGTTTTTCTTGGACCGGGCTGGCTTGGTTTGGGCCTGGTACACCAGTACTATGGTCATCCAGGGTCTGATGATGCTTCTCCTTTCTTATCAAGGGGTGAGCCCTGCCCTGCTCCGGGCGAATACCGCCTATGCCTTCCTACTATCCAGCACAGTCTTGGGTGTGTACCTGGGGTTGGAGCTGGCCCGCTGGTGGCCCATGGCCCGCCAGGTGGAGATCCTGCTTGAGGATGCGCAGAGCTTGGAGGCCCTGGCCAACCTGCCGCCTGGCGCAAACCGGGAGCAAGCAGTTATGCATGAGCTGGTGATGAAGATCTACGGAGCGGCCATGGCGGACCGGTCCAAACACCGGGAAACCTATGAGCGCCACCTGGCCTTCATCAATCTCTGGGTCCACCAGATGAAAACCCCAGTGGCTGTTATCAGCCTGTTGGCCCAGCAGGCCCAAGAGCAGATTTCAAGCACGGGAACGGCGCTTCAGGAGGAAATTGCCAAGCTAGACGACGGCCTGGAGCTGGTGTTGAACACGGCCCGGCTTCAGAACTTTGCCATGGACTACCATATCCAGCGCGTTGACCTCTTAGGGGCACTCCGTGCGGTCATCAACCAGCGAAAGAGACAGTTCATCCGGCTGGAAGTGTTCCCGGTAGTTGAGGCCGGGGATGGGGACTGGGCGGTACTTACTGACGACAAGTGGAACCGTTTCGTCATCGACCAGATAGTGGCCAACGCCCTGAAATACGCCGGTCAGAGTGGGCCGCCCGGTCAACGGCTGGTGTGCCGGCTGGCCATGGAACCTAGCGTGGTCACCCTCACCATCCAGGACCAGGGCCCCGGCATTCCTCCCGAGGATCTCCCCCGGGTATTTGAGCCATTCTTTACTGGAGAAAACGGCCGCCGTTTTGGTGGTGCTACCGGCATCGGTCTTCACCTCGTTCAAGAGGTGCTGGACCGCTTGGGTCACAGCATCGACATCAGCTCCGAGGTGGGAGAGGGCACCACCGTAACCCTGACCTACGCGCGTCCCGATCTTACAGGAATGTAAGGTTGGAGGCCCTGGCTGCAAGGCCCTTCGATGGGAGCGGGACCCGGCCCGGTCTATAATGGGGTCAGGAACACTGGAAGCGAGGTCGATTCCTGAATGCATGTGCTCAAAGCGGTGGAGCTGACCAAGATCTACGGAGGTACACACGGGTCGGCGGCCGTGCGGGCGCTGGATTCCTTCAACCTCTTGGTGAAGGCCGGGGAGTTTGTGGGGATCATGGGCCCTTCCGGGAGCGGTAAGACTACCATCCTGCAAATCCTGGGCACCATCGATGTTCCCACCTCCGGGCGAGTGTTCCTGGGTGAGAGAGAGATCACTGGACTCAAGGGGAAAGAGCTGGCAGTTTTCCGCCGCAAGCACATGGGGTTCATCTTCCAGGACTTCAACTTGCTGGACGCCCTCACACTCAAGGAAAACATCATCCTTCCCCTGGTACTGGAGGGGCACCCAGTGGCCGAGATCGAAGCACGGCTTGAAGCCCTATCCCGGCGCCTGGACATCGCCAAGGTCCTCTCCCGCCACCCGTATGAGGTCTCGGGTGGCGAAAAGCAGCGGGCAGCAGCCGGGCGCGCTCTGATCCACCGGCCAGACCTGGTGCTGGCGGATGAGCCTACGGGCAACCTGGATTCCAGATCTGCCCGCGCCCTCATGGATGCCCTGGACGGTCTAAACCGCGAAGAAGGGGCTACCATGGTAATGGTTACCCATGACCCGGTGACAGCCAGCTTCTGCAGTCGCATCTTGTTCATCAAGGATGGTCGCCTGGTAACCGAGCTGAGAAGGGGTAAGGACCGGGCTCGGTTCTTCCAGCAAATCCTAGATACCCAGGCAGCCATTGGAGGTGATGGCCATGACCCTGCTTGATGTGGCATGGAAGAACGTCCGGCACCAGGCCCACGGCTATGCTGCCTACTTTCTAAGCTCCAGCTTCGCGGTCTGGCTGTTCTACCTCTACGCAGCACTCCTGGCCAACCCGGGTTTACCCAACGAGCCCGTCACCAGGTCGGTAATGACGGCCGTCCTCTACCTGGTTGCCATCTTTGGCCTCGTGTTCGTCCTGTACTCCCACTCTGCCTTTCTCAAGGTGAAGCAAAAGCAGCTAGGACTTATGACCCTCCTGGGCATGGAGCCCAACCAGGTAGCCAGGCTAGTTCACTACGAAAATGGCATCCTGGGAACAGGGGCCGTCACCACCGGGTTGGTCTTGGGGACCATTTCGTCCAAGCTGTTCTTCCTGGGTATAGGCAGGGCACTGGGCCTGGAGCAACCCATCCCGTTCCGCTTCTCGTTAGGAGCCACTTTACTGACGACGGCAGTATTCGCGGTTATCTTCGCCGGGGTCTCGCTATATGGTCAGTTCCAGGTGTGGCGTTTGCCTGTGGTCGAACTGATCCGGGGGGCAGTCTGCCCCAAGGTGCCTCCCGGGTTTTCCTGGTGGTTGGTGGCCGTGTGCCTGCTTTCCCTGGGAACGTCCTATGGCTTGGTGCTGACCGCTAACGCCAATACCGTTCAAAGGCGGCTCCTGCCTGCCATGGGCCTACTGCTACTGGGAACCTACCTCTTATTCGCCCAGGGCAGTGTGGCATGCCTGGCGGTTATTCGCAGGAACCGGCGCCTGTACTACCAGCGCACTAACCTTCTAACCGTTTCCCAGCTCGTGTACCGGATGCACGATAATGCCCGGGTACTCTTTGCCAGCACGATCCTGGCCACTTTGGTCATGACGGTAGTAGGTCTGTACTCCGGGGCCTTCAATATCCTGGAGCAGCAAGCACTGCGATACTCCCCTCTCCACGTCATGCTGGTGGGAACCCCCGGGGAGGTGGGGCCGGAGCGTGTTCGCCAGGTCCTATCTGCGCACGGACTGGAACTGGCCGGGGAAGCCCAGGTGTTGGCCCTGCAGGCAGCGCTGCAACACCAGACAGCTGGCGGTTTCACCATACATACGCAGGGGCTAGTACTCCCCCTAAGCGGAGCCAACCGGTGGTTGGAGACCCTGTTGAGAGAGCCCGCTTTGGCCCTGCAGGTCGGCCAGGTTGCCCAGCTGGTAGACCCGGCACTGGCCGGCGCCCCGGAGGCCACTGTCCGGGTGGGCATCGGCGTCGGGACTTCCTCCGGCCGGGCAGAGTCCCATGTGACTTTCCCGGTGGTGGAAAGACGGGTGGTACGAGCCTTCAACCTGAGCGAATCCGTGGTAGTGCTGGACGACAGTACCTTTGAGGCACTGTTTGGGGAATACGGCCCCAGCCATGGCACCGAGCTGTATGCGTGGCAACTGGCTGACTGGCGAGTGAGCCAAGCTGCCGTGCACCAGCTAGAGCGGGAGATAGATCCGGACTACGCGCCCGGGGCCGGGCAGACGGGCTCGCGGCAGCTCACGGCTACTGTGGAATTCTACGACCAGGCCCGGCAAGGGGCAGGGTACCTCCTGTTTCTCGGGTGCTTCCTAGGCCTCCTGTTTTTCTTGGCTGCCGGGAACCTCCTCTACTTCAAGCTCTTCACCGACCTGTACGAGGACCGCAGGCAGTATGCGACCCTCCACAAGGTGGGAGTGGGCGTGGATGAGGTGCGGCGGGTGGTCGGTACCCAGACCTTCCTCCTGTTTTTTACCCCCCTGGCCGTGGCCACCATCCACGCCGGGGTGGCGCTCAAGGTCCTGGGCGACCTCCTGGCCTCCGCAAGCCTGTATGGACCCGCCCTGGTAGTGGTAGCCTCGTACGGAGTGCTGCAGATGATATACCTGGCTGCCGTAGGCCGGGCTTACACGCGAGCCTTGACGGCCCACTGGTGATGGGTTTCCCTGGTGACCATAGCGCCGACCTACCGATCAAACCCTCAGGGCGATTGTCATCTGTGCTCCTCGAGATTGCGGTTGGCTCCGAGCCGGCGGCCGGAGTCGGTCCTGGATTCGTCCTGGGGCGCCATCCGACTGGCTGGGCGGTGTGGACCCCGGAATGAACGCTTCTGCCTGGGCAGCGTCACTGGCACTCCCGCCGCCGGCCGGCGGAGTGCGAGATGAACGTCGGCCACCTTCCGCAGGACCCCGGGAGAATGGACAGTGGACCCAATGAGGACAAGGCACGGCGGGCCAACTACAGCACGGGGGGCAGCCAAGGCTGCCCCCTTAGTTGCGTCTTGTAGGGGAGTGGCCACTAGAGTACTTGTTAGAGGCCGGGCTTAGTCCCTACCACGCCCTGGCCGCGGTGACCCGCAACGGGGCCGAGGCCCTGGGACTCGCCGGGGAATTTGGCACTGTATGGCTTTGGGCAGAAAACTCTGGGATGGACCTGGCGCGGCCCACCGTAGGGCCATATACAAGGGAGCGGGGTTCTGCGACGAGGACATCCGTCACAAGCCCCACATTGGCGTGGCCAACAGCTTCACCGAAGCGTCTCCCGCCCATGCCCATCTTCGCCTGCTGGCCGCCGCGGCCATTGCAGGATATCTGCGCGGCCCTGAATTCCCTGTGCCTTTGCCTGTTCATGCCCAACGGTGGCGGTCTGGGCACCGGAGATGTCGTCTCCATGCTCCAGGCAGTCACTGGATGGAACTGGGATGAGCGTGATCTGCTCAGGGCAGGCACCTGCATCTACACGCTGCAGCGGCTCATAAACGTCCGGGATGGCCAGGGTACGATTCACGCCAGGCTTTTCGGGCAACTCCGGCCCGGGGCCGAGGTCCCGGCAAGCCTGGAGGTAGAGCTGCCCGCCGGTTCTACCGTTGCGGACTTGTGTGCCCGGCTGAGGATCGTTCCCGAGAAGGTCGCTATCGTGCTGGTGAACCGCTCCCAGGCCCAACTTGGCCGGGTGCTCATGGATGGCGAAGAGATCATGCTGGTACCCCCCATCCCGGGGGGTTGAGAGAGCATAGCGAGTTGGGAGTGAAGAAGATAGTGAGCACAAAAGCTAGTTGCTGACCCATCACGGTGCACCGAGTGCCGGATGTGCCAGCTTGCGTGCTCCAGCACCAAGGGTTACGGGTACAACCCGCGGCTGGCCCTGCTCCGGATAGAGGTGGAGAGAGAAGGGCTGGTAGCCCGCCCCATCACCTGCGTCCAGTGCGCAAACCCATTTTGTGCCCGGGCCTGTCCAACCGGGGCCATAGCCCGGAACCAGGAGGGCGTGGTGGTCATCGAGGCCGGGCGATGCAGCGGCTGTGGCCTGTGCGCGGATGGCTGCTTTCAGAGGGTGATCTTCATGGATGGTGCGGCCGGCAAGGCCGTTAAGTGCGACCTGTGCGGAGCTTGCGTGGAGGCCTGTCCCACCGGAGCTCTGGGGCTGGCGTCCTGCTCGGCCCGGGCGAAGGAGGCAGAGCAATGAGTTTTGGGTACATGGGCAAGATCCTCGTGGTCGATCTGACCCGGCAGAGGAGCCAGTGTCACGACCTGCCGGGTGACATTGCCGCCCAAGTCCTGGGCGGAAAGGGCCTGGGTGCGAAACTCCTGGCCGAACTGGTGCCCACCGGGGCCAACCCCCTGGGTGCGGAGAATGCACTGGTCTACGCCACGGGACCGCTCACGGGCACCAATGCCCCCAGCATGCGGGGCTGCGTGGTGACGCTGTCTCCTCTGACCGGGATGTTCAACGATTCCTACTTCGGAGGACACTTCAGCCAGGAGCTCAAGTACGTGGGGTACGACGCCCTGGTGATCACCGGCCGTGCCCCGGAGCCAGTTTTTCTGAGCATCAACGACGGTGAGGCCGGGTTTCACCCGGCCGGCGAGATCTGGGGCAAGGATACCTACGAGACCTATGACTTGGTCCGGTCCCGCCTGAACGATTCCAGCTACCGGATTTCGTGCATTGGTCCTGCCGGAGAGCACATGGTGAAGTTTGCCCTAGTTGATTGTGATCCCCACCGGCAGGCTGGGCGCTGTGGGGCAGGAGCTGTCATGGGATCCAAAAACCTCAAGGCAGTGGCAGTACGGGGGAGCCACCCGGTCCGGGTCAAGGATCCAGAGGCATTCAAGATAGCCCAAGCCCGGGCCTGTGCTGAACTGAGGGCCAGCCAGGCGACTCAAGATCTGGCGGAGTTCAGCACCGTCTCGGTGATGCCCTTTTCCAACGAGTACGGATTCTTCCCGGTCCGCAACTTCACCGGCGGCCAATACGAGCGTGCCGCTGAGCTGTTTGCCGACCAGCATCACCGCGATGTCTGGATGCGCCACTGGGCCTGCGCGGGCTGTCCCATCCACTGCGGCAAGATGGGGATGATCCGGAAAGGAAAGTACCGGGGCACCATCTGTGACAACGTGGAGTATGAGACCGTGGGACTCCTGGGAGGGAACCTGGACATTTCCGATGTGAGCGCCCTATCGTACTTCAACCAGGTGGCCGATAGGTTGGGTCTGGATACCATCAGCCTGGGAGCCGTACTTTCCTTCGTGGTGGAGGCCTACAACCGGGGAATGCTCAGCAGTACAGCTTTGGAGGGCCTCAGGCCGGCATTCGGCGCTCTCGACTCTCTGCTGGCCCTCACCCAGCTCATTGCCCGGCGCCAGGGGATCGGTCATGTCCTGGCCGACGGAGTCAGGTCTGCCGCCGAACACATCGGACAAGGAAGCAGCGAATTTGCCGCTCACATCCAGGGGCTGGAGACCCCGGCGTGGGGCCCGCGCGGGTCCTATGGCATGGGTCTGGCCTACCTTACCGGTGACCGGGGGGGGTGCCACCAGCGCGGTTTTCCCATCGGGTACGAGACGGCCGGGCAATGGGAGGGGCGGCAACTGGCTGATGGTCATCATCTGGAAGACCGGGCCCAGGTCACCATCTGGGAACAGAACTACCTGGCTGCCCTGTACTCCCTGACCATCTGCGAGTTCGGACGCAGCGGCATATCGACCTCCACCTACCTGGACCTGCTCTTGGCGGCCACGGGCATTCGACTTACCGACGCTGAGTTTTTCCGGGCAGGAGAGCGGATCTGGAACGCGATCCGCATGTTCAACCTCGAACAAGGATGGAGCCAGGACCGGGCAGCGATGCCCGACCGGTTCCGAGAACCTCTCCCCCAGGGCATCATGAAGGGACACAGGTTCCGGCCCGGCGACGAAGGACAGCTGCTGCGAGAGTATAACCAGGCCCGGGGCTGGGACGAAACGGGCAGACCGACCGAAGAGACCATCCGGCGGCTGGGACTTCCAGACCTGCAGGCCCGGCGCATCCTGCGTTAGGGGTGCGGTCATGTCCGAAGTAGTGAATCTGACCCTGAGGCTCACCGGCACCATCGCTTCCCGAGCCCGGGTGCCGGCCGGGGAACGAGTGGCAGTAGAGATGGGTACCAGCATTCGCCAGGTCCTGGAGCAGGTCGGGTTGCGCCCTGAGCCATCGTGGGTGATAGTCTTGGACGGCAGGACCTCGGCACTTGGTGAACGCGTAACCAGCAATGGGGAACTGCACGTGTTCGTGCGGGTGGCGGGAGGATAGCCTGGGCCGGGGAGAAGCTGAAGGGAGAGGCCGGCCACGTTCACTCTTGGGTTTATGGGCAGCGGTCACGTAACTGAGTTCCTCATCCAGGGGCTGCACCCGGAGCGGTGCCCGCCCCAGTGACTTTGCCTGTTCAGATCCGGATGAGGAACGCAGGGAGTACCTGTCCGGGACCTACCGGGTATGGGCGACCCCGGACAACCTGCAGGTGGTCGCGAACTCCCAGGTGGTGGTGCTCGCTGTACCCCCGCAGGCTGCGCCCCAGTTGCTCTACAGCTTGCGCGGCCGCATTCCCGGCGGCAGTATGGTCCTGTCTGTAATGGCAGGTGTTCGGCTGGCCGTCCTCAACGGGCTGGGGAAACATGTGCGCGTGGTCCGAGCTGCCCCTAACCCGCCGGTGCAGGTGGGCAGGGGTTTCACGGCGCTGGCGCCCAATGCCCGGACGAGTGCAGGCCAGCTGGCGAATGTGACCGGCGTCTCGGGACCCTCGGGAAATGCCGGGTGGTCAGCGAAGAGAAGCTGAACATCATCATGGCCCTGGCCAGCCCGGCACCTGTCTATCTCATGGCCGAAAGCCTGATGGATGCAGGGGTACGGGCGGGACTACACCGGGACGAAGCCGTGTCCGTGGTGATGCAGTTGTTGAGGGGAACTGGAGAGGTGTGGGAAGAGCCGGGAATGCCCATCTCCGAACTCAGGGCCGATGCCGGCATCCCAGGCGGGATATCCGTGGAGAGGCTGCACGTACTAGAGCCGGGAGGTCTGCGCGGGGCGGTGTCGGATGCGGTTAGGGCTGGGGTAGGCGCGGGTGCTGACTTGGCCTGCCGTTGTCGCCCAGTGGCGGCCGGGTGGGACGAGGACCATGTAGTAACTGGTGCCCGGTGCCATCCAACCCGAGAGCCGGGTCAGTAGTTCCGCGGTCTCCCGGTCTTCACCCCACACAAGGCCAGCCAGGCCACATCGCTGGCCAGTGGACGCCGGCAGCCTGACCCCGGCGATACTGGAGCAGTCCCCAGTGCTGCCCCGGCGCGGGATCAACGGGAAACCGGTTTGACGATACTATTCAACGCCGGCCGATGGCCGGGGTAGTGGCCGGGGGGCGGCAGCTGGTACTCATTGCCGGGCGGCGTCGGTGCCGATACGCCCCGGACTAGAGGCGCGGGGGTGACACCGCGTCCAGACCTCCCGGCCTAGCGCTGGCCGCGCCAGTCCACCTTCTTGGTCACCAGCCACAACGACGCGGACGTGAAAGCCAGCAGGATGCCGATGTCAGTCCAGAGCGCCGGTGTCACCGGTCCTGTCAGAGCGGCCCTCAAGGCCCGGGCCACGTAAGTAGTGGGTACGGCCAGGGCAGTCACTCGCAGGAACTGGGGCAGCTGCTCCAGCGTCAGGTATACCGGGGCCATAGTGCTCATGAGTCCAGCCAGCACCTGGGTGGCCAGGCTGGCCACCTGCCCGGTTGGGCTGTAGAAGCCGATGAAGGCACCCAGCGCGGCCAGAGAGTATCCTGCCACCAGGACCACCGGGACCAAAAGCGCATTTGGGCTGAGCGGGAGCCGCAAGACCGTGACTCCGGTCACCAGGATCACAATGAACGACGGCACGCTGAAGATCATGCTCCGGGTCGTGGTGGCCAGGAGGAAGGTGAGCCTGGATATGGGCAGGGTGGCGTAGTGCTCGTAGGCATTTTGGTCTTTGAGGGAGCCGATGTTCTGCCCGAGAGTCAGCATGGACGCAACGGTTAGACCCTGGGCTAGGCTGCCCGTGACCGCGAACAGGGTGGCCTGGGGGTTGCCGCGGCCGCCGTACATGTAAAGGAGGAACATGTTCAGAAGCGGCGAAAGCGCCATGTGGACGAGATACCAAAACCACGCAAGACGCAGGCTGTACAGCTCTCCTAGGAGCAACCAGGCAAAGTCCCGGCACTGCTTCCTCATCCTCCGCTCACTCCCTTGTTCCAGCTGCTTACTGGAGCGCTTTGAGCCGTATACCTCAGGTAGACGTCTTCAAGGCTGGGGGTGACCAGCCGGAAGTCATCCAAGCGTGCCAGCCCCACCAGCCGGATGACAGTTCCAAGGAGTTCGTCTGCTTGTTCCCGCCGGGCGGCTATGCGGTATTGTCCTTCCCTCAACCTGAGGCTACCCGGAACGGAACCTAGGAGCCCGTCTGCGTCAACTCCCGGCTTGATTCTTACCTCAACCCTTACGGACGCATCTACCTCGGCCTTCAACTCACCCGGCGTTCCCAGGGCTACAACCCGGCCACTATCGATGATGGCCACGCGCTCCACCACCTGCTCGGCTTCAAGGACGTTGTGGGTGACCAGTATGATGGTGGTGCCCTGGCCCTGGTTCAACTCCCAAAGATAGTCCCAGATCTTGCGCCGCACCGCCGGGTCCAGCTCATTGGTGGGCTCGTCGAGGATGAGCACGGGCCGGTGCCCGGTCAGGCTGGCCAAGAGGGCTGCCTGGCGTTGCTGGCCGCCCGAGAGCTTCAGCATGATGCGGCCGGCAATGGCGCCCAGGTTGAACCTGTCAATGAGCTCGCTGGTGACCTTCCGAGCCTCGGCTACGGCCAGGCCCCTTAGGACTGCCGTGTGCAGCAGTACCTCCCTCACGGTATGGGCCCTCAGCGCCAGGACCTTCTGGCCGTAGTAGGAAACGAAGTGGGGTACTGACTGGGGGTCGGCCACCACGTCGCGTCCGAACAGGCGGATCTGTCCAGAGGTGGGTTTGAGGAGGCCTGCCATCTGCTTGACCAGGGTAGTCTTGCCGGCCCCATTGGGTCCAAACAGGCCGAAAACCTCACCCCGGTGGATGTCCAGGTCGATGTCGATGTTGGCCTGTACCCGGGCGGGCAGGTAGACTTTGGTCACGCCCCGCACCATGTACACAGGATTGCTGGCTCCGTGGTCTAACACTGGCTCGTTCCCTCCAGGATTGCTGCTTGAGAGGCTCATATTGATAGTTTGACGCCAGGGGTCAATAATGTCAATAGCAGGAATGGTAAATTTGAAGAAATTCTTGTCAATATTAATACAGCCCGGAACCCGGCCGGAGTGGCATGCGTACCGGGAAGGAGAGTCTGGTCCGGTTTCCTCATTTCCCTGGATGACAGGTCAAAAGCCCGTCGGTATCTAAATACTGCGTGGTACGAAAAAGCTTGACCACGATCACCTCTGCCTTGCCGCGGCGCTGCGGGGATCAGGCGACACCCGCACCCCGTTCAAAGTGGGCAGCGCCGGAGCGACGATCAACGTTATCATCATCTGGCTTTTGGTCCACGGTCGCTGGGGATTGCCGGCCTGGGAGTGACCGGTGTAGGGGCAGGGGTCATCGTGTCCCAGCTGGTGGTGGCAGCCACCTATCTTTTCATCTTCTTGTCCGGCAGGTTCGCCGTGCGCCTGCGGTCGCCGTTCCAGTTCAACCTCGACCCGGCATGATCCGGAGACTCCTGGCGGTAGGCGTCCCGGCCGCCCTTGAGCGGCTGCTCATGTCCTTTGGCATGACCGTATTCACACGGCTGGTCATATCCGTGGGGACCCTGCCTTATGCGGCCCACCAGATAGCCGTCAACATCACCTCGGTGTCTTTTATGACCGGCTTTGGGTTTGCCATAGCCGCCACGGCGCTGGTGGGTAGGAGCTTGGGCGGGGAGGGCCCGGAACTGGCCTCAGACTATGCCAAGGCCACCAGCCGGCTGGGGGTGGGGATCATGGTCGCGCTGGGAGCCGGGTTCTTCTTCTTCGGTCCCCAGCTGGTCAGGCTGTATTCCGGCGACCCTGACATCATCGCCGGGGCCCTGAGGGGTGCTGGCGACACCAGGTATCCTCTCTACATCACTTTCTTGGGCATGTGGACCATCAGGAGCGGAACAGCGTATCTCCTGGTGCAAGCCATGGCTGGTGGGCGTGTGGCTTGCGGTCAACGCAGACCAGTGGTTAAAGGTGCTGCTGGTGTTTGTGCGGTTTCGAACAGGTCAGTGGAAGACGGTAAGGGTCTGAGCCCGGATTTACCACCTAGAGATGGCGCAGGCTTGAGGGTTTGCCAGGCCATCGGTGTTTCTCCCGCGCACGACCTTGACCCGGGCTTACGCCACTGGCTCCGCCCGGCCTTACGCTCACCCCCTGGCTCCAGCCCGGTCAGGCTCGTTTGGCGGCCCCTTCTGCGCTTGCCGTGGTCCAGTCGGACGGTGCCCGGGAGGCTGGCTCCATGGAAACGGGTAAGTGTTTGGGTACAGAAAGGCGACCGCCCTCTACCACCACGTGACCGTCCCGCACCACCAGGTCGACCCGGGCCAGGTGGTCCAGGTCCTCATCGGGAGATCCGTCCACCACGATGATGTCTGCCAGCTTGCCTGGCTCCAGGGTACCCAGGCGGTCGTCCATATCCAGGATCTCGGCGCTGGTCAGGGTGGCGGCCACCAGCGCTTCTGGTACCGTGTACCCTGCTTCCACCAACTGCTTTAGCTCGATGATGTAGGCCTGTGGCATAAAGCGGAACCAGTTCATGACCAGGTCGGTGCCGACGCCCATTTTCACCCCGGCCCGGCGCATCCTCCGTACCACTTCGAGGTTGGCGGCTTTGGAGAACGTGAAACGACGGGATGTGGAGTTGAAGTAGCCGCCGAAGTGGTCGAAGATGATGATGTACGGGATGAGAGTGGGTACAGCCTGCGTTCCCTTGCTGGCCATCAGGGCAATGGTCTCGTCGGTGCGGGGCAGGGGGTGCTCAATGACATCCACCCCGGCCTCCACGGCCCACTGCACGTAGAAAGTCTCTGCATCGCACATGACTTTGAGACCCAAGCTGTGGGCTTCGTCCACTGCTGCCTCCACTTCGGCCCGGCTGAAGTGGCTTGCCACCTTGATGACGTCTGCCCCCCGCTTGAACTGCTCGCGCACGGCGTTGCGCCAGTCATCCGGGCCCGAGGCTTCGCGGATCTTCCCCACGCTGGCTGCCAGTGGTCCGTGCCTCTCCGCCCCGTGCCCTCCCGTGCCAGTGATGAGCTGGCCAGCCGCGAACACGCGCGGGCCGAGCACACGGTTTTGACGTACCCAGGCTTTGAGGCGGAAGGGAACGTCAGCGTGAGAGCCTGCGTCGCGCACACTGGTGATGCCGCATTCAATGAACACCTGCATCCTCTCTAATGCCCTCAAGGTGGCGTCCGCGGTGCTCTGAGCCTCGGTGACGTCAACTCCGGCTTCGTGGTAAGTCAAGTGGGTGTGTAGGTCGATAAGGCCCGGCATCACTGTTTTCCCCTGGACATCGATGACCCGGGAGCCATCGGGCCACTCAGGGTTGCCGGGCGGTAGCACCGCTGCAATGCGGTTGCCCCGGATCACCACGTTGCCCATGTGGGCTGGTTTTCCGGTGCCATCGAAGATCCTGGCTCCAGCGAGCACCAGCCCCCCTCGGGGTTCACCCTCTACCGGAGGTACCGGCACTCTCCGTGGGTCGTCGCTGACCGGAGTTGCCCGGTCCAGCCACAGGCTACGTGTAATTCTCACTTTGCTCATCCCCTCTTCACGGACTTGGCTTCGGCGCTCGGCTAAGGTTCTATTCTCCGTCCCGGCTCCAGCACCTCCAGGGTGAGCCGGGGAAGAGAGGAACCCCCACGGTCCGCTGCGAATGTGTACTGCCAAACCCCGCTCGACACGGGAGGAGGTCAGGTATGGCCGGAAAGTCAGTTCTGCTCCTGGGCGTCGGCATGCAGGGTAAAGTGGCCCTGGTTGATCTCTTGCAGAGCCCGCTGGTAGGCGAGGTCATCGCCGTGGATACGAGTGCGGAGGCCCAGGCCTACGTGAAGTCGCTGGCCACCAGGAAAGCCCGGTTTGTGCGCATGGACGCGTCCACCGCCCAAGTGGCGGACCTCATGGGCCAGGTGGATGTAGTGGTGGAGCTTTTGCCGGGTGGCTTGGCCTTCTCCACTGCCCGGCTGGCGGTGGAGACCGGTGTTAGCCTGGTTAGCTCCATGTACCTTCATGACCCGCAGGAGGAGGACACCGGGCGGCGCCGGGAGCGAGAGCGTCAACTTGCAGACTTGCACCTGGAGGCGCGGGAAAAGGGCATCACCGTGCTCCCTGAGTTTGGCCTCGACCCCGGTATCGACCTGGTCTTTGGCATGGAGGCAGTGCGGACACTGGACGAAGTCCACGAACTCCTTTCTTACGGAGCAGGCATTCCCGAGCTGTCGTGCGCTGCCAACCCCCTCAGGTACAAGTTCAGCTGGTCGGTGGAGGGCCTGTTGCGCTCGTATGCCAGGTCCGCCCGGGTCATCCGTGGCGGCAGGCCCGAGTACATCCCGGCCCGGGAGATCTTCAGTGCACGTTACACCCACTCCCTCCGGCTGGACGGTCTGGAGGAACCCCTGGAGTGTTTCCCCAACGGTGATGCTGTGCACTACGCCCGCTTGTTCGGCATCGAATCCACCGTGCGAGAGGCGGGTCGCTACACCTGCCGGTGGCCGGGCCACTGCGTTCTGTGGGAGGCCATGGCAGGCTGCGGTCTGTTGTCCAACACCTCCGTGGTAACGCCCATGGGTGAGATCGCGCCTGTGGAGTTCATGGCTGCCCTGTTGGCATCCCAACAGCAGTTTCACTACGGCCCTGGTGAGCGGGACATCGCGCTGGTCCTGGTGGTGGCGCGGGGCATAAAGGACGGGCGGCCGGCGGAAGCTACCTACCAGCTCATGGACCGGCGGGATCCCAAAACGGGCTTTGCGGCCATGAGCCGCACCGTAGGTTTTCCGGTGAGCGTGGGAGCGCAGATGATCTTGTCCGGGCTAATCGAGGAGTGCGGGCTGATCACGCCCATGCAGGTGCCGTACCAGCCTCTAGTTGACAAACTAAGAAGACGGGGACTGGACATCCGTCACGCACTGGTGCAGTAGTCTGGGCCGGGAGCCATGGCCAAGGAAAACCTGCTCCTCTCCGGCTCAAGGCCCCCTTTTGGTCCCTTACACGTCAGGCCACGGCAAAGCGGCAGGGCTGCAGATCACATGGGCGGTTACCAACCGGCATGGGACGTGTACCGGGGAAGGGGGTTAGGGGGGTAGCGGCCGTCTGGGGCATGTTGGCCCAGGGCGAGGCCACGGGCGTTACCAAGGTGCAGAACGGTACTGGTTGAACCCACTAAACCCAGTGCCCCCGAGGGAGCTGAATCCGTACTGCGGGACCTGTACGTATGCACCGGCATGACGCGGGACGGGATGCTCATGATCCCTTGGCCCGCGCAGACTACGAGCAGGGCTCCCGTGGCGAAGAAAGCGGTTACGAATCGGCCGGTCAGCCCCAGTTCGGCGGCAACCTGACCGGACACGGCCAAGGCAGCGCTGCCAGACATGGCCCGGAACCAACCGGGAGTGGCCCGGTAGGCGAGGCTTAGGAGTCGGAGGTATAACATTGAGATTCCCCTTCCTCTTTCTCATGACGGGACTATGGTCGATCATAGGACTGGTGGTGACCATCATGGTCATCTACTGGATCTATGTCATCCAGGCCAGGGTAACTGACCTGGTCCGGGAAGTCCGTGAACTGAAGAGCCTTCTCGAAGGCCAGCGCCCACCGGCGGGAACCGGGGAACCCAAGCAGCCACCGCCTGTTGTCTGATATTACTCCGGGTCAGGTATACGTGACCGGGCAGGACCTGCCACGCTGAAGGAGCGAGCTTTCACACCCTACAGGGAAAAGCACCCCGGCGAGTTCCCACCGCCACGTCAACCAGCGAGACCTCACCCGCCGGGATAACCCCCAGGAAGGAGGCGCATTCGGTGGAGAGAACGGGAACACAGCGAACCCTGAGGGTCGCGGCCATTCAAGTTAGGTCCATGCCAGGCTGCATCGAGGCCAACCACGCCCATGCTACACCATGCATAGAACGGGCGGCCCGCGATGGCGCCGAGCTGATAGTCCTCCCTGAGCTTTTTGCATGCGGGTACATCCCCAACCGGACCATCTGGGACTTTGCTGAGCCTAAGGACGGCCCCACGGTCACCTGGCTCAAGAGGCTGTCCGGACGACTCGGCGTCTACGTGGGGGCTGGTTTCGTGGAAACGGACGGGGTGAATTTCTTTAACGCATTTGTGATAACCGCTCCAGACCGGGAAGTAGCAGGCCGGGCACGGAAAGCCAACGCCGAATCCTATTGCTTTTCCCGGGGCAAAGGCTGTCATATCATCGACACTGCCATCGGGAGACTAGCGGTGGGGATCTGTGCCGACAACCACTTCACTTCTTTCCTCAAGCAAGTGCAGGCAGATTCCGTTGACCTTATGGTCATGCCCGATGCCTGGCCTACCCCCTATCGGGTCTCCAAACTGGTCTCCGCGGCGGATCTTCTACGCATCAACGAGGAAGTCAAAGCACTGGCGCTCCTTTATGCCTGCCACCTCGGTGTCCCGGTTGTTCTTGTCAACCCGGTTGGGCCCATGGAGCCGAGGGCGGGATTGTTCGGCAAGGTGATGGATCCGGGGGTATTCAGCCTGCGGGGAATGTCACGAATCGTTGATTCCGACGGTACACTCAGGGGTGAATTGGGGGACGAGGAAGGCGTCCTCGTGTCAGATGTCACCCTGGACCCGGCCATGAAACGCTCCCTTGAGCCCAGGGATTTCGGGGGGTGGCTCTACCCCGGCCCGGCGATGGTGAGGAGGGTCTTGCTGCCCGCTGAAAACGCCGTCGCCACGCTGAGCTACAAGCTCAGCCCCAAACGCAGGAAGACGGCCTCCATGTGGAGCCACCGGGCAGGGTAAGCAAAACCCTCAGTGGTAAGGGACCCCAGGTCCATCCTCGGTTCTCCCGCACCAGCTGGAGCGCCGGGGGTGGTTTCACCCAAGCTTGTGCACAAGGGCCTCTTCCGCTAACGCATCCTCCGTGCGAATCTAGCAGGAATATGAGTACGGCCACGGAAATCCATGCTCTCAGGGAAGAGTGCCTGCGACAACACCAGGGCGGAGGGGTAGCATGAGAACAGAGATCGTCACTTGGATGGAGGTCAACCTCGACCACCTCATAAGCAACTACGCTGCAGTCAAGGCCCACGTGGCCCCTGCCCAAGTGATAGCTGTGGTCAAGAGCGAAGCCTACGGGCACGGGGCGGTTCCCGTGGCCCGGGCCCTATTCAGGGCGGGCTGCCGGCAATTTGCCGTGGCCACCGTGGACGAGGGCATACAGCTAAGGCGGGCCGGACTGAGCGCCGGGATCCTGGTCATGGGAGCTACCTTCCCGGTGCAGTTTCCGGCGCTGGCCCAGCACCAACTGGTACCGGTCCTTCCCGATGTAGAGCGCATGCAGCAGTGGAGCCGGCTGGCTGCCGGGCTGGGTCGCCGCCTGTCGTACCATATAAAGGTGGACGTGGGATTGGGCCGGATGGGTTTTCTGCCCTGGCAGGGCGCCCTGGCCGCCCGGGCCGCCCGCGAACTGGAAGACACTATCCAGCTGGAAGGGATCAGCAGCCACCTCAGCGCCCCTACGGCGGGCGAGGAGCACAACGAGACCGAGTTCCGGCGGTACCTGGAGTTCACCTCCGCCTTCCCGCCCGGGACCAAGCGGCACCTGGCGGCGTCATCGGCCGCGGCCCACTTCCCCCACATGCACTTCGAACTGACCCGCATCGGCGGGCTCCTCTACGGCATCAAGCACGTGACAGGTGGCCCGGAGGTAGCCCCGGTGCTTGCCTACAAGACCGCCGTGGCTCAGGTTAAAGTGCTGCCGCCAGGGTGGCACATCGGCTACAACTTGAGGCACCGGGTGGAGCAGGATACCGCCGTGGCGCTTTTGCCCATGGGCTGGACCGACGGATTTCTCATCGCTGGGGTGGGTCAGGCCGGAGTGCTCATCCGGGGAGAGCGCTGTCGCCTCCTGGGCTTGTGCACAGATTTTGCTATGGTGGATGTGACCGGGAGACCGGAGGTCCAAGTCGGCGACGAAGTTGTGGTCCTGGGCAAACAAGGACCCAGCGCCATCGCACCCCTGGAACTAGCCCGCCAGTGCGGCGTAAGCACCGGTGAGCTCTTGGGCAAGATCTCCTTGCGGGTTCCCAGGCTCTACCTGCAAAAAGGAGAAGTCACCGATGAACTCTCCATCCTCCACCCCGGGCGGTAACGCGGGTGTGCCGGTCGGCGTCCTAGACGAGCTTCGCCGCCAGGGCATGGCGAGCGCGTTTGCCAGCGGAGCAGTGTTCCAGGGTAGCCCGGAGGACTGCGGCAGCGAACTTGCTGCCTACCTGGCTGCCCACCATTGGGGTTACGCCCGCCGGGCCCGGCTCGACGCAGGTCAAAGACGGCGTTTGGACCGGGTGCTGGCGGTGTACCGGGTCGAGGCGGACTTCATCCCCCGTGAACTGGCTTCTGCTGCAGAGGGCTTGGGCGCAGACTTTGCGTCCTTGGCCTACCGCGTGCTGTGTGGCGAACCGGAGCCGCCGGCATGCTCCGTAGCGGCAGTGCCCGGCGACGGCCGGCACTACCTGCTCAGGAACTACGACTGGCTGGCTCCGAAGGTGTTTGAGCGCCAGGGTCTTTACCTGCCCAGTGGTGGATACGCGTTTTTTGCCCACCTCATCTGGGCCAACGGCGCGGCCGACGGCCTCAACTCTGCCGGGTTGGCCCTGGGGTTCGCCCGGGCCATCAACGCCAAGAAGACTGTGTCCCAGTCAGGCCTTCACTTTGCTCAGGCTGCCCGGGTGTTGCTGCAAAGCTGCGCGACCACCAGGGAGGCAACGGACAAGCTGGAGCGGCTCAAGTGCAACGGAGCCTGGCGCTTCGTGGTGCTGGATGCCCTAGGGAATTTCGCCGTACTGGACGTGTTTGATGGCCAGGTGCGGGTGTCCAGTTTTGGAAACCGGGGCAGTCACGGGGTTGCCACCAACCACTTTGAGGAAGGGCCCTTCCGGGCGCCCGACGCCGTTTCCGGGTTCTTGCTGGGTTGGTCGGTAGAGCGACTGCGGAACATCAGGCTCTTTCTGGATTCCCGCCCCACGATGGATTTCTGCTCATGTGAGAGGCTGCTCACCTCCACCGGCGTGGCCTGCCGCCGCCCGGGGTCCGGGACCATTTGGAGCGCCGTGTACCGCACTCCAGAAGCTGCGGTGAGCTGGCACCCCGGGCTGGTCTGGGACGGCAGGCCCTTTCTGCGCCTCGACCTCGGACCGCTGTTTGCGCTAAGGGACCGATCTTAGGGTCATGGCTCCAGGAGCCAGGCGTCCACCAGAGTGCCCAGCTCCTTTTTCCGCGTCACCTTCCAGCCGCCTTCAGCAAAGAGCCGCTCTGGCCCCCACTTCATGTACTCCTGGTAGTGGCTCCCTTCGCCTGTCTCCACCAATTCCAGCAGCCAGCGACCTAACCTGGACTCTGGTCTCCGTGCCCAGTCCAGGGCGAGCAACGGGCCGCGACACCAGTCCTGCAGTTGCCAAAGTACCCGCGCGGCTCCGGCCGGGGGCAGTCCGTGCAGGGCCATGGAGATGGTGGCAGCGTCAAAGGGCCCGGGAAATCGCATTTCCATTATGTCCATGACCTGGAACACGGCCCCCGGGCACTTTTTCCTGGCCCTGGCCAGCATGCTCCGGGAGATGTCGACTCCGGTGACCCGCGCTCCGCGTCGCACCAGTTCCCTGGCCATGATGCCGGTACCGGTGCAGAGGTCTACGACCTGCCATCCACTTACGTTGTCCAGCAAGTCTGCGGCTTGGTGCACCCAGCGGCCCACCGTCCTCTCCACTGCCAGGTCGTAGAATGGCGCAATGGCATCGAACATGTCCCGGCCTCCTGTCGCACGTTACCGGTATTATCGTTCCTGACTGACCATACTAACAGAAGCAATGTCGAAGGGCGGTAGGTCATGGCCACAGTCCAACCCTTGCTCTTTCCCGAGTGCCCTGAGCTGTTGCGGCTGGACGCCGTGGAGAAGAAACTGGCGTCGGCGCTGGAATGCGAAAGCCCGGGTGCTTCACGCATCGCCGGTCACGTTTTCCAGGCACGGGGCAAGCGACTGCGTCCCCTCCTGGTGCTGCTCATCTCCTCTTTGGCGCCGGCCGATGACGAGGCGGTGGCGGCAGTGGCTGCCGCTTCCGAACTTGTGCATGTGGCGTCGCTGATCCATGACGATATCATCGACGAGGCCGAGGAACGCCGGGGCGCGCCTTCCACCCATGTGGTCTGGGGCCGCCATTCGGCGGTACTGGCCGGGGATTTTCTGTTTGCCCGGGCTTTCAGTCTCCTGGTGGAACACCGGCAGCATGGCGCGGTCCGGTACTTCTCCCGGGCTATCGCCGACATGTGCGAGTCCGAAATGGAGCAGGCCCACTCCCGCTTCGACCCAGACGCCGGCCAAGCCGCCTACTTCAGGCGGGTCCACAAAAAGACGGCCTCGCTGTTTGTGGCCTGCTGCCGGGCAGGCGCCGACTTGTCGTCACTAGAACCGGAACTGACCAATAGCCTGGAACATTTCGGAAGAGATTTCGGCATGGCCTTCCAGATCACCGATGATCTTCTGGACTTCACCGCTACTCCGGAAGAGTGCGGAAAGCCAGTGGCGGCCGATTTCCCCCGGGGGATAATCACCTTGCCTACGGCTTATCTCCTCGAGGATGCACACCTATCCGGTCCGGTGCGCGAGTTGCTCCGCAGGCGCAAGATCACCCCGGAAGACTGGAGACAAGTCCGGGACCTGGCCGTTGCCAGCGGGGCCCTGGAAGAGGCCCGGAGCGTGGCCCAGCAGTATGCTGCCAAGGCCAGCGCGGCATTGGAGAAACTGCCCCGGGTTCGCCAGAGGGACCTTCTGCACAAGCTCTGCTACGATGTGCTAGAGCGGCGGCGCTAGTCCCGCTGGAGCACCCGCCAGCGGCGCAATGCCCGGCAGAGAGCGTGCAGGGTCTTGGCGTGCGGTCCTGCCGTTGCCAGCAGGGCGCGGCCTACACTTGAAGTCTCGCCCCCGGCCTTGGGGTCCGAGAGGTACACGGCCAGGAGGCCGTGGATTACAGTCAAGTGAAACTCTCTTTGGGGAAGGCCGGCAACCTTCTTGAGGGCTTCGCCAACAAACCAGGAAAGCCTTTCTTGGCACTGGCCCGGCCCGGTATAAAAGGTGCAGAAGTTCAGATCACCATGCCGCGCATCTTCTTCTTGATCGATAAGGTAGTCGAGGAGGATATGCAGGCCACACACTACAGGGAAGTACGTCCTTTCGATGGAGGCGGCCTCAGCCTCATCCAGGCCCGGCCGGGCGGCAGCGGCCAGGAGGGCGAAGACGCCCAAAGTCGAACCGGTGGCTGCCGCGAATTCGTGCCACGCTACCCCCGGGTACCGACGGCCCCGGCGGGCGTGCCACGCTACCAGCCTTCCCACTCGTTCCCGGGGACGAAGGTGCTTGAGCACCTGTAGGTCCGAATACAGGTCCAAAAGACGCACGGCCCGGGATCTCACCACCTCTAGTGACGGCAGTCTGGCCGCATGGTACTGGCACTCGGCCACCAGGCCCCGCAGGTAACCACCGTCGTCCCGATAGGGGTAAGCGTCGTAAAAGCCGTCGTAGCAACGGCCGGGAGGCCCCAAGGCAGCGGTCATGGCCAAGTGCAGGCGCCGGAAGGCATGTTCATCGCACACGTCGGCCCGGTCGCAGAGGTTGTCCAGGTAGTCGGAAATGGTCTGCAATGCCACGGTGATGCTCACGAGGTCGTGCCGGTGGGGGCCGGCCAGGGCGCCGTAGACGCTGGCGCCTTGGGCGTGAAAGCGCTTCCTTTCCAGGCTGGCGAGTGCCTGCTGCCGGAGCCGGACCTCGGGACAGGTCAAGGCCCCCAGTTCCCAGCGGGCCAGTTCGCGCGCGGCCTCGGGTAGTACCTGGCGCAGGATGGTGGCTATCACTCTTGGCTGGTGTAGCCAGTGCACGGAGTCTCACCTCAGGGCAGAGCGTTCCCTGCAGGCCGGCATGGAATTCGCGGTGACTGGAGGAAACCCGTGACACCAGGAGCCCACCGGTGCTCCGGCAGCCTGCCCTTTTTGGCAGTATAGTGCCGTGTGGCCGGGTGAGGCATTCCGGCTGGAGACGGGTATGCCCCAACCCATCTGGTTGGCAAAACCGCCCAGAGGACTGGCCCGTTGCGGTACCCAGGCTGTCTGCAATGAGACGAACCCCCGGTGCCCCGGGGGTTCATCGACTCCGTTTTGGAAGCCTTACGCTATTGGACTACCAGCTGCAACTGGGGGATGCTGACCTTGACACCCTTGCCCTTGAACTCCGCGCTCACCATGTAGGTCCCGGCCGGAAGCGTTTTCCCGTCCTGGTCCTTGCCGTCCCAACGGACCCGGTAGCCTAGGGACTCGCCCGGGGCCAGTTCCTTCCTGGTGATGACTTGCAGGAACATCATGCCGCCGGACCAGCGCCATGCCGTGGTCGAACCCGACTTGATCACCAGGTCAAACTCCTGGGAAGTGTTGAACTCCAAAACTACCTTGCTGGTCCCCCGGTTTGTGAGCTCCAGGGTAAACTCGGTGCCTGCCCCGGCGGCCGGGTTGGGAGGGTGAGCTGCAAACCTCACCTCGAAGTCCCCGGCCTGGCCGCGGCCCCATCCCGGTGTGGCCAGGGAGGGCAACGAACACCCGGAGCCCACCATGATGAGCGCCAGCAGCAGCACAGTGGTCGTGGCCAGAAGCTGCCTCAACCCTACCACCTCCGTTTCAGGCCTGTGGACGTACGTCCCCGCCAGAAGTTCCCATGGCGACGGGGCTGGTCATAGGTTTTCCTGCTATCCCATTCGACTCGCGCCCCGGCTTCCCTCTAATGGCCGGTGCCCTGGTAGCGGCTAAGCCCAGACTGCCAGAAGCGGTATGCCCCGGCGAAGGCCGCTACCGCTACTACGGGCGTGAGGGCCGCGAGATAGCGGTGGGTACCCGTGGCCAGCACCAGCTGGGAGGGGTAGTAAGCCGCGAACCCAAAGGGCACCACCCATGTAAGTGCCAGCCTGATGACGGCCGGGTAGATGTCCAAGGGGTAGCGGGAAAAGCTGTCGATGTCCCAGGCCAGGCTGGTCACGGCGCTGTTGCGCACCATCCAGAAGGCGGTGGAGGCCGCCGCAAGGTGGACCGCGGCATACACCAAGGACCCGCAGAGGACGGCCAGCGCGGTCCAGGCCACTAGGAGTGGCTGCTTTCCCAACCCCAGGCTCCGGCCCGCCAGTGCCAGCACCATCAGGCCCAGGGCCAGTTCTCCCCAGTCGTCATGGTCAAGGTAGCCGGCGACCACCTGGAACAGGGGGTCCAGGGGCCGTACTAGCAGCCGGTCCAGTTCTCCCCTCTGCACATAACCGCCGACGCTCATCATGTCCACCCATAGAAGGTGCCAGATGGAACGAGCCAGCATGCTCATGGCGTAGATGAACAGGACTTGTGCCCTGTCAAACCCCCGGATGGACCCGGTGAAGGTGAAGATGAGCCAGATGGCTCCCACTGCCGCCAGGTTCCAGGCCAGGTTACCCAGGTTGCGCACGGTGAAATCCACCGGGTAGGCCATGAGTGCCAGCCACCCGGCCCGTACATAGATGGTGTATACTTTGAGGTAGTGGGCCAGCAAGGTTGGGCCCCGGGGAAACGGCTCGAGTTGCTGCATGGCGCCTAACCTCCCTGAACCATGAGGACCGACCGGGCCTGGTGCCACGCCAGTCGCCCGGCCAGTATGAGCAGGACTGCCCAGCCGGCCTGCAGGGCCAGGCTCGATGGCAAAGAGCCGGTCCGCCCGGCAAAAATGCTCATGGGCAGGTGGTAGATGGTCTGGAAGGGAAGCACCTGGGCTATGGACCGCAACGAAGCCGGGTAGAAGTCCAGGGGTACCAGGGCTCCGGAAAACAGAACCACACCCGCCTCCAAGAAGTCGGTAAGTCCCATGCCGTTTCCCGTCCAAAAACCCATGAGCCCTACGGCAAAGCTCAGGGCGTACATGACCAGGTAGGCCAAAAGGAGCGATGCCACAAACCAAAGCACCGTAGCGGGTGGGGGCACCACCACCAGGCCGGTGAGCGCCAAAAGGGAGAACACGGGAACACTCACTGCCAGCAGGGTGAAGGCAGCCTCGCCTAGGCCTTCGAAGAACAGCGCCAGCTGGAGGTCCACCGGGCGGGCCAGCTCGGTGGCGATGGTGCCCAGGCGCACCCGCTGGTTGATGCCACGTCCGGCGTCCAAGGACAAAAAGGCACTAGCGGCCCGGGCCGTCAGAACATAGGTCAGGGTCTGGGCCAGGGTCATGCCCCCAGGAGCCGGGCTCGCCGCGCTGTACACTGCACTCCACAGGCAATACTGGATGGCCACCATGGACCCGGTGCCGGTCAGGGACATCCAGTACCCCGCGCGGTAAGTGAGATTCCTCAGCACGGCCACGCGCGCAAATGCCAGGTAGGTCATAACGCCTCACCCCCGTAAATCCTCCGGACCACGCCTTCCAGGTCGAGTTCGGTAACGGTGAGGTCCCGGATGGCAAGCGTCTGGCCCAGGGCAGCCAGGAGCTCGGGCACGCGCACCTGCTGCCGGTCAAAGGTGAACACCCAGCGGTTGCCATTCCGGCCCGCAAGGCGAGCGCCCGGCGGTGCCGTCGGAACGACGTCCCCAACCACCTCCACCTCCAGGCGCGCCTTCTGCCCGTACTCCTGCACCAGTTTCTGCGGGGAGCCATCGTACACCACTGACCCCTGGTGAATGAGGATGACCCGCCGGCACACTTCTTCGATGTCTCTCAAGTCATGGGTGGTGAGGAACACCGTCACTTGTGTCCTGACGCTGATCTGTTTGAGGAACTCCCTGATGGTGGCCTTGGCCAAGACATCCAGACCGATGGTGGGTTCATCCAGGTAGACCACGGAAGGGTCGTGTAGGAAGGCTGCCGCCAGCTCGCAGCGCATCTTCTGGCCCAGGGAAAGCAAGCGCACGGGCTGGTCCCAGATGGCATCCAGTCCTAACAGCTCAAAGAAACGGCGGGTGTTGGCCTGGTAACATTGGGGGGGCACCCGGTATACGTGGCGCAGGAGTTGGAAGGTCTCCCGCACCGGGAGGTCCCACAGCAACTGGCTCCTTTGGCCGAACACGACGCCAATGCGGCGGGCATTGGTCACGCGTTCCCGGTGGGGGTCGACACCGGCCACTTCCACCCGGCCGGAGGTGGGGGCCAGGATACCCGTTAGGAGTTTGACGGTGGTGGACTTGCCGGCCCCATTAAGGCCGATGTAACCCACCGTCTCTCCGGGTTCGATAGTGAAAGAAACGGCGTTAAGGGCCCGGATCGTGTGGTACGAAGGAGTAAAGAGGGTGCGCAAGTAGCTCCCGAGCTGGTGCCCCCGCTGGGGAATGCGGTACTCCTTGGTAACTTCTTGAGCGATGATCGCCGGCAAAGGAATCTCCCTTTCCCTTTCAGTGTAGAAAGCGAAATTGGCAGGACTACATCCTGCCCAGAGAGAAACCCAGGCCAACGGCCATGCGCTGGTTAAAGACCCAGGCGGCGGGCGGGTTAGGCCACGAGGCCGGCTGCGGTCAGGATATCCCGGCGATGGGCAGGATGTCCAGTTGAATGTAATGGAAAGACGTCATCTCTACCCATCTCCTTTCCGTACAGTGATAACGGGATTATAGCATGCCTGACCCCGGGGCAGCAAGGGCGACCATGGTACCGTTCTTGCCCTGCCCGGCGACCCATGCTATCTGTGGGCGCGCAGAAGAAGGGGGAATGCCCGGTTGGTAGAAGTGCGTGGTGCCTGTATTACTGAATACCCGCTGATCCGGGACGTGATCGGCCGGGCCTTCGGCACGGACGACGAGCCCGGGCTTTGGGACTACCTGATTGCCAACGACCCCGGGCTGGACCCGGAGGGGGTGCGGGTGGCCATCGGGACGCGGCCCTGGCCATGCTGTACGGCAACCCGGCCTACTACTCTCGCTTTGGATTCGTACCGGTCATGCCCCGGTGTACCGTGGAGCTCTCTGTAGCGGGCCGGACCGGCAGCCAGGAGTTGACCCGGGCGAGTGTTGCTCATGCGAACATCCTCTGCGCCCTGTATGACCGCTTTCTGGCCACCTACCCTTGCGCCGTGGCCCGGACCGTTGATGCCTGGCAGTGGCACCTCCGCCTGCCGGAACGTGAATCCATCCTGCTACTACCGGACCTAAGCGGGTATGCGCTGGTGAGGTCCGACCCGGGTGGGGTTCGGCTGGTGGTGCATGAAGCTGCAGCCGGGAAAGATTGTGCCCGGCAATTGCTGTACGGCCTGGCGCGGGAGGCCGAGAAAATGGGACTGGACGGGCTGAAGCTTTACCTACCGCCCAATCACCCCGTAGCTAGAGTGGCGCGACTCCAAGGTGCCCAGGAAGTGTTGCGCCCGGCCGGTGCCGGCATGGTAGTCGTCTGCCGCTGGGACCCCCTGCTACCGGAAGGCTACAGCGTCGGCCAGGGGATGCTCTACTACCAGCACCGTCCGGTAGCCCTGGCCGGTGAGAAGGCGCTGGCCAGGCTCGTGACCGGGTACTGGGATTTCGAAGACCTGGCTCTCTCCGGCGAGGGTCAGGCTTTGCCGAGTGCCCCGCCCGGGCAGCGCCTCCCAACGGGCTTTCCCCGGTGGTGGTTGGAGCCTTTCTGGTTCTAGAGGGAGCGTCATACGTAAGCCGGCCTCTTCTTCAGACTGCCGCCCGGGTACCGGTGCAAGTTCCCCCGGCCTCTACCACCATGGCCGGCAGCCGCGCTTTTGCCGCCCGGCCAACCCCAGCGAGTAATGTACAGCTGTGACCGGGGGGTAAAGACCCGGGCCCGGTAGACGGGAGTTTCTTCGGTGCTGTCACCAGATTCCGGGGGCCGTCGACAGGTTTTTGGTTCAGGCCGTACCCGGTCCGCGGCCAGCCCGTTGCCCACTTGCCTCAAGCCATCCCCATCTGGAACAGCTGCGACCAGCCCGGCCCGGCCCGCGAGGGTCAAGGAGCACCCGGTGAGTGTCGAAGATTGTGACAAGTTCCCTCTCCTTGCCAACGGGAATCGGCACATTTCCCACTTTCGCCCGTGCTACATTCTATCCGTCGGCAACAACCACTGCTTCAAAGCCGGGCAGGCAGTTTCGACCGACCGGTCCTGGCTCGCTCTCTTTGCGTTCGACACCGTCCGTTGCCGGCCAGCAGTTGTTCATCTCACGTGCCGGGGCACGTGCACTTTCGAGAGTATGGCTCCCGGCATGCTGGTTTGGGGAGGTATTCTGAGCATGTCCTTTCTGACCCTGACGCTGTTGGGCGCAGCGGAGGCTGCCATGATTATCTTCACTGGGCTGCGACTGATGGGCGCCGGAGTCCCGTTGAGGCTCCTGGTCATCATGGGTCTTGCATGCTCGCTGGGGATCCGGGTCATCCGCTACTTTCTCTACGTTATAGTCGGGGCGCCCTTCGGGGTCCACGTGGTGGTCGCTGTTTTCATGTACTTTGGCGTCATCCGGCGCTATTTCCGGGTGAGCGAGTTCGTGGCAGCCGGGGCAGTGTTGGTGAGCTTTTTGATCCTTATCATTGGCACTGGCCTGGTGCTGATGGTGTATGCCAATGGAGGCCCGGCATTCCAGGCGCCGGCTGTACTGCTGGCAGTGGAGAACCTGCCCTTGGCTACCGCCACTGTCATCATCTGGAAGCGCGGTCTATGCCTGATACCACCGGGATTGAGGTCGGAGTAAGTTGCCGGATAGACTCGGGGTGAACTCCCGGACACTTTTGTCCAGGATGAGAAAGAAGATCCTAAACCTGTGTATTCTTATCGCCGGCGAGTGTTTACTGTTCGCGGCCCTGGTAGGGTTTGCAGTGGCTAACCCTTTGCTGGTCATCGAAACCAACCAGGTCCAAGCACTAAGCCGCGGGTTTCCCCTGGCTGCCTTGATCATGGCCGGGGCTGGCTGCGCCGGGGCGTTGGTGAGCATCGTCAAACTTATGGAGGTCATAGGGGACTCAGAGCAACTGGTGGCAATGGAGCGCCTGGCCGTGGTGGGTGGATTTGCCGCCTGGGCCGCTCACCAAATCAGAAATCCGCTGGCCGTCATCCGCGGCTATGCCCAGATGCTGCGGCCCGACCCGGCCGGTCCGCTGGGAGTCCGGGACGCCTGTAGGAAGATCATCGAGCAGTCCGACCGCATCAGCGACATCCTCTCCCAGCTGACGGCTTTGTCCCAGCCGGTCCTGCTGGAACCATCGCCCGTGGACCTGTCAGAACTGGTAACAGACGTAGTGGCCAGCTCCGACCAGATGCTCAGGGCCGAGGGGGTGGCGCTTACCGTGCGCGGCCAGTTCGGCATGGCGAGCGGTCACCGGGGATTGCTGGCAGAAGCCCTGAGGAACATCATCACCAACTCCATCGAGAGCATGCAACCGGAGAACAAGTCCCGGGCCGTGGATATAACCGGTGAAACGGGCGATGGGTGGACCCTGATTACCGTGAAGGACAACGGGTGTGGGATGACTAGTGAAAGCCTTGCCCGGTTGTTCGAAATCGGGTGCACCACCAAGCCCTATGCCGGGGGTCTGGGCCTGCCCATCGCCCGGGCCGTGGTGAACAGCCACGGAGGGCATGTCACCGTCGACAGCAGGCGCGACGGGACGGCGCCGGGCACCAGGGTGGTCGTGGCCCTGCCCGGCCCGAAAGGCCAGGGCCCGCAGGCGATCGACCCCGGTGCCAGCCGGTAGACCGGTACGCTCTCAGTTCTCCTGGCCTGACAGCACTGCTTCGAAAGCATCCAGGAAGGCCTGAATGTCTTGCTCGGCAATGGTCAGGCTGGGGTCAAGCCTCAGGACGTTGGTGCCTGGCCTTTTCCCCAGGATATAGCCTCTGTGGAACAGCCTCCGGTGTACCTCCGACGCAAACTGGCCTTCCTTGTCGCCATCCAGCTCGACGGCTACCATCAAGCCCCGGGCCCGGATCTCCGCAATGTGCCCGGTGCGGCCCTTGATGTGCTCTAGCCCGGCCAGGAGCATTTCCCCAACACGCCTGCCCCGGGCAATTAGGCCATCTCTTTTCATGATCTCCAGGACTTTCCTGGCGACCGCCGCGCCCAGCGGATCATTCTGATGGGACTGGGAATACCTTACCGGCTCTTGGCCGAGCCGGTTCACTATCCCGGGAGCAAACGCGGTCACGCTCACCGGGTAGCCGTTGCCTATGCCCTTGCCCATGGCCACCACATCCGGCGCAATGCCGTAGTGCTGGTAGCCGAACCAGGCCCCGGTCCTTCCCACCCCCGTGGTTACCTCGTTGACCAGGATCAGGCCATGGTCCGATCGTATCTTGGCAACCATGCTCCGGATGAGCCCGGCGGGAGGAAACCGTACCAGCCCTGCAGAACTGCCGGGCTCAAAGAGCAGGCCTCCTATGGCATCATAGGGGATGGCCGCCCAATGCGCGCATGCTTGGCTGCACTCTCCAGGCAATCGGCACGCCGGGCATGCTTCCCAGTCGAAGGCAAAGAACTGGTCGGCGCGTTGGCTGTGGGCAGACCCGTATGCACCGAAGTAGGAGCCGGCCATGGTCAGAAGGAGAGGCCGCTCTATCAGGGACTGCGCCACCCGGACACCGTATTCCACCGCCTCGCTGCCTGAACAGAGGAATACGCACTTGCCGCCGGAAAACCCCAGGAGGGCCAGGATTTCCTGGGCTGCTTCCTCCACGACCTGGCTGGAGTAGCAAAAGCCCGTGTGGCCTAGGCAAGCAGATTGCTCCCGGATCACCCTGAGCACCTCAGGATGCCCGTGTCCTATGGACGTGCACCATACCCCGGACTCCAGGTCGAGATACCTCTTTCCCTGGGAGTCGTACAGGTAGCAGTTTTCTGCCCGCACCATCTCTGTAAGGAGCAGTTCGTGACCAGGATACCAAAGCAAGCTCGAAGCCTGCTGATGCATAGGTCAAACCTCCATAGCCGGGCGTGTGCCGGGCTTTACTTTGCTCCCAGTGGTGGCTCGTTCTACCAACGGTCGCCAAGCTAATTATGCCAGCCCCACAAACTGCTGCCAAGCCCTCCATTTCCGCCTGGCATACAGCGTGGAGTCAACCGGACGCGCCGCGCGAGCTCGTGGTTTTCCGGCGGGGAGGTCCGTCATGCCGAGAACTTAGGACAGCCAGCCCCGGGCCAGGAAGTTAGTGGCCCTGGCCAGCGCCATACCTTGGCCGGGGCATCCTTGGAAGGAACGAGGGAATAGGAGGAGAATACTAAAGAGCCGGGCAGAATCTGGTGCTTCCTACGATGTCGTAGTTCGGAAAGGGAGCGAAAGGGTGTGAAACAGATGAAGGCCGTGGTCAAGCACGCACCGGGGCCGGGGGCCGGGCTCACCGAGGTCAAGGTGCCCAGCCCGGGCCCGGGACAGATCCTCATCAAGGTCAAGGCGACTTCCATTTGCGGCAGCGACTATCACATTTACACTTGGAACCGCTGGGCCCAAGAGCGCGTCAAACCGCCACTGGTGCTGGGACACGAGTTTGCCGGCCAGGTGGTGGAGACAGGACCCGGGGTGAGCATGGTTGGAGTGGGGGACTTGGTGTCCGCGGAGACCCACGTGGTCTGCGGCCGATGCTACCAGTGCCGGACGGGCAACGCCCACGCCTGTCACGAAACGGCCATCCTGGGCGTGGATATGGACGGTACCTTCGCCGAGTATGTGGTCCTCCCGGAGGAGAATGCCTGGGTGAACCCCCCCGACCTCCCTCCAGAGGTTGCCTCGGTGCAGGAACCGTTCGGCAACGCCGTTCACACGGTACTGGCCGGTCCGGTGGCCGGGTGCACCGTGGCCGTGCTGGGCTGCGGGCCCATCGGCCTCTGCGCCGTGGCCATCGCCAAAGCGTGCGGGGCGGCCCGGGTCTACGCCAGCGATATCAACCTCTACCGGTTGGATCTGGCCCGCACCATGGGCGCCGACGTCACCATCCGGGCCGACCAGGCAGACGTGGTGCGCTCCATCCTGGAGGACACCGGCGGTCACGGCGTCGACGTGGTACTGGAGATGTCCGGGGCGGTGCAGGTGGTGGCGGGTGCACTCAAGATGGTCCGGCGAGGCGGGCGGGTGTCGTTGCTAGGCATCCCCTCCCGCCCGGTTGAACTGGATCTGGCCGAAGACCTGGTCATGAAAGGGGTAACCGTGCAGGGCATCGCGGGGAGACGAATGTACGAGACCTGGTACCAGACCCGGGCTCTCCTCAGTTCCGGGCAGGTGGACATAGGTCCGCTCATCACCCACAAGTTCCGCCTGGAGGAGTTCGACCGTGGGATGGATCTCATGGGTTCAGGGGAATGTGGAAAAGTGGTCCTGTACCCCTGACTCCAGCATTTTGGGAGGATAAGTCATGAAGAAACTCGACTTTCTCACCGGGGAAGTAACGGCCCTTAAAGAGCAGGGCCTATATAACATCATCCGGACCATATCGTCTCCCCAGGGTTCGTGGTTCGAGGTAGATGGCAAGCGGGTCCTCAACCTTTGTTCCAACAACTACCTGGGCTTTGCCAACCATCCCCGCCTGAAATCCGCGGCCAAAAGGGCCGTTGACGAGTTCGGGGTGGGGCCCGGAGCGGTGCGGACCATATCCGGCACCCAGACCCTCCACCTGGAGCTGGAAGATCGCCTGGCCTGCTTCAAGGGCACCGGTGCCACCATCCTGCTGCAGGCGGGTTTCACCGCCAACCTTGCCGTGATCCCCCTGCTGGTAGGGCCGGAGGATGTGATCTTCTCCGACGAGCTCAACCATGCCAGCATCATCGATGGCTGCCGACTAAGCCGGGCCAAGATCGTGCGTTATGCCCACAACGACCCCTCAAGTCTACACCAACAGCTGCGGGAGCATGCTGATGTCCGCCGTAGGCTGGTGGTAACCGACGGGGTGTTCAGCATGGATGGGGACATTGCGCCCCTGCCCGAACTGGTGAAAGTGGCACAGGAGTTTGACGCCATCACCATGGTGGACGACGCTCACGGTGAGGGGGTCATGGGCGACTCCGGCCGGGGCATAGTGGACCATTTTGGACTGGTGGGCCAGGTGGACGTGGAAGTGGGGACCCTGTCCAAGGCTTTCGGCGTCATGGGCGGATATGTGGCCGGCAGCCGGGAACTCATCGAATACCTAAAGCAAAGGGGGAGACCCTTCCTGTTCTCCACCGGTCTTACCCCGGCGGACACCGGGGCGGCCCTGGAGGCCGTGAGGATCCTCCAAGAGAGCGACGAACCAGTGCGCAGGCTTTGGGACAACACCAACTACTTCAAGGCGGGTTTGAGAGCCTTGGGCTTCGACACCGGGCAAAGCGTCACTCCCATCACCCCGGTGATGGTGGGAGATGCCCGTTTGGCCTCAGAGTTTAGCAAAAAGCTCTTTGAAGCCGGGGTATTTGCCCAGTCCATCGCCTTTCCCACCGTTCCCAGGGGCAAGGCTCGCATCCGGGTCATGAATTCGGCGGTTCACAGCCGGGAAGACCTGGACTTTGCACTGGATACCTTTCGGGCTACGGGACGGGAGCTGGGGTTGATCTAGACCGGCAACCGGGCCGGCGGCTCCCTGGCCGGGAGTGCGCCGGCTTTGTCGTTGGGCAGGATTGGGCACACTGACCGTGGAAGGGATATCCAGTATGTCTGGGACTGGCACGGCGACATGCCCTCGGGGGGATGGTGGGGCCATACTGCAGCTGAAGGAACGGCTTTTGGCCGTCATGGACTTGGTGCCCGAGTGCCGGGTGGCGGCGGACCTGGGCACAGGCGACGGCCGGCTGGCCGTGGCGCTGGTGAAGGCCGGTCGGGCCGCGCGGGTTATCGCTGCCGACCGGAAAGCAGGCCCGCTAGAGGTCGCGTACCAGCAGGCGCGGAAGGCAGCTGTCCATGACCGGGTTGAACTCAGGCTGGGCGACGGCCTGGAGGTCCTGGTGCCCGGGGAAGCTGAGGTCATCATCATCGCGGGCATCGGCGGCCAGACCATCGCGGGCATGCTGGAGAGGGGCAAGCAAGTGGCATGGCGCTGCCGCCGCCTGGTTGTGCAGCCGCTCAAGGACCCTTCCTGGGTGCGGCGGTGGTTGCGCCGGCACCGGCTGGGGACCGTCAGCGAGACCCTGGCCCTGGAGGCCGGCCGTTATTACCACGTACTGGCTGCAGAACCCGGGACCGTGCCGGCCGCACTCGTGCCCGGGCTTGGTTTGCTCAATGACGAACTGGGCAGTCGGCTCATCACCAGCGGCCACCCGTTCCTGCCTAAGCTCATTGCCCAAAAACGTGCAGAATGCGAAAAGGTCCTGGCCAACCTAGAACGCGCCGGTGATACGGGTGGCGCCCGTCGTCGCTGGTGGGAAAGACGGAAGGCCAGGCTGGAGGAGGCCGAGCGATGCTGGCGACTGTCGGTTCGGTGATGGCTATCATGGAAGAATGGGCTCGGCCGGATTATGCTGAGCCCTGGGATAACCCCGGTCTGGTCACGGGAGAGCCACAGGATGAGGCCGGTCACATCATCGTAGCCCTGGACCTTACCCTGGACCTCATCGAGGCGGCGCCGCCCGGCGCCATGGTGGTCTGCCACCACCCGCCCTTGTTCAAGGAGGTACGCACGCTTCGTTCCGACCGGCCCACCGGGAAGATTCTGGGAGGGGCCATACAGAAGCGAATGGCGGTGTACGCTGCCCACACCAACTTGGACCTGGCCCCGGGCGGCACGGCCGATGCCCTGGCCGGGCGGCTGGAGCTGGAGGACATGTCGCCGCTGGCCCCACTCAGGCCGGGCAGGTATTACAAGCTGGTGGTGTTTGTGCCCGCCGGGCACGAAGACGCTGTTCGCCATGCCCTGGCTGCAGCCGGGGCCGGGTGGATCGGCAACTACAGCCATTGTACCTTCCAGCTACCCGGGCAGGGCACTTTCATGCCCCGGGAAGGCACCGACCCGTTCATCGGCAAGCCGGGAAAGCTGGAAAGAGTTGATGAGTTCCGTCTCGAGACCATTGTGCCCGACCACCGGGTCGAAGCGGTGGTGTCCGCCATGGTGAGTGCTCATCCCTACGAGGAAGTCGCCTACGACCTGTACCCACTGGAAAATCCCGGTCCGGGCCGGTCTTACGGCCGGGTGGGCCGGCCGAAAAGCCCGGCCAGCCTCCGGGAGTATGCCGAGTTCTGCCAAAAAGCCCTGGGTGTCGAAAGCGTGCGTTACCTGGGGCAGCCCCATGTCCCAGTTCGCCGGGTGGCGGTGGTGCCGGGAGCTGGAGGTGACTGGGCACTGGGCGCTCGCGCGGCCGGGGCGGACGTACTAGTGACCGGGGATGTGGGTCATCATGAAGCCGTCAGTGCCGCTATCATGGGGATGGCGGTAATCGATGCGGGCCATCTGGCCACGGAATGGCCGGTGCTGGAAGTGGTGGCCGACCGCATCATGACCGGGACCAGGCAGGCGGGTCTGGTCACCAGTCTTGAAGTGTGGCCCGCCCGGCCGCTGTTCTTCACGGCAGGGGGAGGTGGCGCCAGTTGAAACGCGCATTGACGACGCTGTACGACCTCCAGGAGGCAGAGTCCCGGCTGGCCGAACTAGACCAAACCCTGGCTTCCAGTGGTCGGGAGCCCGCCTGGGTCAGTGCATCGCTGCTGGAGGATAGGGAGGAGATGGCAAGGGAGGTGGCCACCGCCCTGGCCGGGGTGGAGGTCGGACTGCTGGCTGTTTACCGGGAAGTCCAGAAAAGGACCAGGCCGGCTGTGTCCCAGGTTCAGGATGGGATCTGCGGGAGATGTTACTACCACCTCCCGTCGGAGCTCCTGCGTCGTGTGCTGGCCGGGACCGGGGTGGTCAGATGTGACCACTGCCGCCGTATCCTGGTGTGGCCGGCGGCCTGGCGCCTGCAGCCGTAGAGAGGGGAGAGACCGTGCAGTACATCATCAACGTTGACGGCGCTTCCCGGGGCAACCCCGGGCCGGCCGCAGCGGGCATTGTTCTGGAGCCGGAATCGGGCGACCGCCGCGAAATCGGGATTTACCTGGGGCAGGCCACCAACAACGTGGCCGAGTACGTGGGGGCCATCGTTGGTCTCAAGCTGGCCCTCAAGGCTGGCGCCACTCAAGTAGTGCTCAGATCCGACAGCGAGCTCCTGGTAAGGCAGATCAGCGGGCAATATGCGGTCAAGGCCGGGCATCTACGGGGGCTTTTCATGTCAGTCAAAGGCATGCTGGCGCAGTTTAGGGAATATTCCTGCGAGCATGTGCCCAGGGCCGAAAATAGCGCTGCTGATGCCCTGGCCAACGCGGCGCTCGACGCCGCGGCGGCCGTACCTAACCTGACCGAAGCCGGCCTGTTGTTCTAGATCCAGTTTCGCTTTCACCCAGACCGGGGCGGCCAGGACCAGTCACAACGGTGTTCTGGCCGCAGCCGTCTGGTGTCCCGGCAAGTCAAACAAATCCGTGTTATAATACGTATTATGGGTGTATCCTGTATCTGAGGTGCGAACCATGAAACGCTCACAGAAAAGCTGGATATGCGCGTTGGCAGGCCTGGCCATGGTGGTGCTTCTGCCCACGTGGACGCTGGCACAAACCCAGTTGCCGGCGCACCGGGGCGCAGTCAACGATTACGCTGGGGTTTTGAATGCTGCCGAGCAACAACGCCTGGAGGCCATCAGTCGGGAGCTTCACGCCAAGACCACGGCAGCCCTGGTGGTAGCCATCGTGCCGACCCATGCCCCGGACAGCCTGGAAGACTATGCCACCAAGCTCTTCAGGCACTGGGGCATAGGTGAAAAGGGGAAGGACAACGGCGTCCTGATCCTTTTGGCCATGGAGGAGCGTTCCCTCAAGATCGAGGTAGGGTACGGGCTGGAGGATGTGATGACTGACGCCAGGTCCGGCCAGATCCGCGACTTGATGCTACCCCATTTCACCCAGGGTAACTTCGGCCGGGGACTGGAACAGGGTATGCGGGCCGCGGCGGTGGTCATCGCCGGCAAGTACAACGTGAGCCTGGAGAGCACAGGGGATTTCCGGGTCCGCGACCTCGATCCCAAGCCCGATTCTACCCTGGTAATCATCGCAGTCGTCACCATACTGCTCTTGGCGGCTATGACCATAGGGAAACTAGCCTCAGGCCGGGCCAGGTGTCCCAAGTGCCGGGGCAGGATGCTGGTGACCGACCGGGTTATCCAGGTGGCCACTGCCAGTACCGGCGGGCTGGCCGTAAAGGTCTACAAGTGCACCAAGTGCGGGTTTACCTCTGAAGCCCAGTACCGCACGAACCGGGCAGCGACCATCGGCCCCGGCACGGTCTTCACCGGCGGGGGCCCCATGTGGGGCGGAGGTGCCCGCGGGTCGGGCCGGTCGTCCCCGGGGCGCGGTTTCGGCGGCTTTGGGGGCGGGAGAAGCGGTGGCGGCGGCGCCCGGGGCAAATGGTAAAGAGACAGACCATTACCTGGTTCAACGGGAGGGATCAACGTGAAGAAAGGCCTCATTGCTCTTGCGGTGGTTGTGGCCATCATCGTCATCATGATAGCCACGGTAGTGGGTACCTACAACCGGCTGGTTGCCCAGAACGAGGCCATTGACGGCCAGTGGGCACAGGTGGAAAACCAGCTGCAAAGGCGTTTTGACCTCATCCCAAACTTGGTGGAGACGGTCAAAGGATATGCTGCCCATGAAAGGCAGGCCATTGACTCAGTTACACAAGCCCGGGCCAAGCTGGGCGGCCAGCTTACCCCCGAACAGCGTATGGCAGCGGAGAACGAATTGAGCGGGGCTTTATCGCGGCTTTTGGTGATCGTGGAAAACTATCCAAATCTCAAGGCGGATGCCAACTTCCGCACGCTAATGGACCAGCTGGAGGGCACCGAAAACCGCCTGGCCCAGGAACGCCGGATATTCAACGAACTGGTGAGGGACTTTAACGTCACGGTCAAGCGATTCCCCACGGTCCTTTTAGCCCGCATGTTCGGGTTTTTGGAGAGGACGTATTTCCAAGTCCCCGGGGAAGCAAAGACCGCGCCCAAGGTCACGTTTCCTTAACCTGATTTGACTTCCGCCCTTAGCCGGGGTATAATCGCATCCTGAATTGACAATGGCATATGCGCGAGTAAACTGCACGGCCGCGGGCACAGGGACGAAAGGCTGTGCCTGAGGAAAGTCCGGGCTCCACAGGGCAAGGTGCTGGGTAACGCCCAGCGGGGGTGACCTCAGGGAAAGTGCCACAGAAACATACCGCCGCGCAAGCGGTAAGGGTGAAAAGGTGGTGTAAGAGACCACCGGCAGCCAGGCGACTGGCTGGCCAGGCAAACCCCACCTGGAGCAAGACCGAATAGGAGGGGCGTGAAGCTGCCCGCTGACCCCTCGGGTAGGTCGCAAGAGACGGCAGGTAACTGCCGCCCCAGATAGATGGCCGTCAACACAGAACCCGGCTTACAGGTTTACTCGCCAACAGCTAACCGCACCCGGTCTTCCACCGGGTGCGGTCTTTTGCGACGAGGGTTCTAAACCGAAGTTCCGAGTAATGGAGTAGCCATTTTGGGATATTAGGCCTGGTAGAGAGGCAAAGCACCAACTGGGGTTGCTGGAAGATGTACCCATGTATGTTAAGTGTTAGGTCTTGCCTGGGCCGCCATATCATGGTATAATAGAGCCATGTATATCGACGTGGTGCCCAACCGTAACTCGCCCCCCGCCATCCTCCTCCGCGAATCGGTGCGGGAGGGAAATAAGATCCGCAAACGTACCCTGGCCAACCTCTCCAAATGGCCGCCGGAGAAGGTGGAAGCCCTGCGCCGGGTCCTCAAGGGTGAACTCCTCATGCGTCCGGAGGACGCCTTCGTCATCACCCGCACCCGCCCCCACGGGCATGTGGCGGCGGTGTTAGGGACCTTGCAGCGCCTGGGGCTGGACCGCATCATCAGCCCGCGGCGCAGCCGCGAGCGCGACCTGGTGGTGGCCATGGTGGTGGCCCGGCTGCTGGATCCCACTTCCAAACTCGCCACGGCGCGGGGCTTCGACCCCCAGACCTGCCACCACACCCTGGCCGAAG
>JBFLYN010000032.1:0-39551 GCA_040756655.1 Bacillota bacterium
GCTTCTTGCGCCTGAGCACTCCGCCATCCCCCCCGGTAGCACAACTACTGAGGAAGATTGGACATTCACCGCCAAATTCCTGTACTGCCCTACCCTATGGGGGTATATTTTTCAGCGCTCTCCTAGATGGGCCGTGCAAGAGAGGAGCAGTGCTTTCGTGACAGCCCGGAAGATTCTTGGTGATGTGGCTCAAGTATGCAGCCGGGTGAACAGTGCTTGCCAGCGGCAGCCGAAAGCGACCGGGACAACCCTCGGTACTATGTAGTGCTTCTACGGCTGGGAGCAGAAACCTCCAGGGTCGTCGCTGCCGGTCCGCCCCGTTCGTGGCAGGCACGGCCCGACCACCTAGTTTCCCAGATCTCAGCGGGATCCCGCACCTGAACCTGCACGCAAGACCCATGGCTGACATAAGTTGTCATGGACCGGATACTAAGGATACTAGAGTTTTGTACTTTTGTTCCTAGAGTTACCCAGTAAGTCGGTGGCAGACTGCTGCCACAGTCACCCCTGTTGCGAACTGGGCGTATAGCCATCTAACCAAGAGTAACTGAGCATGGTGGTGGCTGGTCCGTATCCCGGGAAGCCAGTAGGCCCCGTTGGGTCTCGGCCAACGTGTAGGCGATGAGTACCAGCTCCAGGTAGCGCTCCACCCCACTGGTGCTGCGCAACTGGTAGTCATCAAAGCCCAGCAGTTGCTTGGCGTTGCGGTGGAAAGTTTCCACCGGCCAGCCATGGCTATAGTGGGTCAACAGTCCCTGGGCGTCCAGCGCAGAGACTGCCTCCTGCTCCGGATGGAAGTGCGCATAGAACCTGGTTCCGTGGGATGGTGCGGCCGAGATCACGACCCGGGCCCGCAGGTTGCCGTCGACTTGGCGGACGCGGTAGGTCCGGTGGTTCACGGTCACGAGGTGATCCGGCATACCGGTCCGGGTCGCCAGCTCGGCCAGGCTTATCCCTTGGGCGTAAGGAGCGTGGGCACACTCACGCAGCACCCGGTGGCTCTTGACGGCACACACCACTTCGCAACGCCGGTCCAGCGCCACTTGGATCAGGGTGCTGCTGGCATACCAGCTGTCCAACAGCACCACCGTACGGGTCCCCGGCACCGGCGTGAACTCAGCGATGAGTTGGGCCGCCAGTGCCAATTTGAAGCGGAACTTACTTCCTGACTGGGAGCAGGCCCGCTGGCTCTGGTAGAGCAACGCCCCTACCGGATACGCATAACCGGCGATGACATAGAGGGCGGTGACCAAGGAGTGACCCCATACTTGCTGCTGGTCAGCATGGGAGTAGTGCCAGCCCAGACCGGCCATCTTCTTGCCGGTCTTCCTCACGACCGTATCATCGATCACCAGCTAACCGGTAACCAGGGCACTGGTGGTATCGCGATACGGAGCTGGGAGAACTGCACCAACGTGTTCCAGCACCCGTTGCCATGGGGTCCGCCGCAGCCAGGCGGGCTTCCAGGGAGCTCAGTTGACAAAGCGGTTAACATTGCTCTGGTCACGCTGCCACAGGTACCGCTGAACTTTGGTCAACTGGTTGATGGTATGTACCCCTACCCACAAGATTATGGTGAGAATCAGCTGCCGGAAATGGTGACGCTGAGGCCGGCTCAGGTACAGAGCAAACCGGTCTACGCAATCTCCAAACAACGCTTGCCAATTCTTGTCCAGGTTCCTGGTCTGCGGTATACTGGGTTTGAACATGGTCCGTGCCTCCCTCAGGATGTTTGTTGCAACAACACCTTGCGAGGCGACCGGGCCATGTTTCTTTTAAGTATGGCAGCACCTACCAGAACAACTACAAAACCTTAATTAAGGACAGACATACATGTCGGGAAGATGGAGAGTGCCATGGGTACTTTCACCGATCTAGCGGTGAACTCCGGCAACCTGATCGCTACCAAGGGTAAACCGCCCGTCATCATCGTGCGGGTCCTGGTGGAGGAATTCGTCGAGCAATTCCTGCTGGAAGCCTGCCTGGTGCTGCGAGAGATCCCGCTCAAGATAGTGGCGGTGGATGTCAGCGCCGAGGGAGTCCGCTGCCGGCTGGTCAAGGACCTGGTGCTGGTGGATGGCACCGCCCTCATCGACGTCCTATACGTGAACCAGGGAGGGCTGGTAGTGGCAGAGGCGTTCCAGCGGCCCTTCTCCGGGGTCCACTGGACTACGGCGGCCAGGCCGTCCATGGACGTGTGCTGCCGGGCGTGGTTATCCGAAGACCATGAGATGAAAGACACCTGTCTTCAGGTGACCATCCTGGTAACTGTCTCCGGGCGCATCACCGAAGAGGTGCTGATACTGGGCTCATAGGGGAGGGTAAGTGGTGGCGTGACCCGGGTTTACGGCCCGGTCTTCGCGCCCCCGTGCCGCCCGGCCAGCAACTGCCGCTTGGGCTGGTTGGACCTCCCGGCTCTGCCGCCGGTCCCCGGGAGACTGCCTCCGCTCCCCCGGGGTTTCACCCCTGCACGCGGGCTGGCCTGGCGGCGAGAAGCCGGGTCGCCGACAGGCACCGGCTGGACCTGCGAGTCTACATAACGTAATGGAGGGAGCATGATGCCTGTCATCCGTTGCCCGCGCTGCCGGGCCCGTTCCCGATGTGACCTGAGAGGCCGGTGGATGGTCCGCTGCGAGCTCTGTGGATATGCCTTCCAGGTGGTGGTCCTCGGCAGGTATGACGACGGTGCTCGGGATGTCACCTGCCCCAGCTGCGGGCATACCGAGCAGGTCAGGGTCGAGCCCAAGCTGGTGGCGACCTGTCCTGAGTGCGGGCACGTTTTCGCCGTTTCTTGGTAGGGACATAATGCACCATGGACCGCATGGACACATATTATGTAGTCAATAATGAGGGCGGAGGGAGGTGACTATATTGCCCTTCACTTTCTCGCAAGAAACCACGCCTAACTCGGGGAACACCATTCTAACAGCTGACCTGGATGTCCGGGTCAGCCCCACGGACGCCATCATCACCAGCACCAACTTCATCGGTGGGTCCAGCGTCAGTGGCGTGCTGGACATCAGCAACAACAGCGGTATTGATGTCCTGTACTTCATCTCTGCCGACTGGCGCGAATCGCCCGCCTCCACCATCAGCATGGCCACGATCTTGGCCAACCGCCTGACGGTGAGCGTAGTCGCGACGGCTTCTCCCACCGACGTTCTCGTGTTTGGTGGCACCCTGGCGGGGCTCGTGGACCGGCCCGCGGGCGGGCGCCCGCTGCCCACGGCCACTCCCGTGGAAAAACTGACGTTCACCGTGTTGCTGGCAGAAGAGGATGCTACCAACCTGGTCCAGGGGGTAAACCTGCTCACTGACTTCGTGTTCGTGGCCACGCAAAGCCCGGCGTAACATCGGCAGGAGGGCCGGCCCTCCGGCCCTCCATGCCCATGGAAGGAGACGGCATGCCCAGAGCAGCCATTGTCACCACCAGTCATTTTCACGCTTCCGGACAGCACGGCGTGTACGGGGGGGCCGAACGTTACGGGGTCGAACTCACCCGGTGGCTCCGGGCCATCGGCTGGAAGGTAGTTTGGTGGCAGATCGGTACCGGTTGGACGGCTAGTTTCCTGGATGGGGTTCTGGTGTACAGTGTGCCGGTCAGGAGTTCATTTGTGCAGACCTGCGCCGACCTCAACCGTGCCTTCCACGAACAGGCCGGCGCGGTGGACCTGGCCATATACTTCGTCACCTACCTGGCCTATCCCCAGGTGTTCGAGCGGAGTATCTCCATATCTCACGGTATATACTGGGACTATCCCTTCTGGGAAAACCGCATCGGCGGCGGGGAGCTGCGTACAGAATGGCTGCGCCGGATGGAAGCCGCGTTGAGCGGTCCTCGCAAAGTAGTATCGGTGGACACCGTCACCATCGCCTGGGCCACCGCCCGGTGGCCCCACTTGGCCGGTCGCTTTGTATACATCCCGAATTTCGTGGACGTCACCCGGTTCCATCCGGCGCACCGGGGCCGGCAGGAGTCCAGGAACCTGAGGGTGCTGTTTCCCCGGCGGCTCACATCGGTTCGGGGCATAGCCGAAAGCATGCACGCGGCCGAGGTCATAACCTCCCGTTTTCCCCACGTTGAGTTCCACTTCGTGGGTCGCTCGCATGCTCCCGACCACGAACGGCACATGCTGGCCTGGGCCGCGCGGCACGCCCGCATCTTTTACTACTGGCGGCCGCCGTCCAATATGCCCATGGTCTACCGCAACATGGACATCTGTTTGATCCCCTCCAAGTCCACAGAGGGAACCTCCCTGTCTTGCCTCGAGGCCATGGCCAGCGGACTGGCGGTGGTCGCCGGTCGGGTGGGCGGTCTTGGTGACCTCATCACCCACGAGTACAACGGTCTTTTGGTCTACCCGTCGGCCGGCCGCCTGGTTGAGGCCATAGAGCGGCTGGTTGTCGAAGAAGACCTGCGACTGAGGCTGGGCGAGCGGGCCCGGGCCAGTGCCATGGCCTTCGCACTTTCCCGGTGGAGAAGACGCTGGGGCGACCTGGTGGACACCGTGATGGCGTAGGGGGAGGAGCCGAGCATGTTGAAGAAGAAGGCAGCAGTCCTGGTAAGGAAGTTGTACGAGCGCAACGGAAGCGTGCCCGACGATGGCTACGAACTAGAATGGGCGGCGGCGTTTTCTGCTTGCCTGGAGCGGGCCGGTTACAGCGCGGAGTGGTGGCAGGAGGGCGAAACCTGGACCCGGGAGCTACTGCCAGGAGTGACCGTTCACAGCGTGACCGACGGCACGCCGTCCATGGGCACTCTCCCCGGGCTAAACCAGGCTTTCTGGGAAAACTGCGGGAGTTATACCCTGGGGATTTACGCCGACCCTCTGCTGGCCTACCCGCAGGTTACTGATGGGAGCATCGTGCTCCTTGGCGACATCCCCACGCCCGCGGGGTTCATGGGACCGGCCGCGGATTCTCTGACCCGGGAGCAACAGGAAGAGTTCTACCGCCGGGTTTTCATGGGGTTGGCCTGCCCCGGCCTGGTAGTGGCCAGTGGTTTGCACTACATCCAGTGGGCCATTTCTACCTGGCACGGTCTTTCTCACAAGTTCAGTTACATCCCGGACTGCCCGGCCCCGCTCCCGGCCGCTCCGGGAGGGGCGGGCGGCGACAGGCTGCGGGCGCTTTTTAGCGCCCCCCTTTTGCCCCGGCACGGTGTGAGTGACGCCATGCGGGCTGCCGACGTGGTGACCGCCCGCAGGCAGGACACGGAATTCGTGTTCACGGGATGGGCCCCGCCCAGCATTCGACCCCACCTCCAGCGCTGGCTGGCCACCAGGGAAAGGGTGTACTGGCGGCCTCCGGCTCCCGGGGACTTCGACGGTGGGCCCCTAGTGCTCTGCTTGGCCGGGACTGGACCCCCTCGGGCCCGGGAAGCCCTGGCGGCCATGGGCCGAGGTGGGATCCTCGTAGCATCCCCCCGGGGGTCCCTGGCGGACTTCATCATCGACGGTCACAATGGCCTCGTGGTCAATCCAGCCGCCGGTGAACTGGCACCCGCCATAGAACGAGTTGCCGCGAGGCCGTCCTGGCGGCGCTCCCTGAGCCACAACGCCAGGCTTACGGCCGCCAGTTATTCACAGCAGCGGTGGGAGGAGAACTGGGCAAGGGTCTTGGAGCAAGCACGTATGACATCGGGAGGGTGAGCCATGAGCCGGCCCGAACTGGTGGCCATGATGCCGGTGCACAATGAAGCCAGCCGCTACCTTGGCCAGGTACTCGAGAGTCTTGAAGCCTACGTTGACCGCATTGTGGTGCTGGACGATGCCTCTACCGACGAAACGCCAAGCCTGTGTCGTTCTTACGCCCGGGTGGTGTATCACCGCCAGCCGGAGCGGACCTTCCCGGTAGACGAGTCCCGGCTGCGATCGCGACTGTGGGAGCTCACAGTGGCATTGGAGCCCCGTTGGATCCTGGCCATAGACGCAGATGAGATGTTCGAAGACCGGGCACAGCACGAGCTCAGGTTCCTCCTGGACCGGGCGGAATTCTCCGCCGTGGATTTCCGGGTGTTCGATTTCTGGGATGAAGATCACGTCCGGGTGGACGGAGGATGGAACCCTTGGACCAAAGAGTTCCGCATGCTGGTGGCCTACAACCCGAGGTTCGACTCGTGCTGGAAGCCAGGACTCCTCCACTGCGGCCGTTTCCCCAGGTCGTACTATGGCCCGGTTCCCGCATACTTCAGTGACCTCAGACTCAAGCACCTGGGATGGATGCGGCCCGAGGACCGCCTGTTCAAGCACGCCTTCTACCAGGAACGCCTGCCGGACGACCCCCATGCCGCGTCGATCCTGGCACCACCCGAAGCGGTACGGCTGGAAAGGTGGATCCCGGCCAAACCGCTGCCTTTCTAGTGGGCCTGGGCACAGGCAGGTGCCGGGAAAAACGTCGCGAAAGGGCAGAGGGCTTACGCTTGAAGCTATCGGTGAACCATGGATACGGTGCATGCTGCCTCGGAGACTGTTGACGGCAGGTAGTCTGTCGTGGGGTCACCGGCGCCCAGTTGACCACCCAAGGCTGGCCTGTGGCAACGGGCAAGGACGCCGGTCCGGAAGCCGACGGCCTGCCAGTGAGCTCGGTAACTCTGTCGCGGCTTCACGGCTTACGTGGTGCCGGTAGTGCCAAGAGGGAGACCGGCCCATCCCCGGGGATCCTACATGCGCCTTTCAGGCCCGGGCAGTGGTCATCACCAGCTGCCAGCAGCGGGTGTCGCCGGCCTCACTGCCTGCGGGACCGGGCAGGAGTGCCCTGCGGCCGCGGTCACCGGTTTTGGGCTACGGGCAACAGGTCGGTGATGATCTTCACCAAGAACTCCTGTCCCTCGCTGGTGGCCAGCATATTCTCGAGGGTGTTTTGGATATCCTCGGCGGTGATGCTCTCTTTGATCAGCTCCTGGAACTCCGGATCCTGGACCAGCCCCTTGACGTACTGGCGGAACTGGGGCCCCTGCAGTACATTTTGGACGATGGCCTCCAGGTCCGTGGATTCCAGCACCCGGGTGGTGATGGCTGTAGCCAGGCGCTCTTCGTTTACCTTGGGTACCAGCGAGTCGAGAAGCGCCCGGGTTTCGTCGGTCACCAGAAGCTGCTGAAGGATCTCCCGCACCTGGCCGGCCAGAGTGGATGCAGGGGGGGAGTCTGCCTCACCTGCCTGCGGGTGGTTTCGTTGAGGATCCCACCAGGCGTAGAGGGCCAGCGACAATATGGCTATTCCCAGCAGGGCAAAGGTGAGGAAGTAGATAGTTCTTTTGCTGGACAATGGCTCCACCTCACCCATATTCTGCGGCCCCGGGGGAGCTAATATACGGGGGGGAGCAGGAACTGGCGGCGGGGCCTGGAATAGTAAGCTGTCTGGTGGTGGTGTGCGTGTTCCCGGTGATCTTCAGGATCGGTCCCGTGGTGTTTTACAGCTACGGCCTCATGCTGAGCCTGGCCTTCCTCGGTGCCATGGTGGTGGCCACCGCCGAGGGCAAGCGGCGGGGGCTGAGGGCCCAATCCATGGCCGATTTCTTCCTGGCCATCATTGTCTTGGCCGTGATCTTCTCGCGGCTGGTGTACGTAGCCGTCAACTGGCCGGAGTTTGCACAGACGCCCTGGCAAGTGCTGAACATCCGGGAAGGCGGACTGGCCATTCACGGCGGTATACTGGGCGGCCTCATTGCCGGGTGGTGGTTTACCCGTCGCGAGCGGCTGCCCTACCTTCTGGTGGCAGACGTGGCCGCCCCGGCCATGGCACTGGGCACGGCCATTGGCCGGGCCGGGTGCTTTCTAAACGGGTGCTGCTACGGCGTGCTCACTTCCGGCGCGTGGGGAGCGCGTACCCGCTATGCGCTGGGGCTCCGCCACCCCACCCAGCTATATGAGCTGGTGCTGTCCTTGGGCCTATTTGCCTTCCTGTGGTCCTGGCGGCGACGTTCCGGGCGACCGGGCAGGTTGTTCTTTATGTACGCGGCCGGATACGCGGCCATCCGCTTTGTTGTGGAAATATTCCGCGAAGTAGAGGGATACCTTGGTCCCGTCAGCTATGCCCAGGCCCTGAGTCTGGTGTTGCTGGTAGCTGCTGCGAGTTTCCTGGTGCTAACCAAGCACAAGCAAAGTTTTTGACACCCAGCTCATGTCATTATATAATGGGGCTGGACCTAGAGACAGGCGTGGAGGAATGCCGGAGAGGACCGAAAACGGGGGACTGGCGCTATTGGTCGCGGACCGCAGAAGGCGCTCTAATTGCATAGACTAGCCGGACACCTAGTCCGGCTTCTTGCATTATAGATACAGAAAGTTCAAGCATAATTCCCCGCCGTATTCCCAGGACTGCCTGTATTTCCCGGGAGGTTAACGCCAGGGGTTTCTAGAAGTGAACATGTTGCCATGTTGTTCGAGGGGGCCGATGAGCAGTGCCGGCGCCGGGTTACCAGGAAGCCTTGAGAGTTGCCAGGGCGCTTCTGTCCCAAAAGGATCCCCAGGAGGTAGCAGCCTTCACCGGGGCCAGCTGGAAGACTGGTGCCAGCCGGTTTGTCCTGGCGTTTTTGGGTAAGCAGTACGACATTACCTACCCGGGCGGCGAGGTGTGGCACGGTCAAAGCCCGGTACCCGATACCGACGCCATACTGGTCCTTCACTACTTGACCCACGCCACCGGAGCTGTGCTGCGCCAAGAGCTTATCGCCTTTCGCCAGCTGCCCGGGGGTGAGATCTATCTCGATCCTTTTCGGAAGCGCACCATCGCCTTGTTGATGAGGTTCTTCGGCGGTGACCCCGGCCGGTTGGTGCGGGCCGCCCTGGCCCTGGGAGGCAGCCATGACGGCCAATACCGGGTGACAGTGGACGCGTTGCCGAGGGTGCCGGTGACGCTGGTGCTATGGCCGGGAGATGACGAGGTGTCGGCTGACGGCAATGTCCTCTACAACGCGAGTGCACCCCTTTACCTCCCCACCGAAGACCTGATCGTCTTGGCAACCAGCACCATCCTGGCGCTGAACCAGGCCGCGTAGGACGCAGGACCGGCGGTACCGGTTTTGACCATGGGTTCCCGAAAATGCAAGACACAAGCAAGGAGGAGGTTCTAGGAATGCCCAGGTACAGGGTAACGACTGTCGGGGACATCACCAACCAGGCGGTCGCTCGCAAGAAGATCTCCGATCCCAAAAGGACGGCAGATCCTGCCACCCTGGACATGCTGTGCCGGGTAGAAGGTACAGGCACCATTACCGCGTTTGACCGGTACGTGGCACAGCAACCACAGTGCAACTTCGGCCTGACCGGAGTCTGCTGCAAAAACTGTATCCAAGGCCCTTGCCGGATCACGCCCCGGAGCGAGGCCAGCGGCAAGGGGATCTGCGGTGCGGCCGACTACACCATTGTGGCGCGCAACGTAGCCCGGCTCATCGCAGGTGGCACCTCCTGCCACTCCAACCACGCCTTTCACGTAGCCGAAACTTTGCTCAAGGTGGCCGAAGGCAAGACCCAGGACTACTCAGTTAAGGATCGGGCCAAGCTGCACGCGGTGGCCGCCCGCATCGGTCTTACCGTGGGGAGCAAGTCCGACCTGGAACTGGCAAAAGAGGTGGCCCTGGCCGCCCTCCACGACTTTTCCAGTCATGAGCATCGCCCATGCGTATGGCTGGACACCACCATCACCCAGGGGCGCCGCAGCAAGTTCAAAAGCTGCAACATCGCCCCCCATGCCATCGACCGGGCGGTGGTGGAGATCATCGACCAGACCACCATGGGCATGGACGCCGACCCGGTGAACATCATCTTCGGCGGGCTCAAGACGGCGTTGGCCGATTACACCGGCATGCACATTGCCACCGACCTCCACGACATCCTGTTCGGGACGCCCCGGCCCGTGGCCACCGAGGCCAACCTGGGAGCCATCGATCCCGAGTATGTCATGATTGCCACCCACGGGCACAACCCCACCCTCAGCGAGATGGTGGTGGAAGCCGCCGAACAGCTGGCCGGGGAAGCCCGGGCGGTGGGAGCCAAGGGCATCAAGGTGGTGGGCATCTGCTGCACCGGCAACGAACTGCTCATGCGCCAGGGTGTGGCCCTGGCCGCCAACAAGGCTTCCCAGGAGATGACCGTACTGACCGGGGCCCTGGATGCCATGATCGTGGATGTCCAGTGCATCATGCCCGCGGCCAAGGTGCTGTCCGAGTGCTATCACACCCAGTTCATCACCACCTCGGCCTCAGTGAAGATCCCGGGTTCTCAGCATTTCGACTTCCGGGAAGAAAACGCCCTGGAAACGGCCAAGGAAATGGTGCGGCTGGGCATCGAGGCGTTCGGGCGCCGTAACCCCGACCTTCTGAGAATACCTTCTTACAAGAACCAGGCCATCGCCGGCTGGAGCCTGGAAGCACTATTTGAGCTATTCGGGTCTGTGGACGCAGAAAACCCGGTGAGGCCGCTAACCGATGCCATCCTTTCCGGTGAGCTGGCCGGGGTGGCCCTGTTTGCCGGCTGCAACAACCTGCGCGTCATCCAGGACGCATCTCATCTGACTGTGGTAAAGGAACTCCTGAAGAACGACGTATTCGTGGTGGCCACCGGTTGCTCGGGGGGGGCGTTTGCCAAAGCCGGGCTCTTGTCGCCGGGCGCCTACCGTGAATACGGCGGGCCGGGCTTGCAAGCGTTCCTGGGCCGGCTGGAAGGCGCCGCTACCATTGGCATGCCGTCGGTATTCCACATGGGTTCCTGCGTGGACAATACCCGGGCCGCCGACCTCCTTACGGCCATGGCCAACCAGCTGGGTGTGGACAACCCCAAGGTCCCGTTTGTGGCCAGCGCTCCCGAAGCCATGCACGAAAAAGCCGTCTCCATCGGTTCCTGGGCCGTGGCCCTGGGGCTGCCGGTCCACGTAGGCGTGATGCCCCCGGTCGAGGGCAGCCCGCTGGTGTACGGTATCGTCACGCAGATCGCCCACGATGTCTACGGAGGCCACTTCATACTGGAGACCGACCCGGTGCTGGGCGCCAAGAAACTCCTGGACGCTTTGGAGTACCGGAGCTGGAAACTCAGAATCCACCGGGCGGCGGCCGAAAAGTACGACACGGCCCTGCCCGCCAACTGGTAAACCCGCTGGAGAGAGGAGGAAACAAGCATGCCGGCATTGGGGAACTGGGAGCCGAGGATCACCAAGTTTGACGAGATCTACGCCTCTGCCATCAAGGACGAGGCCCAAGCTCCCAAGAAGCTGTTCAAGAAAGCCTACGATGGTGCCATCATTGCCACCAGCTACGCCGAGATCTTGCTTAACCGGGCGTTGCGCGAGTATGGTCCCGACGCCCAGGTGGCCTACCCGGACACGGCCTATTACCTGCCGGTGATCATGACTCTCAGCGGGGAGAAAGTTACCAAGCTGGGAGAACTGCCGCCCATCCTCAACCGCATTCGCGCCCAGATCACCGAGGAACTCACTTTCCAACAGGCAAGACTATGCGGTGAGGCTACGCTGTACGCGGCCGAGATCATCGAGACCATTCACTACCTGGACCAGGACCAGCCCAAGACCTCGCCCTGGACCGGGTTCATAGCTGACCCGGACGTGCGGCGCTACGGCATCAAGCTAGTGGACTGGACCATCCCGGGCCAGGCCGTTATCCTGGGAAGGGCCAAGGACTCCAAGCTGGCCGCCAAAATCGTCCAAGAGCTCATGAGCAAGGGCATGATGATCTTCCTGTCTGACGAGATCATCGAGCAACTCCTGGAAGAAGACATGAAGCTGGGGACGGACTACATCTGCTTCCCCCTGGGCAACTTCACCCAGGTCATCCACGCCGTCAACTATGCCCTCAGGGCAGGCCCCATGTTCGGTGGCATACCGCCCGGGCAACGCCACAACCAGCGCGACTACCAGCACCGCCGGGTGCGGGCGTTCGTGCTCCAGCTGGGCGAAATCGACGAGGTCAAAGTGGCCGCGCATTTCGGTGCCATCTTCCTGGGCTTTCCGGTCATCACCGACCAGGAGCTCGAAGAGGAGATCCCGGACTGGTACGTTTCCCACCCGGACTACTCCGACCTGGTGAAGTTCGCCATGGAACTGAGGGGCATCAAGGTCACCAGCGTGGACATTCCCATCCCGCTGAACTTCGGCCCGGCCTTCGAGGGCGAGACCATCCGGCGGGCGGACGTGGCCGTGGAATTCGGCGGCGGCCGGAGCCAGACTTTCGAACTCGTGCGCATGGTGGGCCTGGATGACATCGAAGATGAGAAGGTGACCGTCGTCGGCCCGGATCTCGACCAGGTACCCGAGGGCGGGACTCTTCCCTTGGGCATCATGGTGGACATCTACGGCCGCAAGATGCAGGAGGACTTTGAGAGTGTCCTGGAACGCCGCGTCCACTACTTCATCAACTACGCCGAGGGCCTGTGGCACGTGGCCCAGCGCGACCTGGCCTGGATCCGGGTATCCAAGGAAGCCAAGAAGAAAGGGTTCACCCTCAGGCACTTCGGTGATATCCTCATCGCCAAGTACAAGTCGGAGTTTCCTGCCATCGTAGACCGGGTGCAGGTGACCATTATCACCGAAGAAGAGCTGGTGAAAGGGAAACTCAAGGAGGCCCGAGCGGCCTATGCCCGCCGGGATGCGCGCATGCGGGGGCTCACCGACGACGCCGTGGCTGAGTTCTACTCGTGTAGCCTGTGCCAGTCCTTTGCGCCCAACCATGTGTGCGTGGTGGCACCTGAACGCGTGGGCCTCTGCGGGGCGGTGTCCTGGCTGGACGGCAAGGCTTCCTTCGAGATCAACCCCACCGGCCCCAACCAGCCCATCGCCAAGGGCGAATGCCTAGACAGGGTGCGCGGCGTGTGGAGAAGCGTGGACGATTTCGTTTACAAGTCCACCAATCGCACGGTGGACGGCGTATGCCTCTACACCCTCATGGATAAGCCCATGACCTCCTGCGGCTGCTTTGAGGCCATCATGGCCATTGTGCCCGAGGCCAACGGGGTGATGATTACCACCAGGGAGTCGTCCAAGCTCATGACCCCGGTGGGCATGACCTTCTCGACCCTGGCCGGCATGGTGGGCGGGGGCACCCAAACCCCCGGTTTCATGGGCATCGGGCGCACCTACATCAACAGCAGGAAGTTCATTCGCGCCGACGGCGGCCTGGGTCGTATCATCTGGATGCCCAAGGAACTCAAAGAGTTCCTCGGCGAGGAATTCGTGCAGCGCTCCGTGGAGGAAGGCCTGGGCGAGGACTTTATGGACAAGATCGCCGATGAGTCCGTGGGCAGCACCGCCGAGGAGATCCTGGCCTTCTTGGAGGAGAAGGGCCACCCGGCCCTGACCATGGATCCCATCATCTAGTAGCAAGCCTTCCCGGGCGGGAGGTTCGAACTCCCGCCCGGGACCTGTAAAGGAGGAGGGACACCGGGATGGGTTTGTCAGGTCTGGACATCTACAAACAGCTACCCAAAAAAAACTGTGGTGAGTGTGGGCCCCCCACGTGCCTGGCATTTGCCATGTCTTTGGCAGCCGGTAAAGCATCCTTAGATGCGTGCCCTTATGTGTCGGACACGGCCCGGGACAACCTGGCCTCGGCCTCAGCGCCCCCCATCAAGCTGGTGACCGTGGGCAGCGGGCCCGCCGCCATCCAGCTGGGTGATGAGACCGTCCTTTACCGTCACGACAAGACATTTGTGCATCCAACCGGCATCTTCGTAGAAATCCGGGACGACATGGACGATGCGGCCTTGGACGCTAGGTTGGACCAGCTGGCCGCCATGGTGTTCGAGCGCGTCGGCCAGCAGTATCACCTCAGCGGCCTGGCCGTGCGCTACGTCATGGGCGACCCGGGTCGATTTGCCGAAGTGGCCGTGCGCGCCCACGGGAAGTTCCAGCGCGCCCTGATCCTGGGGGGGTGCGGGCCAGGACTGGAGCAGGCACTGGAGAAAGCCCTGGAAACCCTGGCCGCTGCCAAGCCCCTGCTCTATGCCGCCACCGTGGAGAATCACGAGGGCATGACCGCCTTGGCCAAGAAGCACGCCTGCCCGCTGGTGGTCCGGGGTGAGAGCCTCGACGCCACCGCCGAGCTGGCCCAGAAGGTGTCGGCGTCCCACAAGGAACTGGTGCTGGACACCGGTGCCCGGCAGCCGTCCCGGACCATCGCCGACCAGACGCATATCAGGCGCCTGGCCATCAAGAAGAAATTCCGGCCGCTGGGCTATCCTACCATCGCCTTTACCACCTCAGAGGATCCTGGTGACGAGATCGTGGAAGCCACCGCCCTGGTGGCCAAGTACACGAGCGTGGTGGTGCTCAAGGCCCACAAGGTTACCCAGCTCTTGCCGCTGCTATCCTGGAGGCAGAACATATATACCGACCCGCAAAAACCCATCCAGGTGCAATCCCAGCTGTATGAGGTGGGTCAGGTCACCGCCGATTCGCCCGTTTACGTTACCACCAACTTCTCCCTGACCTACTTCAGCGTGGAAGGCGAGGTCCAGGCCTCCAAGATCCCCGGCTACATCATCGCCGTGGATACAGACGGTACATCTGTGCTCACCGCTTGGGCCGCCGGAAAGCTGACGTCTGAGGCCATCGCCAAGATGCTGGGAGAGACCGGCATCGAAAGCAAGGTCACCCACCGCAAGGTGGTGCTGCCCGGCCACGTGGCGGTGCTCAGCGGCAAGTTGCAGGAGCTGTCCGGCTGGCAGGTGCTGGTGGGGCCCCGGGAGGCCGCTGGCATTCCATCCTTTGCTAAAAGCAAGTTTGCCTGATCCTTGAGGAGTGAACCCGTTGGAACGCTGTTCAGTCCTGTTTTTCCCTGATAACGTGGCTGCCCAGGTACCGCCCGGGACCACGCTCTTGCGCGCTGCCGCCCTGGCCGGGCTGGAGCTCAAGAGCGGGTGCGGTGGAAAAGGTACCTGCGGCCGCTGCATCGTCCAGGTCAAGCAGGGCCGGGTGCGGGTGGCCGACACGGGAAACCTCCCCAAGCGCAAGGTACGGGAAGGCTACGTGCTGGCCTGCTGCACCTACGTGGAAGGGAACACCGTAGTGGAGGTGCCGGGCGACTCCCGCCTCATCGAACACCAGGTCCTGGTGGATTCCAAGGAAGTCCTCCCGGAAACGGCGCCGGACGTCCAGCTAGGCGACCGACTCGGACCCTTGTGCCGCCAACTCCAGCTGCAGCTGGATGAACCTACCCTGGTGGAGAACGCCAGCGATCTTTCCAGGCTGGAGGCCCGTCTGAGAAAGGAAGTCCCCGGGAAGGAACTGTCCATCAGCCTGGGTACGCTGCAAAAGCTCGCACAGGCGCTGCGGGAGGAGAACTGGAAGGTCACCGTGACCCTGGCCGAATTCGACGGCCGGGCGGAGATCGTAGCCGTTCGCCCTGGCCACGGACAGCGTCAGGCCCTGGGGTTGGCCGTAGACATCGGTACCACCACCGTGGTGGTGTACCTCATCGATCTGGCCACGGGTGTTACCATGGATATGCGCGGCACCTATAACAAGCAGTCCCGCTACGGCGACGATGTGATCACCCGCATGGTCTACGCCACCGAGGAAGAAAGCGGCCTGGCCGACCTGCACGAGGCAGTGCTGGAAACCATCAACGAACTCGTCGCCAAGCTGGTGGCCAGAAACGGCGTGGACCCGGCCGACATCCTCCAGGTGGTGGTGGCCGGCAACACCACCATGTCCCACCTGTTTTTGGGCCTGCACCCGCGGTACATCCGGCTGGAGCCCTATATCCCCACCGCCTCCCAGTTCCCGCCCGTGCGGGCCCGGGAAGTGGGCCTGGCCATCAACCCTGAGGCCTGGGTGCTCACCTTCCCGGCGGTGGCCTCCTACGTAGGCGGGGACATAGTAGCCGGTACACTCTACGCCGGCCTCACCGAGAGCGACGAGGTGGGGCTCCTCATCGACATCGGTACCAACGGGGAAATGGTCCTGGGCAACCGGGAGTGGCAAGTGGCCTGTTCCTGTTCGGCCGGCCCGGCCTTCGAGGGCGGAGGGATCACCTTCGGCATGCGGGCCATGAAGGGGGCCATCGAGCGGGTGGAAGTGGACCCGGATACCCTGGAGGTGTCCTTGAGCACGGTCCAAAACGCCCGCCCCATCGGGATTTGTGGTTCTGGTCTCATCGACTGCCTGGCGACGCTCAGAAACGCCGGCATCATCGACCGGGCAGGCAAGTTCCAGACGGACTTGAACACGCCCCGCCTGCGGCATGGCGAGACCGGGCCCGAGTTCGTGTTGGCCTGGGGCCGCGAGACCGAGTGCGGGCGCGACATTATCATCACCGAACCTGACGTGAAGAACCTGCTCCGGGCCAAGGGGGCGGTGTTCGCCGGTATCAGGACCCTGCTCAAGGCCGTGGACTTCGACCTTGACGGGGTATCCCGCATCTACATCGCCGGAGGCTTCGGCAACTACCTGAACGTGCGCGACTCCATCAACATCGGCCTTTTGCCCGATGTGCCCGCGGAGAAGTATGCATTCATCGGGAACTCGTCGGTGAAGGGCGCGCGCATGGCCCTGCTTTCGGCGGACACCTGGCGTACAGCCTTTGAAGTGGCGCGGAGCATGACCTACCTTGAGCTTTCGGCGGACAACGTCTTCATGGAGGAGTTCTTCTCCGGGTTGTTCTTGCCCCATACCGACCTTTCGCTGTTTCCCTCGGTGAGGAAATAGCGGGAGTGAAAGGAGACTACCATGCCGTTTCACATTGCCGTGGCAGGCAAGGGAGGAACCGGCAAGACCACGCTGGCGGCGCTGACCATACGCCACCTGGCCGAACGAGGGCTGGGACCGGTGTTGGCGGTGGACGCTGATGCCAACTCCAACCTCAACGAGGCCCTGGGCCTGGAGGTCGGTGGCACCATCGCCGACCTTTTGGCGGGCATCAAGGACAGCCGCAGCATTCCCGCGGGCATGACCAAGGACATGTACATCGAGTACCGTCTCAATACGGTCATGGCCGAGGGCAAGCACGTCGATCTGTTGGTCATGGGCGGTCCGGAAGGCCCGGGTTGCTACTGCTTCCCCAATGATATCTTGAAGCGCTATGTCCAGCGCCTGGCCGCCAACTACCGCTACCTGGTCATGGACAACGAGGCCGGGTTAGAGCACTTGAGCCGGCGCATCGCCCAGGACGTGGACATTCTCCTGGTCACTAGCGATGCCACCGCCCGGGGCGTCCGCTCGGCCGGACGGGTCAGGGCCCTGGTGGATTCGCTGCAAACGGGAGTAGGACGCATGTACCTGGTGTTAACCCGCGCGGGCGCGACGGAAGTCGACAGGCTCCGGGGCGAGATCGATGCCACCGGCCTGGAACTGGCCGGTACCATCCCTCTCGACCCCCTGGTGGCTGAGCATGACCTGGAGGGCAAGCCCCTGTTTGACCTGCCGCCTGGGTCTTTGGCCGTGGGCGCCGTACAGCAGTTGTTAAACCGCGTGATTGCATAGAGGGTAGCCTCTACAGGAAAGGAGCAGAGGAGGATGCCTGTGGAAGTCGTCAAGGAACGCTACTCCAGCCGGGTGGGAGAGGTCGTGCTGGGGGCCACCGCCGCTGAAGGCGGTACCCGTTCGCACACCATCACCGTGGGTGGAGACAGCACCATGCCGTTTTTGCAGTTTGAGGGCGAGGTACCCAACCGCCCGGTGGTGGCCATGGAAGTGGTGGACCGGGTACCCGAGTGGAACCCTTCACTCAAGGCGGCCATCGGCGATGTTATATCCGATGCGGCAGCCTGGGCCAAAAAGTGCGTGGAGGAGTTCGGGGCCGACCTGATCTTTGTGCGGTTGCAGTCGGCCGATCCGGACCTGGGCGATGCCACACCGGAGCAATGTGCCGCCACCGTCAAGGCCATCCTCGGGGCCGTGGGCGTGCCCCTTATCGTGGTGGGTTCGGGCAATGACGAAAAGGATAACCAGGTGCTCCCGTACGTGGCCGAGGCGGCGGCGGGAGAAAACCTCCTCATCGGCACCGCCACCCAGGAAAACTACAAGACCCTGACGGCCGCGTGCATGGTGCACAAGCACTGCATCATCGCCCTTTCGCCCATTGACATCAACATCTGCAAGCAGCTGAACATCCTCATCAACGAGATGAACCTGCCGCTCAGCCGCATCGTCAGCGATCCGACCACCGGTGCCCTGGGTTACGGCATCGAGTACACGTATTCCATCATGGAGCGCGCGCGGCTGGGTGCCCTGGGCGGCGACCGCATGCTGGCCGTGCCGGTTTTGTGCACCGTCGGTTACGAGGCCTGGCGGGCCAAGGAAGCCAATGCCGGGGAAGACGAATTCCCTCACTGGGGCGATCAGGCTGAACGAGCCGTCATGTGGGAAGCGGTGACGGCCACTGCCCTGTTACAGGCCGGGGCCCACATCCTGGTCATGCGGCACCCCCAGGCCGTGCGCATGGTCCGAAAGCACATCGGCGACATGATGGTGTCCAACGCGTAAGGCAGGGTCCGGAGCCGCCGCGGCTTGCGTGAGCGTTCGGCAGAGAGCCCGGCACTCCGGCCCTTCCCTGGCTCATGACCCCATACTCACCCAGGGAGGCGATTTATAGTGATCCTCATCGGCGAACGCATCAACGGTATGTTCAAGGACATCCGCCGGGCCGTCAAGGACCGGGATCCCCGGCCCGTACACGAGTGGGCGGTCAAACAGACCCGGGCCGGCGCCGACTACCTGGATATCAACGTGGGCCCGGCCTCGGCCGACCCGGTCGGGGCCATGCGCTGGCTGGTTACCACGGCTCAAGAAGCCAGCGACCTGCCGCTGTGCCTGGATTCCACCAACTACGATGCCATCGAGGCGGGCCTTGAGCTCTGCAAAAGGCCTGCCCTGATCAACTCCTGCCCAGCCGAACGGGTCAAGGTGGAGCGGGTCTTCCCCATGGCCTGCAGGTTCGGCGCCAGCCTCATCGGGCTGACCATGGACGAAAAGGGCATCCCCAAGGATGCCGAGTCCCGCTCGGCGCTGGCCATGGAACTGGTGGCCGCTGCCGACGAGTTCGGATTGCCCCTGGAGGACCTGTTCATCGACCCGCTCATCCTGCCGGTCAACGTGGCGCAGGACCATGCCGTGGAAGTGCTCAACACCATCCGCACAGTGAAGATGCTGTCCAGCCCGCCGCCCAAGACGGTGCTGGGACTGTCCAACGTATCTCAAAAGGCCGTGGACCGCTCGCTCATTAACCGCATTTACCTGGTCATGGCCATGGAGGCCGGGCTGGACGCGGCCATCGTTGACGTGGACGACGAAGAACTCATGAATGCAGTGGCCACAGCGCGAATCCTGCTCAACCAAGAGATCTACGCCGACTCCTACCTCAAGGTCTTCAAGGGCCGGGGCAGATAACGGTGGGCGACTGCAGAAGGAGGCAGTCCCATGGTTAAACAACGCGTTCTGGTGCTGGGGGGCGGGGTGGCGGGCTTGGCCGCTGCCCTGTACCTGGACCGCCGCTCCCACGACGTGACGTTGCTGGAGGCCACGTCCCAAGTGGGGGGGCGGGCCGCCCGGTACGCCTGCAAGGCCACAGATCGCTGCCTGGGGTGCGGCGTGTGCCTGGTCTCGGACCTGGTGGAGGAGATCAGGACGTCGGGAGTGACCATCCAACTCGAGGCACGGCTGGAGCGGCTGGACGAATCCCCGGAGGGCCTGTCCGCCTGGGTGCGGCACGGCGATTCCAGCTTGACTTTGCTGAAATGCTCAGCGGTGCTGGTGGCCACGGGCATGCAGCCTTTTGAGCCGGCCCGCCTGCCCGACCTGGGCTACGGCCGGGTGCCCGGGGTCGTGGGGGCCAGCGAGCTAGAGGAGCAGCTGCGCTCGGGCGGTGGCTTTAGCCGCAACGGCCGCCCGGTGCGCCGGGTAGCGTTTTTGCAGTGCGCGGGCTCGCGCAACCTGCAGCTGGGCGCCAACTATTGTTCCGAGGTATGCTGCAAGTATGCGCTCAGGCTGGCGCTTTGGCTTTTGGAGGAGAACCCCGGCACTGAGATCACCATGTTCTACATGGACCTGCAGACGCACGGCCGCGGCTTCGACGAGGTCTACCGGCAGGCGGCCGCCCGGGTGCGGCTGGTACAGGGAGTGCCCACCGAGGTCAAGGCCCTGGACGGGGACGGTCTGCTGGTGAAATACGAGGATGTCTGGAACTCCCGGGTGGCCTACGGCGAGTTTGACGCGCTGGTGCTTTCCCAGGGTATCCGGCCCGGGCGGGACACGGCGGGACTGTGCCGCATCCTGCAGGTAAACGGCGATGCCCACGGGTTTTTCGCCGCCGGGAGTTCCGGCCGGACCAACCGGCCCGGCATATACGTGGCTGGCTCGGCCCGGGGTCCGGCCAGCATCGCCCAGTGTGTGGCCCAGGCCCGGGCCGCTGCCGCTGAAGTCGCCACGGCGCTGGAGGTGGAAGGCGCATGATTCAGCCGCGTGGTCACGTTTGCATCATCGGGGCCGGGCCGGCCGGACTTTCCGTCGCCGGGCTGCTGGCCCAAGCTGGCATAGACGTGACCCTTTTGGAGAAGGAAGAACGGCCGGGAGGGCGCCTCAACGTGTTGGCCGCCTTGTACGGACCTTCCAGCTACGCCAAGGAGCTGCGCACCAGTCTCCTGGCAGCCCTGGACCTCCCCGGGGTGACCCTGGTAACAGGTGCCCGGGTGGAGGGCATCGCCGGCAGCCCGTGCGCCTACACGGTCAGGGTCAACAATGGCGAACTCGCTGCCGCCGCCGTGGTGGTGGCCACCGGGTACGCCACCCAGTACCGGCCCGAGGACCACGGTTTGGCCCTGGGCGCCGGGGTGTACAGTCTTTCCGGACTGTGCAGCGAGCTGAGGCGGCCCACCCGCGACCTGGTCCCGACCTGGCGGGGCCGCCGGGTCGGGCTGGTGGTGGATGTGTCCACCACTGACTCCAAGGTGTTCAGCGCCGCCGCGCTCAGGCTAGCGCTGGAGCTCAAAAGACGCCTGGCCTGTGAACCTTATGTTTTCTGCCGTGATGTGAAGGTGGCCGGAGCGGGATTAGAAGAGCTGTACGGCGAGGCCCGGCGGGAAGGTGTGACTTTTGTCAAGCACGAGGGGAAGGCACCGACATTTATCCCCAGCACCGCGGGGTTCGTGGCCCGGCTGCACCTTCCGTCCTTGGGCGACCCGGTGGGGCCGGCCCCGATTGAACTCCCCCTGGATCTCCTGGTGCTGGATGAAGCGGTGGTCCCGGCCGGCGGGTTCGACCAACTCAGCGGGTACCTGGGCATACGCCTGGCCCGCCGGGGGAGGCACGCGGGCCAATTCTACGGCGACGATAACCTGCGGCTGCTGGGCACCGGCACCGACCGATCCGGGATCTTCGTGTGCGGGGGAGCCCAGAGCGATTCCGACCTAGAAGATACCCTGGCCAGCGCCGCCCAGGCCGCTGCCGACGTTATGAGCTTTTTGGAGACACCGGCGGAAGTGCGGGCCGAGGTGGTCGTGGCCAAGTGCGCTCGCTGCCTGACGTGTGTGCGGATTTGCCCGTACCATGCCATCGCCATCGAGTACTACCGGGAAGCGCAGAAGGCGGCGGCCACCATCGACGACATGGCCTGCCGGGGCTGCGGTGCGTGCGTAGCGGCGTGCCCGGCCCGGGCCATCGAGCTGGTGGAACTGGCCGACAGTGAGCTGGTGGCCGAGCTGGGAGGTGTGGCCATATGAGCGTGGCTCCTCGTTTGCAGCCTGTACGGGTGACGGCATTTTGCTGCCGCCGCTCGGCGGAGAGGGCGGCGGCCGAAGCCCGGGTCCTGGGGCTGGACGTGCCTGGCTTGAACCTGGTGAGCGTGCCTTGTTCCGGCCGGGTGGACGTGCTTCACCTCCTAAAGGCCTTTGAGGCCGGCGCCGACGGCGTACTGGTCATGGGATGTTACGAAGACGCCTGCGAGTTTCTACGCGGAAACATCCTGGCGGGACGGCGCGTGGAGTATGCCCAGAAGCTTCTGGCCGAGGCCGGGCTGGAACCAGGCCGGCTGGCCATGATCCATGTATCGCCCGCTTCGCCGCACCGGTTTGCCAGGACCGTAAGGGAAATGTTTGACAAGCTGCATGTACTCGGGCCCCGCGGGGCCGCCGGGAGGGACGGAGAGTGAGCGTCATGGAAGCCCAGGGAACTGCCATCCGCCGCCTGGATCCGCGCTTCAAGTACCGGGTGGCCGCCAGGCCGGGCGGTGAAAACATCAAGGCCTGTTTTGCCTGCGGCGTGTGCACTGCCGGCTGCCCGGTAGCCGAGATAGACGAAGCATACAACCCACGCCGCATCATCAGGCAAGTCCTGCTGGGACTGGAAGAGGAAGTATTGACGTCGGATTTGCTTTGGCTGTGCACCACTTGCTTTACCTGCTATGCCCACTGCCCGCAGGACGTCAAGTTCACCGATATCATGGGGGTCTTGCGCCAGATGGCCGTGGAACAAGGTTACGTGCACCCGACCTTTGTGGGCCGGCTGGAGGCCATGGATGAGCTCTGCCAGCGCCTCAGGCGCGACATGGCCCTCGTTTTGCTCAAGGAAAAGACCCAGGCCGGGGAGTTCGATGCGGCCCGAGTCTGGCCCCAGGTTGCCCGGTAACCTTCGGAACGGGAGGAGAAGCCATTGACCCAACCTGCTAAGCCGAACGGCACCACCGGTGCGGCGCTGGTGATGGGGGCGGGCATCGCCGGGATGCAGACCGCGCTGGACCTGGCCGAGTCCGGTTTCTATGTCTACTTGGTGGAGAAGTCCCCGTCCATCGGTGGCGTCATGGCCAGGCTGGACAAGACGTTTCCCACCAACGACTGCGCCATGTGCATCCTGTCGCCCAAGCTGGTGGAGTGCGGGCGTCACCTGAACATCGAGACCCTCACCAACGCCGAGGTGCTAAGCATCGACGGCGAACCGGGCCGTTTCCGGGTGAAGGTAGTCCAGCATTCCCCGTATATAGACCGGTCGCGCTGCACCGGCTGCGGCGACTGTGAGAAAGCCTGCCCGGTCAGTGTCACCAACGAGTACGAGGGGGGCCTTATCCAGCGGAAGGCGGTGTTCCGTCCCTTCCCTCAGGCCTATCCCAACGCGTTTACCATCCAAAAGGCCGAGCGCCCGGGCTGCCAGGTTTCGTGCCCGGCGGGAGTGCATGCCCAGGGCTACGTGGCGCTGGTGCGCGACGGCAAGTTCAACGAGGCGGTGAACCTGGTCAAGCGGCATAACCCGCTGCCGGGCATCTGCGGGCGCGTGTGCCATCACCCCTGCGAGGCGGGCTGCCGCCGGGGAGTCCTGGACGAGCCGGTGGCCATCTGTCAGCTCAAGCGCTTCATCGCCGACTACGAAAACCAGCACCCGGATGCCGGGCTCTTGCCGGTCCCGTCCGAGCCCCGCAGCGAGCGGGTGGCCATCGTGGGATCGGGTCCGGCCGGGCTCACTGCCGCCCACTTCCTGGCCCTGGACGGGTACCAGGTGACCATATTCGAAGCCCTGCCGGTGGCCGGTGGCATGCTGGCCGTGGGCATCCCACCCTACCGCCTGCCCAAGGATATCCTGAACACCGAGATCGCCGCCATCCAGCGGCTGGGCGTGGAGATCAGGACCAACACGGCCCTGGGCCGGGACTTCGACCTCTCCGATCTCAAAGAGCAGGGATACCGGGCGGTGTTCCTGGCCTTGGGCGCCCACCGCGACCAGAAACTGAACATCCCCGGTGAGGACGCAGGAGGCGTGTTGAGCGGCGTGGAGTTTCTGCGCGACTTCAACCTGGGCCGCCAGGTGCAGGTAGGGCAACACGTGGTCATCATCGGCGGCGGCAATGTGGCCATCGATGCCGCCCGCACCGCCCGGAGGTTGGGGTCCCAGTCGGTGACCATCGCCTACCGGCGGTCCCGCCAGGAAATGCCCGCGGCCGCCCACGAAGTCGAAGCCGCCCTGGCCGAAGGCATCGGCATCGAGTTCCTCTCGGCGCCGGTGGAAGTGCTGACCCGGGACGGCCGGGTCCACGCTCTCCGCTGCCAGCGCATGGAGCTGGGACCACCCGACGCTTCCGGCCGCCGGCGCCCGGTCCCAGTGCCGGGGTCCGAATACGTAATTCCTGCTGATATTGTCATCGCCGCCATCGGCCAGGTGCCCGAGACGGACTTCCTGGCCCAGGGCGAGACCAAGTCCCTGGTGGGCCGCTGGAACCTCCTGGATGCCGACCGGGACACCCTGGCCACGCCCATCCCCGGCGTTTTCGCCGGCGGGGACGCGGTCACCGGGCCGGACACGGTCATCGAGGCCATCGCCGCCGGCCGCCGCGCAGCCGAATCCATTTGCCGGTACCTGCAGGGCGTGGACCTTCGGGGCGATCGGGACTTCTCCCGCCCTGAACTCACCGTGGGCAAGATCCCGTTGGCCCAGGCCACCCAGGGCCGCCAGCCCATGCCCGAACTGCCGGTGGACGCGCGCCTGGAGAGTTTCGTCGAAGTAGAGCTGGGCTTTTCCACCGAGCAGGCCGTGGCCGAAGCTGGTCGGTGCCTGGATTGCGGCATCTGCGCCGAGTGCCTAGAATGCGAACGGGCCTGCAAAGCCAAGGCAGTGGTCCACGACATGACCGAGACCGAGCGGGAACTGGAAGTAGGGGCCGTGGTGCTTAGCCCGGGGTTTGAGGCTTCAGATGCTTCGCGGCTTTTCCCCTTGGGCTACGGGCGGTTCCGCAACGTGGTCACCAGCGTGGAATTTGAGCGCATTCTTTCTGCATCCGGCCCCTACGAGGGCCACGTGGTGCGCCCCTCTGACCACCGGGTGCCCAAGCGCATTGCGTTCATCCAGTGCGCCGGTTCCCGGGATCTCAAGACCGGGGCAGGTTACTGCTCTTCCGTGTGCTGCATGTACGCCATCAAAGAGGCGGTCATCGCCAAGGAGCACTCCACCGAAGAACTGGACATCACCATCTTCTACATGGATATGCGGGCCTACGGCAAGGACTTTGAAAAGTACTACCTGCGCGCCCGGGACGAGCACGGTGTGAAGTTCGTCCGCGCCCGGGTATACGACGTCAGCGAGACCCCGCCCGGCAACCTGCTCTTGAGCTATGCCGCCGAGGAAGGCACCGTGGAAAAGGGCGAGTTCGACCTGGTGGTCCTCTCGGTTGGACTCCAACCCAGCCGGGACCTGGTGCAGCTGGCTTCTGCCACCGGTCTGGCCATGGACGAGTACGGGTACTTGCGGCCGTCCGGGCCTGAGCCGGTGAGCACGTCGCATCCCGGCATCTTCGTGTCGGGCGCAGCCGCCTCGCCCAAGGACATACCGGAAACCGTGGTTGAGGCCAGTGCCGCCGCGGCGGCGGCCGCCGAGGTGCTGTCGCCCCAGCGGTGGAAGCTGGTGAAGGAGAAGGAATACCCACCCGAGCGGCCGGTGCAGAACCGGCGACCCCGCATCGGAGTGTTTGTGTGCCACTGCGGCATCAACATCGGCGGGGTGGTGCGCGTGCCCGAAGTGGTAGAATATGCCAGGGGCCTCCCCAACGTGGTCTACGCTGAGGAGAACCTATACACCTGCTCCCAGGATACCCAAGACCGCATCAAGGAGCTCATCGCTCAGCATGACCTCAACCGGGTGGTGGTGGCGTCCTGCTCGCCCAGGACCCATGAACCGTTGTTCCAGCAGACCATCCGCGAGGGTGGGCTCAACCCGTACCTGTTCGAAATGGCCAACATCCGTGACCAGTGCTCGTGGGTGCACATGCACGAGCCCGGCCCGGCCACGGCCAAGTCCAAGGACCTGGTGCGCATGGCCGTGGCCAAGGCCCGGCTCATCGAACCCTTGTACCGCACTCCTGTGCCCGTGACCCAGCGCGCGCTGGTCATAGGCGGCGGGGTAGCCGGCATCACGGCCGCGCTGGGCTTTGCCCGCCAGGGTTTCCAGACCTACCTGGTGGAGCGGGAAGAAAGGCTGGGAGGCAGGTTGCGCCGGCTGGCCTTTACCCTGGAAGGGGACGATGTGGGGGCGCTGTTGCGCCGCCTGGAAATGGAATTGCGGTCTCACCCTCTGGTGGAAGTGTATACCAGCGCCAACATTGAGAGCATCGAAGGCTTCGTGGGGAACTTCAGGACCCGCCTGGGCCTGGGCAACGGGGCGGCCATAGAACTGGAGCACGGGGCGGTGGTGGTGGCCACCGGCGGCACCGAGAGAACTCCCACCGAGTACCTGTACGGCCAAGACGACCGCGTGGTGACGCTGACCCAGCTCGAGAGGATGCTGGCCCAAGACCCGGGCCCGGTGGCCGTGGACCAGGTTAAGTCCGTGGTCATGATCGGCTGCGTGGGATCGCGGGAAGCCGGCCACCAGTATTGCAGCCGGGTGTGCTGCTCGCAGCTGATGAAGAATGCACTGTTGCTCAAGGAAGGCCACCCCGGTGCCGAAGTGGTGGTGCTCTACCGCGATATCAGGACTTACGGTCTCAAGGAAGATGCCTACCGGAAGGCTCGCGAACTGGGAGTCACCTTCATCCGCTATGATGAACAGAACAAGCCCGTGCTGGAGGCCGGTCCCGACGGCATCCAAGTGGTCACCTACGACCCGGTGCTGGGAGGCCACGTGGTCATCGCCGCCGACCTGGTGGCGCTGGCCGCAGGAGTGGAGCCCGCCCCCGGGGCCCGGCAAGTGGCACAGACCCTCAAAGTACCTCTCAACGAAGACGGGTTCTTCCTGGAGGCTCACGTCAAGCTCAGGCCCGTGGACTTTGCCACCGATGGCGTGTTCGTGGCGGGCATTTGCCACGCGCCCAAGACCGTGCGCGAAAGCATGGCCCAGGCGCTGGCAGCGGTGGGCCGGGCGGTGACGGTCATCGCCCGCGATTCCATCGATGCGGGCGGCCCGGTGGCCGGGGTCAGCCAGGCTCGCTGCTCCGGCTGCAAGACATGCGAGGAAGTCTGCCAGTACCAGGCCATCAAGGTGGACCCGGACAAGAAGAAGGCGACAGTGGAGAGCGCTCTTTGTAAGGGATGCGGCTCGTGCGCGGCTACTTGCCGGTGCGGGGCCATCACCCTGAAAGGCTTTACCGACGAACAGATCCTGGCGGAGGTGGTGGCGCTGTCATGACCGCATCATCGTGCGCCCAGACCTGGGAACCGAAGATCGTGGCCTTCCTTTGCCACTGGTGCTCCTACGCCGGGGCGGACCTGGCCGGCATCTCCCGGCTCCAGTATCCCCCCAACGTCCGGGTAGTGCGCGTGCCGTGTTCGGGCTCGGTCAACCCGTTGTACATCGTGAAGGCCCTCCAGCAGGGGGCCGACGGTGTGCTGGTGTCCGGCTGCCACCCCGGCGACTGCCATTACCTGGCCGGCAACTACGTGGCCCGGCGGAGGTTTGGCCTGCTCAAGAACCTCCTGGAGCACGTGGGAGTGGAGCCCGACCGGGTCCAGTTTTCTTGGGTATCGGCGGCCGAGGGCCAGAAGTTCTCGCAGGTCATCAAAGAGGTGACCGAGTCAGTGCGCAAGCTGGGCCCGGCCACCAAGTTGACGAAAGCGAGGCGAGGCTGATGCTGGAAGGGTTGCTCAGAGAAGAAGCCGCCCGCCTCCTCCGGGAAAAAGCGGTGGACGTATTCGTCGGCTACGGGCCCGGCAGCCTGCCGCTTAGGAGCACCCCGGTGTTCCTGCGCGATCCGGCCGGGGCCGACAGCCTGGTGTTGGGACCCACTTGCGAGAACAACCTCACCCGGTACCTTTCCCGGTTCCCCAAGGAACGGGTGGGTGTGGTGGTCAAGGCCTGCGATGCCCGGGCCTTGGTGGAACTCTGCCGGGAAAACCAGGTGGACCGGAAGAGGATACACGTGGTGGGAGTGCCCTGCCTGGGCGTGATCTCCCGCCAGAGACTGGACCAGAAGCTGGGCGGGCGGGAGGTAACGGGCGGCAGCATCCTGGGCGACCAGGTGGTCTGCAGCGGCCACGGCTGGGAAGCAAACATCCCCCTGGCCGAGGTGGTCCACCCGTCCTGTGCCGGCTGCCGGCTGCCCCAGCGGGACTTGTTTGACGTGTTCCTGGGTGAAGACCCGGCCAAGGAAGGTTCACCGTATGCCGAGGTCGAGGCCTGGGAACTCCAGGACGCTGACCAGCGTTACCAGCGGTTTTCCCGGGAAATGGAAAAGTGCCTGCGCTGCTACGCCTGCCGCCAGGCCTGCCCGGCCTGCTACTGCCCGGAGTGCTTTGTAGACCGGAGCCAGCCGGCATGGGTAGGCGGGTCCGATGATGCCTCCGAGGCCATGGTCTTCCACCTGGTGCGCACCATGCACGTGGCGGGCCGCTGTGTGGACTGCGGCGCGTGCGTGCGTGCGTGCCCCCAGGGCATCGACCTGCGCATCCTCACCAAGCGCGTGGAACGGGACGCCCGGGCCCTGTTTGATTTCGAGCCCGGGTTGGACCCGGGCCACAAGACCCTGCCCGGCAGCTTCCGCCCGGATGATCCGGACGATTTCATAAAGTAGAGGAGGAACGGGGATGGCCAGATTCATACCTGAGGCAGAACTCGAAAGCGTGCTTTCCCGCCTGGCCGGGCCGTACCGCCTCTACCTGCCCCTCCTGAAAGGGGACCAAGTGGAGTTCGGCCCGTGGAGCGAGGGCGAGCGGCCGGTCCTGGAAGGGAACGCCTACGGGGCGGCTAAGCAGCTGTTTTTCCCGCGGAGCGAGATCCTGTTCAGCTTCAGCACCGGCCCGGACGGGCGGCCCGGCATAGACGAGGTGGGCAGGGATCCCCGGCCGCTGGCGGTATTCGGCATCCGTCCCTGCGACGCCCGGTCAGTCAAACTCCTGGACAACGTGTTCCTGCGCCAGGACCCCCCGGACAGCATCTACCTTTCCCACCGGCAGGGTTCGCTGCTCATCGGCCTGGCGTGTGACCACCCGGGACGTAGCTGTTTTTGCGGCTCGCTGGGAGGCAGCCCGGCCGGCACCGAGGGGCTCGACCTCTTGCTCACCGCCGTGGACGGTGGGTTCACCGTCGACCCGGTGTCTGAGGCTGGACGTGAGTACGCGTCAGGCGAAGGCTGGCCCGAAGCCAGTGCCGCCCAGGTGGCCCAGGCCCGGGCAGCTCATGGGGCAGCCGCGGCCCAGGCTGCCGGGGTGGACACGTCCGGGTTGGCCGAAAAGCTGGAGCGCATGTTCGACCACGAATTCTGGGCCCGGCTGCACGAAAAGTGTCTGGGTTGCGCGGCCTGCACGTTCTTCTGCCCCACCTGTCATTGCTTTGACGTGGTGGACGAGGGAAAGCCCGGGAGCGGGATAAGGCTGCGCAATTGGGACTCCTGCATGTTCCCGCTGTTTACCCTGCACACCTCCGGGCACAACCCGCGCATGTCCGGCAAGGAACGCATGCGCCAGCGGGTGATGCACAAGTTCTGCTACTACCCGTTGCGGTTTGGCCCGCCCGCCTGCGTGGGTTGCGGGCGCTGCATCGAGGTGTGCCCGGTTAACCTTGACATCCGCCTGGTGCTGGCCGAGTTGGGGGGGTTGGCGTGAAGAACCCGTACGTGCCCGAAGAAGCGATCATCGAGGAGATCATCGAGGAAACCGCGGTCAACGACGTGAAGACCTTCCGGGTGGTGTTCACGTCGGAGGAGACCAGGCGGAGTTTCTCCTACCGGCCCGGTCAGTTTGCCGAGGTCTCGGTGTTCGGGCTGGGTGAGGCACCTATCTCCATTACGTCTTCGCCCACGCAAGAGGGATACCTGGAGTTTTCCATCAAGAAGGCCGGCGTGGTCACCACCGCCCTGCACCACGCTGAGCAGGGTGACCGCATCGGTGTCCGCGGGCCCTACGGCAATGTGTTCCCGGTAGAAGACATGGAGGGAAAAAACCTGGTGTTCATTGCGGGCGGCATCGGCTTGGCCCCTTTGCGCTCGCTGTTTAACTACTGCATCCACCAGAAAAACCGGCCCAAGTTCCAGTCGGTGACCATGATCTACGGGGCGCGCAGCCCCGGCGACCTGGTGTTCAAGTGGGAACTGGAAAAGTGGGACGCCCGGCCTGACATTGACCAGTACGTGACGGTGGACCGGGGCGATGAGAAGTGGACGGGCCGGGTGGGGTTTGTGCCTGCCGTTCTCATGGACGTCAAGCCCTCGCCCGAGAATACCGTGGCCATCACCTGCGGGCCACCCATCATGATCAAGTTCGTGCTCCAAAACCTAGAGCAGCTGGGCTTTACACCCGAGCAGATCGTCACCACCCTGGAAATGCGCATGAAGTGCGGCATCGGCAAGTGCGGGCGGTGTAACATCGGCTCCCAGTACGTGTGCATGGATGGTCCGGTGTTCACCTATGCCCAGCTCAAGAACATGCCCAAGGAGTATTGATGGAAGTCCAAGGAAGGTGATGTCCATGATCGTTGCCGAACGGAAACCCCTGGACGAGGTACTCCAGCGCTTGGACGGCTACCGTAAGATCCTGGTGGCCGGCTGTTCAGAGTGCGTCACCGTGTGCCAGGCCGGGGGAGAGAAGGAAGTTGAGGTGCTCGCGTCTTTGCTCAGGCTGCGCGGGTTTACCGATGTGGTAACCGATGTACTTACCCGCCAGTGCGACGTGGAGTTCTTGCCCGCCCTGGATCTGAAGGCCGCCTGGTCCGACTGCATCGTATCCCTGGCCTGCGGCGTGGGCGTGCAGTTTCTGGCCGAACGGTACCGGGACCGCTGGGTCATACCCGGTCTTAACACCAAGTTCGGCGGCGGTGCCCGGGAGCCCGGGGTATGGGAGGAGCGGTGCGGGTTCTGCGGGGAGTGCGTGCTGCACCTGACCGGCGGCGTGTGCCCGATTATCCGGTGCTCCAAGAGCCTGCTCAATGGGCCCTGCGGGGGTTCGCAAAACGGTAAGTGCGAGATCCGCGATGAGGTTGAGTGCGCATGGCAGCTCATATACGACCGCCTCAAGGGGCTGGGACGATTGGATCTCCTGGCCGAACCCATCCCGCCCAAGGACTGGTCTCACGCCCGGGACGGCGGCCCGCGCAAGGTAAAACGGACCGATGTCATGGCGGTGTAGAGGGGAGGGCCAACCATGAAATCAGGGAGCAAGCTGGAGCTTCTGTTTGAGGCCGGCTACTTTGTGTGCACTGGCGAAGTTGGGCCGCCCAAGAGCGCGTCCAGCCGGGGCATAAGCAAGCACGCCGCTCTCCTCAAAGACTGTGTGGACGCGGTGAATCTCACCGACAACCAGACGGCTATCGTGCGCCTGTCGTCCATAGCAGCCGCCGTGCACGTGATGCGGGCGGGGGCAGAACCCATCATCCAGATGACGTGCCGGGACCGCAACCGCATCGCCATGCAATCGGACCTGCTGGGGGCACACAGCCTCGGTATCAGGAATCTGCTTTGTCTTTCCGGTGACCACCAGTCCTTCGGCAACCACCCATCGGCCAGAAACGTGTTTGACGTGGACTCCATCCAGCTCATCAGGATGGTCAAGGACCTCAGGGACGAGAAGAAGTTCCAATGTGGAGAGGCCTGCAAGTTTGAACCGAGGATGTTCATAGGGGCAGCTGCCAACCCCTTTGGCGACCCCTTTGAGTTTCGCGTCATCAGGCTGGCCAAGAAGATCGCGGCCGGAGCTGACTTTATCCAGACCCAGGCCATCTTCGATATGGCCAAGTTCAAGCGCTGGATGGGTATGGTGCGGGACATGGGACTGCACGAGAAAGTATTCATCACCGGGGGGATCGTGCCGGTAAAGTCTGCCGTGGCGCTCCAGCGCAACAGCGAAGTGCCGGGCATGGCCGTCCCCGAAGCCCTCATCAAGCGCATGCAGGGGGTGCCCAAGCCCAAGCAGCAGGAAGAGGGGGTCAAGATCGCCGTGGAGTTCATCCAGGAACTCCAGGAGATCCCGGGCATCCGGGGAGTTCACATCATGGCCATCGCCTGGGAGGAGATCATCCCCGAAATCGTGGAGCGGGCCGGGCTCTTGCCACGGCCGGTGGTGGAGGGAGGACCTTCGCAGGCCGGCGAGGTGGAATAGAGCGAGGAAATGGAACTACCGCCTCCAGTCGATGGGGGCGGTAGTTTGCGCATGTCCTGCATGGGGCAGTGCTGGCGGGTTATAGTCTCGTGTGGAGGCGTGGCCCGTATAACCTCTGGTCGTAGGCAAATCCGCGGCGACGCCGGATCTGTCCGTTGGTCAAGTCTAGAAGTGATCCGGGTTGTGTCGACGTCAAGGGGAAATGTCAGGTTCTTTGATAAGCGAATCCGTCAGTTAGCCACCATCGGTTGAGGTATTCTTGGCTGTGCGCTGAAGCGATGGTGGTCCATTACCCAGCAGATACCATCGCACCGTGTTCCTGCTGATGCCCAGAACCTGTGCCATCTTGCGTACAGACATTCCTTGTTCCTGGGCTGCCTGTAGGGCATGCCAACGAGCTTGCTGTCGGTGAGTTGGACCTTGACCACGGCATCGCCGGGCAGGCAGTTGGGTATGACGGTCTCGGGAGAGGCGGTCGGCTGTAACCGGATCCACGGCGTCCCTGGCGGCGGCGGGCGCTTGTTCGCCGAGGCCGTCAGCTGGGGTGGTTTCAACGGGCAGACCCGGTGCCCGCAGCTGGCTCGAGGTGGTGCTTCCTGGATCCGCAGCATTTGGCCTTGATGGTAGACGGCCAGGCTACCATCCAGCCGTTGGCGGACCTCGACCTTGGTCCGGGTCGAACGGGACTCGCCGGGTTCAGGCAGAACTGTAGGGGTGCGTGACTGGTAGGTCACGGTGTTGTCCCTGGCTATCCAGCTGGCGTGCCTGAAAGAAAAGATGCACTTCAGCTCCACGCCCTCGGTAAGCGGCCGATAGGCAGCTTCCGCTTCACGGGGTGCTACTCCGAAGCGGGCATTGAAACCAGGCAGGAACTCCTCGAGTACCCGGTTGGCCTCCGCCACAGTGCTGACCTGGCCAAACGTAGTTCAGACCCCACCGGTCTTGAAAGGTTCCGGCCGTTCTTTCCACCCGCCCCTTGGCCTCGGGGCTTCTGGCAAAGATCTGCTTTACGCCCAATTCCTTCAGGGCCCGGCCTAGTTGAGTTGGCTGGGCCGGACCCTAGCCTTTGCGGCGCGCTCCGCCCAGGGCAGCGTGCCGGTGGTGGTATACCGCTAGCGGGATGCCATACTGCCGGACGAGACCATCGAGTAGGAGGCAATAGCCGTAGGTATCCGCTTGCTTGCCAAAGACAGCGCAATGGACTTGCCCGGTGGCATCATTCACTGCCAGCAGCAAGGTGAGCCAGGGGCCTCTGTCCTCTAGCGTGACTTTCCTGCGCAAGTCGGCCCGATGAGTTGAAGATGCCAGTATAAGAGGCATTTTGGGAGAGGAAGGATGTATATACTAAACCCTTTCTCCGGTCAGCGCCATCGCTCAATCCTTCGTGGATCACGCATCCAAAAAACCGGCGGTGTGCCAGGTCCACTTTCCGGGCCGGCCACGCGCCCAGCTCCCCGCCTCCGGCCAGCGCGCCGACGGCCGGGTCTTTGCCTTCAGAGAACCGGCGGCACCCGGTGCCGGGTCAGCTGCGCGAAGGCGTAGGCGGCGGCTATGAGCACCAGTTCGCTGTCGGCGGCGCCCGTAAAGGTGAGACCGCAGGGCTGTCCATCGGGACCGTAGCCCGCCGGCACCACCACCGAAGGGTAGCCGGCCCGGGCGGTGAGGGAGGCGCCAGCGGTCCCCGCAAATACCAGCGCGTCCAGCCGGTGGGCGGCCAGTGCCCGGTCGATGCCTTCCTTACAAGGAAAGCTCCAAGTCCCGAAGCCGGCTCCGGACGTAAGCGGGGTCGGTGAGGGTGCCGTTGGTGGCCTCGGCCGCCAGCAGCCGCGCCTGAGGTTCTCTTGGGCGGCCCCGTCTCCGCCGCAGGTAGCGACGGCTATCTTTTCTTGCGTGCGGAGTGCGGGCGAGTTATACTGAGAGTAGGAGAATTTTTTCGCGGGAAAGACGCCAAGAAGCAGGCCGGGGCCTGCTTGACCAAGCTCCTCCGGGAGCGCGACCTGGGGGTCTTCGTGGAACCCGCCAGGATGCGCCTCGACGAGTTTCTCAACAAGCGGCTGGAGACAACGGCCAGGCCCCGGGTGAGACCCCGGACCTTCGAGAGCTACGCCGGCCTTGTCCGGCTGCACGTCGGCCCTGAGCTGGGGACCCGTCCTCTAGCAGCCATCACTCCGCTGGAAGTCCAGGCCCTCTGTGCCAAGATGGGCGAGCAGGGGCCGGCCCCCCGGACGGTGCGCTACGTCTATTCGGTCCTGCGGTCGGCGCTGGAACAGGCCGTCAGGTGGCGCATGTTGCTGCAGAACCCGGCCCGGCACGTGGACCTGCCCCGCCAGCAGCGGCGAGAGATGCGGGCCCTGTCGGCGGACGAGGCTTTGCGCTTCCTGGAGGCAGCAGAGGGCACGCGGTACGGCGTTCTATTTGAGTTGTTGCTGGCGACGGGCCTGCGGCCCGGCGAGGCCCTGGCCCTGCGGTGGACTGATATCGACCTGGAGGCCGGCCGGCTGCACGTCCGGCGGTCCCTGACCCGAACCGAGGAGTTCGAGGAGCCCAAGACGGCCAACGCGCGGCGCTCCTTGCCCCTGCCCGCGTCCACCGTCCAGGCCCTTCGGCGGCACCAGCGGCAGCAGGCGGAGGAGCGGCTGGCGGCGGGCGGAGCCTGGCAGGACCTCGGGCTGGTGTTCCCCACGGAGACGGGCGGTCCCGTCACGGCCTATCGGAGCCTGGTGCGCCACTACTTCCAGCCGCTGCTCAAGAAGGCCGGCCTGCCGAGGACGGTCCGCCTGCACGACCCCAGCTCCTGGCGGCGGGCGAGAACTCGAAGACTGTGTCGGAGCGGCTGGGCCCTGCCAGCGTGACCCTGACCCTCGACAACTACAGCCACGTCCTGCCCCACATGCAGGAGAGCGCGGCGGCCAAGGTAGAGGCGGTGCTGTACCGAAAGTGACCGGAATGGCGCCATGCGGATGACGAGGTAGTGCCTGAGGGGCGAAGAACAGACGCATTCATGCGCGCACACCGTGGACGAGGACCTGGAGGAGGGTCCTGAAGTGCTTTCGGGGAAACGGCTTGGGTGAGAGGAGGCGTGCTGCCATCGGCGCCGTCGGCGCAAGTCGGCGGGAGTTTGTTTGGCCGCACTGCGTTCGGTGGGCACGCATGAACTTGGTCCATCAGGGGCTCCTGCATCGTGAGCCGCGGGGGCTATGGCGCATAACGCCTGAAGGGCGCACCTACCTGGAGAAACGCTGGCCGAGCTGGGAGCCACGCTACTCAGACGAGGTTCTCCCGCTGGCGCCCGAAGCCACCGTCTCCAAAGCCGCCACCTGGGCAATTGCTGCCGGAGCTACCAGCAGAGAGACTCCACAAGCACCTGAAAATGCTGCTGTGCGACGTCGCCCGCTTTGGGGACCGTTTCCCGGAGAAGGAGCTTTCTGAGCCTCCACACCGGTATGACGTGGTATGGCGAGAGCACCAGGGGCCCTTGCTGAGTCACGTCTTCGAGGTTCAAGACAAGGGCAATATCGGTGCCGCTCTTGCCAAGCTACAGCACGCCCGGGACTACTGGCAGAATTTCGTCTTTATCGTCATTACTGACGAACGGGACCGGCGCAAGCTGGACCAATACGCCTGCCCCCGGCCTACCGGGACGTATCACCGCCTTGACGGGCACCTTGTGGTCTTCTCATCGGACCAGGTGAGGGAGAGCTGCACCAGTTCTCTAACCGCAACGGGGACTGGTTGGGTGGTATCTTGAAGCCCCGACCGTAAGGGGGCAAACGATCTAAGGAGTTGGTGGTCGTGGCGGTATTAGCGGATTTCCTGCATGCTTTGGGAGTCGGTGAACCGCAGGCGTTCAAGAACCTGACCCTCTTCCCGCTGCTTGGGACGGGATTTCAAGAGCCCGGCTACCTTTTGCTGGACGAAGCCCTGGCGCAGGACCTGCTCGAGGTGCGTGAGGTAAGCGAGACTGGGAGCGTGAACGAAGTCCTCGTGATCAACAAAAGCGATCTCCCCGTCCTCCTCATGGACGGAGAGATCCTTACCGGGGCGAAGCAAAACCGCGTGGTGAACGCCAGCATCCTGGTGGGAGCCCATGTTGAGCTCAGAATACCGGTCAGCTGCGTGGAGCACGGCCGCTGGCGGTACGTTGCCGAGAAGTTCACGGAGAGCCGGCACTTCTCCTACGCGCACCTGCGCGCCCAGAAATGTGCGCAGGTGGGCCAGAGCCTCCACGCGTCCGGGGTCTTCAGTGCGGATCAGGGCGCCATCTGGAATGAGGTTGAGCGCAAGCAGAGGGAAATGCGGGCGGAGTCCCGCACTGGGGCGGTTACTGGGGTATATGAAAGACACGCAGGAAACTTGAGAGAATACTGCACGGCCTTCTCACCCCTGGAGGGGCAGATGGGCGCGGCAGTTTTCATCAACGGGCGCTTCGTCTGCCTTGACGCCTTCGACAGCCCGGCGAGCCTGCGCGCTTTGTACCCCAAAATGATCGAAAGCTACGCCCTAGACGCCCTGGAACAGACCAGCTGGGATAATAAGGAGCCTGAACAGAGCGCTGCGGAACAACTTTTGGAACAGATCGCTGCCACCCCGGTAGCGCGATATCCTTCCGTCGGTTTGGGCGAGGACATGCGCATAAAAACTGAAGGGCTGGTGGGCTCGTGTCTGATCCTGGACGGCAGGGTGATCCACCTTGCCCTCTTTGCCGGAGCAGGCCGAGAGGGGCAGAGGCGGAGCAGCCCGCTGAGCAGGCCGCGCTGGAGACGTCAAATCTATGCATAGGTTAGAGGCTGCGCTGCAGGCGGCGGGGGTTGGTCGGCGCCTGCGCCCCGCCCCCCGCTGGGAAACGCTCTATATCTGCCTCTAAGAAGGCTTTCGTCAAGCGTAGGACGAGGCCCTGAAGTCTTGTCCGGAGGCGGCCCAGCAGCAGACAGGGGCCCGGCGAACCACGGAGAAGCTTGCTGCCTGGTAGGAAGGAGGGATAGCGATGGCCAGAAAGAGGAGCGGCATAAGCCAGACCAGGGGCTTCCTTTACGGATTGGCCAGGCTCCTGGGCGATGTTTCGGCTGTCAGCAAGGGGCCACAGGCCACAGCCAGGAGGATAGGGCGCAGGGCCGCGGGGAAGGCGACGGGGAGGATGCTCAGGAAGCTGTTCAAGTAACACGTCTTGGACAGGGTGCCGGCGTGCGGGTTGTGCGGGACGTTGTCGGGGCCGAGCTCCCGGCGTCGCGGTACCGTGTGGCTACCCTGCTTGAGGAGTGCTGAGAATGGCGGGTAGGACGCAAAGACCGAAGAAAACCGGTTCCGTCAACACCTCCGGCGCCACGGTCGGCCACCAAGCCCAGCTGTGGCGCATGGCCAACGCTCTGCGCGGCAGCATGGACGCCGCCGAGTACAAGCACGTTGTCTTAGGCCTCATCTTTCTCAAGTACTAAGGTTTTGTACTTTTGCTCCCAGAGTTACCCAGTAAGTCGGTGGCAGACTGCTTCCACAGTCACCCCTCTTGCGAACTGGGCGTATAGCCATCTAACAAAGAGTAACTGAGCATGGTGCTGGCTCTGCCGGCAGACGTCTCCCCGGGTTGGTGGTGGCTGGTCCGTATCCCGGGAAGCCAGTAGGCCCCGTTGCGTCTCGGCCAACGTGTAGGCGATGAGCACCAGCTCCAGGTCTGGTGCTGCGCAACTGGTAGTCATCAAAGCCCAGCAGTTGCTTGGCGTTGCGGTGGAAAGTTTCCACCGGCCAGCCATGGCTATAGTGGTTCAACAGTCCCTGGGCGTCCAGAGTGGAGACTGCCTCCTGCTCCGGATGGAAGTGCGCATAGAAAGAGGTCCCGTGGGATGGTGCGGCCGAGATCACGACCCGGGCCCGCAGGTTGCCGTCGACTTGGCGGACGCGGTAGGTCCGGTGGTTCACGGTCACGAGGTGATCCGGCATACCGGTCCGGGTCGCCAGCTCGGCCAGGCTTATCCCTTGGGCGTAAGGAGCGTGGGCACACTCACGCAGCACCCGGTGGCTCTTGACGGCACACACCACTTCGCAACGCCGGTCCAGCGCCACTTGGATCAGGGTGCTGCTGGCATACCAGCTGTCCAACAGCACCACCGTACGGGTCCCCGGCACCGGCGTGAACTCAGCGATGAGTTGGGCCGCCAGTGCCAATTTGAAGCGGAACTTACTTCCTGACTGGGAGCAGGCCCGCTGGCTCTGGTAGAGCAACGCCCCTACCGGATACGCATAACCGGCGATGACATAGAGGGCGGTGACCAAGGAGTGACCCCATACTTGCTGCTGGTCAGCATGGGAGTAGTGCCAGCCCAGACCGGCCATCTTGTTGCCGGTCTTCCTCACGACCGTATCATCGATCACCAGCTAACCGGTAACCAGGGCACTGGTGGTATCGCGATACGGAGCTGGGAGAACTGCACCAACGTGTTCCAGCACCCATTGCCATGGGGTCCGCCGCAACCAGGCGGGCTTCCAGGGACCTCAGTTGACAAAGCGGTTAACATTGCTCTGGTCACGCTGCCACAGGTACCGCTGAACTTCGGTCAACTGGTTGATGGTATGTACCCCTACTATGAAAATAACTGAAGGGCTCATGCCACCTCCTCCAAGGTGATACGGTAACCCAGTTGTTCGAGTCGCTTGATACTCCGTTTGACGACGGCGTCCCGGTTTGACTGGTCGAAGTAGTTGGGGCCGAGATCCTGGTAGTCGGTATTGTGCTTCAGCATATGGTAGATGATGACCAGGATGGCGTGAGCAACAGCCACCGCAGCACGTTTGCTGGCGGCAATACGGTGATAGAGCGCGGATAAGTAGCTCCCTTTTACGTGCGATGCAGATCGAGCTGCCTCAACCAGAGTGGCGCGCAGATGCGGACTACCTTTGCGGGTTTTGGTGTTCTTACGTTTGCCTGCGCTCTCGTTGTTGCCTGGACACAGGCCCGCCCAGGAGGCCAGGTGAGCGGCGGACGGGAAGCGGGTCATGTCCACCCCGATTTCTGCCAGAATGTCTTGAGCCGACCGCTGGCCGATGCCCGGGATCGCATCCAACCGCGAGAGCGCCTCCTCAAAAGGGCGCATCCGGCCCTCCACTTCCTCGGTCAGTTGCTCGATCTGCAGGTCCAGAAACTTGAGGTGTTGTAGCTGGGTGTTAAGCAGCATACGCTGGTGAGGACCCATTAGCCCGTGCAGGGCCTGCTCGAGCTGCGGGCGCTTGCTCTTGAGTTTGCCGCGGGCCAGTGCTGCTAGCTGTTCGGGGTTTGACCTCCCGCGCCCGTTCCTGTACCAGCTCCTTGCGGTAACGCACCAGTTCCCGCAGCTCCCGTTGGGGACGGTCCGGGATGAAACTACCGCGCAACAGGCCATGCTGTAGCAAGTCGGCGATCCATTCGGCATCCTTGACGTCGGTCTTGCGCCCGGGTACAGCCTTGATGTGCTGCGCGTTGACCACCAGCACTTCCATGCCACTACTCTCCAGCAAGTTATAGACCGGCTTCCAGTATACGCCTGTGCTCTCCATGGCCACGTGCGTGCAACCATTAGCCACTAACCAGTCGGCCAGCTCTAGCAGATGGGCAGTAAACGTGGTAAACGTACGGACTTCTCGCTGCTT
>JBFLYN010000033.1:0-38979 GCA_040756655.1 Bacillota bacterium
GCGGTCGCTCCTCCCAGGGCACCTGGTCCAATCCCTTGCTCAGCATGGTGTTGACACTCCGGTAACTATAGGCACCCAAGGCCACCGCCCGGGCGCAGGCGGCCTCCAGCCGGGCCGGGGTATAGCGTATCCAGACCACTAATTCCTACCAACTCACCAAAAGTGGTCGGTTTTCTCCGGAATGAGTGGTCGCTTTAGTCCGGAATGGCTGGTCGATTTCCTCCGGAATCGGTGGTCGGTTTCCTCCGGAACGGGTGGTCGCTTTGCTCCGGAATATGCAATATTATGCTTTTTTGCAATTCTACTGATCTCCTTAATGGGCTGTATTACACCCGTTTCATTATTTGCATGCATGACAGAAATAAGAATTGTACTATCTGTAATCAGCTGCTCTATCTCCTCTGGTGAAACCTGACCATCGGAATCTACACCGACATACGATATCACAGCACCCTGTTTTCTTAAAAAATCACAGGGCTTACTGACTGCCGGATGTTCAATCTGTGTTGTAATGATGTGATTGCCTTTCCCTCTTAAGGCATAGTAAACACCTTTTATGGCGTAATTGTTGGCTTCGCTACCGCCACTGGTAAACACAATTTCACTAGGTTTGCAGTCAAGCAACTTTGCAACCTGGGTTCTGGCATTTTCATAAGCCTCTTTTGCAGGTACACCTGCCCAGTGGCCTGAAGATGGGTTGCCATAATAATCTGACAGAAATGGCCTCATAGCATCTGCCACTTCCTAAGCAATCGGGGTACTGGCGTTATAATCTAAATAGATCTTTTGAATTTGGTGGTGGCAAGGTGGTAGGTACCCCCGGGCACGGGCAGGAACCTGGCGGTGATATGGCCGGTGACCACCTTGACGCTGAGTTCCTGCACGGGCCCTTTGGTATCCACGTCCACTGTACCGGTGACATTGCTGATGGTGACCGGGCCCGTGACACCGCTGACCTCAATGGCTCCGGTTACGTTGTTGACCTTGACCCCGAACCCATCCGGCACCAGCACCCGGTAGTCCACCGAGCTGTTATTGGGCCAGCGGTTGCCGGGTTCGGTAATCACCTTGATCTCGTTAGGTCCCGCCTCTACCTGCACCTGCAGAAGTTCCAGCACCTGCCGGGTCTGTGCGGCTGTACCCCGGGCCCGCTTGACGGCGGTGATCTCCACCTGGCCGGGGGCACCTGTTTCTACGGTCACTCGTCCGGCTACATGGGCCAGGCCAAGGTGTCGGCAGTTCCCACCGGTATGGTCGTGGTGTACGTTTCGGTGTCTTCGTTTCCCAGGCCGGGGAAGCTCGTGGATCCCGGCCACAAGTTCCAAACACCCTCTAGGTTGCCCAGCCATGCCAAGGCGTGGGTGCCCAGCCAGGTGGCTACACTGACCGGCGCCGCGGTGACGAGCAGGGTGAGTATGACTACACCGAGCCACCCTCTAAGAAGTTTCACGGCATGACCTCCCTGAGTCCTTATGCAACGTTGCCCGGCCCGGGGTTGGGATTCGGGTTACCCTGGGGCCGGGCGGGAAACCACGGGCGCCCGCTGCCGAACTTGGACATGAGCACTGCTCCGGTACCTACCAAGGATAGGCCCACCGACACCATCCAGCCCACCATGGGGATGGCTGTGACCACCCCGATGATCGCGGACCCCACCAGCAGTGACCAGGCCGGGCTAAGCGCCGTGGAGTCGCGGATCAAGTTGAGTATGCGGCCGCCAAAGAACAGGCTGAGACCCACGTAACCCATGAACCGCGCGAAGATGGCGGCCAGGAGCAGACCAAGAGCTACCGGTATGCCGACGATGGTGATGGCAAATAGGACCATAGCGGGTCCCAGCAGGGTAAAGGCGGCCAGACCCCATAGAGCGCTGCGGGCAGGCTCGGCCTCGATGGCGCCTGCAACTACCTGCACCGGGCGGGGCGCCAGGGCCAGGAACACCAGGGCCAGGGCGAACAGCCCGGCCACGTAGAACACCCGGAATGTACCGGTTGCCCATGGATGGAACCGGATGTTGAGGCCGCCCATCCGGGGTAGGTTCCTGATGCCTGCCCCCACCGACACCGCGGTGACACCGCCGCGGACCTGGGCCCCAGGGGCACGCTGCAGCTCCCCGCCGATGGTCACCACTTGTCCCGAAACCACCGCTTGGGGACCTAGGATCACGCCCCCCAGGATGGCCACGGCGTCGCCCGTCACGGTGCCGTACACGGTAACCGAACCTCCGATGGCCACCACGTTCCCCTGCACTCGCGTTTCCGCGGGAATGGTCACATCTCCCAAGATCTTGACAACATCCTGCATGACCTGCTCTTGCGCCCAGGTCGCCGCCGCCAGGGCCATCGTGGCCAGAAGGACGCCGGCAAACCATGCTGCTTTGGCTCTTTTGCTCACCTGTCGAACACCTCATTTCTGTGGTCCAGGACCCAGGAAGCTACCCAGGCTTCCAAGACTAAAAGCACCAGCCCGGCGAAGAGGAGCACCGGTGCCGGGACTCTAAGCACCACCATGTACAGGCCGCGCAGGACTGGTTCCACCGCCGACCACAGGGTCAGCCACCACCCGGGCACTCGGGCCGTCAACCCGGCGGCCAGAGCCGGTAGCGGGTTAATGAGGCCGGTAACAGCCAAGTTCCACACAAACAGCCTGGCCAGTATGAAAAGCATGGCCGCTGCACCCACCAGAGCCATGACTCCGCCGGTGGCCAGCACCGCCAGGAACCACGGAGGAGTCGTACTGGGGACAGTGGGGGACCACCACACCGGCTCGGCGCTCACCGCGGCCATGAGGGAGCCGGTAAGGTCCGCGGCCGGGCTGTCCAGTACCGCTTCAGTCGCCGCCTGCTCCAGCGCCCGCAGTTCCGCCAGCTCTTTGGTACAGGCGGGACAGCCGGACAGGTGAGCCTCAAGGTGCTGGCGCGCCCGGGCCGGGGCCGACCCGTCCAGGTAGGCCCAAAACCACTTTCTAGCAGCACTGCAGCTCACGTTACCACCTCCCTCTCCATCACCAGGCGGCTGGAGAGCGCCTGCTGGAGCATGCGCCGGGCCCGGTACATGCGGTTTTTCACCACCGTCATGGGCAGTCCTAGTGTGTCCGCTATCTCCTGGTAACTCAGGCCTTCCCCGTGCCTGAGGACCAGTAATACCTTGTACTGGGGCGGCAGGTCACGTATGGCCAGGGCGGTCCGGGACTCCAGCTCGCGCTTTTGGTAGACATCCTCGGGCCCCGGGGAAGACAGCCCCAGCACCCGCTCATCCCAGACCACCTCGGCCTTCTGCTTTCTCAGCTGGTCACGGCACAGGTTCGCGGTGGTCTTGAGAAGCCAGTTCCGGAAGCTGCCGGGTTGCCTCAGGCCCGGGCAGGGCCCGCCAGGCCCGGAGGAAGGCCGCCTGCACGGCATCCTCGGCTGCCGGACGATGTCCCAAAAGGTGCCAGGCCAACCGCATGGCTCCCTGCTGGTGGCGCAGCACCAGTCCGGCGAAGGCCTGCCCCTCGCCACGCAGGCACGCTTCGATGTCGCGGCTGTCGGGGTCCAGGGTGGCTCCGGTCAAGCAGGCTCCTCCTCTCTGACCTTCCAGCCGTGACCGCAGGCAAAAAGTCTGAAGGCCAGGCAAGATTGTGCTGGTGGTTGGTGGGGCCAAGGATCCACCGGGTTACTACGCGCCGACCGGCGGTACTACCTGCAGGCGGGGTTCGGGTAGGCGCCAGGCGCTGGCTACCCCGGCGGCGACCAGTAGGGCAGTGACCAGGAAGAGGGCTGGGTAGGAAGTCAGGCGCAAGAGCACGCCACCGGCCACCGGCAGCGCGCCCAGTGGGGCCGAGAGCGTGTTCATGAGCCCGATGTAAGTGGGGCGGGTGCCGTCGTCCACTATGTCCAGGAGGTAGTTGGTAAAACCCATCCACATGCCCCCAAAACACGCCCCCAGCGTGGCAAAGAGGAGGAGGTGCAAAAAAAAGCCCGCTGGGGCCAGCGGGGTGCCCACCAGCCAGCGCGAGGCCAGGGCGTATAGCGGTACTGTCAGCTGGACCACCGACATGACCTGCAGGAGCCTGCGGTTGCCGCAGCGGTCCGCCAGGTTACCCCAAAGGACGCCGCCGATGATGTTGCCTGTCATCTGCGCCGACACGAACACTCCCACAACGCTGGGAGCAAACCCCAGTTCCAGGCGGCTGTGGACGATATAGAAGGGCAGTGAGAGCATGTACGTGCTCATGAGCACGCGGGCAAACATCATCTGCCTAAACCTTGGGTTGGCCCGGAAGGCTGCCGGCAGGCCCTGCAAATATGCACGCAATGACGCGGGGGATGCCTGTCCGGGCGGCTCCCGCAAGAGGCACGTAGCAGCCAAGGAGCAGGAAAGGAAGACGAGGCCGCAACCAAAGACCATAGCGTAATTGCCGGGATACCCGGGGACCGGGCGGGCCAGGAGCTCCCGGATGATGAAACCGGCGGCAAAGGCGCCGAAGCCGCCCGCGCACTGCATGGTCCCCAGCAGGCGCCCGCGACGGTCGGGCGGGATGCTTCGGGCCAGGATGTCGGTCCAGGGTACTCCGCTGACCCCGTCCGACAGCGCCAGCATGGCCAGGGCCACGAAGAACACGACCAGGGCCGCCCCGGGGTGCCGGGGGGTCACCAACCCGGCCGTGAGGGCCAGTGCCAGCACCGTGAGGCGGTTGATGAGGCCTCCCACCACCAGCAGGGGCTTTTTGCGGGAAAGCCCCTGGGCGATCCCGGCGATGAATACCTGGGGCAAGAGGTAGCCTGCATTGCGCACAGTGGTCACCATGCCGATGAGCACGGGTGAAGAGGTAAGCGTGCTCACAAAAGACGGCAACACCGTGGCGCTCTCGATGAACGATGAACCCACGTAGAAGAAACTGCCATCAAGGACCAGGCACCGGTAGTTCCAGGAAAGGTCAGAAAGCTTACCGTTCTTGTGCCGCCTCGCCAGGGCCGTGCCGCTCCGGACAGGTTGCCCGGACACCCACCTACCACCTTTACGGGCAGGATCCATCCAAGGAAAGAGTCTAGCACAAAGAACGGGCCCCTACAAGATGCGCTTGACCCTTCCTCGACCAGTACCAGCAGCGGACACAAACCTCTGCTGCACAGCTGCTCTAACCAGCCCCAGACCACATCGGGAGCTGGTAACGGTGCTGTCTATCACCCGGTTCAACGCAAGGGAATCGCCGTTGCCCGGCAACTTGCCGCCCGGCGAACACAAGTTTGTAACCTGGCCCAACCCCTGGGAAAAAGGGGGGGCTGGGCGCAGCGACAACTGCCACATGGTCAGGGCTCACAGGCCAAGAGCGGTTTTGTTTATACTGCCCCAGAGAGGGTGCTCTGGTGCCCGCACGTCTATTGGACCCTGCAGGGTACCCCAGTGCCATCCAGTTATGCCAGTGGTCCACCGCACACAACGTGATCCTCCTGGCCAACCTGGTCCATCTGCCCACCGACCGCGGGTTGGTCGACTTCTGGGGTCATTTCAGCCCCAGGGGCGACCTGGTGGGAGTCCTCCTGCGCTGCCATACTCTGGTTCTATCACTGCGAAGCCCCAGGGCTGCCCCGGACGGTTGGCGCCTGTTGTCGGTGCGTCTGGACACCGTACGGTGGTTCTGAATGGCCCCCGCGAAGCAACCCTGGCAATAACCGAAGCGCTTGCCAGCTATCACACCACGCTGAGTGCGCCCGTCCCTCTCCGCTTCCGCCCGGCCATGCCTTCCGGCTACCCGGCCTGCACCCGAAGGACTCAGGTGTGGGTGCGCCGCGCTGCTTGGCCTGACGTTTCCCAGCTTACCGCTCTCTATGCCACTGCGCCGTCCGTTGCGGCGGAGCCAGGAAAGCAGCGCACGTTCCCTTGGCGGCGGGCGTCGCACCTTGGTCGCCGAGGAGAACGGCACCATAACCGCCTGCGCCCTCACCACGGCGGAACTACCCGGCGTGGCCATGCTGGGCGGGCTTTACGCTACCAGTGCCTCCCGGCAGGCTCTCACGCCGGTAATTGCCGGCCTCATCCAGTCCCTGGCCGAAGATGGCAAGGTAGCATGCGTGGTGACCCGCGACCATCCTATCGATGAGATCTGCGATGGGTTGGGTTTCGAAGACCTGGGAGCATGGCTCACCGTCCACCTGGCCAGCAGCGAACCGTCGTGATATCCGGTCCCGCTGGGCGACCAGTGGTCAACCTGTTCCCTGACCCCGGCCGTGCCTTCACCGGGGGTGAACCTCCTCTGGAACCCGGGTCCAGCACCAGATGCTGGGCTGGCGAGTCCGGCCCACCGGCATGTTTCACGCAATGCTGTACCCTGCCTCTCGTTTGCCCTGGTCATCGCCAACCGGCGGAGATGGCCGTGATGACACGCTTCCACCCCACGCCATGTTGCCATCATACATTCCCTGGGTAACAGGTATGAGACGGTCTAGCATGGCTCATGCTCAAGGAGAGGAGGTGTGTATCTGCGTGCGCGACACTGTGTTGCGGGGCGGTGTGGCAGGTGCAGCCGGCACCGTGGCCCAGGCCGCCCTTAACTGGCTGTGGCTGCTCCTGGGCTGGACAGGTGATACCCTCACTCATTCTTTGGCCCGGACCATCTTCGTGTTGCCTCCGGCCCAGGAGGTCTTCGGCGGCCAACTGGCGGTGGCCTTGTTTGCCCAGCTACTCATCGGTGGCGTCTACGGTATAGTCCTGGCCCTGATCCTGCTTGCTTCCGGCCACGACTTTGCGCTGGTCAAAGGCTGGGTCGCCGGGGCACTCATCGGCATCTTCCACCTGGCCATCGTGCCCTTTATGGCACGCATCCCTGTTCCCCAGCCGCTTACCCTGGCCGTCCTTCACCTGCTCGATCACATGGTCTGGGGAGTGGTCACCAGCGCCATCATCGCGGCGCTCTTCCACCGGGTCCGCCGGGTTGCATGAGGGTGCACTCCTCGGGGTTGGGCAAGACCTGGGAATAGCAGCAGGAGCCAGCGGCCCCTCCCACCGGAAGAGGCCGCACTATCAGCAGGCCATGGAGCCGGCTACGATCGGGTACTGATCCCGGCCTCGGAAAGGAGAACGTAGGGTAGCAACATGGATCCCAAGCTCTTCCGTTCTTTGCTCAGAGCCACCAGGTGGTCCTTGAAAGCATCAAAGCTGTTGATGGAGAACATGCAGTCCTTGACGCGTCCAGTGATCTGGCCGTTTTCCACCTTGTAGCCCAGCATGATGTTGCCGTTAATCTGACCGCTGTACGGGTTGCCCGACCAGGCGCCCATGAGCCGGTCCACCACGATGCCTTCCTGCATGTCCTTTAGCATGGCCTCAAAGCTGGAGTTGCCGCCCTCCACGGACAGGTTGGACAGGTCTATGGTTGGCTGGCTGGATAGGGATGCGCGTTTGCCGTTGCCCGTCGGGCTCTTCCGCATGGCGGCAGCGGTGCGGAGATCATAGATGAAGTTGGTCAAGACACCACGCTCGATAATGGGGAGCCTCCGGGAGGGCACTCCCTCGTCGTCAAAGGGGACGGTCCCGACACCGTAGTCCGCCAGGGGATCGTCGTACACGGTGAAACTGGGCGCGGCCACTTCCTCTCCCAGGCACTCGCGCCAGGGGGAGATCTCGCGATAGACGGCTTGACCGTTTATGCAGGCCATCAAGGGGCCCAGGCACTCGGACAGCCCTTCTGGTGTCAGGATCACCGGGTACTTCCCGCTGGTCACAGGCACGTTGATCCGGCCCGATTGGAACTTGGCAATGACTCCTCGGGCCAAGGCCCCCGGGTCTCCTTCGGCCCGGGCGCTCACCACGTAGTCCCAGGTGGACAGGAAGTTTTGGGGCTCCACCAACTCCCCGCCACAGACCAGCGCGTACGTGGTTGTGGTGTAGTCGGCATCAAAGCCGGAGCTGTTGATGAGCCTCACTTCAGACCATGCCCGGTGGACCTGGGCCATGGCCATGACCTTGGGGTCATACTCGTTGAGCATGCCCACCATGGCGCGACCCTGTTCTACCATGGCCTCCACCGACAGCTTGAGCACATCGTCGTGGTGATTCTTGACGGTGGGAAGCGCCGCGGGCCCCGGGAACAGAAAGCCTCCCTCGGCACCGAACTCCGCCACAGCCAGGGCGTTGTCCACCAAGAGCCCCGGGTCGCTCAACCGGGTGGTGGTGGCAAACCCCACCTTACCATCCTTGATCACCCGCAGGGCCACCCCGCCCAGAACCGTGGTCTGGATGAGCTTGAGGCGGTTGTTCTCAAATTCCACTGGTGTCTGGTGGGAACGCTTGGTGTACACCTCCGCTGACTGGCAGCGGCGCCCGAGCGCCAGTTCAATGAGTTTTTCCAGCATCACTTCTTCCCCCCCACCACCACGTTCCTGATGCGAATGTGGGGCGCCCACTCGCTGGTGGGCAGGGGACCCTGGTTGCCCTTGCCACAGCCGCCCGCCGACTCGTGCGGTGTAAAGTCGCATCCCACCATATCGATGTTGCGCAGGGTCGCAAAGACGTTACCGGTCAAGTTCACATCACGCACCGGCTCAGCCAGCCGGCCATCGCGGATCATGTATGCCTCACCGGCGCTGAAGGTGAACATCTCCCCGTTGGTCTGCCCTCCAAAAGAAGACACCACGTAAAGACCCAGTTTGACCCCTTCGAGCATATCGTCGAAGGTGGCCTCCCCCGCTTCGATGCACGTATTGCGCATGCGGCAGATGGGCGGGAAGCGGTAGTCCAGGGCGCGTGCGTTGCCGGTGGGACGCTCGCCCATGCGTCCAGCGGTCCGGCGGCTGTGCAGGCGCCCAACCAGGACCCCCTCCCGGATCAGGTAGGTTTTCTCCGTGGGCACGCCCTCGTCGTCGTATCTCAGGTAGCCGCGGGCGCCGGGGTCCTGACCCGAGTCGTAGATGCTGAGAATAGGAAGGCCAAACTGGGTGCCAAGAGTCATGACCTGGGCCAGGCTCGGGTTCTCCGAGACATCGTCTCCTTCGGACAGGTGCCCGAAGGCTTCGTGTGCAAAGATCCCGGCCAGCCGGGGATCACAAATCACCGTGTACTCGCCTCCGGTGACCACCGGCGCGTCCAGCAGATCCACAGCCTTCCGGCAGGCCTCCCGGACCTTTCCCTCCAGGCCTTCGGCCACTCCAAAATCCCGGGATGAGCCAAACCCCACGCGCCCCATCTGCGTGTTGCCGCCCCGGGTGGCCATGGCCGTGATGCTCCCGGATAGGTCCAGCTTCTCTTGCTCGATGTAAGTGCCCTCGGAGCTGGCAAAGTACAGCCGGGTGTGCTTGTCATTGTAGCTTACATTAGAACTCTGGATGGGGCGACCGTAAGACAGGATAATGTCGTTATAGCTACCCATCAACGCCATCTTGTCGGCAAGGGTAAGCTGGCGCGGGTCCTTTACCACGTCCAGGGTCACGTAGTCTTCCACCACCGGCACGCTGGCCAGGCGGCAGCCTTCCGTGTGCGCGCTCAAGCGCGCTTGGGCGCACGCCAGCTGGAGCCTGCTTTCCAGGTCCTCAAGCTCGTTGAAGGAAACGAATCCCCATCCTCCGTTCACCAGTGCCCGGATGTTCCCGCCAAATTCGATGGACTTCCCAACGTGGTCCAGTTCCCGGCCCTTGAAGCCGAGCCTGGTCACATGGCTCTCTTCTACACGCACTTCCAGGTAATCGGCTCCTCCGGATTGCACCAAGGTCTTTAACAGGTCTTTCAAGGGATCCCCCCCTTCTAGGCTCCTAGCTGCCCAGGGATATTCGCCCTGGGCCGTCCATTTTCCTCCATGAGGGGGAGAAACCGGATCAGGCTGCAAGTACCACGGGATATTCTGGCAAATTATAGCAGGGAAGCTGGAGGATTTGCCGCCAAGCCCGCAGAAGCAAAAGAAAAACAATGCGCGATCCACCGACGCGGGGGGCGATACCTTGCGCGAGCACAGCGCCCGGTTGGGCTTCCTGGCCTGGATAGTAGCGATCCTGGTGGCCCTACCTCTTTGTGCAGCCGGTCTGGTAGTGGCCAGGCCCGATCCCGCCAGTTTGGTCCACCTATTACCCAGCAAGTCTTCTGCCCGAACCTCTATGCCCGGCGACCAAAAACAACAGCGCCGGGACACCGGCCCCGCAGTCCTGTTGATCCTTGGTACCCTCGCGCCCTCGGGCAACTACCGCCGTCTCCGCCCGCGGCGAGAGCCCGTGCCAAGACCAGCCGGTCGACCGTACCGGAACGAGGGCATGTTTCCGCTGGATGCATGCCCCCTGGCTGCCTGCTTGGCGGACCACAACGGCCGGATCCTTTCCCTGAACCGGCGGGCTCGCTTGGACCTTGAGCGCTTCCAGGCCGGCCACGTCACTGATCTAGGAGAGCTGATGCGGGGTCTGCCTGACGCCGCTGATGTCGTAAGCACCTGGAACGCCCGCGAACCGATCACCGCCAAGGGCATGTTCAGCTTCCCGGCCGGGCCACGGCTACTCACCTACACCGTGGTTCCGGTGGCCCACTGCGGGGAACCTGAAGCCGCGCTCGTGTTCTGGGAGGACATCACCGATCAACAGGCTTTGTACAAATCGCCAGATCATGTGGCCCCCCCGGACCTGGCGGGCGGGTTGATCTCTGCAGTGGCGCACAACATAAAGAATCCCCTGGCTGCCATCAAGGGAGCCACGGAGCTGGACCGGGTCCGGCCGGATTGCGCCTCCCGGCGCGACCTCATGGATGTCATCAGGAAGTGCTCCGAACGCATCGAGAAGCTTTGTCATTCCTTATTGCATTTTGCCGGCGGGCACATGGTGCAGATGGTTGATGGGTGGCTGCCCGAGACCCTTGAAGCCGTGGCCCAACTAGTGGAGTTTTCTGCCCGGAGCCAGGGAGTAACCGTCACCTTGGAGATCGACCGGGAAACGCCTAGATCCCGGTTTGATCCGGTACTGCTGGAACAGGTGTTTCTAAACCTGGTCACTAATGCTCTGGAGGCCATGCCCGCTGGCGGCCGGCTCACGCTGGGAGCCGGATGCGGTGCCTCGGGCGGAGCGCGGGCCTGGGTCCGGGACACAGGAGACGGCATCCCACTGGACGTCGCCAAACGGATGTTCCTACCTTTTTTCACCACTAAGGCGGGGGGCACCGGGCTGGGACTGGCCCTATCGCACCGCATCGTCACCGAAGTGCACCGGGGACGTCTGTGGTTTACCACCAGGCCGGGTGCCGGCACTGTCTTCTATGTGGAGCTGGCTCCCGCACTGGAACACCCGGCAGGTGTCGAATAGGTAGCTCTACCCGCGGTCGTGGCCCCAGCCCAGGCCCACCACGCCATAGGCACTGGCCCCCACCAGCACCACGGAGAACAGCGGGTTCCCACCGGTGGCCACCCACCGCCAGGCCAGGAGCAGGGAGGCGGCTCCGAGGAAGAGCAGGGCCTTCCATGGCGACCGCTCCAACCGCGGGGTGGCCAGCCCGGCGTGAATCCACCCGGCGGCCAGGAGAAGCGCCGTCCCGGCCAGGAACTTGGCCCCCCGTGGCCCCGGCAGGATTTGGGGAAGTTGCGCAAAAGTGCTGGCAGCCAGCGTCACGCCAAGGAGGAGCATCACTCTCCCGGCGGTGCGGCGCCCGATATTCGGTCTCATGGCAGAGCCCTCCCACCAATAGGAATCTCAGCCCCAATTTAGCCGGACCGCGGCAGGTTTCCTGCCTTCGCCAGCGAACAACAAAAATCTCCCGCCTTTGTCACTGAGCTGGAAGGAAATCACGGGCTTGACCACGAATTCCATGCCTCACGCAAGGGCTTTTCTTCCAGGCATCACAGAAACAAACTAGTCAGGGGATGGGTGATCATGCGGAGAAACCGTAGCGGGTGGGCTTTCTATGCTGCCCTGTTGACTATGCTCATGCTAGTGCTTGCCGGCACAGCCGGGGTCGCCCTGGCCAACCAAGTCAAGCACGTAGTCCAGAGCGGCGATACCCTGTACTCTCTTGCCCGCCGTTACGGAGTGTCCGTGGACGCCCTGATCCAGGTGAACAACATCAAAAACCCGGACAGACTGTCCATTGGCATGGAGCTCCTGGTACCTTCCCGCATCACCGTCCACGAGGTTGCCAAGGGTGACACTCTCTTCGAAATCGCCCGCAAGTATGGCGTGGAAGTGAAAACTCTGACCGAGGCCAATGGTATCACCAACCCGAACCTGTTGCGCATCGGGCAGCGCCTGATCATCCCCGGCACGGGCCCGGAAGCTCCTGCCGAGGTAGTGGTGGCCCACGTGGTCAGCAGGTCCACCGCACCCCCTCCCACCGAGGGTGATGCCACTGAAGCCTCCACCACCCACATTGTGGTAAAGGGCGACACCCTGTGGAGTCTTGGCCAGCGGTACGGCACCACTCCGCAGGCCATAGCCGCGGCCAGCGGCATCACCGTAGCTTCCGTGCTGCGGGTTGGCCAAAAGTTGACCATTCCCGGCGAGGGCGTCGAGTTCAGGGGAGCACAGGCCATCCCCTGGAAGGATGTGCATCGCATATTCAGGGTGGGGACCGTGGCCCGGGTCACCGACGTCAAGACCGGCCTCCAGTTCCAGATCGTCCGGCGCGGCGGGACCAACCACGCCGACTGCGAACCCTGGACGGCCAGCGACAGCGCCGTGATGAAGCGCATCTGGGGTGGTTGGAGTTGGGATCGCCGGGCCATCGTGGTGGAATTCGACGGCTATCGCATTGCCGCGTCCATGCATGCCATGCCTCACGGCGGCCAGGGTATCACCAACAACCAGTTTCCGGGCCACTTCTGCGTGCATTTCCTGAACAGCATGACCCACGGTAGCTCGTACACGGCGTCGGGGATTCCCCAAAAGGATCCACAGCACCAGGCCATGGTAAGAGCCGCGGTGGGACAGTAAATCCGGCCAAGGATGAGGCCCGGAGCCGATAAGGCCCGGGCTTTTTTCCTGGTACCGGCTGCTCTACTGTGGCCAGCTGCGGCACGTGCAGCACTGGGCTATCCCTGCAGGGCCGCGATCAAGGCAAGGACGTTCTCCACCAGGGCATCCAACATGACCCGCCCCTTGGCCACCGTGGCCATGGTAGGGTCTCCGATCTGACCTTCCGAAGTAAGCTGGCGCCAGTCGTCCGCAGTCGGGCGGAAGAGCACCTGGTCATCAACGGAGCGATAGTCCAGCCTGACCAGGTGGCTCCAGGCCGGCGGGATCACTGCCTTGGCCTTCTCGAGATGAACCAGGTCCTGGCGTGCCACCAGCATCTGCGAAGTTTCCACCTCGTCGGCATGGTACAGGGTACCCGATGCACAGGCCCGCAGGGTAGCTTCCCTGGCCATGAGCACCAGGTCAACCACCCACAGCCTCACATCAGGCAGCTCCAGCTGGATGGCATCTGCAGCAGAGAGTAGCACCGGGTTATTCCCGGATGTATGGCCGTTCAGAGCTATGAAGTGCCGGAAGCCATGACGCCTAAGGCTCCGGCAGACATCGGCCACCAGCTCCATCATGGTCTTGGGGCTGATGGAGATGGTCCCGGGAAACCCCATGTGCCACTCGCACGGAGAAAACCAGATGGGCGGCGCCGCTGGTACGCCACTCCGCCTGGCGATCTCCTCGGCGGCATACATGGGAATGTAGGTATCCACCCCCAAGGGCAAATGGGGTCCGTGCTGTTCGGTGGCGCCTATCGGGAGCAGGATGATATTGGTCCGCTTCAGCACTTCCTGCACCTGTGGCCAGCTCATCTCCTGCAGCCATACGCGGTCCATCCCTTGGATCAGCCCTCCTGTATTCTTGGTCCGGTCCGGTAGGATCGCCGGCCAGGCCCGGCATGCAAGGGGTCATCCCAGCAGCAGTCTTGGTAACCACAATGCAAGCATGGGGAATGCGATAACCAGAAGTATTGTAATGGCATCGCATAGCAAAAACGGCAAAGCCGAGCTGTAAAGGTCTCTCATGGTGGTCCCCAGGGGCGCTACTCCCTTCATCACAAAAAGGAGCAACCCAAAAGGCGGGGTTGTCAGGCCTATCTGTAGGCTGATGAGCATGATAACTCCAAACCAGACCGGGTCAAACCCGAGATGGCGTGCTACCGGCACAAAGATCGGAGTAGTCACCATCATGATGGGGACAGATTCCATAAAGCACCCGAGGAACAGGACTACCAGAATCATGATGAACAACAGTCCTAGTGGCGGCAAGTTGAGCCCCACTGCATAGGTGGTAATGGTGCGGGTCACCCCGGAATAGCCCAGTAACTGGCTGAAGATCTGGGAGCCGCCGATGATCAGCAGGGTCATGGCAGAAATGGTTACGGTTCCCTTGAGAGCATCCACCATCACCTGGCGGCTGAGGCGGCCGTAGCAGGCGGTCACTACTACCGTCCCGAAGGCCCCCAGCGCAGCTGCTTCAGTGGGGGTGGCCATGCCGAGGATGAAAACGCCCGTGACCAGGAACACGATGATGCTAAGTGGCATCAGGTCGGCCACAAAGAGCCGTAGTTTCTCTTTGGCCGGGATGGGCGTAACCTCGTAAGGAGGAGCCAGGGAGGGGTTAAGCTTCACTCTCAGCAGGACTTGGACAGAGTAGTTGAACGCCATGATGAAACCCGGGATGGCGCCGGCCACCAGCAACCTGCCAATGGGCACCTCGGCCGTGGTTCCATAGATGATGGCCAGAGAGCTGGGCGGGATGATCATGGCGAGCCCACCGGAAGCCAGAATAGGGCCCAGGGACAGCGCTTTGCTGTACCCCCGCTTGGTCATCTCCGGCACCAAGGTGGAGCCGAGAAGGGCCGTGCTGGCCATGGTCGAGCCGCTGAGGAGGCCGAAAAGAGCACCACCCCCGGTGGCCAGCAGGCTGAGTCTGGCAGGGATCCGGCCTACGATCTTGGAGAGAGCATCCAGGCTTTTCATGGCCAGTCCCGAGACCAGCATGACCTCCCCCATGAATACAAACAAAGGCACTGGAGCCAAGGTAAAGATGGCGATGGAATCAAAAAGGCTCAACACCGTCATGTAGGGTCCGATAGGCGAACCGATAAAGACGATGGACGCAGCCAGCATAACGAAAATGAAAGTAAATGCTACGGGCAGGCCAAGGGCAAGCAGCACTATGAAAGGTACTCCCATTACCAGCGCTCCGTGATACCACTGCAAACTCATGCCCTCCCATCCGGCTCCCAAGTTGAGGCTTTCTGCCCTGTGCCTTGCTACACAGGGTTACTACCGCCGTCAGTGCCCCGACTCGTTTGGCCGGGAGCAATGCACTTACCGATCTTGATCACAAACTGCAACATGCATAGCAGCATGACAACAGGGATTACGGAGAGTGGCAGGTACTTGGGCACGGGCATGACTTTCACGCTCAAGGTGCCCCTGACGTAATTCTCATGGGTCGCCAAGAGCCCGTAGTAAAACAGGACAGCGGTGACCAGGAGCCCGAGGATGTTACTGACGATTGCCAGCTTCTGTTTGGTCTTCTCACGCAGCACCTGTAACAGCACATCGACCTGCACGTGCGCGTCCTTTTTCAGAACCCAGGGAGTCGCCAGCATCACGGCGACGTAGATGAAGTACTCCCCCAGTTCAGTGGTCCACGCCACCGAAAGCCCGAAGTAGTAACGCATGACCACCGAGACGCTGATGAGCAATACGAGGGCACTCAACAGCACAGCGCTGACCACCGCCATGCTCGCGGTGATGAAATCAACAACCCGGACAAACACGCTTCCCGCCTTCCGGCACCAAGGTGGTACAGTCACAGACACGTTAGCCCTCTCCCCTTCGCCCAGGCATTCTGCCAGTGGTCCGGCTCTCCCGGCCGCAGGCTGCAGGGCGGGAACTGCTCCCAGCTCCCGCCCCGCGAGCCGTGTCTACTTCGGAGTCGTCAGTTCCTTGAGTTTGGGACCGTTGACCGGGTCTTTGTCTATGACGTCCTTCCAGCCAGCATCAAAAGCCATGGTGGTGAACTTCTTGGCCTCGGCGTCGCTGAGCTTGATGATGGTCATCCCTTGCGCCTGGATGCCCTTGGTTTCTTCGTCCACTAGCTGCCTTAGTTTTTCGTAAGTGGCGCGTTCTGAGTTCTTGGCGATGGTCTCCAGTTCCTTGCGGATGTCCTCGGGCAGGTTCTTCCAAGTGTCAAGGTTGAAGAACAGGCCAATGCCCACCGGGTAAAAACCTGGGTCAATACGGTACTTGGTCACTGCAGCCCATCCATATCCGAGCACTCCCAGGGTCGGCCAGCCGAACCCGTCCACCGTCTTACGCTCCATGGCGGTGTAGATATCGCCAGGAGCCATGGACACCGGTCCTGCGCCCAGCGCTTTTAGGAATGGCACGTAGACCGGTGCCGTGCGGATGGACTTGCCTCTGAAGTCCTCAATGGTGGTAACCGGGAAGTTGGTGTACAGCTGGTACAGGTACCCGTCGCTGGCGTGTTTGCCCAGGTAGACCAGGTTCATCTTCTTTTCAAACTCGGCACGGAGCAAAGCATACACTCCATTTTCCCGCTCTTCCCAGGGCTTAATGCGGCTCAGGTGCAGAGTCTCGGCGATGGGCAGGAAGTTCTTGGCGTAGTTGCCGGGCAGGTGCCCGATGTCAAACACGCCCTTGCTCAGCATCTCAAACTGGTCAAAACTACCGATGATTTCCGGTCCACCCAGGTACTTGATCTCCAGCCGGTCCCCAAGCTTCTGGGTGACCTCGTCCAGGAACGTAAACAGTCCTAAATGCTCAACCGAGGTCTGGGGCCACGGGGTAACCACTCGCAAGACGATCTTGACCGCGGGCTTCTGCTCCGCCGGCTTGGGACTCCCACAGCCAGCAACTAGAAGCGCCAGTAGTACTAGAATCAACGTGGTAGCAAGCAACCTTCTTGACACCGACGTACCCCCTTCTCTGTTCTAGTCTTGGAAACCACTACTGGTCACGTGAGCCTGGACGGGCTCCTGATACGAGCATCCTGGCGTCAACAACCATCAGACCGGTACCAAACAGGAAAACCGGGTTCATGTCGAGCTCCTCGATCTCAGGGTGTGTCTCGACCATCCGGGACACGGCGCAAAGCATGCTCCTTAGGCTCTCTAGGTCCAACGGGCCACGGCCACGAGTGCCCGCGATGACCGGATACCCCTTGACTGACCTGATCATGTCCATAGCGTCCGGCGGTCCTATGGGCAGTACCCTAAAGCTGACATCCTTCAGTACCTCGACAAACACGCCGCCCAACCCGAACATCAAGACTGGACCGAATTGCGGATCACGAGTGACTCCGGTGATAACCTCGACGCCTCCAGTAAGAAACGGTGACACTATCACCTCCTCGATATCAACACCTGGGCACTTTTGCCTGACCGTTTCCAGCACGCTGTAAAAAGCGGCCCGTACCTCACCGGCATCCCTGAGGTTCAACCGCACGCCTCCTACGTCCGTCTTGTGCACCACGTCCGGGGAATGCACCTTCAAGACCACCGGGTATCCCATCTTTTCTGCCGCCTCGACCGCCTTTTCCGCGTCGCGGACCACCCGGTAGGGCAACACGGGAATGCCTGCTTTGACCAGCATAGCCTTGGCTTCGGCCTCTGAGAGCTGGGTCTTTAGGGCCTGTGCACGGCAGTTACTCATGGCCATCAACTCCTGATCTGGAGCGCTCCAGGTACTGGCACCGTTCTACCAGCCTGATCATGGCCCGGACCGCCCGGTCTGGAGTCTCAAAGGTGGGAATGCCCTCGCGCTCAAGCATGCGGCGGGCTTCTCGCACCCACCTACCGGCCAAGAAGCAGACGGCGACTGGCTTGGGACTATTCTTGATCACCGGGATGACCTCGCGGGCCACGCTCCCGGGCGAGAGGAAGGTTGGGGGTACGGTGATGAACACCACTCCGTCCACCCCCGGCTCTGCGAGGACTCGCTTTAGTGACAGCACGTGGTGCTCCTCCATGGCAGCGGCGGTGATGTCGATGTAACCATCGGGCTTGCACACCATCGCCATGGAGGGTAGCACTTGCTGGAGGTAATCCACGCCCTCGTCACTGATGTGTGCCAACCTGACTGCAGGATTCCGGCCTAGTTCATCCATGGCCATGGTACCCGGGCCGCCTGCTTCCGTCAGTATACAGATGCGGTTGCCCGCCGGCACCGGCTGCAGGGCGAGTACCTTGGCCGTGTCGATCCACTCTTCCAGATGGTCTACCCGCATCACACCGCACTGCTGAAAGGCAGCATCGTAAATGAGATCAACACCGGCCATGGCTCCGGTGTGGGAAAACGCAGCCCGGGAACCGTACTCATTCCTCCCCACCTTCAGCACAACCACCGGTTTTCTTCGTGTGATATCCCGGGCCAAGGTCATAAAGCGCCTGCCGTCATCCAGTCCTTCCAGGTACAGGAGGATGACCTCAGTGGCCTCGTCATACCCGTAATACTCGAGCACGTCAAGGCAGTTTACATCACTCATGTTGCCTACGTGGGCCCATTTGCTAAACCCCACGGGTTCGGGTTGGTCCTCCAGCATCAAGAGCAGGGCACCGCCCACGGCCCCACTTTGAGAAAACGCACCTATCCTGCCGGGCACTCTCCTTACGATGGGTTCAATGGTGGTATCCAGGTTGTTGGCAGTGTTGATCACCCCGGTGCAGTTGGGACCAAATACCCTCATCCCGGCAGCCCCCGCCACTCTTACCAGTTCCTCCTGGAGAGCCGCATTTTCCGGCTTTTGGGTTTCGGCAAAGCCGGCAGAGATCACCACCAGGCCCCGTGTACCCCCGCGCTCCGCCAGTTGATGGACCACGGGTACCACGTTCTTGGCCTGAACAGCGATGATCGCCAGCTCCGGGGACTCGGGAAGCTCGGCTACGCTCCCGTAGCACTGCACGTTTTCTATCACCCGCTCTGCCGGGTTCACCGGGTAGATCCGGCCCGGGTAACCCAGCGTGGTCAGGTTGCTGAGAACCTGGTACCCGGCTTTGGCCGGGTTGGCCGACGCGCCAATCAGCGCGATGCTCTCGGGATAGAAAAAGTGGTCGAGGAAGTGCTTCTTGGTGGTCACTCACCCGGCTCCTTTCCAGGTCCGGCCAGGGCGGCAAGATCCTGCAAGTGCGCCCAACGCCTCTTCAACTGCTTCTCGATGATCTCGATGATGCCGTCATCGTCTCCAAGTTGGCGAAAACGGCTCTGAAGCCCCAGGTATTCAGCGACGGGTTTGGGCCTGGACGGGCGCACGGTGATGCGGTAGCGGTGGCCATCCTCCACCTCGTACAGGGGAAAGGCCAGCGTATCCACGGCCAGGCGGGCCAGCTTGGGTCCCATGGCTTCGGGAAAGCCCCAGCCCACGATGCACGGGGTCAGGAGGTGGATGTATGCAGGTCCATCAGCGTTGGCGGCCTTCTCCACCTTGCGCACGTAGTCCTGGGGATAGCCCACGGAGGCGGTAGCGGCGTACGGGATATCGTGGGCGGCCATGATGCGTACCATGTCCTTACGGGCGGCATATATCGATCCTTTCTGCCAGTCACGTCTGCCTTCAGGCATCGTGGTAGTGCTGGCCCACGGTGGGGTTGACCCGGAGCGCTGGACACCGGTGTTCATGTAGCCCTCGTTGTCATAGCAGATGTACACCAAGCGATGGCCGCGTTCTACGGCTCCAGACAGGGCCTGCAGTCCAATGTCCACGGTCCCGCCATCGCCGGCGTAGACGACCACGTTGACATCCGGCTTCCCCAGTGCCCGCAATCCAGATTCAACTCCAGAGGCTAATGCCCCAGCGTTCTCAAACAGTGAGTGGATGAAGGGGAACAGTGGTGCCCCGCAGTACCCGTAGTTGGCTACCATGCACCCGGTGGCGTTGACCATGATGGTGTCTTTCCCCAGCACCTTCATGGCCAAACGTGCACCCATCACCGCCGGACAACCAGGGCAGCCCGACCGGCCCGGGGCTACGAATTCCTCATTGGCTAACCGACTAAGACTTATCGCCATCTGCGTCACCCAGCCCCCACTTCCTGAGAGTAGCCGTGTTGGCATCCGGCCAATGAACTGCTCCACCCAACACCTGGGCCGCGGGCGTCAACAGCTGCTCCAAGCACCGGGTCACTGTCTCCTCGGTTACGTCGCGCCCCCCCAGCCCCAACACGAAGCTGACCAGGCGAGGGCCCGGGGCCGACCCGTACAGGCACTTGGATACCTCGGCAAAAAGGATCCCTCCCGACCCGGGAGAAACGTCCCGGTCCAATACCCCGACGGCAGTGGCGTTCCGGCACAGGCCGGCCACCTCGCTCTCGGGAAATGGCCGAAAGGCGGTAATGCGCACCGCACCCACCAGGTGTCCCTCTCGTCGATGGTCATCCACCACTTGCTTGACAGTGCCCATCAAAGACCCCATCCCGACCAAGATGAACTGGGCATCGCTGGTGCGGTAACCTTCGACCCTGGCATGACTCCGGCCAAACGACGCCTCAAACTCCTGAAAAGCTGCATCCAAGACCAGGGCGGCCTTCCGCATGCTCTCAAACCTGTCACGCTGGAACTCGGAGAAGTAGTCGGGAAATGCCATGACGTTGAAGCACCGGGGGTCATCCACATCCAGCATGGGGTACGCCGGCCGGGCGTCGGCCAGATAGTCCCGAGCTGCTGCCTGGTCGGGTACGGATACTGGTTCGGAGATGTGGGAGAGGAAAAATCCATCAAGACATACCATCACCGGGAGCATGACTTCCGGGTGGTAGGCAGTCCTATATGCGATGAGAATATAATCCAGGACCTCCTGGCACGTTTCGGCGTAAAGCTGCAGCCAGCACGCATCCCGGGTGGCCAGGGAATCCTGGTGGTCGGCGAAAATGGTCACCGGCGACGCCAGGGCCCGGTTGGCTACCGCCATCACGATGGGCAAGCGCAGGCCCGAGGCCATGAAAAGGCATTCATGCATGAGAATGAGCCCCTGGGAACTGGAAGCCGTAAAAGCCCTTGCTCCCACCATGGCCGCCCCGATACATACGGACATGGCGCTGTGTTCGCTTTCTACTGGGACCATCTGTGCGTCTAGCTCCCCCCGGGCAACCGCCGAAGCCAGGGTCTCTACAATCGCCGTCTGGGGAGTGATAGGGTAGGCCGCCACCACCTGCACAGCGGCCAACCTGGCACCCTCTGCCACCGCCTGACAACCTGTTAGGTAAGAGCGGGGCACTGTTTCACTCCTCCCTTATCATGGTGATGGCGCTGCGCGGGCACTCCTCGGCACAGACGCCACAACCTTTGCAGTAGTCGTAGTCGATGGTGTACCGTTCTCCACGGGTAATGATCCCCTCGGGGCAATACACCCAGCACATTGAGCACTTGGAGCATCTATCGTCATCGATGACCGGACGGAACACCCGGTGGGCGCCACGCCGGCTCCGGCAGTACCCTCCAGGGAGCCAGGCCGATAGGGGCCTGGATGCCGACCACGGGTGCATATTCCATCACCACCTTGCTACCGATTCGTAACCCTCGTGAAGGGCACGGATATTCTTGCTGGCCAGCTCTGGCGAGAATTCCTCGCCAATGACTTCCTCCAGTACCTCGAGAGTCAGGCTTCCCGTGACCCGCACGAGAGCCCCTACCAGGGCGATATTTATGATGGGTTTCCCTATCGTCCTGAGGGCGATGTCCAGCGCATCGAGAACATGCAGTTGATACCGGGGCTCTGCGCCCGTCCAGGCAGCACCCGGCCGCCAGTTGAGGATGACGTGACCATCCAGGGGTACCCCGGCCAGCGCATCGGTGGAAAGAAGCACTGGACTGGTAACCACCACGGCATCGGGTCGGTAGATGTAGCACTTGAGCTTGATGGGCTGTTCATCCATGCGCAGAAAGGCCTTGACGGGAGCGCCACGCATCTCAGTGCCGAAAAGAGGCAGGGAGTGAGCCCATTTGCCGGCCCTGACCGCTGCCTTCCCCATGATATCTGCGGCCTTGACCACTCCTTCACCGCCAAATCCGCAAAACCTTACCTGGTACATGAATAACCCCTCTCACCCGGGCTTAGCACAGGGCCACTGCTGGCACCCGGAACACGTTTTGTGGACCTGTGCAGGTATATTTATAGCTTTCGTTGCACGATGATCCGTTCCCTTTAGACTGTTGGTACGAATCCAAGGAGCTATAATTGTGTGCTATCACCAAGTCCCGGTCGGTACATCACCCCTTGCACGGGAGTTTGAGGCCAATATTGCGGTTCCGCGCTGTCCAGAGAGTAGCAAAGCCGGGACCGGGCGGCCAGCTTGGCCAGCCTGCCCCCACAAACAACACTCGATGGCTACTACCGGTGGCGGGTGGGAGCTGGTGGATCCGGGGTGTTGAGGGAAGAAACTGGTGCTGGATCCCGGGCAGGGGGCAAGGGAGCTGGTGCCATGCTCTTTAGCTTCCGGTAGAGAGTAGAAAGGCTGATTCCCAGTGCGGCTGCCGCCGCCTTCTTTCCGGCTGTGCTGGTACCGTGAACACGGAGGACCTGCAGGATTAGCTCCTGTTTATCGTCACGCGGGTTTGTCGCGGCGGTTTTGGCCGCTACATGCCCCGAGTTGCCGAGCTTGGGCCCGAGCACCTGTGCGCTTATGGTGGGGCCAGTCTCCATGTTGACGGCGTATTCCAGGCAGTTGGACAGCTCGCGCACATTGCCCGGCCACCCATAGGCCATAAGGAGCTCCATGGCCCCAGGGGAAATGCCGGTGATCTGCTTGCCCAGCCTTGCGGCGTGAGCGGGGTAGAACCTGCCGGCCAATGGCGGGATGTCCTCTTTGCGCTCCCGGAGGGGCGGGATGACCAGCGGGACAACGTTGAGGCGGTAAAACAGGTCCTCCCGGAATTCCCGCCGGGCTACCATGGCCCCCAGGTCGCGGTGGGTAGCACAGATGATACGGACGTCCAGTGGTCGCGGCCACGTGCTGCCCAGGGGTTCGACGCGCCGCTCTTCCAGCACCCTGAGCAATTTGACCTGAAGGTGCACCGGCATGTCACCGATCTCGTCGAGGAATAGTGTGCCTCCGTTGGCCAGCTCGAACTTGCCCAGCTTGCCGCCTTTTTTGGCACCGGTGAACGCTCCTGCTTCGTAGCCGAAAAGCTCGCTCTCCAAGAGACCGTCGGGAACCGCACCCAGGTTGATGGAAACAAACGGGCCATGGCCCCGGGGGCTCGCGGTATGGATGGCCCTGGCCAGGAGCTCCTTACCGGTGCCGCTCTCACCGTAGATCAGGACCGTGGATGATGACCGGGCGACCTGTTGGGCCTCTAACTTGACCTGCTTGATCTGCCGGCTGACTCCCAGGATGTCCTCGAACGTCACCGCCTTGGCAGCGTAGCTCATCTCATAGGCCATGCGGGAAGAGGTCTGGATGTCCCGGAACTTGAGCACAGCCCCCATGGATTTGCCGTCCACGGCAATGGGGATGGCGTCGCACAGCACTGGACACGTGGTGGCGCCCACTTTCATGAGGATCCGTTGCTGCCGTTGCTGCTCTCCTCCGCACAATACATCGTAAACGCCGGTCCCGCCCACCATGTCCCGGATCTCCTGACCTACCACCAGACCGGGCATGACGCCAAACAGCTGTGCAGCGTAGGAGTTGAAATGAGTAATCACTCCGTACCGGTCTACGGCGATGATGCCCTCACCCAGAAAATCCATCACCAGCGCCAGTTGCCGGTGGAGTGACTCCTGAGCCAGCAGGGCTTGCTGCTCCAGGACTTTGGCGGTGATCAGTTCGCTCATCTTGCTCAAAAACGCAATGCAGGAAGCAAGGTTGCCCAGAAGCCAGGCCCGTCGCCTGCTATCACATGCCACAAGGCTGATGGTACCGATGGTCGTGCCCGGTGCCTTAATCGGGTAGCACAGCAGGGCAGTAGCGTAGCACGACCCGGCCCGGGCGCATGCTTGGCACACCACGTGCTTACCGGTCTCGTCAATGAGAACGTAGTCGCCCGTCCTCATCACTTCCCGGTTCACAAAACCGTCACGGTCAAGGGGTTCACCTATCTTCTGCGCAAAAGCTCCGGTTCCAGCCACCCGGGACAGTCGCTGGTCGGCGATTTCCACATCTAGGTCCAGGATCGCAGCTATGGCTTCGGACACCTGCTGGACAGTATCCTTGGCCAGCACGAGGCGTGGTACCATATTACGCACGCTCCTTTTCAACCGGGTCTCCCAGGCTAAGGAGCTTGTTCTCCCAAGGCACCCTCGTGTCCTTTCGGGGACGCTGCCATTACCACAACGCCTCTGCTACAGTAGCCGGGGGGTACCGGGGCAGTTCACGCCGCCTGGCCAGTTCGTGCAGCTAGGCTGGGCCGGACACACTGCCCGGACGGGACGGCCTGGCGGCGCCATCGACGACTAGGTCCTTGACGACGGGATACCCCGGCATGGGCTCAAGGACCAAGTCGCCCCTGACCGCGGTGGTGCAGGCCAGCCGGGTCTTGCCGTTGACCGAAACATGACATCCAGCACACCTGCCGATCCGGCAGGAGCAGTAGTAAGCCAAAGACCGATCCAGTTCCTCGTATATATACCTGAGGACGGATAGCACGGTAGCGCCACGGTCCAGTGGCACCGTGTACTGTTGGAAGTATGGCTCCCCTTCCAAGCCGGGGTTATGGCGTCTTACACGCACGGTAACATGGGTCGGACTCTTTTTGCTTGCCACGGATCGCTCACTCCTTACGACCGTATTCTCTGACAACCCTTGGCGGCGAAAACCGTGGCAGCGCCACTTCCTGCTGGATAACCTCGACGCCGCCCGCACCTAACTTCAGCACGATGTTCTTCAGCCAGTTGACGTTGTCTGTTTTGGGGTAGTCCCGGCGGTAAAGAGCTCCCCGGCTTTCCCTGCGCGCCAGGCTGGCCCTGGCCACCAGTTCCACGATGTCCAGCATGTTCTCTACCTGCAAGGCCTCTATCCATTCCCGGTTATAGACCCTTGACTTACTCTTGAGTCCTAGGTCCGGAAGACCTTGAGTGCGGATATCCTTCACGGTTTCCAGGGCCTTCACCAGGCCGGACTCGTCCCGTACCACCCCCACCTGGGTCCAAGCCAGCGACTGCAACTGCTTCCTGAGGTCCACCACGTCGGTACCACCCCGGCCCCGGAATACATGGAGAGACTTCTGGCGCAAGGCATCTACCTGGTCGAAATCCACCGCCAAGTCGTCGCTGGATAGGGCATACTCGGACGCGTAGATCCCGGCCCGGGGCCCCCAGACCTGGGTCATGGTGAGAGCATTGCCCGACACCCGGTTGGCGCCATGTATACTCCCAGTGCCCTCTCCCGCCGCAAACAGGCCCGGCACTCCCGTTTCACACCTGGCATTTATTTGCAGCCCGCCGTTCCAGAAGTGGCAGGCCGGGCCCGTCTCCATGGCGTCCTTGCCCAGGTCGGGAAGGTAGTCTCTCATGTTGAACCCGCCATACCTCATGTGGGCCATGCTCTCTGGGAACCACTCAGAGGTGAATTCCCTCAGGTTATCCGGGAGGTGCTTTAGTGACAGGTAAGTGCCGCCATTGGGCCCACCCCGGCCTTCCAGCACTTCCACCATGGCGGCAATGGAGTTGACGTCCCGGGTCGTGTGTTCCAGGCGCTCCGGATCCCACTTGGACATGTACCGGTTCCCGTACCGGTTGAGGGCGTGGGTCTCGATGTACGCGCTGAGCAGGTACGGGAAGTCCACGCCATCCAGTGAATCGGGCTTGAGGAGTGTGTAAGGCAGGAACATGGGGAATTCCATGTCTACCAAGGGGGCTCCTGCCCGGTAGGCCATGGCTAACCCATCGCCGGTAAGTTCATCCGGTGCGGTGGTGTGGGGGTAGACTCGCATGGCCCCGCCCGTGCATAGGATGACGGCCCGGGCTTTGATCACAAAGAAGCTGCCGGTGGTGATGGAGATCCCCGCGGCTCCTACCACCGAGCCATCGCGGGTAAGCAGCTCCGTGAGCATCACGTTTTCCAGGAGCCTGATGTTCCGTCTCTTCTTCAGTTCCCGGGTCAGAACCCGGACAAACTCGGTGCCGGGTATCCAGACCCCACGTGGATAGGTGTGACCAGGGGCGTGAGTGAGCCGGTCGATACGAGCCCCCCAATCCACCAGCTCCTTGAGGCGGGCCGGGGCTTCCTCCGTGTGGATCCTGACCAGTTCCTGGTCGTTAAGATACTCACCCTCTTTGCACATGTCCTCGGCGAACTTCTCGGGGCTGTCCCGCCTATCCCCGGGTAGACCAAAAATATCCGCCGCAGACCGGCTGTCTATGTCGATATCCGCATCAGCAGTGAGGGTCGCCCCGGACTTCCCCACAAAACCCTTGGTGGCCACGATGACCGACCCTACCCGGTCCGCCGCCCCCAGGGCAGCCCTGGCACCAGCCCCCTCGCTGCCGATTACCAGCACATCAGTGATCCAGACTTGCTCTGCCACTTTCTCCAAGGTAGGCACCGGAAACTCCTCCTCTCACGATTGGACTACGTATAACTCACGGCTCGCTCCCGAAAGGATCTCATAGCCAGTCTCTGTGACCAGTACGTTCTCTTCGACGCAGAATACCCCGTGCTCACTGACTACGCCGGGTTCGATGTTGATCACCATGCCCGGCTCAAGCATGGTGTGGTCGTAAGGGGCAATGTGCGGCGGTTCTGTTGATAAAAGGCCCAGGCCGTGACCACACCTTCCTGCCTCGAAGCTCATTTCGTAACCATACTGCTCCACGGCCCGGGCGCACTCCCGGGGAGGTGCTCATTATCAACGCTGAGCAAGAATACGCCTGTAAGAACACGCTGGCAGGTCTCCTGGGCCTTGAAGCAGGCGAGCGGTTGGTGATTTTCGTCGACTTCGGCCGCTCCTGGCTGGCCCGGGGCATGGCCCAAGCTGGGTCCGGCCTGGGCCTGGATGTCCGCGTCAAGGTTCTCGGCCGGGAAACCTCCCGGATCAAAGTCGACGCCGAGTTGTCCGCTCTGGATGCAGGCGACGTGGTACTCTCGGCCCTATCGGCCGGGTTAGAGCCGCCAGCCTGGGCATCCCTGTTTCCGGCTCTGAGCTCACCGCCCGGTTTCACTGGTAGATCGGTAGCCATCCGCTCGAGCGTTCCCGGACCGGTCCTCCTGAGGATGCTGTCGTCAGATGCCGGCCAGGTAGAAGAGCAGGTCCAGGGGGTTTTGACGTACAACGCCTGCAACCACCTGGAAGTGACAGCGCCGGGGGGCGCGGTAGTTAGTTTCCCGGCGCGTAAGTTCCATGTCTTTACCCTGGAGGTTGGACGGATCATCGCCGTGGACGTTACGGCCGGAGAATGCGTGGCGGGCGGGAAGTTGCTGGACCCTTTGGGCCGGGTGGACCGGCCGGTAGTCCTCGCTGTAGAGCACGGGATGGTTGCTTCCATCACGGGTCAAAGGAGGGCTGACCGCCTGCGGGCGTGCCTGGCCCACCTGGAGCCGTCGTGCCGGCTCGTGGTGGAGCTGGGCTTTGGGTTGAGCCAGGGAATCCCCACCGGGTGCATTGCCGCCGACGAGTGCCTGGCCGGAACCTGTCACTTCGGACTAGGAGACAACCTTTTCTTCCGAGGGGCCAACCAGGCCCCGGTTCATCTCGACCTGGTGGTGGCCCACCCCACCCTGCGCGTGGCCGACTAGACCGGGACCCTACCCACCACCCGGTCACGTAGCCGCAGGTAGAAGGCGGGAAAGTGCTTCATCAAGAACCGCTTCAGACCCACTCCGACGGCGATGATCGCATCTGCCGCCACCGCCAGCGAACGCCGGGGCAGAAGCGGCGAGCAGAGCACGGCTTCCAGGGCCCCCCGGCAAGCCCGTTGGGCCGGGTGTGGTAGGCGGTACAGCAACTGGTACACCCTGACCAGTGACTTGAAGTAGCGGTGCATGAACCACACCTGGGCCGAGCCATATCCAGGCTGCTTGAGCGGCATGTCGGACTGGTAGTCCGAGCCTGACAGCCACCCGCGCTCCCAGGACAACCGGTGCAGGTCCGTCCCTGGGTAGGGATAAAAGATGCTCACTACCATGCGTTGCGGCCTGAGCCGGGCGTTGAGCCGGATGGTGGAGAGGGTGCTGTTGACCGTCTCGCCGGGCAGGTTGATCATGTTGTAGGCCAGGGTGGACATGTCCAGGTCCCGGCAAGTATCGAAGGCCTTCACCAGTTGCTCTTGGCTGATGGGACGGTTGAGCACTGCCCGGCGCAGCTCTTCGTCGCCAGTCTCAACTCCCATGTGGACGAGATAGCACCCGGCCTCTTTGAGCGCGCAGACCACATCCCGGTCCACCAGGTTGGCTCGCAGGCGACAGCTGAAGGGGAGTCCAACCTCCCGCCGGTAGCGGCTGATGAAATCGGAAAACCACTCCCGGTTGAGGGGTAGGATGTCATCCATGAAGTTCAGGTAGCGCAAACCAGGGTAGCTCGTGCGCAGTTGCTCAAGGTAAACAATGGACCGCTCCGGGCTTCGAAACCGGGTATACCTGGCCGGGTTGGGGTACACCTTGCGCAATCCGTGGTTGCAGCAGTAGGCGCAGTTGTACGGGCACCCCCGGGACAGCATCACCAGAGCCGTGGACATCTGGGAGGCCGCCAACCGACGGTAATCGAACAGGCTAAAGTCAGGCAAGGGGAGAGTATCCAGGTCCTCAACCAGTGGTGCCACCGGGTTACGCACCATCTGCCCGCCGCACCGTGTCCACACCCCGGGCAATTGCGACCAGTCTTCACCCTGCTCCACAGCCCGGCACAGGCCGGCCAGGATGTGCTCGCCTTCTCCGATGCACACAGCATCAATGCCCGGTGTGTCCAGAGTCTCCTGGGGAACCAGGGTGGCGTGGTATCCTCCGCACACGGTGGGGATGTCATCATACTGCTTGGTCCAGAGGGCATACTGCCGGACATACGGGAACACGCTGGTGCGCGAGTTGAATCCCACCAGGTCGGGCTGGTAGGATGCCAGTTCGGCCAGGTATTCCCGCTCATGGGCTGGGCGCGTCAGGTGCATGAGGGCAACCTGGTGTCCTTGGCTTTTGAGCACGGCCGACAGGGAAGCCAACCCCTCTGAGTAGCTCCCGTGCTGGGCGGTACCGCCCTTGCTCTCCAGGAAGTCGGGGTAAACCAGCAGGACTCTCACGCCATCACCTTCTCATGTCCCCATGACGATGGGGCCTTGGGATGGGTTCCACCCAGGAGGAAAGGGCCTTGGCGGCGGCGAACTGTTTCGTAATGCTGCCGCTGGACGGGCCATGCCCGTACGGCGGTTGTGATGCTACTAAGGAGGCGCTCGAGTCATGTCCGTGGTGTTCCTGCGCGGCCAGTTCCTACCCTTGGAAGAAGCAGCCGTGCCGTTTCTGGACCGGGGCTACCTGTTCGGCGATGGAGTCTACGAGGTCTACCGCCTGTACGGCGGGCGTCCCTTCACACGTGACCTGCACCTGGACCGGTTTTACGCCAGCTGCCGCGGTATTGATCTAGAGGTGCCGTATTCTCGCCAGGAGCTGGTGGCCGTGCTGGAGCGTATCGAAGCCGGGGCCCCGGCTCACTGTTATATCTACTTCCACTTGACCCGGGGCCCGGCGCCCCGCATGCATGCATGGACAAGCGCCCACGACCCGGGGCTGGCAGTCATGGCCGTGGAGCTTGGGCCGGTACCAGAAGCCTGGTACCGGCGGGGCATCACCCTGATCACCTACGAGGACCTGCGGTGGGCCAGGTGCAACATCAAGTCCCTGAATCTTCTGGCCAACTGCATGGCCATGACCGAGGCCAAGGCCAAGGGAGCCTTTGAGGCCCTACTGGTGACCCGTGACGGGCTGGTGACTGAGTCTGCGGCCTCCAGCGCTTTTGCCGTCATCGATGGCTGTCTCCGCACTGCCCCGCTAAGCTGCAACATACTGCCCGGCATCACCCGGCACTTGGTACTCGAGATGGCCCGGGAGGCGGGCTTGCCTGTGGACGAGTCGGCCTTCACCCTCGAGCAACTCCAGCGGGCCTCGGAGGTGTTCATCACCAACACACCCTTTGAGATCATGCCCGTGACTCTCCTGGATGGCAGGGAAGTGGACGGACCCGGGCCCATGACCAGGGAACTCATGAGAAGATATGCCCGGCGGGTGTTCGCGGACACCGGTCACCGGGCCATGTGCGCGGTGGCGTTGGATTAGGGCACACGCGGACCGGCGGCGGACTTCCAGGGTCCGCCGCCGTGTTTTTTCCGCCGTACTCGGGAACCGGGCAGGCACTGGAACGTATTAGGTGGTAATGGTAAAAGCCTTTTTGTTGGACTTAGTATACAGGAGGGAGGGACTAGCTTTGGGCGCTTGGGTGTTCTGGCTCATGTTCGGGACGGTGCTAATGCTCTTGGAGATACTCACTCACGGTTTCCTGGTTATGTGGTTCGGCCTGGGAGCGCTGGCCGCGGCCGTACCGGCATACTTGGGAGCCGGTTTTGCCACGCAGACACTTACGTTCACGGTAGTTTCCACCATAGGTGTGGCGGCAACCCGCCGGTTTGCCAAGCGCGTGCTGGAAGGAGCGGTTACCCGGACGGCCTACGAAGCCCTGCCGGGCAAGATGGCGCGGGTGATCGGAACCATCCCGGCCAGTACCGGCATCGGCCTGGTGAAAGTGCTGGGAGAAGAGTGGTCCGCTCTGGCTGAGACTGATCGCGATATACTGCGTGGAGAACAGGTGGAAGTTCTCTCCGTTTCTGGTGTTCACCTGGTAGTACGCCCACTTCCCACAGAAAAGCCAAAGGAGGAGTCATGATGCCCAGTGAGCTTTTCTTCCTGATCTACTGGATCCCGGCCCTGTTTGTGTTCTTGGTGGCCTTGTCGTCCATCAAGGTCATCCGCCAGTCCACGGTGGGGTTGGTGGAGCGACTCGGCCGCTACCACCGAACGCTCCACAGCGGGCTTACCTTTGTGATACCGTTCATTGACCGGGTCCTGCCTCGCATCGACCTGCGCGAGCAGGTGGTGGATTACCCGCCACAACCCGTGATTACCAAGGACAACGTGACCATGCACATTGACACGGTGATCTACTGCCAGGTCACCGATCCAGTGAAGTCCACCTACGAGATCACCAACCTGAGAGCGGGCATCGAGAAGCTCACCCAGACCACCATCCGTAATATCATCGGGGATCTCTCGTTGGACGAAACCCTCACTTCTCGCGAGAAGATCAACGCCCAGCTCCGGTTGATCCTGGACGAGGCCACGGACAAGTGGGGTGTGAGGGTAAACCGGGTGGAGCTCAAGTCCATCGACCCGCCCAAAGACATCAAGGACGCCATGGAAAAGCAAATGCGCGCCGAGCGCGACAAGCGGGCCCAGATCCTGGCTGCCGAGGGCGAAAGGCAGGCCGCCATACTCACGGCAGAGGGCCGCAAGCAGGCAGCCATCCTGGAGGCCGAGGCCAACAAGACCCGGGCCATCCTGGCCGCGGAAGCCGACAAGCAGCGCCAGGTGCTGGAGGCCGAGGGCCGGGCCGAGGCCATCCTGAAGGTAGCGGAAGCCAGGGCCAGGGGATTGACCCTTATCAAGAACGTACAGCCGGATAGCGCACTCTTGACGCTGCAGGGATTCGATGCCCTGCGCGACCTGGCCAACGGCCAGGCCACCAAGATCATCGTCCCCAACGACCTGGCGGGTCTTGCGGGATCCCTTAGTGCTCTGGCCGAAACAGCCAAGTCCGCCGGTTAGCACTATAGCTACCGGGCAAACACAATCCGGGCGGGAGGAGCATGACCATGGCGGCTGGTATTCCCGTAGTTCCTGCGGACCCATCTCCTGGGTACGGGTACCGGCGGCGGCTGTCTTTACTCTCCTTTGCAACCTGTTGCTCCCGTTTCTGACGTGGGTGGCGGTGCTGATAGCGGCCGTGGTGGTCATCACCTATTACTCCCGCCGGCACGACGTACAATGGCGCCGGTGGCTGAGTCTGAACACGGGACCAGGGGGCTGGCCGGAGGTATGCCTGCTTGGCGCCGTGGTATTGGCAGTCAACGTGGTATTCATCGGGCTGGTCCACGCAGTTCCAGTCCTAGGCGAATTCCTGGCTCGTTTTTCGCGCGACCTGCCTGGGCAGCCTGTCCGGCAGCTCCTCTTTGTCATGCTGCTGGCTGCGCCGGTGGCGGAGGAGTTGGTCTTCCGTGGCCTGTTGCTCGGGACGCTGCGGAGGCGGGGAGACGGCAAGCCGTGCTGACCTCGGCGGTGGTATTCGGGATACTCCACGGACCCGGTTTCCTGTCGGCCCTGCTCGCAGGCCTGGTGCTGGGTATCCTGGTGATCCGCACCGGTTCCTTGGTACCAGCCATTGCCCTCCACGTGGCTTGGAATGCAGTGGCGTCATTGTTGGGCATCAACTGCCCGTTTTGCCGGTACCCCGCCTTGGCGTGGACTTCCAGCTTGATCGTCCTCGGGGTCCTGCTCTGGGCAGCCCGCGGCACCTTGGGGCGGCTCGCGGGCTGGGCCCGCAGCGAACTAGCCCTGTCACCCAGGCAGGCCGGCCGGGAACTGGCGTTCATGGCTCGCCACGGCTCCTTCTGGCTACTTTTCTTGGCGGTAGTTGCCGGCATGACGATGGCGCTGGTGATCAAAGCCGGTTGAACCCGGGCGGCAGGGTGGGCGGCTCTCCACCCTGCCGCTTCCTTTGAGAGCTAAACACCCAGCTTGGGGGGTGACGACACCGTGCAGGCGAACCGCTAAGCCGAAGACTACCTGGTCGCCCCCGCCGCCCGCAGGTCATCCAGGGTGAATCCCAGGCCCAATCGTTCCAGCGTGCCGGGTGTGGGGACCCCACTGGCCCGGTCCCATCCACGGGAGTCGTAGTATTCGTCGAGCATCGGGTCGAGCTCCACCACGTGCCCCGAGGAAGGCCCGCTGCCGGGCGGCAGTGGTTCGTGGAGAAAACGGTCGGGCAGCGTATCGTCGCTCCGCCTGATTCCTTCTCGCACAATGAAAGCGCGCTCGAGGTTCACCAGGGCCTCGCACGCTCGTTGCAGTGTCTCAGCGTCCATGTCCAGTCCGGTGAGAGCACGGTAAAACGCTGCCGCCTTCGCAAAGGACAGCACTTCCATGTTGACGATGGTATTCTTACATGCATTCCAGCAGTCGGCCAGGGCACAGAGTTCCTCGTACTCCTTCACCACCCGTCCCTTGCCCAGGTACTCCAAGGGAAAGGCGGCCTGGGGCACCCCATAACGGGCCCGCCCCAGCTCTTTGTCTTCACAGAACTCGAATGAAGGCTCCGACCGCAGGTGATCTCCCCCGCGGCTGGCCACGGCCACCCCCAAGGCATATCCCTTGATCCCCCGGGGATCGGCCTTGAAAAACTCAAGCCCCTTCACATGCATGGCCAGGCGGCTGGTACCGCGGCCCAACCGCTGTGCGGCCTGACGCACGCCGTCGCCGAGGATGTCCCCGATGCCCTCCCGGGCTGCGATCTTGTCAACCATGGCCAGCATAAAACCGGTGTCCCCCCAGCGTGGGGTAAGCCCGTCGCAGTCGGCGGCCGTGATCAGACTCTGCTCGAAACACTCAATCACAAAGGCAATGCACTCCGAAGTTGCGATCACGTCCATGCCATACCGGTTACAGCGGTCGACGGCCTCCAGCCCGGCCCTAAGGTCGGCACAACCGAGCATGGCGGTGAATCCGGCCAGCCCCTCAAACTCGGGACCTTCAGTCGCCAATGCCCCGATGCGAAGAAACCGGCTGCACGGGATGGGACAGGAAAAGCAGGCCTTGGCTTTAACCTTGTAGAGCTCTGCCAGCCTTTCCCCGCTCACTTGCTCCCAGGCCTCAAATCGCCCGGTGGTGTAGTGCCGGGTGCCCAGGCAACCCCGGGCATTCAAGGCTTTTACCAGGTGGGTGGTGCCCAGGCGGCAGCGCATGACATACTGGCGGTGATCCAGGATCTCAGCCTCCAGCTCCCCCAGGAGTCGCCCAAATGTGTCGCCGTCTGCCACGGTCACCGGCCTGTGTCCTCGCACGGCCACGGCCTTTAGGTTCTTGGAGGCCATCACCGCGCCCATGCCGGTGCGCGCTGCCGCCCGGACCAGGTTACAGAACACCCCGGCGAACTTCACACCGGCCTCGGCCGCTGGACCGGTGCAGGCCACTTGGACCCTGGGGTCGCCCGTATCCCTGGCGATGGTGTCCTGCACCTGCCACACGTCCAGGGAAACCAGGGAACGCGCCGGGACCAGTGCAGGTCCCTTGGATGACAACCAGAGGTATACCGGTTGGGGTGCCCGCCCGGTGATGATCAACTGGTCATAGCCGGCAAATTTGAGTTCCGCCCCGAAGAACCCGCCGGCATTGGAGTCGCCCAGGATGCCCGTTTGCGGCGACATGGCGCTGACGTTGAAGCGACCGGACCCGGGAAACAACGTACCATTGAAAGGCCCTACCCCGAACACCAGGACGTTGGCGGGATCCAGCCCCGCCAGCCCGGCGGGGACCTGGTGCCAAAGACGGTAGACGTTGAGACCCCGGCCCCCAAGAAAGGTGCGGGCCAGCTGGGGGTCAAGCTCCTCTTCGACAAAGGTCTCACGGCTAAGGTCCACCCTCAGGACCTTGCCGGCATAGCCATGCATGGGTGTTCCTCCCAGCTATTCAGAACTTCCGGCCGCCTCCGGTGCCATATCGCAGTGCACCGGTCACGCACCGGGCCACACAGGCCGGGCTACCGCCGCACAGGTCACATACTACTGCCACGCCGTTTACCAGGCGAATGGCCAAAAAGGCGCATGACCGGGCACATTCCCCGCACCCGCTGCAGCTTCTCTCATCTATCAGCACAGCGAGGGTGTCCGGGTCTCGGCTCATGGCGCCGCCCGGGCATGCCCGTACGCAGGCGGCGACCCCGCATTGCCGGCAGACCCGGGGCCGGTCGAGTCCGGTTACCTCCTGCTTTTCCACCCGGATGCGGGCCAGTTCCGGGTCAAACACCCCCGCCTGCTGCCACGAGCACGATATCTCGCAGCTCCGGCATCCCGAACAGGCGCTCTCGTCCACCAAAAGCCGGGGCTTGGAGCATGGGAGTTGCTCGTTGCCCAGTGGTGTGATCTTGAACACCACCCGGCCCTCCGGGTCCGGGCACATCATGCGGTCCACCCGCGGTAGCCAGTCATTGGGATCATCGCGGGCTCGCTGCTTGGCCGGCAGCATGGGGATGAGGGCGGCCAGCGCCCACATGCATACGTAGCGCCCTTGCGGTATGGAAATGCGCCCACCATGTAGTTCGAAGTAGTCTCCTGGGCGCATGGGAAGATCGCAAAAACCCTGAACTTCCTCGACTTCGATCCTGAGGTCTCGCATGGTGCATCCTCTCCCGCCCGGCTATTTCTGCACCAACCCTGGTAAGACCTGCAGGCGGCTGGGAAAGCCCAGGAGCGGCCTGATGAGGGCGGGGAACCACTCGGCGAAAGCGGGGGCCTAAAGCTCTTGGCGGGTGAAGACCCAGCTGCCCAGGGTCACCAAGGCCAACGAGAGAACCATGGTAGTCACCACTGCGCCGGCAGCATCACCTGGCACTTTGACCTGTGCCAGGATTTCGCCAGCGTAGGTGTTGAGGGCGCCCGGAGAATACCGGGCGAACACCCGGTGCACCGAGGGAAGGAGCGAGACGAGAAAGAACCCTCCCACCGCCATGCCACCCGCTGCAACGTTGCTGCGAGCGATACTGCTGGCAGCAATGGCCAATGACGCAATGAAAATGGCATAGACGAAAAATACCAGCGTAGCCCAGGACGCCGCGGTCCAGGCCAAGTCCGGGAAAAGTACGTGGGTGTAGTACAAGCAAGCGACGAAGCTCAGGCCCACCGACGCGGCCAGCAGGGCTACCGAGGCCGTGAACTTGGCAAATACCAGGGCGTAGCGGGAGACGGGCCGGGATAGCACCAAGAGCACGGTGCCCTTGGATTTCTCATCGGCCACCACACCCATGGTGGTAAGGATCACCGCCAAGAGGCCGACCTGGGTCAGGTTCTTGAAGTACTGAGCAAAAGCGTCCAGCCAGGTGGGAGTGGGCACTTCGATCCTGATGTCCGGCGCTAACGACCTGATGAGCTCGGGCATGATCTTGGCCAGGATGGGGCTCACCAGGCCGAAGGCCAAGAAAATAACCGGGACCACGTAGATCTTGTAGGTTCGGAGTATCTCCGAAAGCTCCTTTTTCAGTAGTACCCCAAACCTCATGTCCCGTTCACCAACCTCATGAAGATATCCTCGAGGGTGACCTCGTCCACCCGGTATTCCCTGAGCCCCACACCCGCCCTGGTCACGGCGCCCGGCAAGAGGTGGTGGGCCCGCTCGATATCAGTGACCGCCACCCGCAGCATGTTGCCGGGTCTTCTTTCCACACCGGATACCCAGGAGAAGGTCTGCATGCACTCGACCAACGACTCCGGATCTCCCACCACGTCCAGCAGAACGGCCTGGGGCACGTACTTCTCCTTCAGGGTGGCGATGGGTTCCTGGATGACCAGTCGGCCCTGCCGCAGGATAGCCACGGTATCACAGACTCTCTCGACGTCGGTGAGGATGTGAGTGGAAAACAGCACAGTGGTCTCACCGGCAAAGCGCCCGATGAGCTCCAGCACTTCCCTGCGCCCAATGGGATCCAGGGCCGAGGTGGGCTCATCCAGCAGCACCACCTTGGGCCTGTTGATCAGGGCCTGGGCAAGCCCCAGACGCTGCCGCATGCCCCGGGAGAACCCGCCGATGGGGGTCTTGACGTCCGCCAGCCCGGCGATGTCCAGGAGTTCGGCCACCCGGGCCTTAAGGGTTCTAGGTTCCATCGCCAAAAGTTCCCCGCTGAAGGTCAAAAACTCACCGGCCCGCATCCAGCTGTAAAAGGCCGGGACATCCGGCAAGAAACCTACGTTCCTGCGGGTGTCCCCCTCGCGCCCACCGACCTTCTGGCCCAGGATGAATGCCTCGCCGGCGGAAGGGGACGCAAACCCCATGAGCATGCGGAGTGTGGTAGTCTTGCCGGCCCCGTTGGGACCGGAGATACAATCCGAAATCCTGGCCCTGGTGCTGGAGAGGCAAGTGACGATCCGTCCAAGGTGAGGGCCGCTCGGAGTTCGAGATAACGCAGCAGGTGTCTACCTGTGCCCAACGGGCGGCGCATGCTCTGGCACGTCGCGGTGCTCCCCCAGGCTATGTCCAGGATCACCGGCCAGGAGCCCCGGCTTGCACAAAGAGCACCTCGAACTCATCGAGCCCACATTCGGCACCCCTTGGGCGCTATCGGGACGAATTAATTATAGAAGCGAACTGGAAATAACTATCTAGCTCTTTCCTAGCTCTTTCCCGCCCCGTCCGTTCCTAGCTCTTTCCCGCCCCATCCGTTAACATCGATTCGGGGGGTGGCGGGGGTGCTCTTGGTCTATCACGACGGTCCGGCTCCGCTCATCGTGGCTATGTGCAGGGCGATCGGGCTCACGAAGACCGTAAACGAGATGCTCCGCTGGGATCCGTCCCAGTGCAAGCTCTCTCCCGGGTCGAGGATAGAGGCGATCATCGTAAACGCGCTCACCAACCGCCGTCCTCTCTACAAGCTCGAGGAGTTCTTCCGGGGGATGGAGGTAGAAAAGCTCTTCGGTCCCTGAATCGAGGCGGCCGACCTAAACGACGACGCCGTAGGATGCGCCTTGGATAAACTGGCGGAAGCCGGGCCTCAAGAGGTCTACTGCACGGTGGCGCTTAGGGCACCCCTGCAAGAAGGGGTCCGTATAGACGTCATCTGTGCCGACACCACCTCGGTATCGGTGGATGGGGCTTACAAGGACGACAACTCCGACCTCCTCCGCATAACCTACGGCCACCGCAATTAAAGCAGTTCCTCTACGGGCTTGCCGTGACGAAGGAAGGAGTCCCGGTCATAGGCGAGGTCTTAGATGGCAACACATCCGACCGTACCTGGAACCACCGGATGATCGACGCGCTGAGGTCCCGCTTGGGTGACGTCAGGGAGCTCGTTTTCCAACTCCGGCAGGAATTCTTTTAGTGAATGTAGAATCGTCTTAATAATACCACTAAGTCGGGACGGGTTGGCGTTTCACTGCAACCACATCTTGGTAGCACGACACTCAGATAACTAAGCTTTTGTAGTTCTTCTGGTAGTGCTTCCATACTTAAAAGAAGCATGGCCCGGTCGCCTCGCAAGGTGTTGTTGCAACAAACATCCTGAGGGAGGCACGGACCATGCTCAAACCCAGTATACCGCAGACCAGGAGCCTGGACAAGAATTGGCAAGCGTTGTTTGGAGATTGCGTAGACCGGTTTGCTCTGTACCTGAGCCGACCTCAGCGTCACCATTTCCGGCACCTGATTCTCACATGATCTTGTGGGTAGGGGTACATACCATCAACCAGTTGACCGAAGTTCAGCGGTACCTGTGGCAGCGTGACCAGAGCAATGTTAACCGCTTTGTCAACCGAGCTCCCTGGAAGCCCGTCTGGCTGCGGCGGACCCCATGGCAATGGGTGCTGGAACACGTTGGTGCAGTTCTCCCAGCTCCGTATCGCGATACCACCAGTGCCCTGGTTACCGGTTAGCTGGTGATCGATGATACAGTCGTGAGGAAGACCGGCAAGAACATGGCCGGTCTGGGCTGGCACTACTCCCATGCTAACCAGCAGCAAGTATGGGGTCACTCCTTGGTCACCGCCCTCTCTGTCATCGCCGGTTATGCGTATCCGGTAGGGGCGTTGCTCTACCAGAGCCAGCGGGCCTGCTCCCAGTCAGGAAGTAAGTTCCGCTCCAAATTGGAGCTGGCGGCCCAACTCATCGCTGAGTTCACGCCGGTGCCGGGGACCCGTACGGTGGTGCTGTTGGACATCTGGTATGCCAGCAGCACCCTGATCCAAGTGGAGATGGACCGGCGTTGCGAAGTGGTGTGTGCCGTCAAGAGCCACCGGGTGCTGCGTGAGTGTGCCCACGCTCCTTACGCCCAAGGGATAAGCCTGGCCGAGCTGGCGACCCGGACCGGTATGCCGGATCA